>JAHJIY010000004.1 GCA_018823175.1 Pseudomonadota bacterium
AGTAACGCATCACTGCGAAATTATCGAAACTGGCAACGAAAGTTGGAGAATTAGGACAAGGATAAATAACTGAAAACTACTGCCTGAGGTGGGTCAATTTTGGACGCCGATGGTGGGTCAATTTTCAATGCCGATTGACACCAACATCCTATACACGAGAAGATCTTTATAAAAAGAAAGTTATTTTCCACTATAAAGAGAATCTTAGAAGAATGGTTGCTGTGGCACGGTCGTTTGGCACTAAAATAATGTTCGTAACGCCGGTAATCAACCTGAAGGATATATCCCCTTTTAAAAGTCAAAATAGCGATGGATTGACCGGTGCCGAGAGGGTCCGCTGGGAAAATCTGTATGAATCAGGGAAAAGCCTGCTGCAATCAGGAAAATACGGGAAGGCTGTGAGCACATTTCAGCAAGCGCTGGCCATAGACAGTCACCATGCTGCCCTTCATTTCAGGTTAGGGTTGGCCCTTTTCAAATTGCAACGTTTTGGCGAGGCAAAAGAATCCTTCCAACGTGCTGTGGATGAAGATATTTGTCCACTCAGAATTTTGACTCCAATGCGCAAGACCTTGAGATCTATAACAAAGAAAAAAAGGGTACCTCTTGTTGATTTTTGGACCATACTTGAAAAGACTTATACCCGAGAGTATGGGCACACTATATTTGGGAAAGAATATTTCGTTGATCACGTCCATCTGACATACCAAGGTTATCGTTTACTCGCACTTGCTATCCTAGACGATATGGAGAGACAAGGGACAGTTAAGCCAACTTCAGCATGGAATGATGAGGCAATTAAAAATGTCACAAAAAAAATGGTTAAGCAACTCGATTCGAAAATAATTGCCGAGTCTCTCTTAAATCAAGGAAGAGTTATGGCCTGGGCGGGTAAATTTAAAGCGGCTCGTACTCTTTTTTTAAGGTCATATAACTTATCTAAAGACAAAGAACCGCTCATGAGACTTGGTACTGTCTCTGTACTGATGGAAAATCTAACCGAGGCGATTAGATATTTCCAAATGGTTCTTCAGACAACTCCGGATTATCCTAATGCACATTACGCGCTTGCACTTATTTATAAAGATCAAGGACAAGTCGAAAAGGCTTTAAAACATATTAAAAAGTGTGTTGAAATTATGCCTGATAATGCAAAATTTCATTATGAACTCGGTCTATTATTACGCGATTCAAATAAAAATGACACAGCTCTTTACCATTTAAAAGAAGTGGTAAAAATTGAACCTGACACAACTAAAGGGCGTCGGAGTCAGGCGATAATCTATGACCTAACAGGGCACATCGATAAAGCTGTAAGCGAATATGAAAATTTGCTTAAGATTAACCCCGATCTTGCCGGAGTACACAATGATTTTGGTATACTTCTTGCTTCAATAGGTGAAATAGAGAAGGCGGAACAGCATTTCAGAAGGGAGATACAGCTAAATCCAGCCTCGGATTCTGCCGAATTTAATCTTGCAAGGGCTTTACAACTGCAGGGAAAAACCCGGCAAGCAATTGATCATTATGAAAAGGCAATCGCCATAAATCCTAATTCGATCGCTGCAAAGTCTAATCTTGGCATGCTCCGAGCTCAGCAAGAGAAAACCAAGAAACCTGAAGAAACTAAAGGAATCGAGCAAACCGCGCCTTAGTCTTCCCTGAGGGACACAACTTCTTGGACTTCCCCAGATTAACTAGAGTCTGTCCACGAAGTCCTATGTGGCTGAAATAATTATGTCTATAGAATCTCCTCTGTAATCCCGAGAAATTGAACCAGCCCTCTGAGGCTGAAACAGGCTTTTTTCAAGACCGCCTAGTTAATTTTTACTTTGCCGAGGGTAAGACCAGACGGAATCCGTTATATTGGCCACGATAATTGGGCTCTAATTCTAAACGTTTGGCAGAACGCTCGTCACCGGGGTTGTCATCCCAGGGGGTGCCGCGGACCACCCGCGTGTCGCCGGTTAAAGGTCCCTGGGGATTCTTCATTGGACTGTTTTCATAATAGTCCTTGCCATACCAGTCTCCAGTCCACTCCCAGACGTTGCCCACCATATCATATAAGCCAAAAGCATTGGGTTTAAACTGCCCCACCGGGGCAGTCACAATGTAACCATCATCACAATTATGAATAGTCCAATCAGACCAAAATGTATTTGCCGTTATATCAGCGATATTGCCATACATACAGGCATCATCCGGACTATCCCCCCAGAACCTGGAGGTTTTACTGCCGGCCCGGGCCGCATATTCCCACTCCGCTTCGGTTGGCAACCGAAAGGTCTTGCCGCTTTCCCTATTTAACCACTCGATATAGGCCATGGCATCATCCCAAGAGACATCGGTCACCGGTTGCTCCTCGCCATTAAATGAATATCCTTCAATATTCCTGCTTACATGTTTGCCATTAAAGAGCTGATACTGGCGATTAGTCACCTCGTACTTCCCCATATAAAAGCCATCGACACAGACCTGATGGACCGGCCCCTCATCAGGTTTCCTACTTTGTTCATCGTCAGGACTCCCCATCTCAAAACAGCCGCCATCAATCCAGACGAAATCCATTCCGGTTACAAGATCCACATAGTTTTCTGATGCAGGTCCGGATTGTAAGGGAAGATCCGGCTGATCATCCTTTCCGGTTACCGGCTCGACATAGTTTTCGGCCGCAGGTACCGATTGCAAGGGAAGAACCGGTTGATCATCCTTGCGAGACACCAAAAATAGAGCGATCATTACTACTAAACCCAGCAATACCACCGACAAAAACCATTTCATTTTACCCATATCTTGCTACCCTTTGAAATTTAGGAGATTACAATGAAATATTACTTTTCATAATTTAATGTGAAAATTGGAAAAATACCAGATTCTTTCTTCCCATGAGCGCCTGCTAATCCTGAGTAATGCCAAGCGAATTGCTGTTCAATCATTGATTATAATATTGTAATTACTCACCCCCATGGCCACCCTACTATCAATAACCACTAGAGTTGTAAATGCTTACAGGGTATCGGAGATGCGAGGCATCGTCGTGCGACGCGTACTTCCTGTACGTGAGCATGGCGATAACGAAGCAGATTCGGTTTCCTGTAAGCAGTTACATCAAATTATCATCATCTGTTGCTCAATTCTGATTACTCTTCGGGGCAATTCTTTTGGCTTTTGAAAAAAAAGCCTCCGCCTCCTTGCTTCTCCCCTGCTCTTGCATGATCATGCCAAGATTATAATATGCCTCACCATATTCAGGGTCTTTGGCGATTGTTTTTTGGTAATGGTCAATTGCTTGCTGGATTTCCCCTCGCATTTGTAAAACACTGGCGAGATTATATTCGGGAATGGCAGAGGCCGGATTGAGTTGAATCGCTTTTCTGAAATGCGGTTCAGCTTTCTCCTTTTCTCCTGAAATGACCAGAAGTACCCCCAAATTAACATGTTCACTGAAAAGGTTGGGGTTCATCTTCAGCACATTTTCATATTCCCTTACCGCTTCACCAATATGTTCTGTTGCGGTATAGCTTTCAGCCAGGCTCTGACGCATTTCCAATGAGTCTGGAACAATTCTCACCGCTTCCTTAAAATTGTTCAGAGCATCGTCATTTTTACCTAATTTTTTTAAAGCCTTACCCAACCCATAATGGGCTTCCGCAAGCCTATGGACCTCTCTGTATCGCTGCATATCCTCTTCCGATCTTCCCCGGTTTTCAAAAAGACCGGCAATCTCCTGTGCGGAATGATTACCAGGATATGTCTCTACAATCTTGTTAAAATACTCAATGGCCTGGGTTGGATTTTCTCTCCGTAAAGCATTCTGGCCAAGAATAATGAGCGTCTCTTTATTTTTAAAGATCTCATATGACTTCAGGTAAAGATTATGGGCCTCTTCCAGCTTGCCGGCCCAGTTCATAACTGATCCCAGGTTGAATAAAGACCTGGCGATCATTTCCGGATCGAGTTGGGCTTCCTTCTTTTTTGTAACAGCAGCAATGGCTTCATCATTCCATGTAGGAACAGGTTTAACCGTCCCTTGGCGCACGAGCTCATCCAGCAGATTAAGGGCCAGCAGACGATAACCCTGGTAAGTCATATGGACATGATCTAGAAAATATTCTTCTCCAAAGATAGTATGCCCATAGTCCCGAGCATAGATCTTTTCAAGGCTGGACTGGAAATCGACCAGAGGTACACCCATTTTCTCGGTTACAGACCGCAAGTCCCTGATCATGGGGGTCAGGATGCGCAGCGGGCAGATATCTTCATCCACCGCCCGCTGAAACGATTCTTTTGCCTCACCAAATTGTCCAAGTTTGAAAAATGCCCAACCTAAACTGAAATCAACGTGCGCAAAGCGACTGTCGATGACCAGCGCTTTCTGAAATATATTCACAGCCTCCCCGTATTTTCCTGAGTTGAACAGGCTAGTCCCAGAGATATAAAGATTCTCCCAGCGCTTCCTCTTGTCTCCGGTCAATCCCTCATCAATTTGACTTTTAAAGGGAGAGATATCCTTCAGATTTTTTACTGGATTAACGAAGATTATTTCACTGCCAACCGAACGCGCCGCAGCGACCATGCGCTCAAGGTTAAATTTAAAATGGGCAATAACATCCTGTTCAAAAAGATCATCACGCTGATATGCTTCCGGACCAACTGACTGGTTGAGTATCTCCTGCACCTCGCCGGTCATCTGGTATTTTTTTTGGGCCTGAGAGGATGAGGATGGCACAGCCTTATCAATAACATATTTCATCGCGGAATAAATCCGGGTTGATCCTAAAATCTCGGTCAGGCCAACAATGACCCAGGGAATTTCCTGAACATGCTGATACGTTCGATTTTCCAGGAATTCATTATGGCCTGAATAAATAATAAAAAGATCCGGCTCATACTGGCCTAATTCCTTCATCAATTCTGCGACCCGATAGCTGGCATAACTGATGCCACCAGCATTGATCACCTCCCATTGGTGGGAAGGATCTGCCACCGGTAGAAATGCCCGCAGCCAACTGCTGAAAGACATCTTATCATCATAAGGACGGCCATATGTCGTTGAGCCACCGAGACAAAATATTCTAAAAGTATTGGGCCCCTTTTTTTTAGGGAAATTCTGGGCATTGAAAAATTTAAGTTTGTTTTTTGCTGTTGTCATCATTACCGAGCCATCCGACTGGGTCTCTTCGACAAAAAGCGGTTGAAAATAGGAAAAACCAACAAAGGGGTCATTGAGTGAGGTATATGGTTTAACACCAACCACACCGAGCACAACCTCAATAAAAACGAAAAAACAAATCGTTACCAAGGCAGCAAAAACGAACTTTTTCCATAAGAATATATGTTTTACAGATGATTCTTGCGGATCAAACATAGAATTCCCCGTCTAAATATTTTGGTTAATCCGGACTTACCAATTTCATAACCTAATCAGTTGCAAATATGACATCAATATATAAACCAAAAAGAAGGTACAAGTTTTTGCATAATTTCCAGCCTGAATCTTGATGGCTTCGAAGTTAACCAGCTTGACTGGAAACGAAAAGTCCAAATCGACCAAATTGGCAGACGATTTTTCAATAAGTTAAATAGCACTATCCGTCCTACTGTCAGCATACGAAACTGCTGACGATTGACACGTGGCTTTTTACGTCCAACCTCTACCTCAGGCTTAAATACTACAGGGGATTAGACCAAATCCATTACTCTTCAATTGGTCTGTAGTTGGGAAATCTGGATATAGCAAAAAAAAAGGGGCGCCCGGAGGGCGCCCCTTAAAGCCGTCAGATGACGGGTTGAGGTTTAATTGTTGTTACATTCGGACTGGATTGCAACCGCTGAACCGGCAAGTCTCGAATTGGCACCAACTGTAATTGTAATGTTATCAGTGGTGTTACCGGTTGCAGCGTTAGTCCTCTGCCATACTTCGGTATACGTAAGAGCATTCGTCATGGTATACGAAGGTGAAGTAGTAGCATCGAGTGTACAATCGGTTGTACTATTACTTGATGCTCCGATTACTGCAAAGTCATTCGCCGCATAAGAGATTGGCAAGTTCACAGTAGTAGTTGTAGCACGAGTGTTATTGTAAGCAGCAACACCAGTCCCTCCACTCGGGGATGGATTCGTCTGATTGACATAGTCATATGCTATAGCAGCCATAGCTATTTCGGTAGGTGTAGAGCTGGTCGTATAATCCAAAACCGAATTGGTGGCCGCATCGAGGCACGCTTCATCACAGAAACCTATCCAGGACTGAGCCCTCTGAGCGGTGACGTCATCTCCAGCATTAGCTACCATGGAAAGAGATTGTCCACCATAGGTAACCGCTTTGGTTGTAGCACCGGCAGTACCGTAGTGCATGCCTAATTGAACAACCAGGAGCCTACGACCTGCATCGCCAGCGCCAGGCGTCGTATGAGACCCGGTCGGGACAGCGAATGTACCAAGATCATTAACCTGCGTAAAACCTGCCAATACGGTAGCAGTACCACAGGAAGGCGCAGCAGTAACGGTCGCAACAATTGAATCATTAAACGATCCAGAAGCATCCGAGACCGTGTAGCTAATGGTACAAGACTGAGCTCCAGCCGGAGCGGTCCAGCTTATGTTGGTAGGCTGACCGATTGCCTGATAAGCGGTTGGGATACTGGTATTAACCGTCCCACCACAGTTATCAGAGAATGCTGTTACCCTAATCTGGTCAGCTTCGTTATCAGTAACCGTACTGGTTACCTCAATATTAGTTTTGGTCGTGCTCTCCACAATATTGAAGTCAGCAGGTGGTGTTCCGATAACCGGAGCATTATTAGCCGTAGCAGTAATAAAGACCGTGGCGGTAGCAGTGCTGGCGTCACTAGCGGTAATGGTATAGGTGAATTGGGTATTACCAGTCGTACCATTACCGGTAAAGTTAACACTGACATTATCAAGCCCGATACCCACCGAACCGAAAGTAGGTTGAGTTACCCCAGTAATGGTGATGCCGGTACCGCCGTCATTAGCAAACAGGGTCGCCAGGTTGGTGACCACTAAATTGCCTGAGCCTACCGTTAAGCGGACCGGAGTCCCATCATCCCCTGCAGAGGCCGGGGTCGGCACGTTAGCATCAGTGATCGGATAAGCCATGACATCGACACTATCACTTTGAGAACTGACCACGTTTACTGTCCTTCCATCGGTCGGATAAGTGTAATTAAGCACTTCGGCCGTACAGGAACCGGTATCGATAAATCCTACATTACCCGCGCCATTCTCCAGAGTCAGATCAGTACAGACCCCGTTGGTGACTGTCGCGGTCACGGTCAGAGTCGTCCCAAGCCAGTTCGCACTGGAAACCGCAACGATATCAATAGTTGCATTCTTCTGCACCCTGGCGTTCGGGGTTTGCTGGGCAAAGGCCGGGATCGTATCAAGCACCGCCGTAGTCGGAGTCGGGTAATTCGTATTGGAGTTATAGGCGGCGCCGGTCCAAGGAAGCGGAACGCTAAGCTGACCATCCGTAGTCGGAGTGGCTACCGCCGTCGGCATGGTTACACCCTTATAGGTCCGCCCGTTGGCCCGGGAATTGTTGTTATAATACCCGGCATTTTTAGAACCTAAAGAACCATTGGTCCGATTACCACAACGGGTTGAGCCCCAGGTGGTAGAGTTCCAGGCAGTGCCGACCGCATCATTACCACTCGGATTTGTCCCGGTAGGCCGGAAGATATCACCATAGTAATTGATGTTACTGATGTCGTTAAAGTTAGTCCGGCCCGGCAGGTATTGACCGGCATTATAGTTGGCCAAACTTCCGCAGTAACTCTGGGTCGGCTTGATATTGGTCGGGAAACCGTGCGCCGGGTTTACGACAGGAGCCAATACTCCGCCAGCGGTATTGGTACCATCATGACAACCAATACAGATACCCCAGTTGTTGATCTGGTTGGCGGTATTGGGAATGGTATGAACCGTGGTCTTGGGATACGCTGCCGACCAGGCGCCGGTGGCGCCGGTGGCGCCGGTCTTCTTGGCATCCGACCCCTGGTTGAAGGCGGTAATGGTCATATTGTTACCCGCCCAACCGTCCGTCCGGCCGTTTTGGCTGGAGGCAACTTGCCCGGTACCCTTGGCAGCCTTAGGCATCACATGACACTCCTCGCAGGCCAGATGGGTCGGCGGCGCGGTATAGCCGCCACCAGGCCGGTTGGTGGAGTAGGGAGAGACGTTCCAATTCGCAATCCGCGTATCGGTATGACAATGCTCACAGGCACCACTCAAGGTATTGGCATTCCCATGATGGATGTTGCCAAGAGGAGTAGCGTTATGACAACCCGTACAGACACCAGGGGTCATGGCGCCAACACCCTTAGTGGTAGGAGCCGTCTTCAATCCACCAGCTAATGTGGTGGGATCAAAAGTATGGCAGGTAACACAGGCGTTGTGCACCAGTCCGTCAGTAGTGCTCACCGGCATCGCCGTAGCGGTACCTGCGACATTGGCGGCAATATGGCAGCCACTAGTAATACAGCTGGTTCCGGTCGCCACAACCCGAGTCAGATGGTTAGCCGGCAACTTGGCCAGGCTTGAAAGACTCGAAGCATTTGCCGCATGGCAGGTTACACAGTTGTTACTGGTTGCGGTTGCCGTATCATGATGGATACCACCGATGACAATGTTACCAACATTATGACAGGTCAGACAATTAAAGGTCGTAAGGTCAGAATGAGGTGCGCCGGCAACTTTATCAGTAGCTTCCCTGGCATCACCATCACCATTAGCCCCCAGTTTTGCGGTATCACGTCCAGTCTGACCGTTAATATGGCAGGTATCACAAACATTTCCGTGAACATCTTTAACCACATCAGGGTTTGCAACATTATCATGACAGGTTCCACAAGCAGCTATACTTGCAGCGTCCCAAGCAAAGTGGGCAATATCATGTCCACCATGGGGTAGGGTCCGTACGCCATGACAATCGGCACAATCCGGTGCAGCATTAGATCCGGTACGCTTACCATTAGTGATGGCGAGATCGATATCGGCCTTCACTAACTTACTGCCACCATAGTTATGACAACTGTCACAGACCATGCCACCGCTATAAGACGTGGTAGCCCTTGTCATATGGCCGGAGTAAATATTGGTAAAGCCCATGGCATCATGGCAGGTGTTACAAGTTCCGGTAATCGAAACATCCTCAGTTCGAACTGGAGCATTAACCTGGCCATTCTCATAAACACCGGCCGAGTGATCAATCGCATGATCACTGTCATCAGAGTTGTACGTAGTATGACAGGTGGCACAGTTACTGCTGTTGGCACCGGTTATCGGCATCACAGGTGCCCGAACACTTGTTCCTACCAGAGCACCGGAAGTGGTATTATGGCAGGAATCACAAGCGTCATGCAGGAGATTGCTGGCACCTACCGTTATCCCGGTAAGGTATCCAGCCGTATTAACATGACATGCGGTGGTACAATCTGAGGCCGCATTGGCAACCGTCAGGCTGTGATTGGTGCCGGAGGTGGTATGGATCGACTGCCAACCTGCGCTATGACAAACGTCACACTCGCCGCCAACTACGGTCATGCCCGGAGCCAGGGCTGCGGTAACCAGACCGCCATCAACATCATGACAGTTCTCACAATCACCGGAGAATTGACCGGTAATATTGTTATGAACATCAAGTGCGGCAGTAAACGGTGAAACATTAGCCCGGGCTGCGTTAGCAGTACCATCGGCATCATGACATCTCTCGCAGGTGACACTGGTCGTAGTCTTAACCAGGCCGACATGAATGGCCGGGGCCGAAGTGGTATGCATACTCTCCCAAGCATCGGTATGACAATCGGCACAGTTATTGGTCCCGGTTGACATCACGTTTACACCTTTGGTTCCAGGTGCGGTTACCAGGGTTCCACGATAATCAGTGCTGACCGCCAGTGTATGACAAGTGCCGCAAGCATCATGAACCCCGTTATCACCAAGTGCAACCGGAGCGCCGGTTCCGGCGGTATCAGCGGTCGCGGTATGACAACCGACACAGGTACTTGGAATGGCGGTATTATCAATGGTCGCGCTGTGGCTTGTCGCGGTATGACAGCGAACAGCACAGTTGGCAACAAGCTCTGGACTGTTGGTCTTGTTATCATGATGGATCCCGCCGATTGTCCCGGCATTAACTGCGGTCCCTGAGGTAGCCGGGCTATGACAGGTTAAGCAATTAAAGGTGGTCAGGTCGGAATGGGGAGCGCCGGCAACACCATCGGTTGCTCTGGTGGCGTCACCATCGATACCGTTTAATCCCGCACCGGCCTCTGCTGTATCACGACCGGTTGAGCCATCAACATGACACATATCACAAACACCATGGATATCATCTGCCACATTAGGAGTACCCGCATTATTATGACATGAACCACAAGCGGTTATGGATGCGGCATCCCAAGGGAAATCAGTCGCAGGATGACTTCCATGCGGCAGACCACGTGGACCATGACAATCAGCACATGAGGCCAAGTTTGCAGGTATATCTGTTTTCGCACTAGCGATGGTATTAGCAACTGCGGCAACGGCACTGTTATGGCAAGTACCGCAGGTAATTGCCGTTCCAGCTAAAGTACCATCGGTTACGCCAGTAATATCGGCAACTTTAATCGTCAGACCGACATGAGCGCTGGCCAGATTGGTATTAAAGTTGGTGCCGCCGGAACCTTTGCCGGCATGACAGGTATTACACTGACCAATTACACTACCAGTTGCACTACTTTCCTGAGTAATCGCATCTTCGTAGTCAGTATTGTTATGCTCGGAAGCATGACCATTGACCCGATCGGTATGACACTGGGCACAATTCTGAGCCGTACCTTTGACATGGGTAGCAGCGTAACTCCTCAATGTACCGTCATCAGGGGTTCCAGTCGTATCGGTATGACATGAATTACAACTGTTATGAACCGCCGTCTGGACATTGCCGATATGACATACTTCACATGAGCCGGTAGTGGCAGTAACCATAGTTGCATGGGTATCAGTGGTTACGGTATGACTGGCATCATTAAAATCATTGGCCAGTGTGGAATGGCATTTCAAACAGTCACTAGCAACCCCGAAGACATGGTTGGTAGCGCTGCCTTTGAGCGTACCGTTTGTCACATCATTGGTATGGCAGATGTTACATTTGCTACCATGGATACCGGTAATAATATTGGTCGTACCATGACAGGTAGTACATTTTGCTGAATTAGTTGAAACTACCTTGGTGTGAGTCTGGACCTGATGGGCCGCCTTGAAATCACTGTAGGCGCCATGACATGTGTTACAGTCACTTGGGATGTTAATCACATGAAGGGTAGCGTTACCTACGGAGATAGCGGCAGCCCGACTGGTAGCTCCCGTACCATCTACAAATCGACCATCGGTTCCACCAGTAACAACCGTATCAAGATGACAGTTCTCACAACCATTAACATTATGGGTATTAGCCACGATATTGGCGGCTGAACTACCGTCATGACAGTTGGTTGTACAGTTACCGGCAGCGTTAGCGGTAATTACATCCGCTGCCGCTTGAGTCTGGTGGTTGGTGTTGTTATGACCGGCGCCAGCAAAGTCGGTATTATGACTAGCATGACAATCGACACAGGTTCCACCGTGACCACTGTTAATTCCTTCGTAGTTCACTTGCTCGCTAATGGTACCACCGAGCGGAGCATCACCGCCAACACTGTAGTTCCAAAGAGCGTCGCCACCGGTCGGAGCTTTATGACATTTGCCACAAACGCCGTGGATGGTATCAATATAAGTATCGTTATCCGCAGTACCTGCCTGATCATGACAGGAGGTACACTCGGCAGATCCCTTAACTACGCCGGCTCCGGCCCCGCCATCATATGTGGTATGATCAATGATGCCATGAGGGGTATTTGGAACCTTCGGAAGATGACAGGTACGACAATTTACGGTGCCTGTACTGCTGATCGCGGCACTGACCGTAGCGGTCTCCATCACATTATAAGTACCACTACCCTTCACATAATCATGGCAGACAGCGCAGGAACCATGCTCGGAAAGAACCCCGGCAAAGGTATTGAGATCATATGTACTATGACAACCGACTCCGCCATTCCAACAACCCTTGACCGCGGTTTGCGAAGTATCACCAACCGAATCATAAAGAACATCATGGGTAGTTGCCCGATCATTGGTGGCCATCGGCGAAACATGAATTACATTAAATACGGCATGGCAGTTAACACACTCGCCTCTTCCGGAAGGAATAACCGCACCGGTAGCCGGATTATGACAGGTTTCACATTTCAGAGCACTATGAACCTCGGTGCCTGCCGTATAGGGAGCAGTGGTCGCTTCATGACAACCAGTACAGTTAATGGTATTCGGAGTTAAACCAATGTTTCCGGTTACGCTGGTCGCATGACCCGGATGGGTATGTCCAGCAAAGTAAGCGCCATGACATTCTTCACAGTTGCCGCCTTTGCCTAAACCGCTACCGTAATCACCGGAAGCGTCACCAACATCACCAGGGGCGCTGCCGGCAATACCGTTAATCCGTTCACCGGTAGTGGTGCTATGACAGTTGGTACAATCTGCATCATGGGTACCGGCATTTCCGGAACCAACATAAGAAGCATCAATCACATCACCAGCATGACAATTGGCGCAAAGGGAGGTGGTGACAACTGAGGCAACATGGTCATGGGTATGAGCAGCAAAATAGGACACATGACATTGAATACAGGTGCCGCCAGCACCACCATTAACAGTGGCATCACCGACATTGGTGATTGTACCGCCGTAACTGGCAGCGTTGGCCGCGCCGTTAACCCGGGAACCATCTACCGTGCTGTGACAGTTCCAGCAGTTATTGTTATGAACGGTAACGCCACTGGTATGACAGTTCACACATAGCGCCGTATCATTAATCCCAGTATGAGGATGAATATGGTTATCAAAGTAGGTGGTATGACATTCCTGACAGGTGGCAACCGCATTCTGGCCAGGCATGGCGCCTGGCTTAAGCTCGACCGGCGGCGGGGTAACCGTAATATGACAAAGATCGCAATTATCATTGTGGACATTAACGGCACTGACGATGGTATCGGCATTTGCCACAGTGTCATGACAAGCGGAAACACACAGAGGGAAAGTAGTCAGGGCGAGATCATGAACGCCGGTCAGAACCGGATGGCCGGAATCTTTGCCGGCATGACAATGGAGACAGCTTATCGCCCAATCGGCTGAATGATTGGAACCAGTATTAGTCCATGAATAACCCTGCAAAGGACCAGCACCATCAGGATCAACCGCTATCCGAACAAGAACGGTTGGGTTAAGGTCAGGAGTACTGGAGGTATGGCAGATAGTACAATCAGCATGTGCGGTCTGAGGATCAGTGACGTAGGACGAATGACATTTGGCACAAGTTAATGCACCAGCAGTTATTATTGCTGGCACCCCGGCATGAGCCGGAGCACCGCCACCACCAGCAAAAATATTATGACAATCAGTACAAGCCTCGCCAACATGATGGCCAGGAACCGGGTCAGTACCATTAGCAACCCAATAATTAGTAGCGACATGACATGACTGACAAAGTCCTTCTGGAGAAGCAGCATTATCTGGGGCATTATCAACAAAACCACCGGTGGTTGCCGGAATTGAGGCCGGCTCATAAAATTTCACATTCCGGTTGCCGTTGCCATGGGACATGGCACTGGTCATAAACGAACGGATCAACTGACCGTAGAACAGACCGAAGTTTTTACCAGAATATAAAGTAGCGTTAACAACACCTTTAACGGTGATCGTCGTCGGGGTTGCGGAGAGAACCTCAAAAACCTCATTGGGGTTGGCCCGGTTGGCAACAAACATCAGTCCACGGGAACCGTCTGTTGCCCGAAGTGCCATGGCGGGTGTATCTACGGAATAAGCGCCAGCGGCGCCTTTGGCGTACCAGGTTGTCTCATCGGCATATTTGCCGGCAAAGCCGGTATGGGTGATGGTCGTGGTGCCGAGGGGATTGGCTGAGGATTGGCTACCGACATTGAAGTCTATACTGGTGATCAGATCACCGTTCGCAACCCAAAGACCGGAGTCCGTATTCCAGTCCAACTGCTCCTGGTAATGGGCATTGTGACAATCGGAACATAAGGTAGTCCAGTTTTCCGTACCGTTGATCTGGAGATCGGAATGCATCGCCTTGATCGGGCCCGGGACCGCAAGAACGGCAAGGACCGGAGAGTCGCCGTGGCAGTTCAGACACAACAAGTTTTCAGGTGCAGTGTCAGCAGTAGACGGCGGCATAACTCCTCGAGACATATTGGCAATAAATTTATGACAATGCCAGCATGCGATGCCGCTTGCTTCGTTGTGAGGCGCATCCATCGAATACGCCTGACTGGTGCCGGTGTTTATTGCCAGTGTGGCCAGCAATAAACCTAAGAATAACGCCAGTTTCTTCATCATGTATCCCCCTTGGTCAATTAATTTAACGTCCTGACTCGACGCCCGTAATAAAAAAAACCCCAATATTCAAGTTGCTGCCTGAAGACGGCCTGGCTCGCTATCCCCAAACAACTATAAAAAAAATTAAAAAAGAGGACACCATTAGAACGGTGCCCCAATCAGCGAAACCTGTTGATTTCGCATAAAAATATCCGCTTGTCGGGGCGGAAATCATTTAAAAGGTATCATTAATATATATAATTTTAAGCAGATATAAAAAAGTCAATTTATACATACTTGTATTCATATTAACACGAGCACACTCCTTGCGTCAACTATTTTCTTGACAATTGTCCTTGTTAAATCGATGTGGGAAAAGGGTCAGAAGTCTTTTGTTTATTCTGAAAAAGCAATATTCACGCCACAAAAAATAGTGGTTAGCTGACCATAAAAAATTTCAAACCCATTTACGCGAAATATTTTTAAAACAGATAACCAAGAAATCACTTCCATTCAGCCACAAAACATGAAAGTCAACCCATTCAAGATGATAGGCATTGATCGCTGACAATTTATTTTATTTTAACTGTTCCAACCATTCGAATAATATTATCTTGACATTTTTCGGCACCATAACGTAGCGCAGCTGACAAAAAACGTCAGACCGAAACGAGGTAATACCCTCTCCGTCTTACCCGGTTGCATACTCTTTCATTATCATTTATATTAGCACGTTCTATTTTACTAAATAATGACGAACCGACAGAGATTAAGCAACCTGATACCCCAAGGACATTATGGAGCTCAAATCCAGCTCGCAAATCCAGATAGTTCTCCCCGATAAATGTCAAAGCGAAATAATCGACCACTGTCGACGAAAACTCGCCGGGCAATATCTGAAAGGTGAGGCCCAAGACCTCAAGGCCTTCGGCCTGATTGCCGGGACCAGGTCAGAAAATACGATCACGGTCAAGCGCTGCATGCCGCTATTGAAAAACGCCCGCTCGATAGATCCTTACAAGGGTCATATGGACCGGGTCATGACCAAGCACGCCATTCCATCAGAAACACCTCTACATAAAAGAGGATGGGTCGCCGATCCGGAGGAACTGACCGAAAAAGTAAGTGAATGCCACGCCGCAAAAATAACCCTACTGGGCACTTATCACATGCACCGGGTCGGATGGCAACACGATAAGATTCGTGACACCCCGACCAAACTTGACACAATTTTAGGCCATGACAGCCGGATGATCATGTTCATTGTTTCAATGGTCGAACCGGACAAACCGATAATCCGGGCCTTCTTTGAGGGAATTTGCGAGCAGGAGATTGTAATTATTCCATGATAATGGACGACCAGAACAAATCTGCCGCCCAGGCAAAACATCAACTATAGTTCCCAGATCAACCTTTTACCGACAGACTCCACCCCGAGGAATCGAGATGGGGTCAGGTTATATAGATAACGGGCCATTAACTTGCTTTACCAAACCATCATCTGCCTTGCCTTCCTGATCATGTTTCCTGCGGCCCAATGTTTCGGGGCAAAGATCGAGGGGATAGTCATGTCTCCCAAAGGGCCGGTTACCGGGGCCGAAGTCAGGGCCTACCCCGACTTTTCCTCTCTGGTCGCCGAGCGCGACGGTATTTTGTCATCGGCCGGGGCCAAAGAAGGTCAATTCACCATGGAACTGCCCAAGGGCAGATATTTCTTTGTGGCGCGGGGCTCCGAGGCCGGACATGAAATGTTTGCCTACCACGGGATTAATCCGGTAGCTGTTACCCACGACTACTACTGGCTGCCTTTTTTCCTGGTCGAGGCCAGGGAGGCGCGATGTTCGGTCGGCCCGCAAGGGATCAAGGGCCGGGTGACCTACAAGGGGGAACCACTGACTAACGGAGTTGTCTCGGTTTACCAATCAGCTGAAACAAGTTTTCGGGGGATGGGACTACTGACCAACACCCTCAACGACGACGGACTGTTCTGGTTTGACCTTGAACCAGGCCCCTATGTGGTGGTAGCCAGAAAAAGACAGAGCGACCAGGGAATCGGCCCGGTCAAGCGCGGCGATATTTTCTGCTATCCATCCGCCAACCCGATCAATGTGCTGCCGGAGAGTTACTGTGAGGTCGAAATAAGCTGTTACCCACGGGACAATATGGAGTCCTTTATCGACGAAGGCACGGAAAACCCACGCGGCAGAAAAGAAGAAACCAGAAGACCAGCCTCGCTCTGGGATGTTCCGGCCCAGGAAGCGGAAGGTACAATGAAACCGCCGGAGAGACTTGCCGTGGTTAGCGGCCGGGTGAGCAACCGACAGGATAAACCGCTGGCCGGATTATTCGTTACCGCCTACCCCGCCCTGGGGATTGATCGGTTTCAGATGCATGTTGTCCGGCTAAAGACCGACTACATGGCCCGAACCGACGAAAACGGCCTATACCGCCTGGAACTTGACCGACCCGAAAAATATTATCTGGTGGCCCGGGAAAAAGTCGGTGAGGCGCCGAACCGGCAGGAATATTACGGACTATACGAAGGTAACTTCAACCACAGCATCGAAGTGCGGCCGGGAGAGAACTATTCCAGGATCAATATTACGGCTGAGCGCATCATGCCTTTTGCCAACGCTATTTCAAGCACCAAAACAAATCAATCACCGGTAGGAAAATTACCATGAGAAATGTCATGTTCTCCGCATTTCTCCTTTGTTTTGCGCTCATGAGCGCCGGGCAAACTCACGCTCAGCCACTGGTTCTAGGTGATCAGATCATTCGGACCGACACGGTCTGGTCGGGGGAGATCATAGTTGACGGAGTGGTGGTGGTCGGTCGGGAGGCGACCCTCACGATCAAACCCGGCACCAGGATCCGGTTTAGGAAGAAAGACCTGAACAACGACCAGATCGGCGACTCGGAGATCCGGGTCCTGGGCAGACTGATCGCCCGGGGCACACCGGAGGAAATCATAACTTTTGCCTCAGCCGAACCGGTCCCGACGAGCAAGGACTGGTCCTACGTGATGATCTTCACTTCCGGGCAGGAGAATTTTATCCAATATTGCTCATTCCAGCATGCCTTCACTGGCCTGCAGGTTCATTTTTCGGTGGCCCGCATTGCCGACTCGACTTTTACCGATAACTTCGAGGGATTACGTTTCGGCCGTGGTGAATTGACCATTGAGCACAACCGCTTTTCGCATAATGACGTAGGAATCCGTTTTACCAGAATGGAAGGGCCGGCGACGATCAGGCAAAATGAGATCACCGACAACCGATTGGGGATATTCCTGGTCCCTTCCGGCCAGAATATCATGGATTTCTTCGAACCAGACCGGAGCGGCCGGGCCTGGAATACAGGACACTTAATGATCACCGCCAATAATATTTTTAACAACTCATGGTATGATCTCGATTTAGGTGAAAAACAATTCTGGAACCTGGAGGCCGCCGGAAACTGGTGGGGAACTACCGACCACAACCAGATCAGCGCCAAGATGTTCGCCCATCAACGTGACCCGGCCCTGGGCAAGGTTTTATATCAGCCGACCGCCACCGCAAAAATTACCGAAGCCGGCCCTAGAATGAGGTAGAGAAGGTTGGAGGTTGGAGGTTGAAGGTTTAAGGTTTAAGGTTGAAGGCTGGAGGTTGGAGGCTGGAGGTTGAAGGTTGGAGGCTGGAGGCTGGAGGCTGAAGGCTGGAGGCTGGAGGCTGGAGGCTGGAGGTTGAAGGCTGGAGGCTGGAGGTTGGAGGTTGAAGGCTGGAGGTTGGAGGTTGAAGGTTGAAGGCTGGAGGCTGGAGGTTGGAGGTTGGAGGCTGGAGGCTGGAGGCTGGAGGCTGGAGGTTGAAGGCTGGAGGCTGGAGGTTGTTAAGAGTGGAAAACTTGTTACTATTTACTTGTCACTCGTCACTCATCACTTGTCATTCGTCACTTGTCACTTGTCACTTCCCAAAATAGGCAGATAAGGAATATTGCATGAAAATCACCGAAAAAAACGGTGAACCGGCCCTGATCGTTGAATACCATGACGAACGGGAAGACTTTAACGGCTGGCTGGTTATCGATGCCCTTGATTATCGGCTCTGTGCCGGCGGCATGCGGGTCCAACCGGGGCTGAGCCGGGAACATCTGATTGAAATGGCCCGCAACATGACCCGTAAAATGCGGATGGCAAATCTGCGGGTAAACGGGGCCAAATCCGGAATCGACTATGATCCGGCCAATCCCGGGAAACAGGCCGCCATTACCCGGTTCATGCAGGCGATCAAAAGCCAGATCCAGGAACGTTATTCGATGGGACCGGACCTGAACGTCGAAATGTCGGAGCTGGAAAAGGCCGGGCGGGAGATCGGCCTGCCGTCGGTCAAGATGGCGATCGCCGCCGCCCAGAATTGGGAGATGGAATACTACCTGCAACGGGCCTCAATTCTCTCGGCAAAAATAGACAATTGGTCTCTGGGCAGATTACGGGCTGGTTACGGGGTGGCCGCCGCAGTCCTTTCGGTGCTGGACTACTCGGGAATACCACCAGCAAATGCCACCCTGGCCATCCAGGGTTTCGGCACCCTGGCCAAGGCTGCGGCATACGGCCTAATCAGGGCCGGAGCAAAAATAATCGCCATTGCCGACCGTGAAAAATGCCTGGTCGCCAAGGACGGTCACAGCCTGAATATGGAGCTACTGCTGCAGGTCAAGGGAGGATTACTTCCCGCCTCCGGCCATGGCGACCATGTTGAGATTTTCGCCAAAGAAAAAATTACCGAGATTAATTGCGACATTCTGGTGCCGGCTGCGGTGGAAAATACGATCACCGGGGCAATCGCCAGCAACCTGCCGGTCAAAATCGTGGTGCCCGGAGCCAACCTGGCGGTCTCGGCTGAGGCAGTGGAAATTCTATATGAACGCGGCATTATAGTCCTGCCTGATTTTCTGGCCGGCAGCGGCGGCTCGTTATCGATGGAAGGACTTTTCGGCCCGGCTGAACATCCGGAGCCGCTCGCGGTCTTAAACCACGTGAAAACCAGGATGGACGAACTGGTCCTTGAGGTCCTTAACCGCAGTATTGCCGCCCGGATCAATCCAACGGAAGCGGCCCTGCTGATCTGCGGAGAACGACAAAAAACTCCGGGAACAAGACCATACGGCAATCCCGAAGGTTAAGAAAAAATCGCTAATTGGCCCATTGTTTCGGATATTATTTTTATTAGGTTGAAGGTTGAAGGTATAAGGCTTAAGTTATAAGACTGAAGATAAAGGTAGATTTTTTTTAATTTCCTTCAGCCTTCTACCTTCAACCTTCAACCTTCAACCTTCAACCTTCAACCTTCAACCTTCTACCTTCAACCTTCAACCTTCTACCTTCAACCTCCATCAAGAGATCAACCATGCCGGCCCATCCCATAGACTTCCTGATCCAGGCCAACACCTTCTCCACTCCGGAACTGCTCGCTGTTTTTGACGAAAAAACCAGGTTCCGGCGCTGGCTGCAATTCGAAGCCGCCCTGGCCGCAACTCAGGGGGAACTCGGCATTATTCCTCGGGAAGCAGCCCTGGAAATAGAAAAAAAGTCAAGCCTGGAACAGCTGGATCTGGCCGCAGTCGCCGAATCATACAAAAAAAGCCGCAACTCGGTACTGCCGGTAATCAAGGAACTCAGAGCGGCTTGCCAGGGAACGGCGGGAGAATATGTTCATTACGGCGCAACCACCCAGGACGTACTGGATACCGGGCAAGCCCTTGAGCTAAAAGACGCAACGCAAATCATCTACCGGGATTTACGCCAACTGGAGCAAAATCTGCTGATCATGGCCGAGCAACACAAATCAACTCCAATGATCGGCCGGACCCACGGCCAGCAGGCACTACCCATCACCTTCGGGTTTAAGGCGGCGATCTGGATTTCTGAAATCCGTCGACACATCGAAAGACTTAAAACAATATTTCCCCGGATCATCATCGGCCAACTAAGCGGCGCGGTCGGCACCATGGCTGCCCTCGGCCCGCAGGCCCAGGAAACGGCACGCAAAACCATGACCCGACTGGGGCTTAATTATTCAGCCATTGCCTGGCATACGGCCCGGGACAATATGGCCGAGACCGCCGGCTTGTTCGCGATGATCGCCACCTCGCTTGAAAAATTCGCCAATGAGATATTCGAACTTGGCAAAACCGAGATCGGCGAATTGCGTGAACCGGCTCCGCAATCCGCGATGAGCAGCAGCACCATGCCCCATAAACGCAACCCGGTCATCTGCCAACGGATATCGGTCCTGGCCAGACATGTGAGGGCCTTAAACGGCGTGGTGCTTGAGGCCATGGTCCATGAACACGAACGTGACGCACGGGCCTTGTGGGCCGAATCTCTGGCCCTGCCCCAAATCTCTGTTTACACCGGCACCGCTGTCCATTATATTAATCAAGTTGTGACCGGGCTGGAAATCAACCCGGAACGAATGTTGCAGAATCTTTATCTGCATAAAGAAATGGCCGTCTCCGAATGGCTGATGTTTAAGCTGGCCCAGCATATCGGTCGGACCAAGGCCCAGAGCTTGGTCCACAAACTGAGTAACCAGACCTACGTTTCCGGCCAAAGCTTAAAAGAACTATTACTTGAAGATCAGGAAACCGCCTCGCTGCTTAGCGCCAAGGACATGGACTTTCTTGATCATCCGGAAAAATATACAGGTCAAGCCATTAATCTTACCGACCAGATGATTGCCGCCACCCGGCAAAAAAGAAATAATGACCCGGAGCTTCTCAAATAGATGACCCAGTGCCAGTCCCTACATAGCCATATCGTTGACTCACCTTTCTACGGCCAAGGGTATAGTACAAGAGAGGCCCGCCAGGTATTCTGCGCTTTTCGCAGGCTGCAACGATGGCTGGAAGTGGAGACAGCCCTGGCCGCAAGCCAGGCGGAGCTAGGGATCATCCCGGCCCATATCCATGTTCAGCTCAAAAAAACCGCCGATTTGGGCCTGATGGACCTTGAGGCAATCAAGGCCGATATCGCCAACACCGGACACTCCTTAATCCCTCTGCTAAATGCATGGCAGGGTGTTTCGGATCAGGAAGCGGCAAAATACATCCACTTTGGAGCCACTACCCAGGACATTCAGGACACCGCCCAATCCCTTGAGTTACGAGAGATCATCTCCATCCTGGAGCGGGACCTACGAATCGTAATTCAAGAACTGAGCCGACTATCGCAAGAACATAGTGAACTGGTCATTATCGGCCGGACCCACGGCCAACATGCCCTGCCGACCACTCTTGGCCTGAAATTCGCAATCTGGCTCGACGAAATGCTGCGTAACGCCCAAAGACTTGCCGAATGTAAAAAACGATTGCTGGTCAGCCAACTGTTCGGCGGAGTAGGAACGATGGATGCCTTTGGCGAAAAAGGTCCTCAATTGCTTGACTTATTTTCAGCCCAGCTTGGCCTTGCTCCCGCCGCAACCGCCTGGCACACATCCCGGGATCGATTGGCTGAGTTCCTGTCCACCCTGGCAATTATCACCGGCACCCTGGCCAAAATAGCCAACGAGATATGCCAACTGGCCCGCGACGAAATCGGCGAACTGGAAGAACCTTTTCACATGGGCAAGATCGGCAGCACCACCATGCCCCATAAACGTAATCCTGAATTATGCGAACAGGTAGTGGTCCTGGCCAAACTGGTTAAATCATCGGCCAGCCTGGGTTTTGATGGACTAATCAATGAACACGAGCGTGATTATCGGGCCGTAAGGCTGGAGTGGGTGACTCTCGCCGATGCCTCCCTCTACACCTGCGGCGCTTTCGAACTGATGAAGAATATCCTGCAAAAACTTGTGGTGCGCCATGATAACGTGGGCCGAAATCTTGAAAAGTCTGCTTGCCTGATCTCGACAGAAGTTTTAATGTTCATGCTGGGTGAAAAAATAGGCAAACAGAAAGCGCACCAGCTTTTATACGAATTATCGATGAACTCCCGCAATAATGGACAAGCGTTAATTGATCTGTTGCTGGATAATCAAATAATCAAAGAAAATTTTGACTCGGCAGCCATTAAAGAAGCGGTTAATCCGGCCCATCATACCGGCTCTGCCTCCCTGTTGACCAAAAGAGTAATCGACCGGGCAGAACAATGGTTATCAGAAAACGAAGTAAAAAACGATAAGTTAAGATGTCCGCTTAATGATAATTTATGCGGCTGTCGGGGTTAGACCGACTCCGGCTGCATCGGACTAAGTTAAAAATTAACCTGCTCTCGTCCTCTCACTTCTGTTTTTAAACAGATGAATCGATCCGAGGGTCCTAATCAGGAGTATTTTCGGACATGGAATCAAGTTTAATGCTCTACGGCGGGGCTATCGTGCTCGGCGCCCTGCACGCTTTTGAGCCGGGACACGGCAAATCAATTATTGCCGCCTATATGATCGGAACCAGAGGTCGAGCGATCGACGGGATTATCCTGGGACTAATCGTCACCTTTACCCACACCTTCAGCGTTATTATCCTCGGGATCCTGGCCAGCATCCTCTCCCAGTCATTTACCGATGACCAGCTTCACACCTGGATGGGACTGTTTTCTTCCATCCTGATTCTCATAGTCGGACTATGGATGCTGAAAGACCGCTTAAAAGGGGCCGGCGGGCATAGCCATTTTCACTTTTTCTGCAAAGAACACAGCCATGACCACCATGCCGACCCACATGCGCACGCTCATGGCGCGCACGATCATCACCAGCACGATGACCAGCATAGTCACAGCCATGACCACCATGCCGACCCACATGCGCACGCTCATGGCGCGCACGATCATCACCAGCACGATGACCAGCATAGTCACAGCCATGATCATCATGACCACATGCATCACGATCACGACCATCATGATCACGACCATGCCTGCGACCACGATCACCACCAGCACGAACCAGCCACCTCTGAAGGCGTTCAGCCGGAAAACAATATGTGGCGGCTGCTGATACTCGGAGTATCAGGTGGTCTGGTCCCCTGCCCACCGGCCATCGTCGCGCTGCTGGCAGCCATTGCCGCCGGTCGGATCGCTGAAGGTCTCACCGTAACGCTTTTCTTCAGTCTTGGCCTGGGACTGGTGATGATGACCATCGGCGTTGTTCTCTCGCAGGCCGGCAGATTGACCCAAAAAATCAGTGACAACCTTGATCTGGCCAGGAAATTCGGGATATTAAGCGCCGTTATCATCACGATATTAGGCTTATACATGTTATTTCACTCATTAAAGAGTATTTTATAAAAGAGAAGGTTAACTGGGCGACAACACTCCAATTATTGTGTAATTCTGAACAGTTACCATACGGCAGTAATAAACAGTATTAAAATTTAATTGTTATCAAGAGGTAGTTTCATGTTCGGCAAAAATTTATGTTTATGGCTAATCACCGCTCTGTTGATTATTTCAGTGGGCAGCGCCCAGGCTTGCGTCGGCAGAATTTTGTATGTAGGAGCGCTCGACACCCCTGATGGCCGGGTGATGGCAGAATTGCTCGTTCTGCTGATCAACGAACGGACCGGAACCAATGTTAAAATAAGATTTATGGATAATAATGACCAGCTCTACGCCGCTCTCAAAGCCCTTGACGAAAAAGACCGGATCGACATCATCGTTGAGGATACCGCCAATGCCATGGCCATTCTCAAACTGGAGAGGAAAAGCGATCTTGATGCCGAACTGACCGAGGCCAAGGAAAATTATGAAAAGAAACTGGATATTATCTGGCTCAACCCATTTGGTTTTAAAAACAGGGGAGGCAAGGCTAATTCCACGATTAGCGCCCCGCTGGTCCGGCGAGATGTATTGACCAATTTCCCGTTGCTGCCCAGAGTGCTAAACAAATTAAGCGGGGCCATCTCGGATGAGACTTACACCGATCTGATCTCAAAAGCAAAATCAGGCGACAAGGCAAAAAATATTGCCAAGGATTTTCTTAAAGAGAAAAAATTTATTTAAATTCTTAATACTCCCGTCGGATCAGACTGACACTGGATTTTTAAAAATTTCCCAGACAAATTTCATTATCAAAACCCACCAGGTGTGAATAGCACGATGCGTTTAAGATTTAATTTACTGCCGCCGACAACCGCCAGGATAACTCAGGCAAATAAGGCCCGGGCCTGATGATTTACGGCAACAATCAAAAAATTATCAGCACCCTGACCCTGCTACTCGCTTTAATCTTGCCTGGTATTGTCGAGGGCCACATCAGCGACAAATCCATGCCTCCTTCAGTCATGGAAATGGAATGCCGGATCTACCTGGAATTTAATCCCGGCGACACCAAGACCAGGAACAAACTTGGGATGGCCCTGCTACAGCAGGAAAAACTTATAAAAGCGGAAAAGGAATTCAGGACCGTTCTGGACACTAAACCAGATGACTTTGATTCGTTAGATGGAATTGGCCTGATCAGAAGCCGGCAAAAAGAATACTCGCAAGCGATAAAACTTTTTAAATCCGCCATTGAGATCCGAACTGACGACCCAATGGTCTATTTCCACTTGGGCCAGGCCCTGGAGAATAACGGCCAGTTGGCAGAGGCCCTTGAGACCTACCAAAAAGCGGCTAAAATAAACGCGCAACAGCCAGCCTCCGAGACTAAAGAGACAAACAGCTCGGAAATCACCGACGCGATCACAAACGTCAGTTCAAAGCTGGCAACTACCACCAAGAAATAATCCAAAGGTTTGAAAATGATCAAAAAACTGGCAATTTTTTTCGCGTTTCTTTCCCTGTTGTCCTGCTCCAATCAAACAAATAAGCAGGTAAAACCAACCTATCGCATCGGATACATGATCTGCAACAGCGAAAAAGAAACCCTAAAGCGTTTCATACCTTTTACCGAGTATCTCAGCCAGAAAATGGACATTAATTTTGAGCTGGTTGCCCTTGACACCATTAACTTCACCAAAGAAATTGACAAACTGGACTTTGTTCACACCAACTCACTGCTATATGTAATCCTGAACCGGTTTCACGGGGTTGAGGTGCTGGCAGCCGAAAAAAAAGGCTCATTAGGATACAAGTCACAGGGTATTATCCTGGCCCTGAAAAAAAGCGGCCTGCAAAAGGTTGCCGACCTGAAGGGAAAAACCATGATTTTTGGGCCGATGCTGGCCCCTACCGGCTTTATGAGCCAGGTTGACCTGCTGCAGCAAAATGGAATTGATCCGGAGCAGGACCTGGCCTTCTATACCATCCCCCGCGGTTCATTCAAACACGAAAAGGTCATTTACGGCGTGATGTTTGAGAAGTTTGCCGCCGGTGCCATTCCATTGGACGACCTGGAGATCATGGCAGCCGACAACCGAATTGACCGGGAAGATTTTGTCATCCTGGGCAAAAGTGAGCCGATTCCCTATTGCAACTTTGCCGTAACTCAAAAAATAGATGAAGAACTGGCCGCCAGATTCAAAAAAGTTGTCCTGTCGATAACCGAAGACGACACGGTTGAAATTGACGGCGAACGGGTCAAGGTTCTGGAACGGGCCCTGGTCGACGGTTACGTGGACATTACCAACCAAGAGTTTGATATTGTCCGGGAAATGGCCAAAAGAACCAACATGCCGCCATACCAGAAGTATTAAGTGATGATCTGTCCACTATTGATATTCATGACGATACGTGATCAACATATTAAGAAGTGAAAAGTAACGAGTAAATAGTAACGAGTTTACTTCCTTGGTTCCTCATCTTTTCCATTCGTCGTTGTTCCGCTCACGAGGATGTCTGCCGAAAAGGAATTAAAAAACCAGTAGTTTGGAAAGACGGCTAAAAACTGAGGGCTGATTGCTTTGTCTCTAAGACACTAATCCGCAGCAGACGGTTCAACCACCATACTGCGCCGGATGAAATCGTATTTCACCGGTCCAATCCCGCTCACCTCAAGTAACTCTTCAAGCCGCAAGAACCCTCCCTTGGCCTCCCGAAGCTCGATGATCTTGTTAGCTAGCCCAGGACCAATTCCCCTTACCGTCATCAACAGATCTCTGTCGGCCTGATTAACCGGGAGTGGTCTGAAAAAAAACGGGGTCATGACCGGATTAATGGCAGAAAAACGGGGACGCTGATGATTTTCCAGGGAGACGGTCGAAAACGGGCCGAAATCAAACACCTCCCCTTCTTCAAGCTCCGGCGGCACCAAGCCTGCCATTTCATACAGATCAACCGCAGAGAAAGATTTAGGCAGCAAATAGAGGTTGGATTGATCAAGGCCACCTTCAAGCCAGACAAGATTTGAATCGGCAAGCGACTGGTTATTTATCGGAGAAGTAATTAGCGGGGGGAAAATATCAAGATCAGCAAAATGTCTCATCAGGATCAAAAAGACAATAAGCAACAAGACCAGGGGACGCTGATCCCGGGTGACCCCGGGAGGAATAAAGGCGGCGGCATACTTCGGGCCATCGGTCGAAAGCATCGGGGAATAACCTTAACTGGCAACTAACTTCTTACGTTCATCCCGCATCAATTTATACGTTATACTATCGACTAACGCCTGCCAACTCGCCTCGATGATATCATGGGAAACTCCGACTGTGCCCCACTGCGAATCATGATCGGAGGATTCAATCAACACCCTGACCCTGGCTCCGGTGCCATGATCACTGGCCAGAACCCGGACCTTGTAGTCGGCCAACTCCATCTCGGCCAGGGCCGGATAAAAATGGGTCAAGGCTTTGCGCAAGGCATTATCAAGGGCATTTACCGGTCCCTCGCCCAAAGCGGCGGTATGGACCATTTCACCCCCCACTTCAATACGAATAGTGGCCTCATCCTGGCAGACATTCTCACCGGAAAGTTTCTGACTGATTACCCGGAAACCATGCAATTCAAAATAACGTCGTTGACCACCCATGGCCCGCCGCATCAGAAGCTCAAAAGAAGCCTCGGCACCCTCATACTGAAACCCCTGTTTTTCCAGGTCCTTAAGCTCCTTAAGGATGGAAGTCACCAAAGGGTCCTTGCTGTCAAGATCAAGACCAAATTTTTTGGCCTTATGCAGGACATTGCTCCGGCCGGACTGATCAGAAATCAGGATCCGCCTGACATTACCCACCCTTTCCGGCGAAATATGCTCATAGGTCAGCGGATTGCGTTTGACTGCAGCGACATGGATTCCACCCTTGTGGGCAAAAGCAGCCGAGCCGACATAGGGTTGATATTTATTATGAGGCAGATTTGCCAGCTCGGTAACAAACCGCGAGACCTCGCTTAACTGCCCCATATTTGCCACGGCGTAGAAATCACGTTTCATCTTCAGGGCCAGGGCAGGCATGATCGAGGTAAGGTTTGCATTACCGCAACGTTCGCCAAAACCATTCATCGTGCCCTGGACCTGGCTCGCCCCCATGGAGACCGCAACCAGAGAGTTGGCTACCGCAGTTTCCGTGTCGTTATGGGCATGGATTCCCAGGTCCACAACCTTGCCCTTGGCCTGCAAATGTGACTGCACAACCTTGATGATCTCGGGAATTTCGTGGGGCAGAGTACCGCCGTTGGTATCGCAGAGCACCAGACATTCGGCCCCGCCGGCAACCGCCTTTTCCAGGGTAAGCAGCGCATAGTCCCGATCGGCTTTAAACCCGTCAAAAAAATGTTCGGCATCATAGAAAAGATGCTCAACATGGGGACGCAGGTAGCGCAGGGAATCTTCGATAATGAGCAGATTATCCGCCAAAGAAATACGCAAGGCATCACGGACATGGACGTCCCAGGTCTTGCCAAAAATTGTAATCCCCGCTGTTTTAGCGCCAATCAAGGCCTGAAGATTGGGATCCTGATCGGCCGGATTATTGAAATTCCGGGTACTGCCAAAGGCCATAACCTTGCTGTGCTTCAACTCGTATTTCTGGATTTCCGCAAAATACTCCGAGGCAGTTGGATTGGAACCCGGCCAGCCACCTTCGATGAAATCTATGCCCAAACCATCAAGCTTAAGGGTGATTCTAATCTTATCGTCAACCGATAAATTAAAATTTTCAGCCTGGGTGCCATCTCTTAACGTGGTGTCATAAATAACGATCTTTTCTGCCATAATTTATTCCTGTGCCGACCTATTTAATCAGCCATATAGATTTCCGGCAAATACCAGCTAAACTTCAATGGTCGGCTGATTTAACTTATCAAGCTCAAAGGCATCGTGCAGAGCCCGCACCGCCAGCTCTGTATACTTTTCCTCAATAACACAGGAGACCTTAATTTCCGAGGTGCTGATCATCAGGATATTGATATTCTCTTTAGACAGCACATGGAACATGGTGGTCGCAATACCGGAATGATTCCTCATCCCAACCCCGACAATGGAAACCTTGGCAATATTTTCGGAACCGGAAACACTCTCGGCCCCAATTTCTGCGGTAACTTCTTTGACAATCGCCATTGCCCGGGCATAGTCAGTCCGGGGGACAGTGAAAGTCATATCCGTCATTTCGCCGGCCCTGGTATTCTGGATAATCATATCAATTATGATATTGGCATTGGAAATCGGGGTGAAAATACGCGATGCGGTACCAGGGGTATCAGGCACCTTGGATATGGTAATGCGGGCCTCATTTTTACTGTATGTTACGCCGGAAACTAACATGGACTCCATCTCATCATCCTCCTCAACTACCCATGTCCCCTCGGTCTCCGTAAAGGTCGAGCGCACATGGACAGGAACTTTATATCGTTTGGCAAAACCAACTGACCTTATATCCAGCACCTTGGCACCGAGACTCGCCAGTTCCAGCATCTCATCATAGCTGATCCGGTCAATCTTCCGGGCCAAAGAACATACGTTTGGGTCGGTCGTGTAAACTCCTTCCACATCGGTAAATATTTCACAAAAATCAGCCTGCAGGGCTGCCGCCAGAGCAACGGCAGTGGTGTCTGAACCACCACGTCCCAGGGTCGTGATTTCATCATCGGCCGTCACACCTTGAAAACCGGCAACCACCACAATTTTACCGGAGTCAAGATGACGATTGAGCAGATCGGTATCAATGGACTTGATCCGGGCCTTGGTGTGAGAGGAATCGGTAATAATCTTGACCTGATCTCCCAGTAACGAGATAGATTCATACCCCGCTGCCTTGACCGCCATCGCGAAAAGAGCGATTGTCACCTGTTCACCACTTGAAAGCAACACATCCATCTCTCGAGGATCGGGGATGGGCTGCATTTGGTGGGCAAGGTCAACAAAACGGTTGGTTTCACCTGACATTGCAGACAAAACAACCACAACCTGATGCCCTTCCTTGCGACTTCTTATCACCCGCTGGGCCACGGCCTTTATCTTATCAGGGTTGGCAACCGAAGTGCCTCCAAATTTCTGCACAATTAAAGACATTTTAACCTGCAACTCCTTTTTATTTAACGTTTCCAAACTTATTCATAAATTTAAATCAACCGATATGGCCTACCTTCATAATTCTCTGAACAATATTCTTTTGTGGAATAAGAGAATTTGAAGCGCAAGGCTATATTTTTTAACAAGAAATCCCGATCTCAACTACATATATTTATTCAATACAAACATATTTTTTTATACCACATCTACTTTTCAAAAAATACTTTACCAAAGATTAAAACGTCAACTCCGACAACACAAAATACCAATTTAACCAATAATTTCAAGGATTAACAATAATAGCACGAGATAAAAAAACGATTAACATCCCCCCTTCCTTACCCTTTCATACACTCATCCTGAAAAAGACCCGGGCGAAGAAACTTGCATTAACCTTAAGATTTTGTTAGTAAAAATCACAATTAATTTTGATAAATGTTTAACATATTATCAATTATGTACAATTGCGGAGCCACAAAACAATTTGCATGAAAGCACTTAAACAATTTTTAAAATCATTTCATTTTCTCACTATCGGTTTATTTATCTGCCTTTCATTCTTTATTTTATCAACAGATATATTCACCGAGACCTCAGATAATACGATCGGCACTGCCCTGGCTTCAATTGAGGGCAATCACCACAAATATTTCTCTTTGCCGACCGAAACTACCGCCATTTCAGACATCCTTGATCTCAACCACAAGGAAATCCGCGGCACATTACGCGAGGACGACAGCCTGAGCAAATCATTCAACCGTAATAAGGTACCAGATGAAATCAGAAAACTGATCATTGATCAGCTCAAAGGACAAGTCGACTTCAACTCACTGCTGCCCGGTGACAATTATTCAATTATCATTGACCAGGAAGGGAAACTGGTTGAATGTGTTTACGAAACCGGCCCCTTTGACATTTATTCAATTCGTCGGATTGACGGTTACAATTATGACACGACAAAAATCAATATCCCCCTGGAGTCCCGCACCGTGCAGATCGACGGCACCGTGACCTCCACACTGTTCGCAGCTTTTCAAAATAATCATGAGGACCAGAAACTTATTTACGCCTTTGCCGATATATTTGCCTCAAGAATAGATTTTAATACCGAAACCAGAACCGGGGATCGTTTCAGTCTGGCCGTGGAAAAATTTTATAAATTCGATGAATTTGTCGGTTATGGAAAGATATTGGTGGCCCGTTACGAGCAACCAGGAAATCAAATACTGGAAGGATTCCTGCATTCATCCGGTAAAAGACGAGCCGCATATTTTGACCGTGCAGGAAAGGAAATGGGAACTTCCTTCATCAAATCACCTCTGCCCATGGGCAGAGTAACCTCAAGTTTCACCTCGCATCGCAAACACCCGATCCTTGGCATTATCAGAAAACATCTTGGCGTTGATTTGGCAGCTCCTAAAGGTACTCCGATCATGGCAGTCGCCGATGGCAAGATAAATTTCATCGGGAGCAACGGCGGCTTCGGAAAACAGATTGTCCTGGCCCATGGCGGTGACTACAAAACCCATTACGGTCATCTCTCAAGTTTCAAAAAAGGATTACACAAAGACGGCAAGGTAAAACAAAAGGAAATAATCGGCTATGTCGGCTCTACCGGGCTAGCGACCGGCCCCCATCTTGATTATCGCATCGAACACCATGGGGTGTTTAAAAATCCATTCAACATTGAATTCGAGCCGAAATCAATCCTGGTTGGCCAGGAACTTGAAGAACTGAATACTACGGTTAACAAACTGGCCGGTTTGCTTGATTCTCCGCAAAAAGAAAAAATCCTGCATGTCAGAAGGTCCGTCAGTTATTCCCACCTAAATCTGCTATAATCACAAATCTGATGCCTCAGGCCCCATTCAATATCGTCCTGGTAGAACCTGAGATCCCGCCCAATACCGGAAGTATTGCCCGCTTATGCGGGGCAACTGACTCCGTGCTTCACCTTGTGAAACCATTGGGCTTCAGCACGGATGATCGCTACTTGAAACGAGCGGGCCTTGACTACTGGAAATTCGTCAAGATTATTTACTGGGAAAGTTTCGATGAATTTCTGACAAGACATCAGGATAAAAGAAACAAGCTGTTTTTCCTGAGCAAAAAGATTGACCGTTCATACACGGCATGTAACTTCACACCCGGCGACTTTCTGATCTTCGGCAAAGAAACCAAGGGTCTGCCAAAACACATTCTGGATGATTATCAAGACCAATGTTACAATATCCCAATGTGCAACCCGAATATCAGGAGCCTGAACCTGGCCATGGCCTGCGGCATTGTGCTCTATGAAGCTCTTCGCCAGCAACAGGTAAAGTAAATTCTGCCCCATCGCAAGTCCTCCACATTAATAAACTGAAGACTCGACAGAAGTAAAAAAAAGCCTCCCACCAGATGGCGGGAGGCTTAACACTTTTTAAATCAGCGACAACTACAACTATTTAGCAGCAGTATTGTTCAACTTAACCTCAACCCGACGGTTCTGGGTCCTGCCTTCTTCAGTATCGTTAGAAACTATCGGCTGGGACTCACCAAAACCTCGGCTGGTCAGGCGATCATTGGCAACACCATTTTTAACCAGGTAATCAGCCACTGATTTGGCCCGTTTTTCAGAAAGTATCTGATTATAGCTTTCAGAACCTTTACTGTCAGTATGGCCGTAAATTTCCAGATTAAGATGAGGATTCTCAACGAGCATTTTCACCCATCGATCAAGCTCCATGAAGGATTCCTCTCGTAACTCCCACTTGTCATAGGCAAAGAAAATATTATTGATCCTGATCGCAATATCCAGGACTTTTTCCGGTTCGGAAAAAACCATGGTCTCGGCGACTATCGGTGATATTTCCGGCTGCTTAATTGGATAAAGAACGATATCATTAATATATTCCCTGAACTCATACTCGTCCCGCAGGTCAAAATGTTCGGACTGACCGATATACCCTTCTTTCTCGGCATAATAGCCGTATTTACCGCCGGAGGGCAGGACAACAAAATACTCACCGGTCAGAGGATCGCTCTCCCCTTCGCCAACCTCTTTCCCTAATTCGAGATCATTCCAGCGGACAGTTGCCACCAAAAAATCACCGTTTTCATCGGTAATCGTCCCGGAAATTGTTATTACAGTAGAAGGCTTGATCGACGGTTCAATTTTTTCAGGCAGACCGATGGAAAAAATATCACTGCCACCAAAGCCGCCGATCGGATTTGCATTGGCAAAATAGGCAAGATCTCCGGGGGTGGAAACCTGATAGCCCCAGTCATTATGAGGGCCATTAATCTCCTTACCCATATTGACCGGTTCGCTCCAGGCGGTCCAGGAAGAATCATTAAGTCTGGTTGATTTAAAAACATCGAGACCACCTAAGCCGGGATGACCATCAGAACTAAAGTAAAGGGTTTTCCCGTCAGGATGGAGGAACGGCGAATATTCACTATATGGAGTATTGATCGTTTCGCCCAAATTAACAACCTGGTCCGCCGCCCCATTTTCACCTTTCACATAGACATAGATATCGACATTACCACCATAAGAACCGTGAAAATATTCATCCTTTTTATGGAATACCCCTACCCCACCTGGACGTTCGGAAACAAAGAGAATGGCCTTACCGTCAGCCGCATATTTAGCGTTACTTTCAAAATGTTTGGAATTAAGCGGAGCAGGATAATGTTTGACCGCAGACCAACCTTCGGCCGACTTTTCAGTATAATAAATATCACCCCGGCCCAGAGAATCAGCATAATTTCCATAGACGGCAATCTTGTTGCCATCGGCCGAAACGGCAAGCGGCACTTCGTGACGACCGGTAGTAATCGGACCAACAAATTTAGAACCTACCCCCCAGCCTTCTGCCATACGGTTTGAAACAAATATTTCCTCCCCGCCTTCACACTCTCCACAATTCCTGGCAAAATACATTTTCTTGCCATCGGGAGAAATTACCGGATTGTATTCGCTGTTATTCGTATTGATTCCCGGCCCCATATTCTTGACTGCCAAGTTTTCTTCCGGTGATTCAAGGATGGAGATGATTCGATCAAACCGGGGAGCCATCACCGGAAATTTATCTTTATATGTCCTGAATACTTCTGCGGCTTTTTCCCACTGATGAGCTGCGATAGCTGGTCGGGCCACCCGCTGGACAGCGACAAAAGCCTGTTCGGCCGGGGCATATTTCTCAACAAATAATTTATAACCCTCGACACTGTCGACCGCCTTAAACTCAGCATCGATCGGAGCCAGAACAGGCTCTGGTTCAACAGACCTGACGGCAACGTTCCTGGTGTCATCGACCTTGACCAGGGTATCGCCTTTTTTTACGTAGCGCACAATATCCTGATCGCCCTTCTCAGTGTATTTGACCTCACCGGCACTGGAGGCTTTATACCTGACAGCACCAGAATCCGGATCAACAACATGGCCCCTGCCGCCACAACCGACCAGAAAGGCAAGAGGAACAAGTGCCAACAAAAGGAGTCCAATATGATGATTTTTTTTGCTGCTCATTTCACCCTCTCTCAAGATTGACAAGCGATGATGCACATAGATTTTGATTATACAATTACCAATACTTAGTGCATTACACTACCAGTGAATATAAAACAAGTAAAGCATTAATCTGACTATAGAAAAGTCCTTTATTCACCAGATAATAATTGAAATTACCAAATACCGGAAAGGCGGCATTTTTTTCAGGAATCAGCGACGGGCGCTAAGAAAAAGTCAAATTGCGCCCGATCTGACCCCGTCGGCAACCCGGGGAATTTATCAAGCCAGTTTTGACAGGCTGCCTCATTCTATTCCACACTGCCGGAGGTCAGACCGGAGTACGAACCAGTCCTAGCGCCAGACGGGCGACCCGAGCGGAAACACCAGGTTCCCCAAGCAACGAACAGACCTCGGCCAACTGTTGCCTCATTTCGGCAACCCCTTCCCGGTCGGCCAAGAGCCGATCAAGTTCATGATAGATCTTTTCGGGGGTGGCCTCGTCCTGCATAAACTCGGAAACAACTTTCTTGCCGGCAACCAGATTCACCAGGGAGGCATACTTAACTTTAATCAGCCATCGACCCAACCGGTAAGTCATGGGAGAGACACGGTAGGCGACAAGCATCGGCACCCCCAGAATAGCCAGCTCAAGGGTAACCGTGCCGGAAGCCGCCATCACGGCATCACAAGCCGCCATCAGATTATAGCGGTTCCCGGAGACCACCCTGATATCGAGACCACAATCAGCCAGTCCGCTTTTCTCCAGATCAGCCTTTTTAATAGTAGAGGCTTGGGGCAGAAGAAAAACAAGGTTGTGGTGTTTAGCAACCAGTCGTTCAGCGGCGGCCAGGAAAATCGGCAACATCGCACTTACCTCTTTTTTGCGACTGCCGGGGAGAATTCCAATGACCCTTTTGTCGGGAGGGATAATATGTTCAGCCAGAAAAGCGGCCCGGTCCTTGGTCACCTCAACCGAATCAAGCAAGGGATGACCGACAAAATCGACCGACACCCCCCGTTGTCGGTAAAAATCACGCTCAAAAGGCAGGATTACCGCCATACCGTCAACCAGACGGCCAATCTTTTTGACCCGGCCACTGCGCCAGGCCCAGACCTGGGGACTTATATAATAAAAAATCGGGATCTTTAACCGCCTGGCCTTCTTGGCCAAAAGCAGATTAAAGTCAGGATAATCAATCAAAATAAGCAGATCGGGAGGTTTATCCTCCAGTCTTTTTTCAAGAGTTTTCAGGGCTGCCCTGATATCAGACAGATGGGCAAACACTTCAAAAAGACCAACCACGGCAAGCTTGGAGGCATCATACAGGGTCTCAATACCCTGAGCCAGCAGATCTTTCCCTCCCATGCCACAGACCGACAGGCCCGGTTCAATTTCCTTCATGGCCCTGATCAGATTGGCGCCGTGCATATCCCCGGAAGCCTCGCCGGTGACAATCATGATACTGGTTTCAGACATTGGGATTAATCCTTCGGCAGGTCATACCTTTAAAAGATCACAGTGAGTTGCCGCATGTTCCTTAATCTGGGCGATAATCTCAATAGCCACAGCCAGTGCCCTGCGTCCCTCTCGTCCCGAAACCCGCGGTCTTGTCCGACTCCGGACATTCTCAACGAAATCCCGCAATTCAGCCTCCAGAGCATCTTTTTCCATATAACAGGCCTGGATTACATCCTGTTTAGGCTGACCATCTTCGCCCAACTCATCAAGTTGACGGATCACAGTCAACTCTTTTTTGCCATAATCGACCGACACAAATGAACGGGGTTGAAATATCCTGACCCGCCGCAAATTATCGCGGGAAATCCGGCTCACCGTCACATTGGCGGTACAGCCATTTTCGAAGATAAGACGAGCATTGGCGATATCAGTGGCCGAGGTCACCACCGGCGCCCCCACGGCGTGAATGGTTTTGATCGGAGAATCGACAATACTTAAAATTATATCGATATCATGAATCATCAGATCTAGCACAACATCAACATCGACACCCCGACTCTTGAAAACATGAATACGATGCGATTCGATAAACATCGGCCTGGTAATATGCTCTTCCATGGCAAGAACCGCCGGATTGAACTGCTCCAGAAGTCCGGTCTGCAGAATCAACTTACGATCATCGGCCATAGCGATTAATTTATCCGCCTGTTCAAGAGAACTGGTCATCGGTTTTTCGATCAGGACATCCACCCCTTTTCCCAGACAGGCGGCTGCTACCTCAAAATGATTACTGGTGGGCACCACCACACTCACGGCATCTACCACCTCAATTAATTCGTTGAAATCAGTGTAAGCCCTTGTGCCATGCCTGGCTGCGATCTCGGAGGCCACAACAGAACTTACGTCCGCCACGCCGGCCAATATAACGCCATCCATCGCCGCATATTTCGCGGCATGAAATTTTCCAAGATAACCTACACCGATAACCCCAACCTTGATTTCTTTCATGAAAATCCCGTCAAAATTATGTCGATCTCGCAAACAAGGAAGTATGTAACTTTTCGCGAAACCATCAATTTTAAAATAACAAACTTTGTACAAGAACAAGTGGCTAGAGAAACTACGAAAAATTTGCAAAACAGACAAGATAATTTATCTATTATAATAGATTACCCCTAACTAGTGCCTGTCCATAAATGGTCTTTTTCTCCGATAACGTCGTCGCTTCGTTCTTTGAAAGTGCTCACGGACACCAGTCCGCTGCGCTTTTCAAAATCCTAGCTCCTCGTTCTCGAGTAAAAATCCTCATTTCAGGACAGACACTAACTATCCCCCCCTAAAATGGAAGAACAAAGAATCATGAAACTGGCTAATATTTAGTAACGAAGTTATCGGAGAATAGGCCAATTACTAACAGTCACTGGTTAATCTGATGATAAATCAAGATATGAACCCAATAAACCATTAAATATTGACGATAAACAGGTCAATCATCCACAATTAATTTCATGAAATATCAAGTTAATCTCAAGATATTCCAGCTGAGATATCACCAACCCATCACGACCAAACCAATGCCTGCCTGTATTTCAACCAGATTTCACCCATAGATCAACATATAAAAAATAATTTCATATTTTATGTGCGACAAAATGTCACATATGTTATAGCTTTTCATACGACATTGTGGTACCTTCTTATGCGACAATGTGGTACTTCCTGATACGACACTGTGGTACCAGGATCAGATTAATCAAATTTAAATGTTTAAAGTCAAGGGCAGTTTAATTTCAACGGGGAGGTGACATGGATAAAAACAAGGCAGCGGGCAGTATCTATGGCAAATTTCGGCAAGATAGGAAGCGGTGTTGATCTTCACCTCTCCAGATGAATAATCGAACAACTTTTCAAGGAGCAAAGATGAGTAAGAGAAAAAAAACCACCTACAAGATTTTAGCGTTACTCTTATCAGTATTAATGATGAGTTTCACCATGATCAACCTGCAAGGCTGCGGCAGCGATGATGACGATCCGGTCCCCGTGGTTGATAACGGAGGCGGCGATACCGGCGGCGGAGACACCGGCGGCGATGGCGGCGGCGGAGCAACCGGGGTAACCACAGCGACAAATGTATTCCTTGATGGCATCCTGCCTGACACCAGATACACTTTTCTTCACGGTTCCACCAGCCCGGATAGTTCAAAATTCTTTGTCTATGTTAATGACAATGATACTTCCGGTAAAATTGACATGTACATGTTAGACACCAATAGTGTTACGGCTGCAACCCCTGCCCTTGTTACCACCGGCACAGCAACTGCTAGTGTAACCGGCGATGGTTCCGGCCCACAGGGCGCGACCATTTCATTCCGTTCTACCTGGGAAAACTCCGGCAGAAACATTTTGATGGCTGCTGCTGACCGTTTCTTCCTGATTGACGGCACTACCCTTCAACCATTAAACGGCGCTAACGGCGATGCCACTATCGGTGGAACTATCGAAGGTCAAAATCATGATGCAATGCCTACTGATGATGACCTTTACGCTATTTTGACCTTGCGGACTAAACCAAATGGCAGCAGCGGCAATACAGATGGCGCTATCCAGCTCTATGACTGTGTCAATAAAACTCCAATTGGTGAGCCTGTATCAGTATGTAACTCATGTCATGGTGATGACCGAGAATCAGTACTTTGTGGTCTTGATGGTACCATTACCAACAATAATGATGGAACAGCTCCCGGTTATGGCGGAGCAGGAACCCCAGATACATATAGTGGAACGATCTACGTTGCAGGTCACGGCGCTCATTTTGCAAAAGTTACCTTTACCCTCGACCCCAACGATACCACGACCCCGTTTAAAAATTTAAGTACTGGCAGAATCAATGTAGCTTCAGCCGGCAACACCGGCTACCTGCTTCATGATGCTCGCCTGGATGGTACCGATCTCTACTGGTCTACTTACAAACTCGACAGAGATGGTCTCATTCATTACGGTAAAGTCGATCTGGCCAATGGTAATGCAGTTACCGATATCACCTATGCCCCGGATGTTCGCGCTGCTGGCACCGGATTGGCTCCTGGAACTGGTCCTTATTATTGTGCCTCTGGTCAGACCAGCGCTTACCATATGCCGATAACGATGACCAATGAAGCATATATCACAGTAATCCCTAAATCCACGGTTACTACTTCCGGCTCAAATGTCGCGGCGGCCAAATACTCCGGCACCGTTTATGTTGCTGGTCATGGCGCCCATATGGCCAAGGTAACAGTAAATATCGATACCGCCTCAGCTACACCAGTTACCGTAAGCACCAGCAAAATCAATGTTGCCTCACCTGGTAACACTGACTATAAACTCCATGACGTCCGTAAGGACGGCGACATTCTTTACTGGTCAACCTATGGTATTGGCGCCGATGGGAATCTCCATTACGGCACAATCGATCTGGCCAATAATAATGCGGTAACTGACAACACTATTGCTCCAGCAGTCAGAGGAGGAGTCACCAGTATTGCCGCCGGAACAATGCCATATTACTGCGCTTCCGGTCTATCGGCAACAGCTCACATGCCGATCTCCATGAGCAACGAAGGCTATGTCACAGTTATTCCAAAAGACGGTAGCGCGACGAGCCAGGTTTATATGGAAAGCTCCTTGGGCGCCGGCGGTACTGGCGGAGCTAACATCCCGGCTTCTTACTTTTACTTCCACGGTTCCACCAGTCCGGACCAGAGCAAATTCTTCATGAGCGTTAATGACGCAGGAACTCCGGGTAATTCAAATTTAATGATGTTCAACACCGATAGCATTGAAGCCGGCACCCCGGAACTGAACACTTCAGTTTCCAACAATCAGGCAACTGTAACCGGTGACGGGACAGGAGCGTATGGTGCAACTATCACCTTCCGTTCCAACTGGGCTCCGGGCGCCAAGAAAATCATGCTGTCCGGTGCTGACCGATTCTACGTAATCAATGCTGATACTCTGGCAGTAGAAAACGGAACAGCCGGTGACAACACTGTTGGTGGTCAAAACCATGACGCCTTATCCACCAGTGATAGCAGATTCGCTCTCTTAACTCTCCGAACCAAACCCTATGAGGCTGCAGATGCTTCCAACACCAACCAGGACGGTGCAGTACAGCTCTATGATGTGATCAACGGCACTCCGATCGGCGAGCCGGTTTCGATCTGTAACCAATGTCATAATGACAACACGATTGAAGCAGTTCTTTGTGGCATCGATGGAGCCTTGACACGTACCGAATAATCAACTATAAAATATGTAATCCTTAAAAGAGGGACGGCATTTTGCCGCCCCTCTTTTTTTTAGCAAAAACTAATATCAAACTAAATTATCTTAAAACCTATTCACTACAAAATCTAGCAAGATCGTTACTTCCTCAGGTACCTAAAAAAAATGCCCCTTTTAAAAATTGCCCTTAAAAATATCGGTCGCAAACGGTTCCGCAGTTTATCCATAATCCTGGCCGGCACCCTGGCCTGTGGCCTGGTATTTACCGGAGCGATAACCCTGAAGTCAGTGCAGGATGGCCTAAAACAAGGGATGGCAAGGTTAGGAGCTGATATCATGGTGGTTCCAACCGGCTACGAGGCCAAAGGCAGCAAGATCCTTCTAGGCGGTGAACCCTCGGGCTTTTACATGGATGAACAGATTGAAGGAAAGATTGCAGAAGTAGACGGCGTTAGCCTAACGTCTCCGCAGCTCTTTATCACTTCTCTGAAAATAATTTGTTGTACCATGCCGACAGTCCAACTGGTTGGGATTGATCCAGCAACAGATTTCGCTGTAACCCCTTGGTTGAATTTCACAGTTAAAGATAAAGAAGCAAAATTTGATCCAATCACGGTGGGCTCAAATACCCTCTATGCGACCGAAGGTATGTATATCTCTTTTTTCGGGAAAAGATTTCGGGTAGCAAGCGCCGCAGCCAAAACCGGTCTTAGATTTATTGATTATTCAGCCTTTATGACCATGGATGTGGCGAGAAGTATGATTAATATTTCTCATACCAGTTCAGGAGAATCACTCCAAATCAAGGATGACGAGATATCAGCGGTCATGGTCAAGATTAATTCGGATAAAGATGTTTATACCGTAGCCGCCAATATCGAGAAATCAGTACCTGGAGTTAAGACCATTATCAGCCGCAACCTAGTAACCACCATGAGAAACGATGTTAAAGCATGCCTGTGGGGAATTGTCGTTGCAGGTATCTTGAGCTGGACCATGACCATTTTTCTGATGGGGTTGGTTTTTGCGATGGTGGTTAATGAAAGACGCCGAGAACTTGGTCTACTCCGAGCCATGGGTGCCACCAAAAAAACTATGACCGAACTTATACTTTATGAGGCGGCGGTGCTTTCTGGAATTGGCAGTATTATCGGAGTTATTGGCGGATGGCTGGCACTAGACCGTTTAAAAATTCTAATTACCCTGGTTTATGGAACAGAGATCCAGTTTTTATGGCCTTCCCCATCCTTTACCTTTATGACTGCCCTCTGTTGTGGAATGGCCATCATATTCTCCTGCACGGCAACCGCCATCGGCCCCGCTATACGCGGCAGCAAGACTGAACCTTATGAAGCTATCCGCAAAGGATGAGGGATTTTGTATGAGGAATAATCAATGCAAGTAACTATCTCTGATCTGGCCAAGAAAAATATCCGTCGTAATTTGTTCAGGAGCATCGCAATTGTTATGGGGGTCGCAGCAGCCACAGGGACCATTTTCTCCGTCTCCACTATAATGCAGTCGGTTAAATCAAGTTTGACCCGAAGTGCGGCCCGTCTCGGATCCGACATTATCGTTGTCCCGGAGAAATACGGAAAAGAAGCCAAGGAAGCGATAGAAGAAGGAAAACCGATAGCCTTTTACATGGCCGGATCAACGCTTGAAAAGATCAAAGAAATCAGGATGTATCATCCTAAATTAAAAAAAAATATAAAGGTGGTGGATCTCGCTTCATCGCAACTTTTCAAGCTTTCTTCCAAAACCGGCTGTTGTGATGTGGTCGGCAAATTATTAGTAGGTTTTGACCCAAACAATGATTTCAGTATTCTACCATGGTTGAAAAGTGGCAAAAAAGAAGAAATCAAAAGCAGTGAAATTTTAATCGGAGACAATATCCCGCATCAGGAAAACTTTAAGATTCAGTTGTTCGGCCAAATTTTCACCGTTGCCGGCAAGCTTGAGCCCTCAGGCCATGAGTTTTTTGATAACTCAATATTTATGCTCCACTCCGATTTGCAGAATCTGATTTCAAAAACAGCAACCCTTTTACCAGATGACCTCAGCTGGGACCAAGAAATAATATCCGCCATTCTGGTCAGGACCAACCCTCTAATCAACACCAGAAGAATAGCCAATCAGATTGATCATGACGTTAAAGGCGTAAAGACCATCGTCGCCAAACAGGTACAAACCTCGGTCGGCAAACAGCTTTTCATGCTACTCAAGGCGGTTTTTCTGGCCGGTGCAGTATTATGGGTAATTGCGTTTCTCCTGATCGCGGTCATTTTCTCGATGATCGTCAATGAAAGAACTCGTGAAATGGGCCTGCTAAAAGCCATGGGCGCTCGAAGAGGGACCATTTTCCGCCTGACCGTAACCGAGGCATCCCTGCTCTCTTTTGCGGGCGGCAGTCTCGGGATAATATTTGGCGGCACACTTCTTTTTGTCCTTAAAAGCAATGTTGAGGCCGCCTTTGCTATTCCTTTTCAGTGGCCGAGCTTTCTTAACTTTCTATTGCTGACCTCAACTTGTTTGACCTTGGGAATTATAACCGGGGTAAGTGCTGCCTTACTGCCTGCGATCCGCTGCAGTGCTCTGGAACCGAGCGTGGCGTTAACCAAGGGGGATTAAACAAAGAATGAGGGGAAAGACTGATCAAAAACCTGGCCTCCGTTTCCTACCCTTTGACCGTCTCCGCTATCTGATCATAATATTAGTGGTTTTACAGCATGCCGCTAATAGTTACGGCAACCTGGTGCCATGGTGGTATGTTCGCGACCCTTATCCTTCTTTAAATCCGTTTTTTGATTTGTTCCGACAATTGCCGGATATCATTATGATGCCGGTTCTCTTTTTTTTAGCCGGCTTTTTCGCCTTACCATCTTTGAGAGAAAAAGGATTGGGAGCATTCCTTTGGGATAAATGTACCCGACTGCTTTGGCCCGGGTTTATCTGTGTCACCCTGATAGCACCTATAATCAACTATATCTACCATGTTTCGCGATCAGACATTTACTCGCAAAATGGCTATTTCTTCTACTGGTTCTCTTTTATAAGGGATTCAGGACGGTTCCATATTGGCTTTATTGAATCAATGGACCAGTTCAGTCATAATTTTCTCTGGTTTGTTTCCCTGCTTTTTTTCTTTTTCCTGTTTTTTGCAGTAGGCCATACGATCAAAGGAAAGCTAGCATCAAGAAAATTGTCTACTTTCAACCAGCGCTTACAGATGAATAACGAAGCAATTAACCATGACCCAAAATCTTTCGGCTTGCAAAGGTGTTATTCGTGGATAATTATCCTAAGTGTCGGTTTCATCAGCTCTTTGAGTTATTATATAATAAATTCATTTATGCCTTATGAACGCTGGATAATTATCTGCAATGTCATCCAGTTTCAATCCCCAAGACTGATCGTCTATATTTCTTATTTCAGCCTGGGAATTTATGCCTATACACAACAATGGTTTTTAAAAAAATCTCCCCCTGGCAAACTTCTTTTCTGGGGCAGTTTAACTGTTGTTCTCATCTCCATATACTTTTCTCTCCAACAGCAATTTATCAATGGCATCAACCAACCTGGAGTTAGCTTATTGTACAGTTTCACCCGTTACTTTTTATGCCTAAGTTTCTTGTTTTTCTTACTTTTACTAACCTATCGCTATTTTGCACAACCGTCGAAAAAACATAATTTTCTCGCAGAACATTCATATTATGTTTACCTGACCCACCTTCTATTAGTTGTCTCGTCTCAGTTATTTTTCAGTCAATTTCACGGACTCTTAACGATAATCAAGTTCTGTTGTGTTTTTAGTTTTTCAATCATCTGCAGTTATCTTATTAGTTGTTTTCTTCTTAAACCATTTCCCCGAGTTTCCTTGATTATCATATTTGTTTCCTGTCTAGTCTTGGGCGCTGCAACCTCTTAGAATCAAAAAAACAAACTCTATATTGGTATAAGGATGGATTAAATGTTCAATGGGGACCGAAAGCCCTTCGAGCCTATTCATGGTGTAAGAGTAAGAGGTCTCCAAAAGATCATTTCTTCTGAATTTTCTTACGCTTTCCCCTGACACAACGACAATAATATTTGTTCTTCCATTGCATAGCCACTAATCTATCATCCGAACTTTTCACCGAAGAATCATCGCCAAAATTCACATAGAACGACATCTGGTCATAATAAGGTAATTCAGTACCCGTCCAATATCTTGCGGACTTTGTCTTTGGGAATAAATCTTGAGTAATGGCAGGGTATTTATCCCCCTCGTTTAGAATGGTTCGAAGTTCGTAATGATTTGGCAGACGCCAATCATCATACCCTGCATACGAAAGGTTAAGACAATAATCTTTGGCCGCTTTCCAATCACGAGTAATGTTATCGTCAACGCGTTGCCAAACCAACCCCGTCAAATTACTGGTCAGGATCAAATCGTTCTTCACAACATAATCACCAGCGACTGCCGGGAGAGATAATAAAAGAGAAAGGACTACAGCCGAAACCCCCAAAAACAATTTTCTTTTCATAGTTAAATCCTGAAAAAGGTAATAAAAAAGTTTAAGCATTCAGACATTATCAAAGCATTAAAAAAACATTAATTTTTAACCTAATTTTAGGGATTAGCTAACCCACAGCACTATACCAGCAGAACATAATATTTTGCTCTTTTCAATCGTAAAAAATTGTCAAAAAACCCATACAGGGAAGGGAGATCATCGTAATGAAAAGAAATGCGGTTCTGGTTATTTTATTGCTGACAATCTTATTTACCAACGGTTGCGGCACCGAACTCATCCAAAGAGCCGAATCAAATTATCTTGCCCGGGACTATCAGCCAGCGGCCCAGCTGTTTGACCTTTATCTGACCGATCATCCTGACGCATTTGTGGCCAGAAGGAGGTTAGGCCACGCATTATTAAAAACCGGCCACCCCCGGGAAGCCGCTTTTCAATTTGAAAAAGTCATCGCCAGCCACCCCGGCGATTCATTATCCTACCTCTATCTCGGACTGACCTACCTGCACCTGGCTGATTATCCAAAAACCATGGCGGCCTGGCAGCAATACGAAGCCATCGGCAAGCCACTGATCATCAGCGAAGTCAACCGTCAAACACCTCTGATCACTGAGGCCATCCAAAAGAACTTACCTGACGATGGCTTAAATGATCTGGCCAAAAAAATCGAATCGGCCATTGAACAGGCAATAAGCGCCGATCAACTGCGAAACGATTACAACAGATCCCGTCTTGGAGAGTGCGGCTGATGACCATTTTGAAGCCGGTCCGGCTTCAAAAAAAAAAGGTAAAATAACTTTCATTTTCTACCACACTGTGGTATTTACAATTTTTATCGCACTTTGGTAATTTTGCTCGGAAATCGAGCATGTTTAGCCTTAAGACCCTTTACAAGTAATTAAAGCATTGCGTGAACAAACGGGAGGAAACAAATTTATGAATCCAAAAACAAACGGGGAAATTGGTATGAAGATTCGAAAAATCGGTAAATATTGCGCTCCTTTTCTGGCACTTGCCATGCTGGCCTCTCCATTAGCAAATGAAGCCCAGGCCGGGCCAAGTATTGAGTTTGGAGATGACGGTCAAGGTATCCTGAAGATTGATTACAAGGCCCAGTTCCAGGTTGTTTCCCGTGACACCGGTTCCGGCGAAACCGGCGACGATGCCACCAATACCATGGGCTTCCGGCGCAATCGTCTGGCGTTTATCGGGGCCTGGGGCGATATGTACGGCATATATGTCCAGACCGATTACTTTGAAAATACCGCAATCTCAACCTTAGGTCAAAATACCACCTCATACGATCCATCCGATGATTACTTTTCCCTGATCGACGCTCAGATTCGGATAAAGTTCAACGACATGGCCCATCTGCGGGTCGGCAAGTTTAAAGCTAACCTCACCCGGGAAAACCTGGAAGACTGTTATCAACCACTGACCCTTGATCGTTCGAAATTCCTGGCCGAGCCCTTTGTCATTTCCAGAGATATCGGCATGAGCCTATGGGGCAATCTGGTTGACAATAAAGTACAATACAAGATTGACTTACTGGAAGGCAAGCCAGCCAAACAAGTTTCGGGTAACACTGGTGATACCCTGGGCTCCAATTTCCGCTACTCCGGCCGGGTCCATGTTTCCCTGCTGGAACCTGAATCAGGTTATGGCTATCGCGGCACTTACCTCGGCACCAAAAAGGTGTTGACCATCGGCGCCGCCATGCAGCATGAAGACGATCTGGTTTACAAAAATGACAATAAGGACGGCGCCGAAAGCTATAACGCCTACACCGTTGATCTCTTTACCGAAATTCCGGTTCCCGCCGTGGGAACCTTTACCCTGTCGGCCGCTTACGCCGATTTTGACTTTGGTGACCGGGGCCTCAACAGTGACAATACCCTCGGCAATGATGCTGCCTCCAACAAAGGCGGCGAAAGAGATGGCTATTACGTCAAAGCCGGCTATATGCTGCCCACCCTGCCGCTGCAGATCTTCGGCCGGATGGAGACCTGGACCTTTGCCGAACTTAACGGCATTATGGACCATGAACTCAACTGGATGGGAGTTGGCGCCAACTACTACGTCAGAAACCAGGACGTAAAAGTAACTCTGGAATATTCCACCGTGCAGTTTGACGACCGGGATACCGCTGATGATATTTCAACCATCGTGGCCCAGCTTCAGTTTATGTACTAAAAAATCAAGCTAGACAGTCCCCAAAAGGCGCGGTATACAAAGATTGTATGCCACGCCTTTTTTTTGTAAATTATTCAGACTACCTTTATCCATAACCAATCCGGAATCCATAACCAATCCGGCTCCGGCGAACCCGGCTGACCATAAGGGGAAGGCCCGATGCCAGGCCGACTTATTTCAAGAAAAAGGTCCCACAAAGGTAAAATGAGCAGGTCGATTCTTCAAAAACCACGCCAGAAATCAAACCATAGTCTAATCCACAGCGAAGATGCTATCTCGCCGGCCTCATTCTTGAAAAACCATTATTTTGCATATCTTCTGGCCGCGCTTTTCTCTCTGCTCCTCCCGATAATTCTCTATCACTACCGGACGCTGGACAACAATGCCCTCTGCCGCTGGCCCTGGGTCTTTGCCGACGGCCCCCCCTTAAAATCATGGGCCTTGCTGCTGATAATTACCTTGGTCGCCTTTTTCCTGGCCAGTCGTTCCTGGCCTAAAAACAAACCGGTTTTTCTCTTTCTTTCCGCCTTAATTATCGGCGTCTCCTTGTGGGGCGAACCGGAGATTATCATGGATGCCTCGCGATATTTCACCCAGGCCAAATATCTTGAGGTTAACGGAATAAGCGCCTTCTGGCATGGCTGGGGAAATGAATTATCCGCCTGGACCGACCTCCCCCTGGTCCCTTTTATTTATGGACTTGTCCTCACCGTCTTTGGTGAAACGAGAATATTTATTCAGGCCCTTACCACCTTGTTTTTTGTCGGTTCCGTATGGTTCACCTATCTGCTGGCCCGAGATCTGTGGGATGAGGAAACAGGCTTGCTGGCCGGGCTGCTTCTTCTTTGCTATCCTTATCTACTGCTCAATATCCCGCTGATGATGGTTGATCTGCCCACCATGTTTTTTATGGTCCTGACTGTTTACACCTTCTGCCTGGCCCTGCAGACCGACACTCCCTTGCCGATTCTGGCAGCCGCTCTGGCGATATTCTGCACCTTCTGGGCCAAATATTCGACCTGGATTCTGCTCAGTATCCTACCGGTGATCTTTCTGGTCTACTACAAATCAGATCCTCAAAAAACCAGACGTCGGGCCTTTTATACGATAACGATTACCCTTGTCCTGATTCTCCCGCTGGTCATTAGTCTTTGGGAGGTGATCAATGACCAGATCAGACTGCTTCTTGACTACCAGCGCCCCGGTCTACAAAAATGGTCCGAAGGATTTATCTCCACTTTTTTCTTTCAGATCCATCCCCTGGTTACTCTCTCAGCCTTATTTGGGACCTGGATTGCCCTGCGCAAAAAGGACCGAAAATTCATTATTCCTCTCTATCTCATAATGGTGCTGGTCCTTGTCCTGCAGGTCAAGAGGATCCGCTACCTGATGCCGATTTTTCCGATGCTGGCGATCACTGCTGCATACGGTCTACGCCAACTCGCCGATCAACGGTTGCAAAGATTCCTGATGCTTTCCACTCTGGGCGCCGCCCTGATTTTGACCTTCGGCTCATATCTTCCCTTTACCGGGCAACTCAGCGCCGCCAATCTCAAAAATGGCGGCCGCTTTCTTGATACCATAAGTCCGACCAGCATCGCGATTTATACCGTCCCGCAAAAGGCAAAAGATGTTAATCTCAAGATTAATGTCCCGATTCTGGATTTGTTTACGCAAAAAAAGCTATACTTACTGAGCGACCCGGCCGAGCAGAGTCCTGAAGTTAACCAGACCTCATCCTTCCGGTTCAGCTGGGAACAGGATCTGCCTGATTTCTATGATCCTCTGCCCGCCAGACCGGCAAACGGACCGGACCCGCTGGTCATTATCTCATCAGGCCCCTTGACTAAACTGCCGCCCTTGATCCGGGAAAAGATGGCCGGACACCGTCAGGTTAAATCATTTAACCGGAGTAGCGGACTCTTCACCTATAAAACATTCGTGACCATTTATTATGACTGATAAAATGAAATGCGCTATCGTCGTTCCCGCCTGGCTGCCGGAAGATATATTTTCCCAAAAAACCGCCGGTTCCCAGATTAATTACTGGCAGCCGCTCGGCACCTTGTATGTCGCCGCCTCCCTGCTTGAGGCCGGGCATCAGGTCGATTTCTTAAACGGCGCCTTCCTTTCCCACGACCAGATCATGGCCCAACTTGCCGAGTTGAAGCCGGAAGTGGTCGGTCTCTACTCAACTACCTTCGGTTGGGACCGGGCGATGAAAACGGCGGCGGCGATCAAGGCTTTTGATCCTAAAATTTTTGTGGTGGTCGGCGGCCCATATGCGGTGGCCGTTCAAGAAAAATGTCTGGAGGATTGCCCTGATCTTGATGCAGTAGTCACCGGTGAAGGAGAAATCACCATGCGTGAACTCCTGGCCCATCTGGCTGATCAGCGGCCGCTCCTCGGTCTGGAAGGACTGGTCTTCAGGGACAACGGCAAGATCGTCAAAAACGAGCCCCGCCCCCTGATTACCGACCTTGACCGCATCCCTTTTCCGGCCCGGGAACTGCTCGGTGATAGCTGGCGTTATATCCCACCGCCCGCCACTTACCGACGAAAACCGGTGGCGGTGATCATGACCTCGCGAGGATGCAACCGCAAATGTCTCTATTGTTTCCAGATCGATAAATACCGTAAAAGCGGGATCAGATACCGCAGTATCGAAAATGTAATGGCGGAGATTGAGCTGGTCTTGGCTCAAGGATATCGCGAAATAAAATTTATTGACGACACCCTGGCCGCCGACTATGAGCGGGCTATGGCAATCGCCAACGAAATCAAGCGCCGCAAGCTCGATTTCACCTGGTTTGTCTCGGCCTGCGTCAATCAGGTTGACAAAAAACTGCTCACGGCCTTTAAGGAGGCCGGTTGTTGGGCCATCCTGTTCGGGGCCGAAAGCGGCGTCCAGAAAAATCTCAATTCCATCCGCAAAGGAATTACGGTCGGGCAGATAGAAAAAGCGGTCAAGGCCGCCAAAGAAGTTGGTTTGTTCGTCTATACCCCTTTTCTCTTCGGGATCCCCGACCAGACCTTTGAAGATGGCCTCAAGACCATTGAATTTGCCTGCCGCCTTGATCCGGACATCGCAAATTTTCATGCGATCACCCCATTTCCCGGCACCGAACTTTATGACAATCTTGAAAAATACGGCACCATGTCAAAGGAACTCAGCGACTTTACTTACCAGGGAGCGGCCTTTGTCCCATTCACCATGACCAGGGAGGAGATTCAAACCCTGCGCCAGCTGGCCTTCAGAAAATTCTATGGCCGGCCCAGCTATATGTTTAAAAGATTTTTAAAGTTGCGAAACGCCAATGATATCCGGGCCGCGGTCCTTGGGCTAAAAAGCCTGTTATGGCTCTGGCTGAAACGTGGCATCTTCCATCGTTATGACGGGAGTGGCGAGGGCTGATGACGGCAGGAATTTCAGTCATCATTCCGGTCCATAACGGCGGTGACGATTTCAGGCAATGTCTTGAAGCTCTGGCAACCAGCCAACCGCCCCCGGAGGAGATTATCGTGGTGGCCGATGGCGAAAGCGACGGAAGCTGGCGTCTGGCTTATGATTTCCAGGTCAGGGTTATTAACCTGCCCACCCCGTCCGGCCCGGCTCACGCCCGCAATCTCGGGGCCCAAACCGCAACCGGTGAAATTCTGCTATTTATCGATGCCGATGTTCTGGTCCGCCCGGATACCGTGGCTATGGTCCGGGACTATTTCCATAATCATCCGGCAGTCAGCGCAATTATGGGTTCATACGATGACACCCCGACTGCGACCAATTTTCTTTCTCAATACCGGAACCTTTTTCATCACTATACCCACCAGACCGGCGCTATTGAGGCCTCGACTTTCTGGACCGGATGCGGCGCAATCCGGGCTGATGTATTTAGAAAAATGGGCGGCTTTGACCAGAACAGATGCCGACCTCTGAGCAGGGCCTGCCCGGGAACCATTGAGGATGTCGAACTGGGCTACCGCTTAAAAGAGAGCGGCCATTCAATTCATCTTTTAAAAGAGCTGCAGGTCAAACATCTGAAACGCTGGGACTTAAGATCAATAATCCGCACGGATTTTTTCTACCGGGCCCTGCCCTGGACGGAATTACTCTTGACCAGGGGCCGGATGATCAATGACCTCAATCTTAAGAAACAAACTCGTCTCAGTATTGTTTTGATCTTCAGCTTAATCACCTGTATTCTTGCCCTGCTTGTCGGGACGCCAACCGGAACAGTCGCCATTATCCTGAGCTTGCTCTTGCTCCTGATTAACTGGAGATGCTATAGTTTCTTTTATCAAAAAAGAGGACTTCGGTTTGCCGCCCTGGTCATTCCCTGGCACTGGCTTTATTTCTTTTACAGCGGCATTGCCTATATCTACGGGTCCATCCTGTTCAGACTGAAGAAAAGGTAAATCAATTTGCAGACCAAATCCCCGGTGATCATTATCGGCGGCGGTCCGGCCGGACTGGCCGCAGCCCATCAATGCTTGAGTCTTAAAATGCAGCCCATTGTTTTCGAGATGAATAATCTGGTCGGCGGCATCTCACGGACCGAGGTCTACAAAGATTATCTTTTTGATATCGGTGGCCATCGTTTCTTTACCCGGATGGAAAACATTGACCGACTCTGGCAAGAGATGATGGGCGACGATTTCCTGACCGTCTCCCGCCGATCACGGATCTTTTATCAGGGCCGCCTTTACGACTACCCCCTGAAAGCGACAAATGCCCTTCTCAATCTCGGCATTATTGAGAGCCTGCTGATCATAGCCAGCTATCTGAAGGCGCAAGTCTGCCCCCTGACCCCGGAGGCAAACTTTGAACAATGGGTGGCCAACCGTTTCGGCTGGCGACTGTACCGGACTTTCTTCAAGACCTATACCGAAAAAGTCTGGGGCATGCCGTGCGATCAGATCCAGGCCGCCTGGGCCGCGCAACGGATCAAGGGGCTGTCGTTAAAGTCAGCGGTAATCAATGCAATGTTCGGCGGCGGCACCGCCAAAAGCCTGATCGACAGTTTCAAATATCCGCGGAAAGGGCCGGGCATGATGTGGGAGAGGTTCAAGGACCATATCGAACACAATAACGGCAGTGTCCTGTTGAACAGCAAAACGGAAAGTTTGCGCCATGAAAACGGCCGAATAATTGCCATGACTTACCGGGACACCGCCGATGAATTGCACACAATGCCGGTGGAACAGATGATTTCCAGCATTCCGGTCAGCAGACTGATCAAGCTGCTCGATCCCGCCCCACCCGCAGAGGTATTGGCCGCAGCCGACACCTTATCGTACCGTTCATTTCTGATCGTCGGACTGATCATCAACAAGAAGGGATTATTCCCTGATCAGTGGCTCTACATCCACAGCCCCGAGGTCAAGGTGGGCCGGATTCAGAATTTCGGGAACTGGAGTGCGGCCATGGTACCGGACCCCGATAAAAGCAGCATCGGCATGGAATATTTCTGTACGATCGGCGATACGCTCTGGCAGACCGCCGATGCCGATCTGATTAAGATGGCCTCGGCCGAACTGACTAAACTTGGCCTGCTTGACCAGGCCGAAATTATCGACGGCACCGTGATCAGACAGCCGCTAGCCTACCCGGTATATGACGCCGGCTATAACAAAAATCTGTTAATAATCAGGGAGTTTCTCGCCACGATCGGCAATCTGCAAACCATCGGCCGCAACGGGATGCATCGTTACAACAACATGGACCATTCGATGCAAACCGGCATCATGGCCGCCAAGAATGTTAACGGCGCCCAATATAACCTTTGGACAATCAATGAGGAAGATTCCTATCTGGAAGCGGAAACTCCGACCCTGGCCAAATCAACCCTGGTCACCAAACTACTGAGCAGATCATTTGCCCGAATGGACGAAGTCGCCTTTGCCACGGCGACCGGCACCCTGGCCGGTCTGGTTTTATTCCTGGCCACCATCTGGCTGCTCATCCGGGGGGGAGATAATGTCGGCCAGCACCTGAAACTAATCGGCCAATACTTTATCGGTTACAGCGTGACCATGGAAGGAGCCTTTATCGCCCTGGCCTATGCCTTTTTTTCCGGATTTCTTTTTGGCTGGTCGCTGGCTTATCTGCGAAATCTCTTTCTGACTCTCTACCTCTATCAGATCAAGAAGAAAAATGAGATGATGAGCCTGAAAGACCTGATGGACCAATTGTAGATATTTTAGGTTGAAGGTTGAAGGTTGAAGGTTGAAGGTTGAAGGTGGAAGGTTGAAGGTGGAAGGTGGAAGGTGGAAGGTGGAAGGTTGAAGGTTGGAGGTTGAAGGTTGAAGGTGGAAGGTGGAAGGCGGAAGGTTGAAGGTTGGAGGCTGGAGGCTGAAGATTGGAGGCTGAAGGTTGGAGGCTGAAGGTGGAAGGTTGGAGGCTGAAAGTGGAAGGTTGGAGGCTGAAGGTTGGAGGCTGAAGGTTGGAGGCTGAAGGTTGGAGGCTGAAGGTTGGAGGCTGAAGGTTGAAGGTGGAAGTGATAATAGATACTGCCAAAACTAAACTCCGGTGAATGAGATGGACGAAATTGAAAAGCATGAAATTATAACCCCAAATGAGGAGAAGCTGTTTAGCGGTTTGCTCCTCTTAAACGCCAAGGCGCTCGGCATCGTCCTTGGCCTGCTTTGCGGCTTGGGGCTGTTTGTCGCCACCAACTGGCTGGTGATCAAGGGGGGGCCAAAAGTCGGCCAGAACCTGCAGCTGCTCAGCCAATATTTTATTGGCTACCGGGTCAGTTTTATCGGCAGTATCATTGGCTTTTTTTACGGTTTTGCGGTGGGCACGATCAGCGGATCCTTTCTCGGCTGGCTCTACAACAAAATATCGTTGCTGAGAGAATGATGTTCATCATTAATTTCGGCCCATATCATACATCCAGAACAACTACTGATTCCGGCAGACCCCTGCCCTTGACACCCGGCATAAAACTTGTTATTTCAGACCCTTAACTATCCATCCAACTTCATAAATCTTAAATGAAGGGAGACCGAAAATGACCTCTTCCCGAAGTAGCTGGAAATCAAATATCGGCTTTCTGCTGGCCTCGATCGGCTCGGCGATCGGCCTGGGTAACGTCTGGCGATTCAGTTATATGGCGCACCAACATGGCGGCGGCGCCTTTCTGGTGCCTTACATTGTCGCCCTGATTGTGGCGGGTGTGCCGATCATGATTCTGGAATACGGCCTGGGTCATCACGAAAAGGCCTCATCCCCTTTAAGTTTCACTCGGGTAAACAAATCGTTTGAATGGCTCGGCTGGTGGATGCCGGTGGTGGCGATGTTCGGGATCATGCTCTACTATTCGGTGATCATCGGCTGGTGTGTAAACTACCTTTTCTACTCCTTTTCCCTGGCCTGGGGTGATGATCCCCAGGGATTTTTCTTTAACCAATTTCTGCAACTTTCAGATTCGGCCGCCTCTCTTGGCGGGATCCGGATCCCGATCCTGTTCACCACTCTGCTGGTCTGGGTGGCCTGCTGGTTAATCTGCTTTCGTGACATCAGACACGGGATCGAACGGGCCAGCGTGATATTCATGCCGGTTCTTTTTCTGCTGACCATTATCATTGTCGGCTGGTCGCTCTCGCTCGACGGAGCTCCAGACGCCATCTTCAATCACTATCTGCATGCCGACTGGCAGAAGATTAATTTTCTGGCCCATGATCCGGCAACCAGGATTGCGGCCGGCAAGGTTTGGGCCGCCGCCTTTGGCCAGATCTTCTTTACCCTCTCCTTGGGTTTCGGCATCATGATCACCTATGCCAGTTACCTGCCCAAAAAAACCGATATCGCCAAGAACGCCTTTATCACCTGTCTCGTCAATTGTCTTTATTCCGTAGTCGCAGGTCTGGCCGTTTTCGGCATCGTCGGCTTCATGGCCCAGAGTCAGGGAGTACCCTTTGCCGAGGCGATCAAGGGCGGCCCCCAACTGGCCTTTGTCGTATACCCCAAAGCAATCTCACTGCTGCCGAAGATGAATACCCTGTTCGGCATCATATTTTTCCTGATGCTGGTCATCGCCGGACTGACCTCCGGGGTCTCATTAATTGAAGCATTTACCTGCTCGCTGACCGATAAATTTGATTGGCCCAGAAAAAAAGTGGCAACCGTTCTCTGTATCATCGGCTTTCTCGGAAGCATTATTTTCACAACCCGCAGCGGCCTGTTCCTGCTTGATATCGCCGACCACTTCATCACCAATTACGGCCTGGTCTGCGGCGGACTACTGGAATGTATCGTGGTGGGCTGGATTTTAAAAGCGACCGTCCTGCGCCGACACATCAACCGCCATGGCATCGGCGTACCGAAGTTATGGAATTTCTTTATTCGTTACACCACCCCGGCCATCCTGATCGTTCTGCTTTTCATCTCTCTGTCTGGTGATCTCAGTGCAAACTACGGTGGATATCCCACGGATCAACTTTTCATTTACGGGGTGGGCTGGATGCTGATCTGTTTCATCGTCGCCCTGGTCCTGGCTTTTCAGAGCTGGAAATCTGACAAACTAAAACGCCGCCATAAACCGGGAGAAGACGAGTTGCTTGTTTAACAACTATGTTAAAGTGACTAGTAACGAGTAAATAGTAACGAGTAAATATCAACGTGTTCCCCACTCGTCACTCGTCACTCGTCACTTGTCACTTGTCACTTGTCACTTTGCATCTCCATTGTTCCCGTCCCCTGAGATGGGTTTTACTCCACTGCCGGCCGTCGAGACCATTTTATGCCATGAGCAAAATAATAAAATTTTCCATAATATTTTTATTGGCGCTCTGCGGACTGGTATTAATCGGCCCCAAGATTCTGCAGATTGAAAAAATAAAATCAGAAATGATTAACAAGGTCACGGACCAGACCGGCTTACGGATAGAGGCCGCACGTCTAAGCTGGTCCTGGTTTCCGCTGCCCCATTTTTCAATGTTTTCCGCCTCAATCTCCAATGAAGCAATAGATCTGCAACTGCCTGAAACCCGTATTTATCCCCATTGGCGATATCTATTTGACCAAACGGTTGAATTAGGCCAAATAAATTTCATCTCGCCCCACGCCAACATTAAATCCCTGATTTTCACCGGCAAAGCAATATCCCTGCCGGAGGCGAAAATAAACATTACAGGAGGCACTCTTTCCATCGCCCCGGGACTGCTGCCCGAACGAATAGAGCAGGATGCCATTACCCTGTCGGCCATCAATGCAGAGATCATGACCAACCCGAAATGGGCCAACCTGAAACTTTCCTACCAGACCCCATTTATTAAAAAATCAGAAATACAAGGTCATTTCGATGTCGACAGCAATACCTGCCAACTGAACTTTACGATCAACCAACTACTCCTCCAAAAAGCCATAAAAGCAAGATCGGATGAAAAAATTTCCCTCGCCGCCACCGAACTGGACCTGAAAGGGCATATCGACATACAAGGCCGAGACTCAATCAAGGCAACTGTTAACGGCGACTTCCCCTGTTTTATTATCGAACCACGGGACAGGAAGGTCCTGCTACAATGCGGCACGGTTAATTTCAGCTTCGAAAAATCCGGTCAGGACCTTACCCTTGAGATTAAAAATCTGGCGGTAAAAACACCCGGCGCAAACATCAGCGGCAGGATCGCCCGTAAATTCGATCAGACACCTCAAAACTCCACCGCCGCCCCAGAGATCGAAAACAACCCGACCTGGATCATCGAACTTGCCGGCAAGGATCTGGATCTTTCCCAAATCAGGACTGACCTTCTGACCCTCTGGGGAGAAGAGAAGATAGTACAAACAGTCTCCGACATTGTGCTGGGCGGCAAAGCGTCACGGGCGAACTTTTTCTTCCAGGGACCGGCCTCCGACTTTAACCATCTTAACAAGATGATAATCAAGGTTGACGTTAAAGAGGCGGAGATCGATATTCCCCATACCAACCTGCACCTGACCGAAGCAAGCGGCCCGATCAAAATACTTGACGGCAATCTCTCCGGGGTAGGGTTAAACGCAAAAATTGGCGAAAGTCTGGGCAAAAGCTGTTCTTTATTTCTCGATCTGACCGGAAAAAACGACGCATTCATGCTTGACCTTGATCTGGATGTCAATCTCTTGACCTTGCAGAATATCCTCCATAACCTGGTGAAATTCAAACCATTTCAAGATGAACTAACCGGAATTAAAAACCTTGAAGGACGGGCTAAAGGTCATCTCTACCTGGGAGATAAACTGCATGACCTGGCATGGGACGTCAAGGTGGAAGAGATGAAGGGCCAGGCCACCGACAAGCATATTTCCTGGCCAATTGAAATAACCGGCGGCGAACTTGATGTTTCCCCGACCAGCGTGATCTGGCGCCGGATTAAAGGCAACACCGGCCCCCATCAGATCAATGATTTTAGCGGCGGGATCGAGTGGGGCAAAGACCCTGTTCTGAAAATAGATCAGCTTGAAGCCACTTTCGACTCGGCCGCGCTTCTTTCGGAACTGAACTCAAACAGTGCTCTGCCCAAGGATTTTTCAAAGGTGCTGATTACTACGGCCGGTCCCTTGAAAATAAACAACGCCACCTTCAGCGGACCACCCAGGAAACCGGAAGAATGGACCTACAATTTCAATCTGTCAACCCAGGACCTGAAATGGACAAGTCGCCTTTTCCCATATCCGGTCTTTACCCGGAAAGCTTCAGCCACGGTGACTGACCAGGAAATCTCTCTGGTTGACAGCAATTCAACCACCGTCAAACAATCAATCGAAATAAATGGTAATCTCAACCACAAACACCTCAACGACTGGAGCGGCTGGCTTAATTTTAACGGCCTTGTAAATGAAGACCTGGCCCGTTGGATCAAGGGCAAAGAATGGATCCCCGCAGAATACTTCCCGCGGATTCCCTGTACCTTAGAAGACCTGAAGGTCTCCTGGGGAAACGGGGCTTCGACCGTTGCCGGCAACATTCTGGCCGGCCCGGGCAATGAAAAAGCCACCCGGGTCGAGCTTGACCTGAATACTTCATCAAATCATATCGTGCTGCGAAAACTAAATATTGTCTCGACCAAGGAAAGAGGCAGTCTGTCCCTGGACTACTGGAATATTTTTCCGCAAAGTCTGTTCCTGAGCTGGCAGGGATTCCTGACCAGCGACACCATGAATGAACTGCTGGCAAACAATCTGATGCAAAACGGCAAGCTGGAAGGCGACTTCAAACTTAATCTGACCGACCATCCGGCTTCGACCAGACTGACCGGATGGGTAAAGGCCGAAAATGTCAGATGGCCTTGGAAGGGTCACCAGCTCCAGATCAAAAATCTTAATCTGGATGGCAAACCGAACAAGGTTCTGGGTATAAATACTTTGGAGCTGGCCAGAGATGCCGAGTCTTACGAAATCACAGGAGACGTGACAACCTCTAACGACGGAATCAAACTTGACCTGAATATCAACTCGGAGAATTCATCATGGCAGTCGATTAAACGGCTGCTCAGCGATCTGAAAGGTCAGGATCCCGGTATTACCGTCGAAGAAGAAACGATCCGTAATGCCGATCAAGACAAATCACCATGGGTCACCACCGGGCGGATCGCCTTCACGGGCAAAAACTTCAGTTCCGCCCCAACGACTGACCAGCCGGACCTCTCTGCCGAGTTGGAACCCGGCCCTGACTTTCTCTGGTCAACAATTGATGGTCAGCTCAATTTATACCCGCAAGAAAAGTATGCGATAACCATCAACAATTCAAAGCTCTGCGGCATAGATGTGGCCGGCACCTATAGTTCGGACAGCAGCATCGGAGAAAACTCTTTCAACCTCTTCACCCGCAGTGAGGCCCCACCCTTTTTCCAGGACATCCTGCCCTGCCTCGGAGTCAAGCAGAGTGTGATCGAAGGTGCCTTGCACCTGGATGCCGAGATTAAAGGTATAGACAATCAATGGCAGGAAGGACGGGTAGACATCTATTCCTTTGAGGGACATATCCAGAAAATGTCCTTACTATCCAAAGTTTTCACCGTAATTAATCTGGCGGATTTATTCTCTTCATCCTTTTTGCCGGACATGAAAGAAGAAGGGTTCAAGTATTCCAAACTGGATATAAAATCACACATCAAAAATAACAACCTTGTAATCGATCAAGCCATAATCAACGGAAAGGGCCTGAACCTGTTCGGGCGGGGGAAAATAAACCTGGTGGAAGCGACCACCGACATCACCATGCTGGTCGCCCCACTCAAGACCATTGACTCCATTATCAGCTCGGTCCCGATTATCGGACGGGTAATCGGCGGTAAGGATGCCACCTTAATTGCCATTCCGGTAGGAATCAAAGGCGCCCTCAAAGATCCGGAAATCACCGTCCTGCCGGCTAAAGCCATCGGCGAATCAATCATCCATCTGGTAACGGGCACCTTGAAATTGCCCTTTACCATTCTGAGCCCGATCCTGCCCGATGGGAAAGACAAGACCGAGGGTCTTTGATCAACAGTTGCATTTATTCTTTAAAATTTAATCTAAATCCAAGGGACCGAGATGGAATTATCAGAAATCATTAATAAACTTCAAATAATCAACGAACACATTATTTTAAAAAGATTGATGATCATTTTCTTATACGCCTTATTGGCCAAAGCGGTTGACCTGTTTATCGACCGGGTCCTGCGCCGACTGGCGAGCAAGACAAAAATCAGCTTCGACGATCACCTGATCTCATTTATCCATACCCCGATCTGCTGGACCGTTTTTCTGCTGGGCATCCTGCATGCCCTTTTATTACAGGAAATGCAAATGCCCTGGCAACTGGTGCTTCCCGCCCTGACCAAAAGCGCCATCCTGCTGGTCTGGTTGATCGCCTTTCTGCGCGTCTTCCATCGGCAGGCCGACAAGAACCTGGCCGACATTCTTGCCCGGGGCAAAATCGGCAATGATCTGTTCTATCTGCTGAAAAACATTGTCCGGGTCATCCTGGTCGTAGCCTGTCTCCTGTGGGTCCTTTCAATCTGGGATGTCGACCTTACCCCTCTTTTCGCTTCCGCCGGGATCGTCGGTATTGCCGTGGCCCTGGCCGCCAAAGACACCTTGGCTAATTTCTTCGGAGGTATCAGTATCTTCGCCGACAACACATTCAAGGTCGGCGATTACATTATCCTCGATGGTACCGAACGAGGCGAAGTTGTGGAAATCGGCATTCGTTCCACCCGGATCAAAACCAGAGACGATGTTCTGATCACTATCCCCAACTCCATTCTGGCCAACTCAAAAATCATCAATGAAAGCGCCCCGCTGCCACGATTTAGAATAAGAATTCCGGTAAGCGTTGCATACGGCAGCGACCTGTCGCGGGTAGAAGATGTTTTGTTGAAGGTGGCGGCGGATAATCCAAATATCATCACCGATCCGGAGCCTCGGGTCAGGCTCCGTTCATTCGGGGATTCCTCGGTTAACTTTGAATTACTCCTCTGGGTGGAAGACCCAAGAGTCAAAGGATTTGAGACCCATAATCTTCTCCGGCAGGTCTACGAAAAATTCAACAAGGAAGGAATTGTCATCCCCTTCCCGCAAAGAGATATCCACCTTAAAGGCACGGCAGAATAAGCAAGGCGTTTTCTGATGCTCAAACTTAAAAATCAAATAATCGCATTGTGCGCCATGTGTCTTTCTCTGACCGCTTGCGCCGCAAAACCATCCGACCATCCCGATAAACCACACCATACAAAAAATGGCTTCAAAAACGTCCACCATTATGAACCCACCACTTTTTGGGACTTTCTAAAATGGCGCTTGGGAAATACCCGCCAGAAAGAACAAGCCACCGAATTATATAATTTTCAAATGGCCGAAAATGACCCGGCCTTTCTGCGCCAAAACCGCACCCGAAACACGGCGACCTGGATTGGCCACGCCACGTTACTATTGCAGCTAAACGGCAAAAATATCCTGACCGACCCGATCTTTGCAGACCGGGCATCCCCGGTCCAATGGGCCGGACCCAGGCGCGTCATGCCTCCCGGCCTGACGCTGGCAGATCTGCCGGCCATCGACTTTGTTTTAATTTCACACGATCACTACGATGCCCTGGACCAGAACTCTGTCTTGTCATTAAGGGCCAGACCAGACGGAGATAAAACAAAATTCTTTGTGCCGCTGGGCTTGAAGAAATGGTTCACCAATCATGAGATATCAAATGTAGTTGAGCTTGACTGGTGGGAGCAGGCGGATGAGCCGGAAATAACGATAACCGCCGTCCCGGTCCAACACTGGAGCAAGAGAAGTCTCTTTACAAAAAATAAAACTCTGTGGGCCGGATGGGCGATGAACTCATCAGGGTTCAACTTTTTCTTTGCCGGCGACTCAGGATACACCCCCCACTTTAAAGAAATCGGCGAACGACTCGGCCCCTTTGATCTTGCCGCAATCCCGATCGGGGCCTATAGCCCGCAATGGTTTATGGGGAAACATCACATCACACCGGAAGAGGCCATGCAGGTCCACGAAGATATTAAATCCCGCCAATCAATTGCCATTCACTGGGGGACATTCACCCTCACCGATGAAAGGCTGGATGAACCGCCAAAAAGATTATCCCGGATTCGGGAGGACAAAAACCTCCCACCGGAGGAATTCATTGTTCTAAAGCATGGGCAGACCATCTTTCTTCCATAAAGAATAACAGGCCGGAACAAAAAAAATCTTGCGTCTGCCCCTGTAAAAACAGGATATTCCCCAAACATAACAATTGCTGACTTGATAATCCTTTGCTCCCCCGTTATTATCTGCCTACTTTTTATTTTGAGGTTCTCCTGAGCAAACAGAAACAATACATCAGCCCATTCTATTGCGGAGAGCACATCACCCTTAATATTAAAAATTCGTAAAGGTTAAAATTAATGTTGGTCAAAGACATCTTAAACTCTCAAAAAACATCTCTGAGCTTTGAATTCTTTCCACCCAAAACTGAAGAAAACTGGGAACAACTTTTTCTGCACATCAAAGACCTGATCCCCTTAAAACCATCATACGTAAGCGTTACTTATGGAGCGGGAGGTTCAACCAGAGACCGGACCCACAATCTGATAACCAGGATAAATGAGGAAACGGACCTGACCGTGGTCTCGCATCTCACCTGCGTCGGCTCCTCCCGGAATGACATTAAGGAAATACTGGAAAATTATACCAGGATAAACGTCAAGAACATCCTGGCCCTGCGCGGCGACCTGCCAAAAGGACAAAAAGACTTCTGCCATCCCGAAGACGGCTTCCCCTACGCAACAGATCTTGTTGCCTTTATTAAAAAACATTTTCCGCAAATGTGCGTCGGAGTTGCAGGATTCCCCGAAGGTCATCCGGAAACGCCAAACCGCTTAAAAGAAATTGAATATCTCAAGGAAAAAGTAGATGCCGGTGCTGATTTTATCGTCACCCAGCTGTTCTTCGACAACCGCGACTTCTATGATTTCCGCGAACGCTGCATTCTTGCCGGGATCACAATCCCGATCATCGCCGGTATCATGCCGATAACCACCAGAAACGGAATGGTGCGAATGGCGGAACTGGCGGGCGGCGCGAGGTTACCAGCTGCGTTATTAAAAGCCGTAAACCGGGCGGCAACTGACAAGCATGTTGAAAAAGTTGGGATCCATTGGGCCACGGAACAGGTCAGAGATTTAATCGACCATGATGTCCGCGGCATTCATTTTTATACCCTCAATACCTCAAACGCGACTTTGAAAATATACGAATCGTTAGGGATCAGAGACTCCAGTGAATTGTCCCCATAATCTGCAGTATATCCCTGAACCCATGAGATGGAATCGCAGTATAATAATTTCCCGTTACTGATTCAGACCAAGTCTATTAAAGATAGACTAATCATCGATCAAACCATGACTGACCGCAATATGAACTCAGATAACGACTTCAAAAACAGAAGAAAATATGAAAGGGTATTTTTTTCTCCGGATGATAATGTGTTAGCAGTTTTTACGATCACTAATCAGGAAGCTCCACCCAGATCAACCTATTTAACCGACCTGAGTCTTGGTGGTCTTTATTTTACCATCAAGAGAACCGAGGCCCCTTGCCTGGCCGTCAACGACAAACTGATTCTAAATGAAATTAAGACCGCTGTTTCTTTTCAGATTAAGGCAGAAATCGAAATAGTGATAAGACGCATTCAGGACTATGATTTTGTAGAACATATCGGCTATGGCTGCGAATTTGTCAATATCACCGAAGAGATACGCGAAACAATAGGACAGCTTGTTGATTGGGCCCTCAAATCATACGCAGAAAACTGACTACCATGAACAACTCAACCCAAAACAAAATGACCATTACCTGCCCATCCTGTAACGCCTCATATGAAATTCCGGAGCAAAACGTTCCTGAAACTAAATTTGCCGCTAAATGCAAAAAATGCGGCAAAAAATTTGTTATAGATCATCATCTGCAGGAACAAAAAATTCCTGAGCAAAAAACCCTCTCACCTAAATCAGAGATTGAACCTGAAAAAAATCAGATCGAGAACCAAGAGGAACAAATATCCAAGATTCTTGAAGCTTATCCTGGACTGGCAGAATTTTCTCAGGAAAAATTCGCTTTATCTGAAGTTCTCTCCCCATCTCCCGATGGGAATTACCTGAATTCCAAAAATAACTTCAAGGTTAAAATATTAAAAGCGGTCCACAATATTCTGGGATCAATTTTGACTAATAACGAAAAGGTTATGAGAGTCGGTCGGGGAACAGCCTATTACCCATCTGAAATACCTTATGCCAATGGCATCATGACCCTGTTTTATAATTATTACGCGATTGTCTGCACCAACAAAAAAATCCTGCTGTTTAACGTAAATTTTCAACTAAATCGACCAACCAGACATATATTTCAAATACATTACGAAAGCATAAAAAAAATAAAACGAGGGATCTTTTTCAACAGCCTAATTTTTTGCCTGAAGGATGGATCTTATCGAAACTTCACGACGGTTAAACGTTTTTTGTCAAAAGAGTTGCAATATTTCATAAATGCAAAAAAGGATTCCCAGACCGTTAACCCCGAATATTCGATGAAAACTTTGGAGAATCTCTGTCCATCCTGCTTCACCCCACTGACCAGTAATCATATTAACTGCCCTCAATGCAACATCATGTTCAAGGAACCACGCCAGGCCCTGCTTAAATCTCTGGTCATGCCGGGCTGGGGGTCACTTTATCTGGGCCATACCGGACTGGGGATCATCGAATCAACGGGAGCGGCTTTGTTGTGGGCCCTCTTGATCTTTTTGTTCGTAAACAACATGAAAGAAGGTTTAATCGCGGGGATAATCATTCTACTTTTTTACAACAGTATAGATTCGCTCCTTTCTTATTCTTTAGCCCGCAAAGGATATATCCCCACCGAGTAAAAAAGCACCATTGGCTGAAAAATCGACCAGTCAGGAAGTTTAATTGTATCTAGTCTCTGTATTTAAATCGTAACCCAGGGACTCCCTTTTACTTGCAAATATAATTTTTCTATTATAGAATATTTTTTAAAATTTTCGATTAGTTAGATACTCACAAATAATACACTCGTACTTTAAATGAAGCCGAAAGTGGAACGAAGAAAATATAAAAGATACCAGGTAAAAAACGGGGCATATACCGTAAACTCGACCAAACCAGGCCTTATCATTGATATAGGCATGGGCGGACTTGCCTTTCGTTATATAGATAGAAAAGACTGGCCTGAAGAGTCATTTGAACTTGACATTGTCTTTGACGATAAAGGTTTTCGTCTGGCGGCTATCCCTTACACCGTTGTTTCCGACAGCATCACCGACAACGACTTTTCATCTGAAAATATGGTAGTAAAAAGACGTAGTGTTCAATTCGGCAACCTTTCATCTGATCAAGTATCAAAATTGCAAAAATTCATCGACCATAACACCACTGCCGAAATAGTTTTATAATCATTCCCCCCGCCTCTATTTGTCACCCCCTCTTTCCTGCTCGACATTTTCATTGAAACCAAAGTCATCATTGGAGTATTCTATTTTTTTGTTTTAATGTTTTACCTAACATTAACCGCCGGGAAGAAAACAACGCAGCAAGAAAGTTACGAGTAACAAACATAAAACTCGTTACTATTTATTAGTTATTTGTCACATTCAAATAAAACTGACTTCATTCATTACACAACTTTTTTTTGGAATTTAATTACGGGCTAAATCCTGACAGTTAAAAAGCCGTAAAATAAATATCTCACAAAACACAAAATCACGGAGTGGATAATGGGAACAGACAATATCGTATTTCTTGAAGTCATCGAATGGTTTGACGAAACCGGCCATGAACTTGTCCATCGTATCCCGGCCAAAGGTTCCGGCGAAATAAAATTCGGCGCCCAGTTGACGATCAGGGAAAGCCAGGCTGGTATCCTGTTTTACGAGGGCAAGGCCTGCGACGCTTTTGGCCCAGGCCGCCACACTTTAAAAACCGGCAATATTCCAATTCTGACCAAAATACTTTCCCTGCCGTGGGCCGCGACCAGCCCTCTGCGGGCCGAGGTCTATTTCGCCAATCTCAAGATATTCACCAACCTGAAATGGGGCACCAGAGATCCGGTGGCCTTCAAGGACTCGGAACTAGGACTTATCCGCCTTCGGGCCCACGGGGTTTTCAATATTCAGATAGTGCAACCGGTGTTGTTCATCAACACCATGGTGGGCACGATGGGTCGAATCAGCACCGAAGAGATCGAGGAATACCTGAAAAGAGTCATCGTCTCGCGCTTTAACGATTATCTGGGAGAAAAGCTCGACAGCATACTGAATCTGCCCGGTCACTATGATGAATTATCGGCAGATCTGCAGAAACGTCTGCACGAAGACTTCAGCCATTTCGGCCTGAACCTTACCCAACTCTATATCACCTCCATTACACCGCCACCCGAGGTCCAAAAAACCATCGATGACAAAAGCCGACTGGGGGTCATTCAGGACTTGGACCGTTTAGTCAAACTTAAAGCCGCCTCGGCCATGGAAAAAGCATCCGAGTCATCCGGGGAAGCAGGTTCCGGACTGGGAATGGGAATGGGCCTGATGATGCCGGCCATGTTTTCCGGTATGTTCAATAATGCCAACTCCCAACCGCAGAATCAAACACCGACTCACCCGGAAACCCAATGCCCTGACTGCCACCTTTCCATCCCAGGCGATGCTAAATTCTGTCCGTTTTGTGGACATCAGCAGGTGGTATTCAGTCAATGCAATAACTGTGGAAAAAACTTGACGCCAAACGCCAAGTTCTGTTCAAAGTGCGGTCACCCCGCCAATGAAAAACCTGCAATCCCAATTTGCCCAAACTGTAAAAAAGAAAACCTGCCAAGATCGGTTTTCTGCAATGAATGCGGTGAAAATCTTGGCTAAATCAGCCGCAACAAAAAATCAGGATCGAGATGGGCTTTGTTTTTGAACAGGAATGCCCGCAATGCGGCGCTCCGATTGTCCTTGACGAAACAGACCGCATTCTGTGCTGTTCTTATTGCAATACCAACAACTACCTTTCTTCAGATGAAAGCTTCCGCTTTATCCTGCCCGGCAAAGAATTAGAAGGTGAAAGCGTCTATGTGCCATATCTGCGGTTCAAAGGCTGCGCCTATTCCTGTTTATTAAATGGCATTCAACACCGGATTATCGACATCACCCATCTGGCGACCCCATGCAATATTTTGCCGCCATCTCTTGGTTTACGTCCCCAGGCCATGAAAATGAAATTCGCCGATCCCAACACCCCCGGCACATTTTTAAAATCATTTTTAAAAACTGACGATATTTTAAATAAGGCCGCAAAATTTTCGATATCCGCCAACGAGACAAATACCTTCCATCAGACCTTGATCGGAGAGACAATAAGTCGAATCTATCTCCCCTTGTCGATCAAAGAAGATAGCGTTTTTGACGCAATAACCGGTGATCCGCTCGCCAAAATTCCATCCGGGCAGGAAATATTTGAATCGGCCCATGACCAGAACAACCAGTGGCGCCCGAATTTCCTGCCGACCATCTGTCCGCAATGCGGCTGGAATTTAAGCGGCGAAAAAGACAGTATTATTCTGGTGTGTAAAAACTGCGACACCGCCTGGAAAAACAGAGACCACCAATTCGTCCCGGTTAAATTCAAAATTCTGCCGACCAGACGCGAAGATTCACTTTTTCTGCCGTTCTGGCAAATAACCGCAGGAACAACCAATGGCGAAATAAATTCAGTGGCCGACTTCCTGCGTTTTACCAATCAGCCCAGAGTCGCCCAACAAAAACAGACTGAACAAAAAATGAATTTCTGGGTCCCGGCCTTCAAGGTCAAACCACAAATATTTTTAAGGCTGGCCAGCCAGCTAACCATTGCCCAACCCGAGATAAGCGAAGGAAATTCTATCCCGAAACAGGAAATCCACCCGGCGACACTACCTGAAAGCGAAGCCGTCCAGTGCCTGAAACTCATTTTGGCAAACACCACGACCCAAAAGAAAAAAATGTGGCCCCTGCTGCCGGAAATAAATTTTTCGGTTACTGACTTGACCCTGGTTTATATTCCTTTCAGTTCCTCGGGTTACGGTTTATACCAGGAGGAAATGCGGATAAATATCAACAAACAGGTCCTCAAATTTGGCCGCCATCTCTAGCAACGACTAATGTCATCAATCCAGATAACCCCAGACATTTCACTTGATGAAAACGAACTGGAATTCACCTTCGTCCGCTCATCGGGACCAGGCGGCCAAAACGTCAACAAGGTAGCCACCGCGGTCCAACTGCGGTTTGATCTTAACAAAAACCAGTCTTTATCAGACGAGGTGCGCCAACGGCTGATCAAGCTTGCCGGTCGGCGAGTTACCGTCGATAGTGTCCTGATCATTAACGCCAATCGCCATCGGACCCAGAACCTGAACCGCCAGGACGCTATGGAACGGTTGATTAATTTAATCCTTAAAGCCACGATCAAACAGAAAGCCCGCCGCAGAACCTTGCCGACCAAGTCTTCAAAAAGAAAAAGACTCGAAGGTAAAAAAATCCGCGCTCTGACCAAGCAGATGCGCCGCCCTGTCTCCGACTAACCAGCATGGCTGGACCTTGTCGACCAGCCTCAACGAAACATGAAAGTTGATCATTTCAGCTCCCAGACCGGCAGAGGCTTCGACCGACTTTCATAATAAAGACATATCACCCATCGCCCTTGACACCATCAGATATGATGTCGTAGTTTAATTAATATAACTCGCCAAGATAAATCACCATTCATAAAGGAATACACATCATGCAGATCGGGATGATCGGACTAGGCAGAATGGGCATGAATATGGCAAAACGCCTTTTAGCCGACAGACATCAAGTAACGGTCTACAACCGGACTGCCGCCAAAACAGATGAAATGGTCAAAGAAGGAGCCGTCGGCAGCTATTCGCTGCAGGAGATGATCGACAAGTTATCCTCCCCCAGAGTTGTCTGGTTAATGTTGCCCGCCGGCCAGCCGATTGACGATCACCTGGAGCAACTACGAACTATGCTGGCTCCCGGCGACATAGTAGTTGACGGCGGCAACACCAACTATAAAGATGACCTCAGACGGGCGGCAACGCTCGCCAAGGATAAAATCAGGTTTATGGACGCCGGGGTCAGCGGCGGGATCTGGGGCCTTAAAGTCGGATACTGCCTGATGATCGGCGGCGAGACGGAGACCTTCAAACACCTTACCCCTATATTTAAAAGTCTGGCCCCGCCCGAGGGTTATCTGCACTGTGGCAAAACCGGGGCCGGTCATTTCGTAAAGATGATCCATAACGGTATAGAATACGGCATGATGCAGGCCTACGCCGAAGGATTTGCCATTCTCGAAGCCTCCCCATACCAGGATCTCGACTTTTCAAAATTATCAAACCTGTGGAACCAGGGCAGCGTAATCAGATCATGGCTCCTTGAGTTGCTTGCCGATGCGTTTAAGAAAGATCCTGACCTTTCGAAAATAACCGGCCACGTCGATGATTCCGGCGAAGGAAGATGGACGGTACAACAAGCGGTTGAAAGCGGGGTCTCCGCTCCGGTCATTACCATGTCCCTGTTCAGAAGGTTCCAGTCCCGCCGGGATAATTCGTTTGAAGACCGGGTGCTGGCCGCTCTGCGTCGTGAATTTGGCGGACACCCGGTAGTTGCCGCCAAAAAATGAGGAAAAGAATTCAGCATGGATAATCCCAAGATAATCTTTAAAAATCAACACCGGGAAAATACGCTCTGTGCTTTAAACGGAGGACAAGAGTTATCACCCTGCACCATTGTCATCTTCGGGGCTTCCGGCGATCTTACCGCCCGTAAACTTATCCCGGCCTTATTCAATCTATACAAAAACGATCGACTACCTGAGCCGCTAACCATCATCGGCGCCGCCAGAACAGAAATGACCCGCCAGGAGTTCGCCAACCGATTAAAAGAATCCATGGCTCCAGCACAGATCGACCTGAAACGCTGGGATGAATTCTGCCAAAATCTTTATTATCAAGAGGTCGATTACGATTCCCCTCACTCATTTACCGTCCTGGCCGACTTTCTGACTGATCTCGACACACAGAGAAAAACAAAGGGCAACAGGATATTTTACCTTGCCATCCCCCCGAGTCTGTACCCGACAGTGGCCGACCACATCGGCCAGGCTGGACTGGCCAACGAAGGCGTGCAAGGCAAACAATGGTCCCGCATCGTGGTCGAAAAACCCTTTGGCCGCGACCTGAAAACCGCGATAGAGTTAGACACTGTTCTCCATAAAAGCTTCAAGGAAGAGCAAATTTACCGGATCGATCATTATCTGGCCAAGGAGACGATCCAGAACATCCTGATGTTCAGGTTTGCCAACTATATATTTGAGCCTCTCTGGAACCGGAATTTCATCGACTATATCGGGATTATCGCTGCGGAAAAACTGGGGATCGAACACCGGGCCGGCTACTACGAACAAGCCGGAGTCTTGCGCGACATGTTTCAGAACCATATGAAACAACTGCTGGCCCTGACCGCCATGGAAGCCCCGTCTCTTTTCCAGGATGCCAGGGTTCAGGATGAAAAAACCAAGGTATTCAGGTCGCTAAAACCATTAACCGAAGGCAATCTATTTAAAGACCTCATCCTCGGGCAATATAGTTCAGGCACAATCGACCGCCATAAAGTCCCCGCCTACCGAAACGAACCAGGGGTAAACGCCTCTTCCGCCACTCCGACCTTTGCTCTGATGCGACTTTTTATTGATAACTGGCGCTGGAAACATGTCCCTTTCTATCTGGTATCCGGTAAAAGACTACGGGAAAAAATAACCAGGATAGTGGTCCAGTTCAAAAAGGTCCCCCACTCCATGTTCAGACATGTCCTGGGAGAAGACATCTCGGCAAATCGCCTGATAATCGGGATCTATCCGCATGAAAAAATAAGTCTTACCTTTCAGACCAAAACCCCCGGCGCCAGACTGTGTCTGCAACCGGCCACCATGGACTTCACTTATCAATCCCTCGGTCCTGGCGCCACCCCGGATGCCTACGAAAAAGTCCTGCTCGATTGCATCCAGGGCGATCACATGCTCTTCTGGCGTCAAGACGGGGTCGAGCTGACCTGGGCGTTCCTGACCCCAATTTTAGAAGAATGCGAATCATGCCGGGACCTGGCCGGACAATTACATCCTTACCCGGCCGGCAGTTGGGGACCCAAAACCGCCATGAAATGGCTGAAGCCGATTATTAGCTAGTTAGTGTCTGCCCAGAAATTGTTTTAAACCGTTTACCTGATCTACCTATAACTTCTGCTTTTTTATCTAAATTAAAACACCAAAAAATCTGAAATGATTAATTCCACTCACAAGACAGAGATCCGAGAATACGCAACTCCAGAAGAACAGATCAGAGACAATAGCGATCTAATTCTGCAGACCGCCCTTAAAGAGATCAAAGAGAAAGGGTTTTTCACCCTGGTCCTGACCGGAGGCCAAAGCCCGCAAAAGTTGTATGAATCACTTGCTTCCTCAGTATACGCTGATCGGATGCCCTGGCAACAAACCTATATTTTCTGGGGGGATGAAAGGTGTGTCAAACCGAATCATCCCGACAGCAACTTCGGCATGGCCCAAGAAAAGCTGTTGAGCAAAATAAAAATTCCAACCAAAAATATCTTTCGAATGGCCGGCGAAGTCCGACCACGGGAAGAAGCCGCCAAGTCCTACCAGAAAAAAATTAAGCTATTCTTTAGTGAAAAAAAACACAGGGGAATCTCACCCGATAAGATACCTGTTTTCGACCTGATGCTTTTAGGGATTGGCAAGGACGGCCACATCGCCTCACTTTTCCCGTACACAAAAAGTTTGAACGTCAAAGATTGCTGGGTCATCACGGTCCCCCCAGGCACTATCGCTCCATTAATTCCACGTCTTACCCTGACCTTGCCGATCATCAATAATACCAATTCCATCTTGTTTATGATCTCAGACAACCTCAAATTGCCGATGGTCCGCCAGATCATTAATAACCGGAATAAATATATAACCAGATACCCCGCAGCCCTGATCCAACCCCGTCAAAGATTATTCTGGTCCCTCGGCTAATCCTATGTTTTCAATGATCATTAAAAAGACATCCCGCAAACTGTAAGTTTCAAGAAAACGACATTTTCAACTTGACTTTTAACTAAAAAATCTGTAAATTAATAATAATGTAGTAATATTTACAAGCCTATCCGAAATAATATGATCAAGTGGGGGGAATTCCAAAATCATGGATACTAAAAGGGGGAATCACATGAAAGTGGGGGGATTATTAATATCCGCTGCATTTGTCGCCACCATCCTGATGGCCGGCACTGCTTATGCAGGAGTAACTGGACCATGCGGCAACTGTCACACCATGCACAACAGCCAGGACGGCAATACCATGGGTAGCGCCGACTATATTACCGGCAATGACCAATTACTGGTTACTGACTGTGTTGGTTGTCACTCTAGTAGCACCGGCAATACTATCGTAAACAATACTCCAATTGTCTATAACTCAGTTGCACTTACACAACCAGAATTAGCTGGTGGAAATTTCTATTGGGTCCAAAACGGCGGCGGTGACGACTACGGACATAACGTTTTCGGTATATCAGTTGGTGATGGAAAACATTTGGCTGAAGCTCCGGGACAGTGGGTTTATGACGGATTTACTTGGCCGGATTCCACTTATGGTGCCTGCGCCAACAGTTGTCATACCTCACTGGCCCTTGCCCCAGCTACCAACGTCAGTGGACTCAGCGGTTGTCAAGGCTGTCATAATAACCTGAAACATCACGGCACCGATCCGGCGGCCGGATCTCCTGAAACCAAAGAAAGTGGCGGCTATCGTTTCCTGGCCAACACAACCTGGTCCGGCGACATTGGTGGTCATAACTTTGCGGTTCTCGGCATTGAAGATAATGGCGCTGGTTCAGGCACCGATGACTGGGAACAAACCAACAGCAATCTTGACCACAACACTTACTCCGTCCAGGAAACCCTGACTAATGCCGGTGAAAAGGAACTCAACCAGGGAGCGGCCAGTTTCGCACCTGGTAATGCATTGTCCATGGGTAAATTCTGCGCCGGCTGTCATGGGGCATTCCACGCCGCCGGTTATGTAGACACAACTCTGGCCGGAGATTTCGATAACGGACTCGGTGGTGGTAACCCCTGGTTACGACATCCTTCCAACTACCCGATTCCTGTCAATTTTGAAAACGCAAATGGCTCAACGATGGACGGTCAAAATTATGAGCCTCTGATTCCAGTCGCTCAGAATCTGGATGGCGGAAACCTTAATACCATTAACGGAGGCTCAGATCAGGTCTTCTGTCTCTCATGCCATAAAGCCCATGGTTCCGATCAACCAAATATGCTCCGTTACGACTATACCGGGGTTGTCTCACATAGTGGTGCAGGACAAACAAACGGTTGCTTCTTTTGCCATCGAGATAAAGACGATTGATAATTGTTTTTCATAAATCATAATGTATAAAAAAACAGGGCTGCGGCCCTGTTTTTTTATGTATAATTCTTGACCAGAAGATTATTGAACCATTGATCCTCAACGTCAGAACAACAGGTATCAAAACATACTTTATCCACCGGAAGTAGCTATAATCAATCCAAGCAATAGATGCTTACCATAATGAAACTCCCCGCAGCAAGCTACGCGGCATTACTTCTCTGTTCGGTAATTTTACTCGCGGCAAGCTGCGGGGTATGAACCCAGAGATAGATTAAAGTGACGAGTAAAGAGTAACATATTTTCCTCCTTGGTGAATAGTCCCTTTCTTACTTCGTTTTTTCCAGCTCGCGGGGCCAGAAGTGAGCTGAATAGCCAGCAAAGAAACTAGATTATCCGATACATGGAAAAATTAAATTACAGCAAAGTGAACTTAGCAAAGTTGTAGGAATTTTCCCTTTTGAGGCATGCAAATAATTAGTCATTTAACCTGAAGCTTTCATCATAGATGAAGACAAAAAAAGCCCCCGGAAGCAGAAACTTCCGGGGGCTTTTTAAAACTGACACCAACTCACCAAAGAACTTAACCGTCAAAAATTGAAATTTAATATAATAATAAACACTGAGATTTTCACTCGTAACTTTGTCACAAATTAATTACCACCACTTTTAATGCTCTCAATCATCATACTTAGAGGTTGGCCGGTAGGCGCAGTGGCCCCTGGGTTAACGGCCAACAGCTCTTGCCAGGTCTTAATCGCCCCTTCCTTGTCTTTAAGATCATACATCAGAACGATCCCTTTATTAAAACGGGACTGTTCATGTTTGGGATTAATGGAATAGGCCCTTTCAAATGATTCTATCGCCTTAGCGGATTGGTTGTCCCGCCGGTACATTACGCCCAGATCGGTCCAGACATCGGGATTATCGGGGCGCAAGGCCAATGCTTTTTCGTAAGCATTAATCGCTTTTTTGACCTTATTGGTATCAAAATAAACATGTCCCAAACTGGCCCAGTTCTCGGCGTTTTGCGGATCGGCGGTTACCTCCTTCTCCAGCATCAAAATCTTTCTGGCCTGTTCAGGGGAAACCACTTGACCAGGGGCTGAAGACTGGGCCGGCGGCGCGGAGGACGAGCCTCCTTGCGGATACTCAGGGGACTGAAAAGCGCTGTACATGATGCCTCCTAAAAAACCGGCGACAAAAGTAATCAGGGCCACAATCATCATCAATTCCTTTTTCACAAAATCACTATTGTTCTTTCCGCTGGCTGCCATATAATCTCCAAATTGATATGTTATTATTTTGCTTATGGTTATATTCAGGTAAGAATCAAATTTTACTTTGAATCGATAATTTATCAGAATTTAATCGCAAGGGCAATGCTATCCGGATTAATGACCTTAATTAAGATCATGCAACCTCACAAGACTCCTGAGATGACGGAAATATTCATACTGGCCGGAGATATCGGCGGCACTAAAACAAATCTGGCGATCTACTCATCATCGGCAGGTCCCTCCAACCCGATCAATGATCAATCCTTCAAAAGTTCCGATTACAATTCCCTAGAATCGCTGGTCACTGATTTTTTATCCGCTGAAGTAAATACGCCGATCAGTCACGCCTGTTTCGGGGTCGCCGGACCGGTTGTAAAGGGAAAGACCATTCTGACCAATCTCGGCTGGACCGTGGAAGCGAAAAAACTCTCAACAGCCCTGAACATTGCACAGGTAGAGGTCATCAACGATCTGGCGGCAACCGCAAAAGCAATCCCTCTTTTAAAAGAGACCGACTTGCATACCTTACGCAAAGGGACCGGCGAACCGCAGGCGACCATCGGCGTTATCGGGCCGGGGACCGGCCTGGGTGAGGCATTCCTGACCTGGAACGGTCAAGACCGCTATCTGGCGTACGCCTCGGAAGGCGGCCATGCCGACTTTGCCCCGACCAATGATTTGGAAAGCGGCTTATTAACCCATCTTCTGAAAAATCATGATCACGTCAGCTATGAGATGATCTGTTCGGGACTCGGACTGCCCAATATTTACTCGTACCTGAAAGAGACCAGCCCCTACCGGGAACCGGATTGGCTACAAGATCAAATTGCCGAGGCTGCCGATCCAACCCCGCTTATCATCAATGCAGCGCTCAATCAGGATTCTCCTTGCGTTCTTTGTCTTGCCACCCTGTACGCCTTCGTCCGGATCCTGGGCGCGGAAACCGGCAACCTGGCCCTGAAAATCATGGCCACCGGCGGCATGTACCTGGCTGGCGGCATCCCGCCCCGCATAATTCCGGCCCTGGAATCAGGTCATTTCAGCCAGGGCTTCCTGAACAAAGGCAGGATGACGAAACTCTTGGCAACGATCCCGGTCTATGTTGTCCTAAACCAGAAAGCAGCCCTTCTCGGTGCCGCCTCCTATGGATTTGAACGATACAATGAACTCAAATAAACACCTCATTCAGAAAATCGGAATCATGGTCCTGATCATCGCTGCAATCGCCTTCTTTTTCTACTTTGATCTTGGCCGATATTTTACCCTGGACTACCTCAAACAATCCCATGAACAATTCACCCGGATCTACAGCCAACACCAGATAGCGGTAATTGCCGCCTATATGATGATCTATATTATCATAACCGCCCTCTCGCTGCCGGGCGCCGCCATCATGACCCTGGCAGGCGGCGGATTATTCGGCCTGGTGACCGGTTCGATCGTCGTATCCTTTGCCAGCACGATCGGCGCTACCCTGGCCTGTCTGGTCTCCAGGTTCCTTTTGCGTGACTGGGTGCAACACAAGTTCGCTGACCGCCTGAAAACGATCAATGAAGGGATTGAAAAGGAGGGCGGATTTTATCTCTTGTCCCTTCGTTTAGTGCCGTTATTTCCCTTCTTTGTCATAAACCTGGTGATGGGGATAACAAAAATACCAATTCTTACTTACTACTGGGTATCGCAACTCGGCATGTTGCCGGCCACCATAATCTTTGTCAACGCCGGTAAGGAGTTGGCCAAAATCGACTCAATATCCGGGATCCTGTCGCCCGGCCTGCTCATCTCTTTTGCCATTCTTGGCCTTTTCCCGCTGACCACCAAAAAGCTGCTCAACTGGTATAAGGCAAAGAAAGAGCTATAGAATCAATTCCCTTCCAGCAATTTGTGCAATTCAGTCAAATCATTAGTTGGCAACCGACAGACAAAATTTTCGCAGAGATAGGCGGTAGTTTTCGCGTTTAATTGTGCAAAGCCGGAGATCGCCGGTTGGAATTGCGCCAGATATTTCCTGTCTTCTTCACTGGCGACCAGGAAAACAGTCAACTCAGGATGATAAGCCGAATTTATCAACCCCAGCATCTGCCCAGTCAACTTATCCTGTCGATCACCGACTATAATAATCTGCCGATGTTTACCGGTCAGGTTATCCAAACCCAATAACATCCCGGGCAGGGCAAACGAAGAATTCTGCAAAACCTCCCCGAAAGCGTGTACCGTTTTTTCGCCGAGTTTACGCCAATTATCATTACCGGTTATCCAGGCCAGACGTGACAGATTATGAACCGCGATTGAATTGGCGGCCGGTTCCGCCCCATCATAATCCTCCTTCATCCTGAAAAGCAGGTTTTCATTACTTTCTGAAGTATCATAAAAACCGCCAGCCTTTTTGTCTTCGAAGTTCTCAACCTGCAGAATGTTCAAGGCAATAGCTTCCCGCAACCAACGACGATCAAAAGATGCCTCATACAGATCAAGCAGTCCCTGGATCAAACATACAAAATCTGCCAGATTGGCGTTAAGCCCTGCCTCACTTCCCCGATATCGACGCATGAGTTTTTTATTTTTTGAATCATAGAGGGTGTTCAGAATAAAATCTGCGGCGTTGGTCGCCGCCGCCAGATAACGCGGGTCAGCGATCACCCGATAACCTTTAGCCAAAGCACTGATCATCAACCCATTCCAGGCGGTGATAATCTTGTCATCGAGATGAGGCCGTGGCCGATTATTGCGCCGAGTTAAAACCTTGTCTGAGGCTTGCCGCAACAAGGCTTCTGTTTTTTCCCGGTCCATTTTGAAATGGTCCGAAACTTCCGGAATGGAATGAGCCAGATGTAAAATGTTTTTATTTGTAAATTCCCGGTGCGGATCATCGTTTACGTTACCGCCCGACTCAATGCCGAAACGATAATTAAAAACCGGGGCCAGTTCAGGTCCGAGCAACTGGGTAATTTCATCGGCTCGCCACACATAATAAGCGCCCTCACGCTTCTTCATATGATTATCCGGGTCAGGGCTGTCGGCATCTTCCGCCGAATAGAACCCGCCTTTTTGGTCGGTCATTTCAGTCAGGACATAATCAAATATATCACGGGCCGTCTCGGCAAGACTTTCATCTCCAGTCAGCAAGAAACCATCCAGATAAGTCGTGGCCAATTGGGCCTGATCATAAAGCATCTTCTCGAAATGCGGCACCAGCCACCGCTGATCAACCGAATATCGATGGAAGCCGCCGCCAAGCTGATCATGAATTCCGCCCTCAGCCATTTTGTGCATGGTTGTTACCACTATTGCCAAAGCCTTTGCATCCTTTTCCCGATGGGCATAGCGCAGAAGAAAATCCAGAGCAACAGGCCGGGGAAACTTGGGAGCACTGCCGAAACCGCCATCTTGTTGATCAAAGGAAGAAGAAAGCTGCTGGTATGCCTTGGCAAAAACTGCGTTCCTCTCAACCGGCAAAACATTTTCCCTGGTGGCGATCGTTGTTTGCAGACGAGAGGTGATCTGGTCGGCGGAATTAATAATATTCTGTTGATCACTGATCCAGCTCTGATGGATTGACCCAAGTAAATCAACAAAACCCGGCCGCCCGTAACGACTCTCGGGTGGGAAATAAGTCCCGGCATAAAACGGCTTCAAGTCCGGCGTCAAGAAAACGGACATCGGCCAGCCGCCGCTCCCGGTCATCGCCTGGGTAAAAGCCATATATACCTGATCAATATCCGGACGTTCCTCCCGGTCTACCTTGATGCAGACAAAATATTTATTAAGGACCTCGGCCACCGTCTCACTTTCAAACGACTCATGGGCCATGACATGACACCAGTGGCAGGTCGAATAACCAATCGAAAGAAAAATCGGTTTATTCTCCTTGCGCGCTCGCTCAAAAGCCTCGTCCCCCCAAGCCATCCAATCAACCGGATTAAAGGCGTGCTGCAGAAGATAAGGGCTTTTTTCCTTAATCAGCCAATTCGGTATGTGACCTTTGGCCAACTCCCGCGCGATAAAATCTTCAATGGTATCAGCTGAATTACGAGAAGAACCAGTTGCCGGCTGATCGCTTGCCACCGCACAAAAAGCCACGGAGCGCAGCAGAAAAAAAAGTGCGCCGACCACTAGAAATACACTCGGCATGTTCATCATATGAGGTCCTCGTAAAAATTAATGTGGCAATAGTTCATAGAGATTATTATTTTTTGTCGGTCTGTAAATATTTAAAATAAGACAGAGGTCCAACTATTTCTACCATCTACCTTAAAAAATCACGATTCACCGAGTATTTATCCGTTGCCAACCGGATCGTTGACTTCAGGGAATGGCAATTTATGGAAGGGATGCTGTTCAATTCAAACATCAGCTGGTGGGACGAGAACAGCCGCCGCCCTGCCCCGCACGAAGGAATTGACTTACGTGCATACCGAAACATTTCCGGTGAGACCATAAGCCTCGGACCAGACACCAAAATTCCGGTTTTTTTTACCGGAAAGGTTGTTAAAATAACCGACGATTTTCTCGGCAGAACGATCTTTGTGAAACATGCAGATGTCTACAAGAGAAAAGACCTTGCACTTTACACAATTTATGGCCATACAAGACCATTATCGGTAATAGAGGAAGGAGTATCACTGGCAGAAGGAGAAGTAATCGCACACATTGCAGCCACCAGGGGAAGCAAGCAAAAAGTCAGCCCCCACCTGCATGTCACCGCGGCCTTGATGCCGGACAATATCCCGTCTCACTCATTAAACTGGTCAACCGTCAATCACCATAACCAAACGATCAGTCTGCTTGATCCCCTGACCCTGATTAACAATTCACTATAACGAAAATAAGATGCCCCCTCTTCTAAGTTGCCAGTCTCTGTGCAAATCATTCGGCACCCAAAATCTTTTCGATAACCTGTCCTTAGGTCTTTTTGAAAACGAAAAATTAGGACTGATCGGGCCAAACGGTTCCGGCAAGTCGACCCTGCTTCGCCTGCTTTGCGCCGAAGACGATGCCGATTCAGGCAATATCTTCATTAAAAAACAAACCAGACTGGTATATCTGCCCCAGCAGGACAATCTGACGTCCGAGCTTAGTGTGGAAGAAACCCTGCTCAACTTTCTGAACAAATTGAAACTTGACGACATTGAAAAACACCAGAAGGTGCAGAGGATGATCAGCCGGGCCGGTTTTGGCAAGGCCGAGCAACAAGTCAAGGAACTTTCCGGTGGCTGGCGCAAGAGGCTGGCCATTGCCGGGGCCCTGCTGCAGGAACCGGACCTGCTCCTGATGGACGAACCAACCAACCATCTGGACATGGCCGGCATTCTCTGGCTGGAAGATCAGCTGCAAAATGCCGGATTTGCCTATATGATGGTCAGCCACGACCGCTATTTTTTAAATAACACCACCAATCGAATAATCGAGCTCAACAAACTCTATCCGGAAGGGTATATCCGGGTGGAAGGAAGTTATAACGACTTTCTGCGGCAACGGGAAATCTTCATCGAGAAACAACTTCAGCAGGAATCATCGTTATCCAACAAACTGCGCCGGGAAACGGAATGGCTGCAGCGCGGCCCCAAAGCTAGGACCACCAAGGCTCAATACCGGATAGACCAGGCCCAGCAACTCAAAGAAGAAGTCGCCTCCCTCCGCCAGCGCAACAACGCATCAACCCGCGTCCAGATTGACTTCAGCGCCACCAAGCGCCAGACCAAAAAACTGCTGCAACTCAACAATCTGACCAAGTCAATCCCCGGCCGCAAGCTCTTTGAGCAGATAAATCTTACGCTCTCTCCCGGTTCCCGGCTGGGCATTGTGGGAGGCAACGGTTCCGGCAAGACCACCTTGATGCAGATCATGGCCGGTAAAATCTTACCCGACAGCGGCCAGGTCATCCCGGCCGACGGGGTAAAGATTATCATGTTCGACCAGAACCGGGAAAAACTCAATCAGAAAGAATCCCTGCGCCGGGCCCTTGCCCCGGACGGCGACATGGTCCTCTACCAGGACCGCAGTATCCATGTCGTGGGCTGGGCCAAAAGGTTTCTCTTTCAGCCGGAACAACTTGAAATGCCGGTCAGCAGACTTTCCGGTGGCGAGCAGGCCAGGATCATGATCGCCCGCCTCATGCTGCAACCAGCCGACATCCTGCTGCTGGATGAACCGACCAACGACCTGGACATCCCGTCTCTTGAAGTGCTTGAAGAAAGCCTTACCGAGTTCCCCGGCGTGATCGTCCTGGTAACCCATGACCGTTTTCTGCTGGACAAAATCGCTACCCAGGTCCTGGGCCTTGATGGCAAAGGCGGCGCCATGATTTTTGCCGATTACAATCAGTGGCTGGCAAGTCTCAAACCAGAAGGCAAGGAAGGTAAGAAAGGGGACAAGCCCAAAGCAAGCCCGCCCAAAAAAACAATCAAGAAACTATCCTTCAAATTACAGCTTGAGCTTGACCAGATGGAAGAAAAAATCCTCCAGGCCGAGCAAAGGCTGGAAGAATGCCGTGGCAAACTGGCTGACCCGGAAGTTATGGCCAACCCAGAGTTACTGGCCAAATATTGCAGTCAACTGCCGATCGCCCAAAAGGAAGTTGAAGATCTCTACAAACGCTGGGAAGAACTGGGAGAAATGCAGCAAGGTTAGTTATCGGAATCTCCCCCCAACTGAATAAATAATGGCAGCTTAATCTTTTTTATAAATATTCTTTTCACCATTTCTTATCATCAAAGAAGAACATTATTTCGGTATTTTCCTCAAAAAGGCGGCATGTTAACACATACCCAACCAATTTCCTGAATTCGATAATACACATTTTGAGTATCACAGATTTAGGTCTCCTACACAAAAAGCTACCCAAGTTGCTTTCGACACTCCTAACCCCCTTATTTATAAATGAGCAATCAAAATGCTCAACCAGTTCCACAAGAACTACCCGGCACCAACAACATAGTAAAAAATTATTTACATATCTCTATTTGCGAAGGAAAGAGAAACTATCAATTTCCTTCATTAGTGCCACAATTAGCTACTTTCCATATAACAATTATTGAGAGTCTCAAAAATAAGCGATAATCTGCTTGCAAAAGACCAAATATTTGTTAGTTATACCTGAATGATACTTACCGTAAACAACAGTGCATTTTCATAAATCAAATTAAATAGGTGGCTAGAATGTTAAAACAGGTAAAGATTTTTTTCTTCTCTCTGGGAGTATTATTGCTTTTGGTTTCAAATCTTCATGCCAGCTCTATCCTTAATTTTCCCAACCATAGTAGATGGTCGGAAATGGAATTAGCTGAATCAGGAGAGGGGTTGTTGTTTTACGGTAGTCAATTAAGCAAAGTCGAGGCGAATGGGGTGATTGACTGGACCAATTATTATTTTACCCTAAACTTAGTAGATGCTCAAAACCAAGGGATAAATTTTCGGCGGGTTAAGAAGACGAGTGAAGGTGGTGTTATTGCTGTGGCAGACACAAACGAAAATCCTTTAGACAGATATTCCCGGCGAAATATACTCATTATAAAATTGGCTGCCGATGGTTCTGTTTCCTGGATTAACAGATTTGCCCATCAAGAAATACTTCACCAATGGACAGCTCAGAGCTATGGAGCAAGAGATATCATTGCAACAAACGATGGTGGTTATCTGATTTTAGGGGATACCCAATGGAATATGGGGACTGTTTGGCCTTTTCTCATCAAGGTTGATGCCAGCGGAGTATTGCAATGGGCAAAAAGATATAAGGGACAATACATTATGCCCAACGCAGTTGTACAATTGAGTGATAGCGGCTATGTGGTCAAAGGACCGTCTGATAACTGGACAACTCGTAATAATATGATGTTTAAGGTAGATGAATCCGGGAACACCATTGAATGGTCAAAAAAACATAGTCACGGTTTTTATGATTCATATGGCACTTTAAAGCCAATAAACGATGGAGGTTTTCTCTCCATCCACCCGGATGGATTGAATACTTTTGTCGGCAAATATGACAACAGTGGCAGATCAGTCTGGCAGAATAAGCTTGAATCAACGACGGTGCCAAAAATAGGATCAATAGAAGATGACGGTTTTAATATTATCTATAAAGACGCCAGCTGTTCTATAAAAAGCGCGAAAATAATAAAGATATCAATGGATGGGGAGCAACTCTGGTCCCGAAAACTTAATACTCTAGTCTCAATTAATTTAAACTATTATACAACAGCAGTCGCACATAACGGTGGATATAAGATTTTTTCAAAGATGGACAATTTTTTTACACCGGCTCAAATAACCATTAGCGAAACAGAAACAGAAAATGATTGTATAAGCTTTGATGAAGTTCTGACCCCCTTCGAATATTCTGATGTATTAGGAACAAGCTTCAATCTGGTGGTTAGTGATGCCCCGATTTTTTCTATGGAGATGAATGAACCGGTCATCGTGCAATCAAGTGACTTAGGTAATGCATTAATCTTATGCCAAAGCAACCAGGCACCTATAGCCGACGCAGGGCTCGATCAAACTTTAGAAACCGGCTGCGGAAGTAATATAAATCTTGACGGATCAGCTTCTATTGACCCGGACGGAGATGTTCTCTCTTACACTTGGACTGGTCCCTTTGGTTCGGTAACTGGCGTAAGCCCCACAGTATCACTTCCCTTGGGGACTAATGCCATCACTCTTTCTGTGGATGACGGGAACGGTGCAATCACCACCGATCAAGTGATAATTACCGTGCTTGATATCCAGCCACCATCCACCTCTGCCGTGATATCCGGCACGTCTGGCACCAACGACTGGTACCTCTCACCAGTTACCCTAAACCTGATAGCCACAGATAGTTGCTCCGGCGTTGCTTCGGTCAACTACAACCTCAACGGCATATCTCAAAGCGTTTTAAATACAACCGTAACCATAGATCTTAGTGAAGGGTTGAACGATATAAGCTACTTCGCGGTCGACGAAGCAGGAAATACCGGAAGCACCGTACAGCTTACGGCAAACATTGACCTGACATCCCCAGTCATTACAATTACTAATGTTGTTGAGAGTGAAATATATACAACATGCAATATGCCTACCCCAATTTTTGATGCAACAGACGACTTATCCGGCTTGGCTGCTGCCACGGATAGCACCTCTCTTGGGACAGGTCCAGGACTTGTTTCCTACACCTATAATGTTACTGCTTCAGACATTGCGGGTAACACTTCAAACGCTGAAGTGACCTATGAGGTTGTCGAAGGAATTGAAGGACTGATCTTTCTGGTTCAACGTTACTTAGCCTCAGGACAAATTTCTCCCGAAATGGAAAAAAGTCTGCTCAAAAATTTAAAGAATGTTGAAAAAATAAAATCTTTTATCAAACAAGTTAAATCCCAATCAGGAAAAAAGATAGAGCCATTAGCCGCTGAAATCTTAATTAATTCAGCCGAATGCTTAAAGCCATCATGCAATGACAACGATGACGGAAACAATGATCATGATGATGACGATGCCAAAAACAATGATGACGGCGAGCATGATGACGACAATACTGTAATCAATGCTAGCGGCGAGCATGATGATGACGATGCCAAAAACAATGATGACGGCGAACATGATGACGACAACGCTGTAATCAATGCTAGCGGCGAGCATGATGATGACGATGCCAAAAACAATGATGACGGCGAAAAGAAGAATAAAGATTGATCAACTTAGGCATACTGTTGATTAGCTCAACAGTATGCCTTTTCAAATCGCCCTAATCAGCAGAAAATTACAAATAATATCTTGTAATACACAGAAAAGCCAATGGGCAACCATCGGCTTTTCTGTGTAAATTTCTTCCAAAATGGGGCATATTTTTAGTCAGTATTTGCCCTGACTAAGTAAGGAACGTTACATCTTAGATTTTTCCACCCCGCTATTAAATTCCTGATGATTATCTTATATTCCCAATCCTACCCGCCCCCTCCCAAACCAGTCAAACGAACCCTGGACCCTAACCTGCCATAATACCCCGCTAATCCGCTCTTCTATATAACGTTTGCTAGACACCGCCGATTCTAAATGTTAAAAAATTTAGAGTCTATCTCTCGGGGAGAAATCCTCGCTAATATATCAACACAGAAACTGCTGAACTAAATCAGGGCAAGATGACTTTCTACTTTCCTTAACATTATTGCGTTCAATCCTGGAACAAGGCTGAAAACCATGCATGATGTTATGGCATCCACCCACTACCCGCTATGCCTTAGAAAAGTGACAATCGCCGTATTGATGCTTTCAATATTTCTGCTGATCATTCCACCCGCCTTTGCCCAGAAAAACTCCTTTATTATTCAGGGCACGGTGCTTGAGAGAGGCTCAGGCAAGCCACTTGAAGGAATAACCGTAACCGCCAGGCAACAGGCAGGTGTTTTTGCGGTCACCAACGAAAGCGGCGCTTTTTCCCTTACTGTTGTCGAAGCCGGAATTTACACCTTGACCGCAGCGGCATTAGGATTCAAAAAATCCATCCCGGCCGAAGTCGATACCTCTGTTGACAAAACAGTTATTCTTTATCTGGAACCCGGAGTCACCATCCCTGATTTTGTGATAAGAGCTGAGCGAAACTCTGACCATTTAAGCAAGACCATAATTGATGGTGATGAGCTTAGGATGATTGCAGGAAGCAGAGGTGATCCCCTGCTGGCCATGACGGCGATGCCCGGCATCTCAACCGATAGCGGCGAACCGGCGATCAGAGGATCAAGGCCAGGGGACAACGTCTATATAGTTGACTTCCTGCCAGTTGGCCACTTGTTCCATATGGGCGGGATTATCAGCACCATAAACGGCGATCTGGTGGAGGACTTCAATCTCTACAAGTCGGCATTCGGGCCGGAACTGTATGTTGAAGATGATGTTATCGGCTCAGCCATTGACGTCTACCTTCGTGAGCCAAGAAAAGACAGACTTGGTCTTAAAGTGCACACCAGCTTTCTGGAATCAGACTTTCTGGTGGAAGGACCGGTAACTAAAAATCAATCATTCTACTTTGGAGCCCGAAGGAGCTATTACGACTTATTCATGTCGGAAATAGTGTCGGAAGAGGATGGTTATAGCATGACCGTTCCAGTTTACGATGACTATCAGGGCAAATATCTCTGGGAGGTCAATGATGCTAACACTCTCAGGTTCCAGTGCAGCGGGGCTTCGGATGCAATAGAATTTTCAATCGAAGAGGACTCTGAACTTGCAGAAAAAGATCCGGACCTGGTTGGAGATAGCGCTTATGACATTGTAGAGCACAGTCAAGGGTTCGTATGGGTCAATCGAACAAAAAACGGCACCGTGAACAAGCTTGGACTGGGGCTGCTTGAAACAACTTTGTCCATGAAATTCGCGCGGATATTTGATTTTAAGGTTGAGCACGAAAGTATTTATCTGAAAGAGCAAACCACATTAAGACCTTGGGAAGACCACGAAATAACCGTAGGCGCAGGTTATGTGGCTGGATCATCAGACCTGTACTTTGACGCAAACTTTCCCAATTGTACGGAATTCGATACGGACTGTTCCTACAAGGATGCGGCCAGGATACAATTTGTTGATACTATGGATATAAACTATTCCAGTATATTTTTAAAAGACAGATGGCGGATAACCGACTATCTGACCATTATCGAAGGGATCAGGGTAACGCATGACGACCTGACGGACCTCCTGATCGCGGATCCAAGATTCGGGGCTGAACTTGCTCTGGCAAATGATCTAACCATATCGGCCGGATTCGGTAGATACCACCAGATGCCTGCATACCAATACATAAGCAAAAATACCGGCAACTCTGATTTGGAAAAGATTCAGTCTGACCATTACGTCCTTGGCGCCGAGAAAAAGTTGGGACAAGGTTGGTCGGTAAAGACAGAAGGATTCTACAAAAGCTTTGATAAGCTTGTCACCTCGGACCCGGTGACTAATTATGCAAACAACGGAGTCGGGCGGGCTTATGGGGTGGATTTCATGATTCGAAAGTCCCATACCGAACGCCTTTCCGGATGGTTTGGGATGACACTTTCAAAGGCAGAAAGAAAGGATAACGGACAGGGAAAGTACTTTAATTTTGATTATGACCAGCCGCTGGATGTAAAACTGGTGTTGAATTACAAACTCACCTCGAAGTGGACTTTTGGCGCCAAATGGACATACCACTCCGGCAGCCCATACACCCCGGTGATTGGGACAGACGGATACTATGACGATGGCTCGGTCAGACCAGTTGAAGGAGAACTTAATTCCGAACGGATTCCGGATTACCACAGCCTCAACCTGAGGGTTGACCGACTATTTCTTTTTGATAATTGCAAGATGCACCTCTATCTTGAAATCATGAACGCATACGCCAGAGAAAATATTTCAGGCTATGACTATAATGAGGACTATTCCGAGAAAGAACCCGTTTACGGGCTGCCGATGATCCCGTTTCTTGGTTTAATGGCAGAGTTTTGAAAAAGGACATGACTATGAGATTAATTATTCTGGCCGTTTGGGCTTTAGCCACTTTTTATTCTGTTGAACATACCAACGCCGAATCAAACGCCAGCGCCCTTGTCGATACAACATCGACCACCATTGAAATTAACAAACGTACGCAGAAAGAAAAAGAGCGATGGGCCCTTGAAAAGACTGAACTTGTAAAACAAAAAAACGTTCTTTTAAACGATTTCGAGGAGATGACCTCCACCAAGGTTGAACTTTCAGCATTAATTGAAAAGACCAATGCGACCATTGCAGAATTTAAAAATAAATCCGGGGCCAAGACCCAGGGTTCATCCATGGTTGGGATCGAAGCGCTTCTACGGAATTTGATCGAAAGACTGGAGACCCACACTACAAACGGCCTGCCATTTCTCGTAAAAGAAAGAAACGCCCGTCTGGAGCTTCTGCGAACACTAATTGACGACCGCCAGACCGGCACTGCTGAGAAATACAGGAGGACCATAGAGGCGATGTTAATTGAGATGGAATACGCCAGGACGGTTGAGGTCTATCAGCAGACAATCGAGGTTGCCGGAGACCAACTGACCGCAAATGTACTTCGGATCGGCAGCGCCGCCCTTTTTTATCAAAGTCCGGACGGATTGCAGGTTGGGAAATACTCCGAATCCGGCAGGAACTGGGAACCTCTGCCGCCAAAATACGTTTCAGCCATCGGCAGAGCCATTGAGATAGCACAGCACCAGAGGGCGGCGGAGTTAATCGACCTGCCGATTGGAAGAGTGGTGAGATAAATGAACATGCAAAACGAAATGCACCCCAAGAGTATTTGCTGCGTAGCACATTCCCCACAGCTCGAAGTCTTGCGTTTATCTGCTGCGGGGTTAGTGAGCGAATCTAATGATAACATCCTTACATACGAAGATTCCCCGTGGCTCGGAGTGCACCCAAAGGGCACTTCTTTCGGAGCGTCACAGGCTACCTTACCTGCCGCGGGGAGCTTCAAAAAATTACTGACCATATTTGTCCTGTTGACTCTTCCCGTCATGATCACCTCCGTCTTTGCGCTTGCCGACCAGAACAATGTGCTTGATAACGCAAACCACCACCGCCAGGCCGCCCTGGAAGAATACCAGGAGACCGTAGACCGGATTAATCTTGATCGCGACAGGCTGAAGGCTGAACTCAGTCACCATGATTCCGCCTTGATCCAGATAAAAGCCAAAAACTCAAAACTGCAATCAGAACTTGATGCGCGTATGGCCAAGGCCAGTGATCTTCAAAAATCGGAAACAGGTGTAAAGGAAGATGCAAGTGATTTGGCTGCAATCATCCGGATTATGCAAAAAGACATGACCGCGGCAATCGAAACTTCAAGCCTTTATCCGGTATATAGGGACGAGTTCAGCGATCTTAACCGGAAAAGAAACCCGATAGAAGTTCCCGGCATCAATGAAATAACCAGCCTGACAGACATGGCCTTCCGGCTGATCAAGCTTGAATCAGCCCCACTGGTCAAGGAAGGGACCTTTGTCGGGCGAGATGGAGCCGGGGCAAAGGGGAGCATTCTTACTCTCGGCAGATTTTTCAACGCATACGTAACCGGCAACGAGGCGGGTTTCCTCTGGCCATCAGAAAGCACCGGGCAGATGGTTGCCTACTCATCCCTTCCTGATCGATCCACAGGCGCCGCCTTGAAAGCGTTTGCTTCCGGTACGGCGGAGGTGGTCAGCCTCGACCTCTCGGGTGGGGCTGCCACCGCGCGATTTGCCAAGAAGAGCGGACTGACCGATAAAATCAGAGAGGGCGGCCCCCTGGTCTGGCCCATCCTGGCCATCGGCCTTGCCGCCCTTCTGATCATCATGGAACGGTCATTGGCGATTATAAAAAGCTATACGGACTCAGACAAAACCATGATCAAGATCGAGAATCTTTCGGGCAAAGATCACTGGGACCGCGCGGCTGAAATACTGAAGGCTGAAAAACCACTGCAACGCGTTCTGTTGTGCGCTCTTAAAAACCGTGACGAGGACAAAGAGTCCCTTGAAACCCTGGTCCATGAATCCATCATTCGGGAGGTACGATATTTCGAGCGGTTTCTCCCAACGCTCAATGTGCTGGGAGCTATTGCCCCCCTGCTTGGACTTCTGGGAACCGTCACCGGCATGATCAGCACCTTTCAGTCGATTACCATTTATGGCACAGGTGATCCCAGGATGATGGCCGGCGGCATCTCAGAGGCCTTGATCACCACGATGCTCGGCCTCACCGTGGCCATCCCGATCATGTTCTTTCATAACTTTCTCTCAAGAAGGGGCTTCAACATAATTGATGATATAGAAGAAAAGGCCGTCACTCTGGTGAATATAATCCACAAGGAAAAATCAGAATCAAAAGATAAGGTTGAGTAATGAATTTTTCGGTACTGGAACTTTATGATTTTCTGGCAAAGGGAGGACCGGTCATGGTTCCGCTGATCGGGATATCACTGTGGATGTGGGTCCTGATCTTTGAGAGGTCTATTGTTTTCTGGATGCTGAAAAGACCGGTGGATAATAAAGCCGCTTCGAACCTGCCCATGTTAAAAAACATTGCGGCCAGCAGAAAGATTGAGGAACGGTTGATTAATGCCATTGCCCAAAATGGCTGCAAAGACGGAATCCCCGATCCATCCTTGGCCGACGCCTACATCAAAAAAGAAAAAAATATGCTGCGAAGAAATCTCAGCACCATAAATATTCTTGCCGCCATCGCGCCGCTTTTGGGTCTGCTTGGAACAGTGGTCGGCATGGTCGCGACTTTCGATGTTATCTCCGCATTCGGAACAGGCAACGCAAATGCGATGGCCGGGGGCATTTCAACGGCGCTCATCACTACCCAGAGCGGTCTATTAGTTGCAGTCCCCGGCCTGTTCATGGGTGCCTTTCTCAGCCGGACAGCCCAGGGAATTGCGGCCGGGCTTGATGATTTTGCCGGTTTAATCAGGAGGACAGGCTAATGCGTAGGGTCAGGGACATAATGAAAAACAGGGACACTCAGGTGGCGATCAATATGGCGCCTCTTATCGACATGGTCTTCCTGCTTCTTATCTTCTTTATTGTTACCACAAGTTTTGTAAAGGAGACAGGCATCGAGGTGCAGCGACCGGTGGCATCCACTGCTGTTTTACAGGACCAGGGAAGCATCCTGGTGGGGGTTGACGAAAACGGCGAGGTGTTTTTTAACAAGAAGAAGATAGATATCCGCAGCGTCAGATATAATGTTGAAAAAGCCCTGGCCGAGTCTCCCGGTTCTTCAGTGGTCCTGGTAGCTGACAAGCTGACCCAGGCCGGAGTGCTCATCACGGTCATGGACGGCTGCCGGCTTGCGGGGGCAACCGATATAAGTATCGCAACGGAACTGGCCGATGAAGACAGCTGACCGGAACATCAGCGTACTGCCTGTTGCTGTATTGCTGTCCATGCTGGTAAACATCATCCTTTTTTCTTTTCAGCCGATGATCTCCAGGATTACCTCTTCCGGGCAAAACCTTGACCGACTTATCCCGGTAAAAATTATTAACCAATCCCAGAAAGCGGATGAATCTCTTGTCCGTGAGAGCAAACCGGAAAAAATATCCCCGCCCCTGACCAGCGAAGAGATGGTTCCACTGTCTGTCGATCAGGACATGGATCTGACTCTCCCCAAGATGCAGTTCAGCATAAATCCGGTGCTTTCAACCGGGATAGCTGTTTCTGTCCCTGAAAAAACAGCCAGAAAAAATGAACCCATGCCAAATTCTTTCAGTCTGGCTGAGGTTGACCAGCCACCGGCTCCTCTGTTTCAGCTCCAGCCCAATTATCCCTATAGTGCAAAACGCTCGAACGTCACGGGCAAGGTAAGTGTCATGTTTCTCGTTGACCAGACCGGCAATGTTTTTGAGGTCAAGATCCTGACCGCTGAGCCCAAGGGGATATTCGAGGAAAGCGTCAAATCGGCTCTGGCGAAATGGAAGTTTGTCCCTGGCAAATTAGAAGGTAGAAGCGTACCGACCTGGGTGGCCACTACTTTCAGATTTGAATTGGATTAAGATGATGCAATCAATCCTGGTAATAATAAGTGTTTTGATCAGTACCGGCCTCTGCCTTGCCGGGCAGCAATCCGGCAACGATATCGCGATTGCGCCTGAACCTGGATATGCCGTGCAACACGTGCTTGACGTGGCCCAACAGGAATACAAAAAAGGCAACAAGGAAAAAGCGGAAAAGGTATTGAGGGAATTCATAATTGAAGACCCGGAAAAGGACCACTACCTGATCCGTTTTATGCTTGGCAATCTACTGGCCGAAAAAGGAGAGAACGAAGAGGCCATCTCGCAGTTCAACCTTTCGACCATGCTTTATCCCAGCTACGCAAGCACATGGCTTAACCTGGGCAAACTTTACTATGAAGATGAGCTATTTGAACGTGCGGCTGATTGTCTGCTGAAAGGATATCGGCTAAGCGCTCCTCCCAGGGACCATACCATAAAATACCAGGCCGCAGTTTGCCATCTGCTCGCCAAAAATTATCCGGACGCTATTGTTTCGCTTGAGGAATTAACCGCCCTGCCCGACCCGGAACCGAGATGGGTAGAAACCCTTATCGCTGCTTACCTTGAAAACAAAATGGCGCCAAAGGCCTTAAGCGCCATCGAACGTTTGACCGACAGGGGCCAGAATCAGTCTTATCTATGGAAGCTCCGGGCCCAGGTCTTGCTTGAAATGAAAGACTATGAGGCGGCGTTACAAGCCTTTCTGATATATTCTTACGGCAAGGAGTTGGATGCCGAGGAAAGCATGCTGGTCGGGAACCTGTTTAATGTAATCAATGCACCATCGGCTGCGGCAGAATATTATCTCTTATCGATGAATCTGAGTAAAAACCAGATTAACATCAGCAATGCCGAGAGGCTTGCGCTTACTTATCTTACCGCCCATGAGTCGGAGAAGGCCCTCGATTTTCTGGAAAAGGTCTTGCGGGAGATCCCCTCGGCCGGACTCTGGCTGCTGCAGGGCAAAATACTTTATGATCAAGGCGCTTTTTTTGACGCGGGACAGGCATTTAGAAATAGTGCCGAGTTAGATCCCATGGATGGGCAATCAATTCTCATGCTGGCCTATTGTCTGATCAAACTCGAAGACAAAAATGCCACTGTTGACACATTAATACGAGCCAAAGACTTTCCAAAATATGGAGAAACCGCAGACAAGCTTCTTGATAACCTTGAATTAATCTGGAAACAATAAAAGTAAAGAGTTCTCGGTATTGAACTGTCAGAGGAAGAAGGGGAAAAACCTGGCATGGTTTCTATCAAAAACTGCTGCACAAAATGCCGACCACTATCCTGGTAAACTCAAAAGGGGTAAAATTAATGGAGGGGTGAAGTAATTATCTGATTAAAAGATTAAAGCCAACCAGGTTGCCACAAAAAGGGTCAGACTGATCAGACCGTTCATCGTAAAAAAGGAAAGATTAATCCGGGACAAGTCCCGAGGATTGACCACCAGATGTTGATAGAACAAGGCGCCGCCGGTAAAAACAATCCCCAGATAATAGATGTAATTCAGTCCGGCAAGAATGCCGGTTACCGTAAACAAGACAAAGGCGATTAGATGAAAAACCACCGCCAACCGAAAAGCATTCTGCCGGCCAAAACGGGACGGCATTGAAAAGAGGCCGACCTCGCGATCAAAATCCGCATCCATACAGGCATAAACCGTATCAAATCCCGCTACCCAGAACAGGACCCCAAGCGACAACACATACGGGAAATCAAGCAGCGTACCGCGCACCGCAACCCAGCCGCCGAGAGGTGAGAAAGCCAGCGCCATGCCCAGGACCAAATGGCACAGCCAGGTAAACCGCTTGGTGAGGGAATAGAAAAAGGTCAACCCCAGGGCAAAAGGGGCCAGCTGCAGAGTAAGTTTATTGAGATTATAACAGGCATAAAAGAAAAGTCCGGCGGCGATAATTACCATGCCCCAGGCTTCCCATAAATTGACGCTGCCGGCTGGCAAGGCCCGATCCGCCGTACGAGGGTTTGCCCGGTCAAAACGGCGGTCTACGATCCGGTTAAAGCCCATGGCGCTGGTCCTGGCGCCGACCATGGCCAGAACCACCCAGCCAAAAACCGACATTGCCGGCAGACCGCGCGCCGCCAGAAAGGCCCCGATCAAGGCAAAGGGCAGAGCGAAAACCGTATGCTCAAACTTGATCATCTCAAGCAGGATGGCAATTTTCTTGAACATCTTTCACCTTTGGTGAGTGAATAGTGACGAGTGAATAGTGAATAGTGGAAAATCAGGTTCAATGTTTTGTTAGTGACTTTTGGAGTCCGACAACCATTTTGGAAATTTCATCCAATTCGGCTATGATTTTCTGACAAGATTCCTCTGATATCAGACCAAGATCCTTACTGATTATTAATTGAGTTTCCAGTTCAGATATGCTCCCCTGCGCAATATGCAAAAAATGGACGAATTCACGATGAGTATTTCTGGCAGCACCTTCAGCGATGTTTGAGGGTATAGATATAGCAGCACGTCTCATCTGTGAAACAAGGCCAAATTTCTCTTCTTCTGGGAAACGGGCTGTAACTTGATATATATCTTTTACAAACGCCATGGCTCTCTGCCAGACATTTAGCTTATGATGTGGTTTGGCCATTTCTCGTCACTATTCACTCGTCACTCGTCACTATTCACTCAATACTATTAACTGCCCCAGCGAGGTTGATCCGGCACCTGGACCCCCAACAAACCGGCCAGTCGTCCGGCAAAGATCCGGGCCAAATCGTTAAAATCATCGATTTTGTGATAAAAGGCCGGCATCGGCGGACAGATGATCGCGCCGGCATCATTGGCTTTGAGCATATTCTTTAAATGAGTCCGGTTAAAAGGGGTCTCACGAACGGCCAGAATAAGCGGCCGCCGTTCTTTTAAGGTCACATCGGCAGCCCGATGAATAAGGTTGGCGGAGATCCCGTTGGCAATGGCGGCCAATGAACCCATGGAACAAGGTAAAACCACCATGGCGTCAAAAGCTGCCGAGCCGCTGGCCATCGGCGCCGTAAAATCATGAACGTCATGCCAGTGGTCAGTATATTCACTTAAATCAATGTCTGATCCTAATTCAAGTTCCATGACCTTACGGGCCGCATCGGAAACCAGACCATGGACCTCGACATTAAGTTCTTTCATCAATTTCAAGAACTCCAAAGCGTAGAGAGTACCGGTTGCACCCGTAATGGCCAGAATAATCCGTTTTTTCTTTTGCATATTTATCTCAAAAATTTAAGCCTCGGCATACACTGAAAAATAAAATATATTTCTGTATTTCCTATGACTAACATAATTTCTAATCATCACTCGTCACTCGTCACTATTTACTATTTACTATTTACTATTCACTTTCTATTTGATCCCCACATAGATCGTTACAATACCAAAGGTAAGCGGACGGCAGAAAGTCTTTACAAATCCAGCCTTGTCCATCATCAACAAGAGATCGGCCGGTTCGTAAAACTTGGCGATGGAACTTGCCAGATATTCATAGGCCTCTTTATCGCCTGAAACCATGCCGGCAACAACCGGCAGAATCCGGTTCAGATAAAAATTATAAAACGGCCTGACAATCGGATTTTTAGGTCGAGAGAATTCGAGAATCAGTAGTTTTCCGCTTTTTTTCAGAACCCGATGCATTTCATTTAGTCCCTCCTGGGTCCGGGAAAGATTCCTCACCCCGAAGGCCACGGTAATGCCCCAAAACATTTCGTCTCGAGCCGGGATCCGCTCACCGTCACCACAAACCGGGGCAATCCTGGAACGCCGTTCATCATGGGGCATGTGATTGAGCCCGGCCCGCAGCATATCTTCGCAAAAATCAATGGCCACCACCTGCCGGCCCGGGGCCTGCCTGGTCAATTCCCGGGATAAAGGCATAGTCCCGGCGCAAAGGTCCAGGACCGGACCCTCAGGAAATTCCTTCAACATTCTGGTGGTCAGCCAACGCCAATAACGATCAATCTGAAAACTCAAAACCGAGTTGAGCAGATCATACTTGGAACTGATCGAAGAAAACTTCTGGCGAACAAATTTCTTTTTATCGTCGGGACTCTGCATTTTTTATATCTTTATGCTCTCTCTAATCAGGGTATTCGATGATAACCAATCACCAAGATAAACGTTTAAATAGAACTCTTTTTCATTCTACTCGGAAATTAATTACAAATTTTTAAAGGTAAGGCCTGGGCTTCAGCCTCCCCTCTTTTAATCAAATAATCAAAAAACAACTTCAGACCGGCCTGCTTACGCTCACCAAGATCATATTCCACTTTTTTGAGATATTCATAACAACTTTGCGCTTTCATCGGAATTCGGGGGGCAACAAGAGTACTGATCGAGCGGAGGTCCTGGGCTCCCTCAGCCAGACAACGCAACAATTCCTGATGAATTTCCACCACACTGTCCGGGTCCTGACAGCAAAACTTTTCCCTGACCGCCCATACCGCAAAAACAAAGGGCAGACCTGTTTGCTCATACCATATTTCAGCCAGATCAAGCTGAAAGGGAAAACTATCTTGTTCGCCAAGTCGTAAAGCTTCATCACCGATGGCCAGCACCGCATCGGCCTCATCAAGTTTTGCCCAGGCCTCTCGCAAGGAAGCAGCCGCATAATCAGGATGGATGCCATGGAATTCTTCCATAATAATCTTGATCAAGCTGACCGAAGTCTGGGACTGCGAGGTCAACAAGACCCGTTTACCGGCAAGTTCCGCCACCGGAAAACGACTAAACAAAATAACGCTGCCGACCGGGCCGGTTGCCGAAATCGAAAGATCACTCAATATTTTATAGCGCGCCGAATGCACCGCATATTCATGGGAGGAAATAAAACCAAGATCAAGTTTTTCCTCATAAAGCAACCCATTAAGAACCGAAGGCGGAGCCTCGGTAACCAGCCAATCCGGACGATGAACCGTTCGCCGCCAGACTTCGTAAAGCGGCGCGGTATTGATGAAATTAACCATGCCGATCCGCGCTTTTACCTTATCCACACTCGCACCCGGTCCCATAGTCTATTCCACCCACTCGGTGATCACCGCCTCACCAACCGTGGCCAGAAAGGGAAAAACATCCCCGGCCCCGGCAGGTGTTGCCTCGCCCCTTACCGCAAGAAAACTTGCCGAACACCCCGGGGACAGACTACCCGTTTCCGAGGCCAGACCAAGCACTTCTGCCCCCCGACGGGAAGCCATCAGAAAAACCGTCGCCGGCGCAAGTTGCGGATGATCTTCAAGCAGGATCCGCATCTCCCGCCAGAGATTAAGCTCCGGGTTACTGGCCAGACTATCGGTGCCGATAACCGGCATAATCCCTTGCGCCAGCAACAATCCTACCGGCGCTTTGCCAACTCCCAGATATCGATTACTGCCCGGACACAAACACACCTTTGCGCCACGATCAGCAATCAGTTCAATCTGGGCTTGATCAACCTGGACACAATGGACACAGAGGGTCTTTTCATCCAGCGCCCCCAGCTCATCAAGATAAGCAACCGGGGACAGACCGGGCACCACAAAACTCTCGTCCCAGGCCTGACGCTCCGCGAGAAACTCCCGGAGCGGCCCTTTGCCATTTGCCAAGAACTCACTCTCGGCCCTTGATTCAGCCAGATGGATCGGAAACAAACTGTTTAAACGATTGGCCCGATCCTTTAACCTTTTAATCAACTGCGGACCTGAGGAATAAAGAGCGTGGGCTGTACAGGCTTGAGTGTCCGGCAGGGTGTCGAGCAGGGTGATCGCCTGGAGTTGTTTTTCCCCGGCCAGTCCCATGATTTCCAGAAAGAACAGAAGATTGACCTTAAAATTTTGCCCGATCTCGCTACTGTCCGGCAGATTACCGATATCAGCCACCGCCCGGCAGCCACTACCATAAAGCCGGGCCAGGGCCTGCCAGGCGACAAAAGTATGCTCTTCGTCAATTCCCGCCTCCTGACGCGCAGTCAGCAGTTGTCTGATCCAGTCAGTAATATCTCCCGGCGGTGTTTCCTGCCGACCTTGGGCAAACAAGTGGGAAAGTTCCAGGTGAGTATGGCAGTTGACCAGACCCGGCGTCAAGACGGCCCCTTCATGATCAACAACCTCGGCCCCACAAGCTTTCAAATCAACAAACCTGCCCACCGCCTCAATCCGGCCATCATTAGTCAGCACTGCCCCATCTTCAATCACCGACGGGGCTGCCGGATCAGAGAGCATCGGCACCACAAACGGCGCCCGATGCAGATAATTTGCCGAATCAATCATATCTATCTCACAATTTCAGCCACTGAATCCACAGAACAAAGATAAAAATTATTCATCCATTTTTCCGTGTTTATCAGTGGATTCCGTGGCTATTTTCCAATCAGACGTCCAACTCATCACTTGTCACTCGTCACTCGTCACTAAACTATAATCCATCGTCCGCTTTCTCGGCTCGTAGCCCGCTCCTTCGACCAGGGCCCTGATCTCTTGCTCGGTCAACCTGAACCCCACGCCGGCCGCCGCCACTACATTTTCCTCAATCATGGTGCTGCCGAAATCATTGGCCCCGAAAAAGAGCGAGATCTGGGCAATTTTTGGGCCTTGAGTAACCCACGAGGCCTGGACATTCATCACGTTATCCAAAAAAATCCGGGACAAAGCAAGCACCTTCAAATAGTCAAAACCGGTCGCCGTCGGCAGGTGGGACAACACCGTATTATCCGGTTGAAAGGGCCAGGGAATAAAGGCGGTAAAGCCACCGGTCCGGTCTTGTAAATCACGGATTCTGGCCAGATGCTCAACCCTTTCCGCCATGGTTTCAATATGCCCGAACATCATGGTCGCCGAGGTCCTCATTCCGAGATTATGGGCCTGTTCCATGACACCGATCCACTCATCAGCCGAACATTTACGAGGGGCCGTCTCCTGACGAACCCGGTCAGAAAGGATCTCGGCGCCTCCTCCGGGGATTGAATCAAGCCCAGCCTTCTGGAGCCGGACAATGACCTCCTGCACCGAAAGACCTGAAATTTTTGAAAAGTGGCAAATCTCCGGCGGTGAAAAACCATGGATATGAATATCATAACCTTTGATAAACCGAAGCATCTCCTCGTAAAACTCAAACGGCTTGTCCGGATGCAATCCACCCTGCAGCAGGATCTGGGTGCCGCCCAGCTCCTTGGTTTCCTCGATCTTTTTGCCAAGTTCCTCAAAAGAAAGGACATAACCGGCCTTATCTTCCGGCGCCTTGAAAAAAGCGCAAAACTTACAGGCCGAGACACAGATATCGGTGTAATTGATGTTGCGGTCTACAACATAGGTGATAAATGATTCCGGGTGCAGTCTCTTTTTAACCGCATTGGCCAGAAAGCCAAGCTGATAGAAGTCTGCCTCTGCCGCCAGCTGCAGACCCTCGGCAATCGATATCCGCTGACCCGCCAACACCTTTTTGCTGATGCTATTTATATCCACACTATTCACTCATTTCTATAATTTAAGCCACCGAACCCGCAAAATAAACCAAACAATAATTCGTCCATTTTCCCCAAGTTAATCCGTCAATCCCGTGGTCATTTAAGCAAGCGACCAACTTAACACTTGTCACTATTCACTCGTCACTATTCACTCGTCACTATTCACTATTCACTATTCACTATTCACTATTTACTCAATATTCCCTGATCACGTTATATAGCGTATCGCGCTCAATTGGTTTACGTCCCGCCGCCCTGATTAACCTGATCAGCTCGGTATCGCTCATCGCCTGCTCTGATTCACCGCCGGCCATTTTCGTAATCAGCTCTTCCTTCACGGTCCCGTCCATATCATCGGCGCCAAAGGATAAAGCGACCTGGGCAAGCTTTGGACCGATCATCACCCAGTAGGCCTTGATATGAGGGAAGTTATCAAGAAAGAGGCGGGAGACCGCGACATGTTTCAAATCTTCGATCCCGGAAGTTCGAGAGAGATCAGACAATTGCGTATTTTTCGGATGAAAGGCCAGCGGGATAAAGGTCAGAAAACCACCGGTCTCGTCCTGGGCCTGCCGAAGCAGCTCAAGATGCTCCACCCGTTCCTCGATTGTCTCAATATGGCCGTAAAGCATGGTCGCGTTACTGCGTAATCCCTGGCGATGGGCGGTCTTAGCCACTTCAAGCCACCCTTCCCCGGACAATTTCTTTTCACAGGTCAACGCCCTGATCCGGGGACTGAACACCTCGGCCCCACCGCCGGGAATTGAACCAAGACCTGCCGCCATCAGTTCCGGCAGGGTATCCGCCACGCTCTTGCCGGCAAGTTCTGCCAGATGGAAAATCTCCACACAGGTAAAGGCCTGGATGTGAACCTCAGGCCGCACCTCTTTAATCCCCTGCAGCATTTCAAGATAATAGGAATATGGCAGGTCAGGATGAATGCCGCCGACCAGATGAATCTCGGTGATCGGTTCGGCAAGCCTTGCCCTGACTTTGTCCTTGACCTCAGCCACCGACATTTCATAGGCCAGGGCCGAATCCTTGTCCTTGCCAAAGGCGCAAAACTTACACAAATTGGTGCAGATATTTGAGTAGTTTATATGCTGGTTGTAGATAAAGTAGGCATTGTCACCATTGAGTCTTTGCCGTACCATATTGGCCAGATATCCCAGGGCCAAAAGATCAGGGGATTTGTAGAGGCGGACACCATCATCCACATTCAGGCGCTCACCTTTTTTCACCTTGTCAAGAATGTCACCCAGGCCGGCCTGGACCACCATCTCATCCATATTGTTCCTCTTAAAAAATATACCTATGAAATTTTCCATCTTCGCACGAGACGGATTTAGTCTCATTGCGTCACCCTGCTCTTCACCTTAGTGAAGTCAGCCGGATGATCTGCTTGAATGACGATTACTTACCCGTTAAGCCTGGTAATGGTGAGATACTATATGCTGGAGCAGGAAAACGGCGGCAATCCCCGGCCGATCCCATCACGCAACAGATCAATAACCGTGTCAATCTCTCCGGCCAGCTCCTTCTTGCTTTTGCCGACTGGTTCCGTTTCATCGTTAAGACCTGCCTTGGCGTAGGCCTGCAAAAACCGCTCGATCACCGCATCAACCATGAAAATAATCAGATTGACCGGGACATCACGGCGCACCAGACCGGATTTTTGCGCCGCAACGCATAACGGCGCAAAATACTCCACCGAAAAAAGCCGGACCTGCGATAACAGAAGATCACGCCTCGGTATATCTTGTTCAAATATCACCTTCTGATAAATCTGGAAATAATCGGGCCAGGTATCAATAAATCTGGTCCCGGCCCGGACAACCTGTCGGGCCTGACCAAAGAAATCGAGCTCGCCTGATTCGGCAACCACATCCTTGACCGTCTGTCTGACCAACCGGGTAAAGCACTCAAATACATAAAGAAACAGGGCCTCTTTGTGGGCAAAATACTGGTAGAGAGAACCCTTGGCGATCCCCAGATCCTTGACCATCGAGTTAAGACTGGCCTTCTGATAACCGTTTGCGGCAAATTCGCAGACCGCAACCGCGACGATCCGGGCGCGCTTATCCTCCGGCAGATTCAGAAAAGTATTTTTTGCTGTCAGTTCAATGATACCCATAATATGACCAGGTGGTCACAATAAACAGATCGCAAAGTTAATGCAATATTTTTTGGCGCTTATTTAACTTGGAAAACAGCAAAGAAGGAAAATTGAGGTAAGATCAGGAGAACAACTAACTTGCACCCTTCGGGTATAAGTTTCGTACGAGCAGACGAGCTGCTCAACTCAGCTTTATTTTTTCTGCTTGAACCATTCGACCATGCGGTTCATCCCTTCAAGGGTGGATACTTCCGGAATATAGTTAAAATCTTTCAAGGCATTATCCATGGAAAACCAGTGTGATTTGGCTAGTTGTTCGGCCAGAAATCTGGTCATCAGCGGTTCATCCTGACGCCCCAGAAGCTTATGGGTCATTTCCATGGTCCAGCCCGCCAGATAGGCCTGACGGAAACTGATTGATTTTTCAACGGACGGCACATCTATCCGCCGGAAAAATTTATTGATCCAGTTCCAGAGATTGACCGGTTCTCCCTGGGAGATAAAATATGGCTTCCCGGCGGCCGTACCACTGCTTTTCAAATTTCTGGCGGCCAGGACATGGGCCTGGGCCACATTATCCACATAGGAGATATCAACCAGATTTCGCCCGTCGCCGACTTTTTTCAACAACCCTTTGCGGCCCCGATCAATCAGCCGAGGAATCAGATTGGGATCTCCCGGCCCCCAGACCAGATGAGGACGCAAAGCCACGGTCCTTAAATTATCGCCATTAGCAGCAAGGATTATTTTTTCGGCAATGACCTTGGTATGGGCATAATGACATAAAAAACTGGTTGCATAACGGGTAAGTTCGTTCACTCCGCAGAGATCAACATTTGAAAAGACAACACTTGGAGTGCTGGTATAGACCAGAGTATCAATGGAATTTTCAAGACAGGCGGCGATAACATTTTCGGTACCGGTTACGTTAATCGAGTAATAATCGGACCATCTTCCCCAGATCCCGGCCTTTGCTGCGACATGAAATACCGTATCATAACCATGAAAGGCATTAGTAAGAAATTCCAGGTCACGGATATCGCCCTGAAAGGAGATAACGCCCAACTCATCAAGCACCGGATAGTGGTTACGGCCAACTACCGCCACTTCCACCCCCTGCGCGACAAGCCGACGGACCAGGGACAGACCGACAAAACCACCACCGCCAGTAACAATAGCCTTACGCATGGGGCCACCTCTGGTTTGGTAAAAAGCATCCCTACTTGAAAAGTATCTGAGTCATTCCCGAACCAACTTCTCAAGGAAATGAAGGCTCAAAACAAAATTACCAGCGGCACCTGCAATAAATATCCAGCCGAATTAAAGATTCAACGCGGGAGGCAAGGGAGGCTGTGACACTCCGAGCCACGGAGAATCTTCGTATAGAAGGATGTTTCATCACATTCGCTCACTAACCCCGCAGCAAATACTCTTGGGGTTCGTTTCGCTTTGCATGTTCAGATCCTCTTCGCCGCCCAAACCGCTAATTTTTCACGAAATATTTTAGCATTATGCCTTATATCAACCGGAAAAGCCGGGTTCATTAAAAAATGTTTAATGGAAGAGGTCAACACATTGCCCTGCGCCAGGGCGGCCAGTTCAGTTAGTAGCTGATCAGGATGTGACACTCTGTGGTATGGTTCGAATATTATTACCGGAATTTCAAATTTATTACCAGCATCTTTAACCCCGACCAGAGCAGACCGATAAACCTGCGGGTGCTCGTTGAATATCGCCTCACATGGAATGGTGTCCATCACTTTATCCCTGGTTTTTACCCGATGGCCCTTGCGCCCGCAAAACCAGAGGCGTCCGTTGTCATCCAGATAACCGACGTCGCCGATCCGATGCCAGAACTCATCTCCATCAATAATTTTGGCCAGCAGATTCTCCTTATCGTTATGATCATAAGCCCTGGTTACCACATCCCCTTTGACCACAATCTCGCCAATCTCACCACCGGCAAGTTCTCTGACTTCCGACCATTGACTAATCGGCCCGTCAACCGCCGTAATGATCCTGATTTCCATCCCCGGCAACGGCCGGCCCACACAGGTCCCATGCCCGGTCCTTGTCAGGTTCCAGGTCTCGGCCAGGATTTCCGTCCCGGTCAGAGAAGCGATTGGTAAGGATTCAGTCGCCCCATACGGGGTATGAATCTCAGCATCAGCCGAAAGAATACCCTTGACCCGCGCGATAAGTTCACCGGAGACCGGTGCTCCGGCCATCAGAATTTTTTTCAGGGAAGGAAGCTTGATCTTGCGAGCCAGACAATAACGGCTGATCACATTCCAGATGGCCGGCGAACCAAATGAATAAGTGACCTGATAGTCCTGGATCGAAGAGACAAATTTGGCAGGATCAACCTTGGCCGGATGGGCCGGGTTCATGTCCGGAATAACGGCGCAGGCGCCCATCGCCACCGTAAATAAAGCAAAAAGCGGAAAGGCCGGCTGGTCGACATCTTCAGGCTTAATCCCATAATAATCCTTGATCAACCGCAACTGGGCCTGAAATATTCCATGCCCATATTGCACGCCTTTGGGTGGCCCGGTACTGCCGGTAGTAAAAATAATCGCCGCCAGATCGTCCTTGGCGGTATCGACGGTCAGGAAACTGCCCCTGGTAAAATCAGCGATTTTCCGCAGACTTATACCAAATAAGCCAAAGCCGGTGCCAACCATGATCTTGATTCTGATCGTCTTAAAAGGTGCGGGGAAAATATTTCGGAAAAGATGGGCGGCCGGGATCCCGATAAAGACATCCGGTTGCACTGAACCGATACAGCGCAACAGATTTTTATAGCCCATGCCGGGATCAATCAGGATGACCGGAGCGCCGATCCTGAACAGGGCAAAAGTCAGACAGATAAATTCAAGGGAAGGGCGTACCATCAGAATGACCCGATCCCCCCTGACAACTCCGACCCTGGTCAGACCGTGGGCGTAGGCCGAAACATGACGCTCAATTTCCGCAAAGGTCCACCCCTGATAGCGCCCGGCGGTCGGGCAGAGCAAAGCGGTACGTTCCGGAGTTTTGATCGCTACTTCTGATAAGGCCTGGGCAATATTGTAATTTTCCATATCAGGATTGACTAAGATGTTCGGCCAGAAATGACGACAGCAACGGGACAATTTCTTTCAAGGAGTCTTCCAGAAGATAATGGCCGGCGCTTTCAAAGTAAATACTGCGGGCCTGAGGAAATCGCTCTTTCCACTCATTGAAATAATAATCATTAAAACAAAAATCTTTGCCGCCCCAAAGAATCAGGAGCGGAGTTTTTTTGAACTCGCTCAGACCGCCCTCTACTTTCAGCAAGGTTTCCCAGGAGGGATGTGCACAGGAAAGAGGAATGTCCTTAACAAAATTATATACCGCAATCCTGTTCCGCCATGAATTATAAGGGGCAAGAAACCCTTTACGAACCGGGCGAGGTAGCCGTTTCACCGCCGCCATCCACAGGGCACCTCTAGCAAAAACATTAAGGCCCCTAACCAGAAATTCACCAAGCAAAGGGATCCGGCAAACCTCGATCCGCCGGGGAATCTCCTTTGAACGGAAGGCTGCGGTATTCATGATAACCAATGATTCGATCTGCCCGGCATGCCTTTCAGCGTAGCCCATGCCAATCGCCCCGCCCCAGTCATGAACAACAAGGGTACATTTATCGACCTTAAGATGGGCCAGCAACTGATCCAGATTATCGATATGTGTTCGTAAAGTATATGGATATCTATACGGCTTATCAGACAGACCGCAGCCCATATGATCCGGCACGATCACCCGGTATTTTTTCCTTAAAACCGGGACCAGATTACGATAGAAATAAGACCAGGTGGGGTTGCCGTGCAGCATGACGATAACCTTGCCCCGACCCTCGTCCAGATAGGACATCGCATGGCCGTTGATCTTGAATTTATGCGTTTTAAATGGGTATCCGGCTAATTTCATCAATATTTCTTATATTCTCAACTCTTTGCTTCGCACAGCAGTTTAAACCGTGGAATATGCTGGACAAAAAACGGGATCTTTCTGGCGATCGTCACTTTCTACTTGATTTTGTCACGGATCAAACTACCAGTCAACCCCCAGCATCAGACAGTTAATCCCACTACCAATACCAAGAAGAGCACAACGTTGCCCGTGTTGCAAGACAGATTGCTCGATGCCGATCGCCATGGTAATCGGTGCCGAGACCGATCCCACATTACCCAAACTGGACAAGGTCTCAAAATTTTTGGCCAGATCAAGACCGAGGGTTTCGAAAAGAAGGCTGGCATGGGCCCTGCCTACCTGATGACAAAAAAAGCGGCTGATGGAATCCGGGGCCCAGCTGGTTTCGGTAATGAAATCCTGCCAGGTCAGAGCAGCGGTCTCCACCCCGCGGCGCAACAGTTCCTCTGAGTCGGTATCCATCAATATTCCACCCTCTCCGGCCGCGCCGCCCTTACAAAGGTCGTTAAACGAGGTATTGGCCCGCCAGGCGCCACCAATCAAATGATGGCCGGTATCATGGTTTCTGGCATCACTCATCGCCAGGGCGACAGCACCGGAACCGATCGTAAATGAAGCAAATGAAGATTTAATTGACTTGCGAGTCAGACTCAGATCGGCAAGCAGACTGTTAATTGTCGAATCAACCAGACTTTCCGCCGTCTCACCGGAGACAATCAGGCCATTTCTGACCTGGCCCAGTTCAATCATGGAGGCCAGCATAATCATCCCGTTTAAAAAACCCAGACAGGCATTTGAGATATCAAGAACCAGACATTTTTCGGAAAGACGCAACTTGTGATGAACAAAAGAGGCGGTGGCAGGCTCGATCATATCACGACAGACCCCGGTAAAGATGAGACACTCAATATCGGCCGCAGCAATACCGGATGCGGCAATGGCTTTGCGACCGGCCATGATCGCTCCGTCGCTCGGCCTGGTACCGGCATCCCAGAAACGGCGCTCCTTGATTCCAGACATCAGCTCCAGCCTGCCTTCCGGCAGCTTCAAACGATCATACACCGGCGCCAGGCGGGACTCAAGGTCGGCGGAGCTTACCACGTTTGGCGGCAGCTGATAGCCGAAGTTATGAAGGGAGACGTGATTAAAACGCATCTAAGCGAGGCCCTGGGCAACAACGTCGGAATCAAAATAATTGATTCCCATGCCGGCATCAATCACCAGACATTGCGAATTAATGCCCGATGAACGTTCCGACAACAGAAAAGCTACAACATCGGCAACCTCACTGGTATGGAGGGCCTCTTTTCGCAAGGTAAGTTTTTCAGCGTAAATATAACTGTCAACATAACCGGGGATCCCGGCAGAGGCCGAGGTTTTTAGCAGGCCGGGACAAACCGCGTTAAATCGGACGCGGGAAAAAGCGGAAAAACTCTTGGCCAGAAAGCAAACCGATGACTCAAGGGCCGCTTTTATCGGGGCCATATAACCATAATTCTCGGCCGCCATCCGGGTGGTTGAAATCGAGATAGTCACCGCCGAAGCAGACTCGGCCAGGAGATCCTTGAAATGATTACTGATCGCTATAAATGAAAAACAGGAGATATCAACCGCCTGCAGAAAATCACGCTTCAGGGTCTCATGAAAGGGTTTCATCCCTTCCGAGTAGTTGGCAAAGGCAATGGAATGGACCAGACCATCGATCTTTTTACCAGCAAGATCATTCTTAATCTCACGGCTGACCCGAACCACATTTGCCTCATCCTCCACATCGCAGATGTAAACGGCTGAATCGGGAAACAGCTTTACCGCGGCGGCCTTGCGCTCTTCGGAGCGGACCACATGAATAACCTCCGCCCCTTCGGCGACCAGCGCCTTACCCACCGCACAGGCCACCGATTTCCGGTTGGCTAACCCGAAAACCACAAATCGTTTGTTTTGAAAATTTAAAAAACTCATGGGTTATAAATACTTCCAATTATCATTTTTCAGGTCATGGCGCAGGCAAATTCCACTTTCACCGCTACTTTGCCGCCGACCGTAATCGTCCCTTTCATAAACCAGGCCGGGCCAACATTTTCTTTCAGTGATGCCTCAATGACGATGGTCTCGCCGGGCCGCACTTCCCGTTTGAATTTTGCCCCGACGATTCTGGTTAAGACCGGAATCCGGGATGACGCATGCGGCTGGTTTATCATTTTCTTTGAAATCAGGGCGGCGCCGGCCTGAAATACCGCTTCACACAAAATAACCCCGGGCATAATCGGGTGGTCCGGGTAATGGCCGGAAAAAATATCCAACTCAAGGGGAATATCCTTCTCCGCCACAATCCTCTCGCTATTTAGCTCAATAATCCGATCCAGCCAAAGAAAAGGCGGCCGATGAGGGATTAATTCATATATCTTTTCAAGAGAGGTCATCTTAAAAAAGTTCGGAGTTAAAATAACTGCCTAATTAAAATTACGAAATCAAACTACAAACTAGCCACTTGTCACGTTCAACTAACTATAACCCACCGTTGATATCAAGCACACTGCCGGTAATATATGCCGCGCTCGGCCCGGCCAGGAACAGTACGGCCTGGGCTACTTCCTCGGCCCTGCCAAAACGCCGCATGGGCACCATGTTTTTATATTCTTTTACCTGTTCCGGCGTGAGATCGGCCAATAATTCGGTTTCAATAAAGCCGGGGGACACACAGTTAACGGTAATTTTACGTTTTGCGGTTTCCTTGGCCAGGGACCGCATCAACCCGATCTGCCCGGCCTTGGAGGCGGCATAATTGGTTTGCCCGGCAAAACCCATCTGGGCCATGGGCGAAGTTATGAAAATAATCCTGCCATATTTTTGCTTCAACATGAGCAGGACGGCATGCTTGGCCATATTATAGGAACCGGTAAGGTTCACGTCCAGCACCCGCTGCCAATCTTCATGGGGCATCATGGCCATGACGCCATCCCGCCGGATCCCGGCATTACTGACCAGGATATCAATGGTATCAAACTGTTCCTCCACCTGACGATAAAAACCCTCTACCGCCTCATAATCCGAGACATCACAACGATAGAGCTGCAAACGATCGCCAACATCGACCCTATTGATAAATTCACGGGCCGCCTGCTCGTCGAAGCCATAAACCCCGATTACCGTAGCGCCTGCGGCCAGCAAAGCCTCGGCAATAGCCCGGCCAATCCCTCTGGTCGCTCCGGTTACAATCGCTTTTTGTCCGGTGAAATCAGTCATATTTTTGCCACAGAACCCACAGAAAACACTGAAGTTAAGATGCTAATAAACAATACGTTTAATAACGGCCTTAGGATAACAAAAATTTACCAATAGTCCTACATGAAGGCCGCTTGCCTTTAGATAATTGATCAACTGGGCTTCGTGGGCCAAGGATAGATCTTTTTGAGCTTTCAACTCAACGACAACTTTATTCTCTACAACTAAATCGGCGATGTACTTACCAACAATTACGCCCTTGTATCTGACTTCAAAAGGAACTTAACTGGCTACGGAAACACCGTGCAAAGATAATTCCTTCAACAGGGCTGTTTCGTACACTTGTTCCAAAAAACCAGCACCGAGTTCACGATATACTTCATAGACACAACCACGAATACGATAAGTCAGTTCCTCGTCATGTAAAACAAAATCACTTTCTGTGTCCTTCCGTGGTTTCCGTGGCAAAATCAACTCCGCAAGTAGGCATCCACATCATTGGAGACAATGACCCCATAGTTAATAGCCCCCAGCCAGCCGGACATGATGATCCCCACCGAACCGACATGGAAAAGCCCGGGAATCTCTTTAAATATGGTCCGCGAGATATCAAGCCCCTCGAATTTGGTGCCGAAGGAAGTCCCTTTGGTATGCAGGGTATAACGATGAAAGGTCTTGGGAGTCGCGGCCTCCAGCCAATCACATTTCGCGCGGATATCAGGGATATAGCGTTCCAGATCATTAAGCGAGCGCTGAATCATTCGATCTTTCTCTTTTTTGTAATCTTCAGCGGAAAGATTCACCCAATCGTCATAGCGACCGTTCATGGAAGCAACCACGGTATATCGGTCATGGTCCGGTCTGGTCTTGGGATAGTAAAGAGAAAAAGTACGACTGCGGGTCTCGATGTCAAGCAACTCTTCAGAGCTGAATTCCTGAGCCGTGGAGGTAAAGAGCAGATCACCGATATCATTGATCACCTCTCCTTTCCTGATTCCCATATAGACCTGGCAACTTGAATTATTCACCTTGACCGGCTTAACGTTTTCCAGAAATTCTTCAGAAAAAACTTCTTCTCCGGCCAGATCATATATCGTGTTAAGAATGCCGGAATTGGAAACCACGCTCTTCGCTGCGATCACCCGGCCATTGACCTCAACCCCCCGGACCAAACCTTGCTCGATAACCACACGATCAACCTTGGAACGGGTACAAACCGTAACCCCGTTTGCTTCTATCTCATCGACCATCATTTTGATCAGTTTGTCGGTGCCGCCGGTAAAGGTAAAGACCCCTTTATTCATGAAATTGGAAAAAACTATTCCGTAAGTGATCGCGGGGTCATCAAGATTTGAGCCGTTGGCGTAGGTGATTGGTTCCATCAGCAACCGATGAACATCGCTTCGACCCGGGAAAAATTTCTCAAACAGTTCCCGGGTGGTCATCGAACGATCATCATAAAAATTCATCCCGGCCACGGTATTGAAAAAATCGTCGACCACCGACTGATTGATTTTAAATTTATTGACCATGATCCCGGTAAAATCGACTTTATCGAAGGTGGTGGTCAGGGAAAACTGAGGATTATCAAAGACGATTTTTTTTAACTGAACAATCGAGTCCATAATCTGCCGGTTCCAGTATTTCCGGCAGGTTTTTATCATGCCAAAAGGAAAACCATGCAGTGATATATCGAAGATATGACCCTGGCGTTTAAACCAGGTGGCAAGACCGCCAAGCTGATGGTGATGCTCAAGCAACAAGACACGGTGTCCGGCCTTGGCCAATCGATTGGCCGAAGTAAGACCGCCGAGACCGGAGCCGATCACCACAACATCATAGTTGTCCGCCGCTTTATCTATTGAGTTATAAGACATGACTAAATCTTATCCAGAATATGGTGGTTAATCATAGTGACCCCGGAAAGCATGGCCCCGACAATCCCCAGGTAGCCCTGATCCGTTCCGGCAACATATAGATTATCGTAGGCCGTACGCCCGTCTTTTAATTTAACAGGACTTCCGTAAACCGCGCCCTGGGCCTTACCGGTGAATTTTTCAATGGTGACCGGGGTAAAAGAGTCTTGGTATACAATGTTTTGTTCATAATTCCCAATAATTTCCCCGGTTATTCGTCGCGACCTGGCCCCCCACTCCTCTTTCATCCACTTATACTGAGGAGCGTCGGCCTGTTGCCAGATGCTATAATTGGCCGGATGAGTTACTCGCAACTGGAAGGGGTCGTCGGGGGGCAGCCCTTTAAAATTACCGGGAAAACATATTACCCCGCAATCAACATTTACTGCCTGCAAAGGGCGGCAATAGTCAAATTGCTCGGCCAAATTATAAAATATAATTGTTTGATCGCATTGCAGACTATGCCGTGCTTCCGGGGTCAGAAAGTAGACCATTTCAGTAAAACTCATCTGCCCTTCATAAGGGGCGGCCAGCGCACTATCACCTGTGAATCCAAGGGTCGCCGGGTAACCGGCCGTTGAGATAACATCATCGACTTGCATAAACTCCCCGGACTCCAAATAAACTCCAAGAACCTTAGTTCCAACAAGTTTCAAACTCTCGACCGCTGTCTTGAAACGAATTTCTCCCCCTAGAGCTTTATAATGGTCGATCAGCACATTTAAAAAATCCTTAACCGTCCCGGCGGGGCGGAACATCCCCTCCTGAAATATGGAACGGAACATGATGACAAATTGACTGAAATCCATATCATGCTCTTCACTGTTTCCATAAACCATTAACGGCCAGAGCAGCATGTCAATCAGCAAGCGGTCGCCAAGAAATTCATCCAATTTTTGACGGGTTGAAATCCGGGGTTTTGGCGTAAACGGGTCGTAATCATCGACAACAGACACCAAATGATTAAAGCGATCAATGACACGGGGGAAAAGGCGAGCCACTTCTTCCTGTAAAAGGGTGAAATCATTAGAAAACAACAAAGAAGTATTGCCCGGAAAAAGTATCTTGGACGAAAATTGTTCGTGGGTCGCAAGCTGACGGCGGGACAATTTCAACTGCCGAAAAAGACGATTAAGGGGGGCCGCCTTATCTTCCGGAGCCGCATAGTTAGTCATGGCGTGAAGTCCGGTTTCCAGCAACATGCCCTGCCGGTAATAATAGGAATTCAGCCCGCCGGCAATACTATGTTTTTCAAGAATAATTACTTTATGCCCGAAACGGGCGTAACGGATACCGGCTGCAAGGCCGGAAAGACCAGCGCCGATTATGACTAGAGTGTGAGACACTTAACTAATATGGCAAAGTCAATCAAGCAGCCTGAAGAAGGGGTTCAAGATAATTCACGCAACTGTCGAGGGTAGCCAATTCAGGATAATCCGCCTCAGGGATTTGAAGCTTATAGCGTTTTCGCAATTCCATAACGATATCAAGAAAATCCATGGAATCGAGATCAAGTTGGTCACGAAGAGGCTGATCAGCCGCGAGATTATCCATATCGGCATCCTCGTCAATATCCTGGATTATCTCAACAACAACATCCTTAATCTCTTCACGTGTCATAAAAACCCTCACAGTTATAAATAAGCAAACGGGCAAAATATCAATCTTTGCCACGAAATTATAATAATATTTAAACAAACAATAATAACACAAAAAAAAAGTCCGTAAAGGTCAAAATCAAATGATTTTTTTATCCATTATATTTTTTGACGATCACCACGGAATTTATTCCTACCATGCCGAACGAATTATTAAGAATTGTCTCAATTTTTTCAAGTTTCCGCGGCTCATTAGCAACCAAATTCGGCAAATCACATTCAGGGTCGACATTCTCAAGATTGATCGTGGGATGAACGTAATTATCATCAAAAGAGGACAAATTGCCAGCCAATTCCAACACCCCGGCCGCGCCCATGGCATGCCCGATAGCACTCTTGGTGTTATTGACATAGGTTTTTTGACTATGACCAAAAACCTCTCGCACAGCCCGACACTCTTCGATATCACCCTGCTTGGTGCCGGTGGCATGAGTATTAATTATATCAATATCCTCCGGCGCAAGTCCAGCCCGGCCCAAGGCCTTTCTCATGCATTCCGCCTGCCTAGGACCATAAGGCAGAACAAAATCACGGGCATCGGAATTCATAGCGTATCCGGTTATCTCGCCGTAGATCCTGGCGCCCCGCTTCTTGGCACGGTCAAGCGTCTCAAGGGTATAAAGACAGGCTCCTTCAGAAATAACGATCCCGTTTCTGGCCAGATCAAAAGGGCGGCTCGCCCTGGTTGGATCGACATGGACCGCCAGAGCGCCCTGGGCCTTAAAGCTGGCGAATATCCCAAATGACCCGGTACACTCGGAAACACCTCCACACAAGGCAAGGTCAACCTCTCCCAACCGCAGCATCTGCACCCCTTGAATAAGAGCGGCATTACCGGCAGCGCAGGCCGCACCAATCGAATAATGGGGGCCGGTGATCCCGAGACTCATGGTAATCTCCCCGGCCGGATTATTCAAGACGGTCCGAGGGTTATGATGATGGGTCCAGTAATCAACGTTATAGTCAAACTGGCTGATATTATAGACCTCGTTTTCAGTCTCAACCGTTCCGTGCTCGGTAAGACCGATATAAACACCAGTCTTGTCCGGATCATAAACCTCAAAGTCAATTCCGGCATCATTTATGGCCTCATGGGCAACATAAACCCCGAGGCAGCCGGCCCTGGTCCCTCGCTTATTATCCTTTTTCTTCCGATACCTGGTCTCGGAAAAAGAGCAGATACCGGCCGGTACCCGTCCCATATAACGTAAATCGATCTCGGCAATCTCGCTTTTACCCTCGAGAAGCTTCTGCCTGAATTCTGGCAAATTGCTGGCGTTAGGAGCAGCAAGGCCAACCCCGGTAATAACGATGCGCTGATTATCTGGCATTTCACCCATAATTAAAGGCCAATCTGTACAATTTAAAATTAATAATCTGATAAATAATTATCGAAAATATTATCCTGGAAAAATACAAAAGGGCGACTATAGTCAAAATATAACCTTATGTCGATGAAATTAGGCCCTATGCAAAATAGCGGGATAAACACCAACTAATCCCTGAAGGCCACCGGCGGTGCCAGAATCTCTGCCCAAACCACGGCATTTTGCAATTTCCGGCGCCTACCCTTCCTGATTTTAATTGACTCCAAAACAGCTGAACTTTCCACCCTAGCAACCAACAATTCACTCTTTTTTTCCATCTCAGGTTGTTTCACGGCAGAAACCGGCTTGATATATTCATCAAGATTAATGACCTTAGCCCGTTGCTTCTTTTCTTCCTGAACGGCGATCCCCTCCCGCAAAACCTTCAACAGACTCGGAATCTGTCCAGCAGGAGACGGTTCTACCTGATCATCTTTGGGACTTTTGCGGATAGCTGCGTTAATCCCCCAGATTATCATAATAATAATGATCGGAAACAACTTATCAAAATCCATCTTTTTTCCTTAGATCCAATTCCTACAATTTAAAAGTAAATCAGATTAGCGATTGAACCGCTTAGTTACTCAATACCACCTTCCGGACTTGGCTCCGTGCCACCGATCGAATCTCTCATTTTGGTATCGGCCACGATATTTTTCATCTTGTAATAATCCATGATCCCGAGCTGACCTTTACGGAAAGCCTCAGCCATGGCCAGGGGCACCTCGGCCTCGGCTGCCACCACCTTGGCCCGCATTTCCTGGACCCGGGCCTTCATCTCCTGCTCAACCGCATAGGCCATGGCTCGCCGTTCCTCTGCTTTAGCCTGGGCGATTTTCTTGTCGGCCTCGGCCCGATCCGTTTCCAGTTCAGCGCCGATATTCTTGCCCACATCAACATCGGCAATATCAATCGATAAAATCTCGTAGGCCGTACCGGCATCAAGCCCCTTGGCCAAGACGGTTTTGGAAATGGTATCGGGATTTTCCAACACATGTTTATGGGTCAAGGCCGAACCAATGGTGGTCACAATACCTTCACCGACCCGAGCCAGGATAGTCTCTTCCCCGGCCCCACCAACCAGACGATCGATATTGGCGCGGACCGTAACAAGAGAGATGGCCTTTAGCTGAATACCATCCTTGGCCATGGCCGCGACCAGAGGGGTTTGAATTACCTTGGGATTAACGCTCATCTGCACCGCTTCCAGAACATTACGGCCGGCCAGATCAATTGCCGCCGCCCGGTTAAAATCAAGCTCGATATTGGCCTTGTCCGCCGCGATCAGAGCCTGGACGACCCGCAACACGTTGCCGCCAGCCAGGAAATGGGACTCCAGAGCATCGGTTGAAATGAAGATCCCGGCCTTGACCGCCATGATCTTTGATTCAACTATCATTTTGGGCGGCACCTTTCGAATGCGCATGAAAACAATATTAAGCAACCCGACCTTGGCCCCGGAAACCAGGGCCTGAATCCAGAGGGAAATTGACGAACCAATAAAATACAACAGCGCAATAAATGCGGCGACCAGGACTAAAAGACCAATTTGACCTATATCCATTTCGTTCTCCTTTTATTTTTCCCTGACTATTATCTGGTTTCCTGTGACCTCTATAACAACAATGTCCCTATCTTTCTCTATATATTCACCCCGGCTCACCACATCCACCCGTTTGCCGTTAAACATGGCCATCCCTCCCGGCCGAAGAACGGAGATGGATTTACCCTCACAATCCCGGAAGTTTTCCAATTCCGCCGACTGAGAAACAACCCCCTTTGCCCTGGACAAAGTCTCATTCAGGGTAATCGGTGAGCGGGCCATGATCTTCAAACCAAAAAATACCATGACCGGAACCATAAAAAAATCGGCTAAGGCAAATAATGTTCCCGCCATGGCCGAGATATCGTGAAAAACCATAAACAGTGAATAGCCAAACAAGCCAAAGGCGATTAACGCAAGCAAGCCGCCGGAGGGCAGGAAAATCTCGGCAATTACCACCGCCAGTCCAGCCAGTTGCAGAACAATCGGCATAAAATATAATTTCATAATTTTTCCCTGGCAACAATCACCCGACTTCCCTTTATTTCCAGAATCACCACCCGGGAACCAAGTTCAATAAAATCACCTTCCGTGATCACATCGATATTCCTCTTGCCAAATTTTGCCTTGCCGGACGGTCTTAAAAAAGTAGAAGCTGTACCCTGGTCACCAACCTTCACTTCCAGGGCCTCATAGGAATCCGCATGGGCCTCGGCCAAAGTTGTTGACAGATATGGCCCATCGACCAGCTTACCCAAGCGCGGCAGAAAATAAGCCATAAAAATAAGAGTGACGGTAAAGGCGACGGCAAAAGATCCTAAAACCTTGACCAGATTAGCAATCAAAATATCCTGCTGCCAGGGCAGAGTGGGATCCGGCACCACAAAATCCTGAAAGGAAAGGATCATCCCCAGGCCGATACAGATAAAACCAGCCACCCCGGCCAGCCCAAAGCCGGGGATCACAAATACTTCAAAGCCCAACAAGACCAGACCCAACAGGATAAGGACAAGCTCCGAGTAATCGGCCAGTCCGACAATATACTGGTTACCAAAAACCAAAGCCAGACAGACTATACCGACCAGACCGGGGACGCCAAAACCCGGCGCTTTAAATTCGGCATAGAGAGCGGCCATCCCGATCACCATCAGGATAGGTGCAATCGTCGTCAGAAAGCGGGCAAAAGCCTCCGACCAACTGGGCTCGAGCCGGACCAACCGATATTGATTTATCTTGAGCTGCGCAAGCATCTCAGGGATGGAAGAAGCGGTCACTTTTGAAAATCCCAGGGCAAGGGCCTCGACATCGTCCATGGTCAAGAGCTCGTCCTTGGCCACCACAATCTTTTGGGAAATAATTTTTTCCCGTTCCTCCTTTTCCAACCCGGCTAACTCATCGGCATCAAGATATAGGGTCTGGTCCGCCATTTTTATTTCATAAATCTCCAAGCGGGCGCTGACCATTGATTCAGCCAGGGAAACCGGATAACCGTTCCGTCGGGCCAGGGCCCTGAATTTGGCCCGCAGCGGCGATTGAAATTTTTCGCCCAGCATCTGCGCCCCTTCCTGGGAAAAACTGATCGGCGCGCAATCGCCAATCGTGGTATGGGGCCGCATCACCAGTTTATTGCAGGAAAGGGCGATCAGGGCTCCGGCCGAGATCGCCTTGTTTTTGACAAAGGCGATGGTCTGCGGACCATTAACCCCGGTCATGGTACTGACAATTTTAAGGGCAGAATCAACCCGCCCGCCAAAGGTATCAAGTTCAAGGACAATTATGCTTCCGGGATCGGTCCCAACCTCATTTACCGCCCGCTCCAGATAGGAGGCCATCGCCGGCTCCACATCCCCAGCCACCGGAAGAACATAAACTATTCTCTCCTCACTATCGCCTGTTTGCCCGATTTGCGGCACCAAACCACAAAAAACAAAAAAGACGACTAATAAGAACCATTTTCCAACCATGGTAAAATCTGAGTTATATCCCATGCCCTATATTATATCCGGTAAATATAAAATGTTGATTTAAAAATAAACCCTATATTCGAGATTAAATGACTGGGGAGACATCCCGAATTCACTATTTATCTGAAAAAGGCCAGGCTCTGCTTCAACCGGATGGGAGGGCTTTGCTCCAACCGGCAGGGAGACGGTGGCTGACAACTCCGATTCGTCGGATATAGAATACAGAGCATAGAGGGAATACAACTGGGAATGATCGCTTAAATTGAGCATAGCCAGCGCTGAGACATTAAGCAACGGCGTGAGTTCATAGCCCAGGCCAAGGGCGGCGTATTCCCGCCCCAGATAGCCCGATGCAGTCGCCACTCCGGACATAAAAGCCTGATTGGTCTGCTCGATATCCGAATAGCCCCGTCCATTATAGAAATATTCCACCCGCAAGTCGAAACTGTTCTCAAAGTGATGTTCGATCCCGACCGTGAACTGGTAATAACTAGCCAGATTGTCCTGGGCCGGATCGCCATAATGACCTTCGGCTCTGACGCCGAGCCACGCGAATAAATCTGCCTGTAAAGAAGCGCCGGCAATTGTGCAATCACTAACCTGTCCGCCAAGTAAGGCCAGATCAAAACTGCCGTAACCACGTGAAATCCTGGCCATCCATGAAGTTTCGGACCAATCAGGCTCAACAGCCCAGCCGTTTCCAGTGTCCAGATCCGGAGTGTAGGCCAGAACTCCGATCAGAGTAAGCAAGGAAAGCTCACCCAGTCTGATATCCGTTCTGGCCCCATCAACTCCCGGCTTATAAACCCGGTAAAAGTCTTGGGCCGCAAAGGGGGAAAAAAAATCGTTGGGCGTAAAATAAAAGGTGGTGGCCAGGTTTATCGCCTGGCGGCCCAAAGTAAAATCAAACCGGGGAGCAAGATACTGCAGATTAAACGCATCCACTGTTAAATCGGCAGAGCTGCTGGCCGAATCATGCTGCTCCCAGGAAAGGAGACCACTCCTCGCCACCCCCGATGAAAGCGCCGCCAACTGGGGCGAAATCGGAGCGACGGAGCGCACCGTTTCCATCAAATTCAGATTAAGACGCAAGCGGCTCGAGAGATCGGCCGCCAGCAACAGTCTCTGCACAAGCGCCCACGATTCATCGGTCTGATCGGTATACAAAAAATTATGCTCGGGATAATGCTGGATGCCGCCGCTAAGGCGAGTAGAACCCTGCAGGGTAAAACTTTGATCATCGTCTTGCCATTGGTAAAAGGCATGGGCCGATGACACGAAACAAGTGTTCAGGATAATCACTGCCAAAAGCAAGAAAATATGACCTCTTACGGTCAACTCCGCACCTCATCGGTTTCCAGTTTACCGTCCCGCAAATGAATAAGACGCCGGGCCCGGTCCATTACCCGTTGGTCATGGGTAGAGAACAGAAAAGTTATGCCTTTTTCTTTATTTAACCCCTCCATCAAGTCCAAAAGACCATGGGCGGTGACGGAATCAACATTGGCCGTTGGTTCATCGGCCAGGATAATGGCCGGTTCCGGCCCGATCGCCCGGGCTATCGCCACCCGCTGCTGCTGACCGCCGGAGAGTTCGTCTGGTCGACGATCGGCCAGATCGGCCAGCCCCACTTCTTCAAGGATCGACATCACCCTTTCCCGCCGCTGCCGATGTGGCACCCCTTGCAGGGCGAGGACAAACTCGGCGTTTTCGTAGGCTGTCAATACCGGCACCAGATTATATGCCTGGAAAACAAAACCGATCCGATCCCGCCGCAGGGTAGACAACTCAGTGCGACTAAGGCCGGAAAGATCACGTCCTTCGAGATAAATAACACCCTCGGAGGGCACATCAAGGGCACCGATCATATTAAGAATAGTGGTCTTACCTGATCCCGATGGGCCGCAAAGCGCTGCAAACTCACCTTTGTTAATCGCCAGGGAAAAATCATCAACCGCTTTGACCTCAAGCCGCCCTTGTTTATATATCTTGGATATTTTTTCTAATTTAACAATCTTCTCACTCATAAAAAAATAACCTCATCCCTATAACTTAAGCCTCACATCATCCACCTTCAGCCTTCAGCCTCCTACCTTCAGCCTCCTACCTCCTACCTTCTACCTCCTACCTTCTACCTTCTACCTCCTACCTCCTACCTTCTACCTCCTACCTCCTACCTCCTACCTTCTACCTTCTACCTCCTACCTTCTACCTTCCAAACCCCTAAAAATTCTTCAAGCTTTCAACCGGCGGCACCCGCCCGGCTTTAATCGCCGGATAAATCCCGGCCAGCATGGTCAAGCTGAATACCCCGGCCAAAATGGCCAGCGCACTTTCCTTGAACAACCTGAATTTAAGGACTGGATCGACCAGCACCCCGCCGGCGCTGTAATCATCCCCGATCTGACTGCTGAAATTGATCCCCACTTCCTGCATGTAAATAAACCATGGGGTGGTAATAATGATCCCGAAGATTAATCCGCCCAGACCGAGCCAAAACGATTCGGTAATAACCAGCAGCACGATCCGACCCGGCGACATGCCAACCGCCATCATCATGCCGAACTCCCGCCTGCGCTCCAGAACACTCATTAGCAGGGTGTTGAAGATACCGGCGGCAATCAGCAGGCCCACCAGAAACTGCAAAAGATAATTACTGGCCCGATCAATCGCGATCAAGCCGGCCAGTTCTGCCTGGGTCTCTTTCCAGGTCAGAACCTCGGCCTCACCATCGGCCGCTACCGCCCTGATCTTCGACACCATGGCATCGGCCTTTCTTTGGTCATCAATAAAGATGGAAACCAATGAGACCTCGTCCTGGTTGTAGTTCAAAATCGACCGCATCCGGCTAATCGGCAAAAGAACGACCGAGCTATCGACGGAATCCTCACCGATCCGAAAAATCCCGATCACCTGACTGATCCCGCTGACCATCTCCCCGTCTTTGTCGGTCACCGTATAGACCAACTTTTTCCCGATATGAAGTTTTAACTTCTCCGCCATTTTCACCCCGATCACCACGCCCCGGCTGTCATCCGGCCCAAAAAGGGAACCCTGCTCAATAGCCTCCAGAAAAACATTATGTTCAGGTGATTCAACGGCCGGGTCTAGGGCGACAAACTGACCGCCGATGCTTTTTGAGCCAGTGGCGAAGATGGCCTGTCCGACAATTCTGCCGTAGGCCGCCGCCACCCCGTCAACCCCCAGAACGCTTTGTCGTCTGGCTTCGCCCTTGGCCAACCGCTTGGCCAGAGTCGGGTAGGCATTAAACCCGAGCGGCTCAATCGCCAGATGGCCAAAACCCATATTGGCGCTGGTATTGATCAGATTGGTGTAGGAATAATCGCCGGAAGCGGTAAAGGTCACGGCCAACAAGACCCCGAAAGCCACCGAAAAGGCGGTCAGAAAAGTCCGGCGTTTATTACGAAACATATTGCGCCAGGCCATGACGCATAATTCTTTCAAATTCATAATGGCTTCTTCCGGATTATCGATAATAAATGGCCTGCACCGGCCGAATCAGGGCCGCCTTGGCCGCCGGGTAAATAACGGCGATCAAGGTAACCCCAAACATCAATATAATCGGCATCACTATCGAATTTCGGGTGACCTTGCAATACCAGACCGGATCAATCGCAATCCCGGCGACAGTGGCTGAGGTGCTGGCCAGGAAGGTCAGGTCAATAGGATGAGTTTCCCCGTAAAGAGATAAGGGGATGGCCAACGCAGAAGCCAGCACTATCGCCACCGCCACCTGTAAAACCGCTTCCATGGTAATTATTGAAAAAACGGTAAGCGGTGAAAGACCAAGGGCCTTCATCACGCCAAACTCCCGGATCCGTTCGAACACACTCATCAATATACCGTTTAAAGTGAGAATCCCCACTGCGGCGTAGGTGACCAGGAGCATAATCCACAGTGAAGATTGCGACATATCAACAATTCTGGCCACCACCGGCTGAAGCTGCCGCCAGTTCTTCACCTCAAGACCAGGGGCGAGGGCGACCAGCTCTGCGGTCTGCTGATCAAGTGATCGACCCTCCTCCCCTGACAAAATGGCGATTTCATGAATCCCTGCCGGCAAGACCATCAGTTCACGAAAGGTTTTTTCAAGCATAAAAAATCCGGCCCGATCAACCCCCTCGCCCACCGACTTGAATATGCCCCTGACCCGATACAATTCATTGGCCATGGAGCCGTCCGCCGCCTGACCGACAAAGACCATCTCGTCGCCTACTTCCACCCCCAGTGTACGGGCAAGCTTTCGGCCAATCACCACCCCAAAGGGATCGGAGGCATCAAGCCATTTACCGGTCATAATCTGCTGATAGAGACGACTGACCGTAATCTCACGCTCCAGGTCGACTCCTCGCACGCTGACCCCCGCCGATGATGAACCGGCCGCTGCCAAGCCAAAGGCGAACAAACGCCCGGCCGCATGGTGGCCTAGAGCTTCTATTTTTGCAATCAAGGGATCAGCCCCGTTAATCAGTTTGTACAAGTCTGGATCATCACGATAACCAAGATCATGAATCTGAAAGTGACCGGTCACCATGCCAACCGCGTTATTCTCGGCCGTCAGCAGAAAACCCTCCAGCAAAGCGGCATAACAGATCATAATAAATCCGGCAAAGGCCATGGCACCGATCACCACCCCGCTTCGCTGTCTACTGCGCCAGATGTTGCGTAAAGAATATAAAAACAGGTTCATAGCTATTCCCAAAAAAGAAATCTTTATGCAATTATAACAGGAGTCGAAAACACGAGCTAAAAATTAATCATCAAACCATAGACGAAAATTACGCCCCAACCAATATCTGTTTGACTCCACTCAATTTTTAACACTATAATTGATTATGATCTGAACAATTACGGCATAAACCAACTTAATCCGAGGTAAAACTTCAGTGAAACCTGAGGCCGTCAAGCATACTTCTTTTATACTCTTCACCATCATCCTGTGCTTTATAAACTCATCGTCCTGGGCTGCAGACCATACAATTAAAGGTAAGAAGGTACTGGTGGTAATGAGTTACCATCAAGGAAACACCTGGCAGGATCAACAGCGGGAAGGCATCGAGTCGGTATTAAGTGGCGCGGAAATTCAATATTATTATCTGGATGCAAAAAGGAATCATGACGGGGCTCAAGCCCGGGCAGAGGAAGCATTCAACCTTTTCCAAAACTTCAAACCGGACGCGATAATAACCGCCGACGATCATGCTCAGCTCATGTTTGTGGTGCCCTACCTGAAAGATAAGGTGAAAACTCCGGTCATCTTTATGGGAGTAAACAATGACGCAACCAAATATGGCTTCCCGGCCACCAATGTTACCGGCATTGTCGAGATAAAACATGTCAGAGAAGGACTGAATTTTGCTCAACTAATTGACCACAAAATCAAAAAAGTGGCAGTGATCTATAAAGACAACCTTTCAAACGAGCTTAATGTTGAACAGCTTAAAAAAGAGCAGGCCGACTATTCAATAAAGATCACCAAATTTATTAAACTTAAGTCGATGTCTGAAGCGGTCGACATGATCAAAACTCTGCAAAAAGAGGTAGACGCGATATTCTCACTGAACCTGACCGGGCTAATCAACGAACAAGGAGAACAACTGGAGACAACAACCTCCATGGCAAAACTATCGCTGCTTTCACAAATTCCGATCATTGGGGCAGAGTCATTCGATATCGAATCCGGGGCGCTCTGCGGAATTATCAAAACCGGACAGGAGCAAGGAGCAACCGCCGCCCGCATGGTGTACGACATCCTTAACGGCAAGAATATCCGGGACATCCCGATAACCTCGAACAAAAACGGCCAACGCTATATCAACGTAACTACCGCCAAAAGACTTGGGATAAAATTGGACAGCGCAGCAATCAGAGGGTCCGTCCTGGTAAGATAAATTTCATAAACCAAACTTAGTGTCAGACATCAAACTTCCTTGGGGGGGAGGAATCATGGAGAAAATTATCAAAAAATCACTGATCGTGCTTATCTGCGCAACCTTAATTCCAATATTGTCATGGGCGGATAAAGCACGGGCAGATTCACCTTTAGCCAAAGGCAAAAAAGTTATGTTGGTAATGAGCTACCATGAGGATTACTCGGGAGAGAAAGACATATTGCAGGGGATTGAAAACCTGCTACAGGGCGCGACCATTAAACACTACTATCTGGACACCAAAAACAATCTGGCCCTGGGCCCAAAAAAAGCCGAGGAATCATACCGCCTTTATCAAGAGTTCCAACCGGATGCAGTCATTGCCGCCAACGATAACGCCCAATCACTTTTTGTCGTTCCTTACCTTAAAGACAAGGTGAAAACTCCGGTTATTTTCTGCGGCGTGAATAATGACGCAACCAAATATGGCTATCCGGCATCAAACGTTACCGGGGTGCTGGAAAAAAAGCATTACCGGGAAGGAATAAGCTTTGCTCAAATTATTGTCCCGGAGATCAAAAAAATCGGCATACTTTACAAGGAAAACCCAACCAATCGTTCAAACCTCAGTCAAATCGCTCAAGAGAAGTCATCATACACCGCAGAAATAACCGAGATCCTTGCCGTCAATGATCTGGAAGAGCTGAAAAAAAATCTCAATATTCTCGAGCAGAAAAACGATGCCATTCTGACCCTGAACATGACCGGCATCGAAGATCAAAACGGCAAAGGAATGGAAGGCATGGAAGTCCAGAAAAAACTGGCCCAAATCACCCGGCTACCGATAATCGCGGCCGACAGCTGGGAGCTCAAATCTGGCGCCCTGTGCGGCGTAATCCAGGAAGACAAGGAACAAGGCCAGTTAGCAGCCCAAATGCTGCTTGATATCTGGCAGGGCAAACCGATCAAGAACATACCAATCAACCAGAACAGAAACGGCAGACGCTACATCAACATAAACACCATCAAGAACCGGGGGCTGAAACTACCGCCCGAGGCGATCATCGGTACCAAAATAGTAATGATCGATAATTGATGGCTTTCACAATAAAGTGTCCGGAGTAACTGATGAAAAGTCGCAATCCGACAATCACTATCCACGGGTTGACTTGTGTGCCATGCCCCCAAAACTAGAATTACCAATATACTATAACTCAAAGAAACTGGCCATCATCAGCCTCGTGACCCTGGCGGTGGTTACTTTTGCCTTTATCGCTATCCTGCAAACTTTCAGAGATATGCGCGGTTTTGTCGATGAAGAGGTGAAAAGCAATATTCAGACCATCATCAACGGTTCAAAATTACGGGAATCACTGATCAGACTGGAATTGGAAATTCGGGATTTATTGCTCAAAAACCTGAGGAATGTCGAACTGCTGGCCATTGAACGCCAAAGACTTCTGAAAAGTTTTGATCTTGTCCTTGACCAGGACAACAATCAGGAATCGGCGGGAACCAACCTCCTGCTCCAAGACAGGCTTAACGATTACCGAAAGGAATTAGATAATCTCCTGCAAAAATACATTTCCACCAACAAAATCATTCTGGCACTCGACGCCACAGGTCGGCACTTCACCGACCAACTGACCATCATGGTAGAGGAAACGGGGAACATGATGATCGACTATGCCCTCTCGGGCCAAGACACCAGAGGATTAGAGCAGATATACATCCTGTTGCCTCTCTGCCAGGAACAAGTTCTGAAAAACAAAATAATGATCGAGACCGTGGTCGCCAACAAAAATATCGGCCTGTTGGGGATAAATACCCCCCATGCAATACCGGTAGACAAAATGACGGTAACCACCAACATAGCAGTCCTGGAAAATACCCTGCGGACCCTGACTTCAGCTGATTCCAGAATCAGTTCGCGAGCGCTAGAAATCCTTACTCAAATCCCGATTTACAACCGACAAGTGACAGAATTTGGAGTTGCGCTAAGTTCGCAACTCACAGTCCAGGAGAAATTCGAATCCCGGCGCGAATCAATTCTGGCCGTCTTAGCGGAAATTGACGAAAACACCAACAACAGCATTCGCAGCATCCAGGAAGAGATTCATAATCGGCTACAAAATGGCATCCTCAGCACCACAATTTTTGCGGTTATTGTAATCCTGGTGTCAATCATGGGCTGGATAATGGTCCGAAATATTTCCGGCCGGATCGAACTTTCCGCCAAGGAAGCATTAAAAGCCAAAGAGGAAACGGAAGAAATCAACATCAAACTGCAAAATGAGATTATCGATCGCCAAAAAATAGAATCAGCACTGCAAAATTCTTACGATAATCTGGAACTTCGCGTACAGGAAAGGACCCAGGAATTATCCAAACTCAACGTGGTGCTGCAAACAGAGATCAAAGAACGGGTAGAAGCAGAACAATCCCTTGCCACCGAAAAAGAGAGATTGTCGGTAACCTTAAGAAGCATTGGAGACGGCGTCATAACCACCGATATCGACACCAGAATCACCCTGATCAATAAAGTGGCCGAAAAACTGACCGGTTGGACCCACAAGGATGCAGTTGGTCGGCCGCTTGGAGAAGTTTTCCAGATTGTCAACATCGACACGGAACAACCCTGCGACAATCCTGCAACAAAAGTCATTACCTCCGGAAAAGTTATCGAACTTACCGACTATACTGTTCTGATCGGAAAAGATGGAACAAGAAGACAGATTGCCGATAGCGGCGCACCGATCAGGGATGAAAACAACCGGATCATCGGCGCTGCCCTGGTCTTCCGCGACGAAACCGAAAAATATAAAATAGCAGAAGAGCTATTGAAAATAAAAAAAATTGAATCAGTCGGAGTGCTAGCGGGTGGAATAGCCCATGACTTCAACAACTTACTCACATCGGTCTTTGGCTACATAGATTTATCACAAATGAATGTTGATCCCGGTTCCCAGGTATATAAATGGCTAACCAAAGCCAGCAAGTCCTGCGAACATGCCAAACACCTAACCGGCCAACTCCTTACTTTCTCCAAGGGCGGCGAACCGGTAAAATCAGTAACTTCCATTGCCGACCTTCTAAAAGATGCCGTTTATTTCAGTCTGAGTGGTTCCAAGATAAGCACAGCTTTTAAACTTAACGAGGACCTGAAACCAACCGTTATTGACAAGGGCCAGATCAACCAGGTTATTCATAATCTCATGCTTAACTGCAAGGAGGCGATGCCCGACGGTGGAGAGGTGCTGATCAAAGCCGAAAACTCCATGATCGAAGACAAGAGCGACATCCCTCTTGCACCGGGCAAATATCTAAAAATAGAAATTCGAGACAATGGGCCGGGAATAGATGAAAATATCATCCCTATGATCTTTGACCCATATTTCACGACCAAAAATATGGGGACAAAGAAAGGGACGGGACTAGGATTAGCTATTGCCCATTCCATAATTTCCAAGCACAAGGGATTTATCGGGGTGGAATCCAAAAAAGGAAAGGGAACAACTTTCAAGATTTACCTCCCATCATGTGCCGGGGAAATCGAACAGACAGATAATCATGCCGAGGATGCCATGACCTCCAGGTCTGGCTCCATTCCGGCCAGAGTTCTTCTACTGGAAGACGAGGAGAAGGTAAGCCGAGTAGCAATCGACATGTTAGAAAGCTTAAACTGTGATGTCGAGGCGACTCAAACCGGGCAAGAGGCCATTACTCAATTTAACCAGGCTCGGGAAGATGGCAAACCTTTTGATTTATTAATTTTCGACCTGACCATCCGCGGCGGCATGGGAGGAGAAAAAACCCTAAAAAAAATACTGGAGATTGATCCGCAGGTCAAAGCCGTCGTGGCAAGTGGTTATGCCGATGACCCGATCCTGGCCAATTGCCGGGAACACGGCTTCAAGGTGGCGATGACCAAACCATACTCTCTGCAGGTACTCAGAAGTGTATTAGAAGAATTGGTTTAACCAAGCAAAACTGGAAGATCGTCCTACCCTTCGGGACCGCTATTTAGGACCCGCTTGATGGGGATAAGCACCTCTCCAGTTTTCGTTGCCGCTTGAGGTTGTGGTTTCTGATCGTCAACTTTATGGTTCGATCTATATATTTATTCCAGAGGGACTAACTTCCAACCCCAATATTTAAGGAAATCTTTAAAATTCCAGAGATCAGACTTTTTGCGCGCCCAAAACTTGAGACTTGTATAAAATATTGTTCCCGTCTCCGCACTTGGTCCTAAATCTTTGTCCTCGCCAATCCGCCAATCCATCGCCCACCAACTCATTAACATTCTCTCAAAAGGTTTATGACTGTTCCGGACATACCCCTTGCGGCAACCTTCAACCTCAAAAAATGAAACTTGCGAATCACCGAAAGGCAGTTTGTGCAAATCAGCCATTGGCCTTAAAGAAGCTGGAACCAACTCAGGAGGCGAGACAAAATCCTCCTCCGAAATCAAGTCAAGACCCATAATCCGGTGGGTTTCGCTTCTAATCCGAAAAACAAGTCGATCCTGATCATTCTCCGGTTGCCTGAATTCAAGAAGACCGGGCAACCGCTCACCAAAAACATCATGGCCGCCAAGATCCCAACCTTCGGGATATGACTTTGCAGACAGATTTGAAGTCGGAATAATTGCCAGAAAACAGCCACAGGTATGAACCGTAGTTATCAATAAAGGTTTTTCATCCTTCCCTAAAGTCACAATAATCAACAGCCCGAGATTTTTGCCCCCGGTCAAATGAGTGAAAGGAGTTCCCTCAAAATGAACCCGGTAAATAAGATTAGTATAGTCCCCGCCCTTAACCTTAATTTTTTGTTCCATTGAGTAGATGGTTGGCCGAATAGGATCGACATAAATTTCAGGTTTACCGTTTCCATCATCACGTACTGTCGGGGTCCCTATTCGATTGAAACTTTTATCTGACTCTTCAAGAATAAATGCGGGGGCATATCTGGCGAAGAGACTGCCATCCTGCTCGACAAAAACAAATTGCGAAACAGGATCCTTCGTCTGATCCACCTGCCGCAATCCCCCACAGGAGACAGATGAAAACAATATAAAAAAAACAACGGCCACTCTTAGCTTCAAAATAATTAGATTGGACATAATAACTTCCTTTTAGTTTATACCATTTATGCGGAACATTGACTTTTAACCCTCAGGCAGAGAACGCTGCCAAAAATATTTAAAACAATTGAGCCTCTTGCAAAATACAAATCGATTACGAGGCAAGAGTAATTTACTGATAAAGTATTGAAATAATTGAGCTTCATGGCATTCCGTGGTATTGTTTTGTATCCAGCAAATCAAAGCCAAGGAGGCTGCCATGAAGC
>JAHJIY010000106.1 GCA_018823175.1 Pseudomonadota bacterium
ACTGCCATGATGAAGTTCACCGGTCAGGGTGCTAGCGAAAGTTTCATCAGCGCAGCAATCCCTTTGGGGAGTCCGGTTCGGGAGTGGCAGCGGGGTGGGTGACTGCCCCGCTGACCATAACTTAGCCGCCGATCATCTCTATGATACTGGTGTGGACCAGGCATGAACAAGGCTCTCGACATTTCAAACCGGACCAGTCTTCGAGAGATAATGGTCTCAAACACTAAACCAAGGACACCGCGACAGCTGCCGTAGTCAGCACTGTCCAGACGGTTTTGTTCCAGTCCCACAACCGCCGCCCGTTGAAACTGACGAACGGGAAAAACGGCATGGCAATATCGAAAAGAACCAACGGCCTGCCCACCAGGAGCATTACGTTCAGCCAAGCTTTCAAGTAGGGCGGTAGTACGTCCAACTGAAACATCGTCCAGACTCCCCATACGATGAGCAATACTGGGAGAGTTCCGGCCAATGCGGTCCAGCCCAGCTTGGGAAGCAAGTCTCGATTCCACCACTGATTTGTTGTGGGATAGACGCCACCTGGCACCGGGTACATCGCCCCAACAAAGGCCAGCGCGATGGCTGTGCTGAGCGGAAATCCCGATTCCCAAGCACGGAACCGTATCGTAAGTCCTTGCCGACGCGCCACCAGCCACATGCCCAGATAACGCAGACCAAACAACACAATGAGTATCAGCGGTAGAACCAGCCACATACTTGGACTAATCGCCCTGAAACCGCCCAGTCGCCATAACATCAATAACCCAATCAGAGAGTTCGCTGCAATAGTGCCCCACCACTGCAAAGCGGGACTATCTGATTCCTGCGGGGCGGGGCGCGCCCACAAGAAGTGACCAACATCCAAATAATGAAAGATCTTTGCCCACACGGCAAATGTCGCCAACCCGTAGCGCCGGAACTGCGCTCCAGGTGACAGTATCCTGAACCCGCGCGTGGCAAACAGCTTACTGGAGCTAGTGTTGAAGCCTTCAACACTGGCCAGAATCTCATCGCAACCTTGCCGCTCGAAGAAGTCGATCCCGGCTTCAACGAGACGTTGCCCCAATCCCAGGCCACGTGCCTCTGGCGCTGCACCGCCCTGGGGTGCCGGTCATAATTCTGGAGCCGAGCACCCCCCTCTCGCCGGTACTGTTCGCCCATGGGGTGACCATACTCTCCGGTGCGCGCGTGGTGGACGAAGCGGCGGCGCTGCGCACAGTGGGGCAGGGGGCCTCTTTCCAGCAAGTGGAAGGCGTCCGCCTGCTCTCCATCCAGAAAGCCGAGAAAACCACATGGAATTTGTCATGGAGCCGATCGGCGTGATCCATTCGCCGTTCACCGAGAAAGGCCAGACCCCCATCCAGGCTTCCCGCTCGCAGGCAGTGGGCCAGGTGGAAGTCTATCCCGAATTTGCCGAAGGGCTGCAAGACCTGGAAGGCTTCTCACACATCTTTCTGTTGTACGCTTTCCACCAATCGGACGGCTACGCTCTGCGGGTCAAGCCGTTCCTGGACGATCACCTGCGGGGGCTGTTTGCCACCCGTCACCCCTGCCCGGCCCAACCCGCTGGGGCTATCGGTGGTGCGCCTGCTGGAACGACGAGACAATGTTCTGGAAATTCAAGACATAGATGTGCTGGACGGCACACCGCTGCTGGACATCAAGCCCTACGTGCCCGATTTCGACGTGCGCAGCGAGGTGCGAACCGGCTGGTATGCGCGGCGCAACCCGGCAGGGAATTGATCAGCGGTACTCCCCGCGCAGTTGAAAGCGCTACTGCTTTCAGGGAAAGGTTACTGGCGGAATTTGCTCCCCTGGAAGCCCGCCCGGGAGAACGACTCTATGAACCCGTCCGGCCGTTCATCATTCCCAGGCATACCAAAGGCGATACCAGCCATCTTACCGGTTGATTTCGAAGATAGTTTTGATGCACTGCCGCCGAATTGCTTGACGCACAACCCCAGGCAAGATATACTCACTGAGTGAGTATATCTCGAAGCTCCCCTTATGCCAGTGCCTTATCCCCCGAATTTGCCATATCGGGTTTCCTGGCGCAGCGCCCGACCCACGGATATGACCTGTACCAGCGATTAACCGACGAACTGGGCCAGGTCTGGTACATCAGCTTGAGCCAGGTGTATAACATCCTCAAGCGGTTGGAAGACCAGGGGTTGATTCTTGGCGAAACCGAAACGCAAGACAAATTACCGGCGCGCCGTCTGTTCCATCTGACCGAGGCCGGGCAGCAACGTTTCGAAACCTGGCTGCGCACCCCGACCGGCTGCAGCGTGCGGGCGATCCGCGTAGAGTTCACCACACGCCTGTATTTTGCCCTGGCGCGTGAGCACAGCCTGGCGCACAGCCTGATCGACGCCCAGGCCGCTGCCATCCGATCTGGCCTGGCTCGATTGGAAACCAGCCTGGACGAATTACCCGCCGGGCAGCGCTTCAACCGCCTCGGCCTGGCGCTGCGCATTGGGCAGTTGACCTCAATCCTGGATTGGCTGGGAGCCTGCTGGCCTGATCTGGGGTTATCCGAATGAAAGGAAAATAATCCATGAAAAACCGCATCTCCTCTCCTGTTTTCTTTCTGCTTGTTGCCAGCCTGCTTTTTTCCGCATGCGGCCCGGCGGCGACCCCCGCCCCAACCACACCGTCCACTGCGGCCTCTCCCGAAACGCCCACGCTGGCTCCATCGCCCACCGCCCCCCAGGCAGTCGCTGTCACCGATGCCCTGGGGCGGCAGGTCACTTTACCGTCTCCGCCGCAGCGCATCGTCATCACCGGCAAAGCCCTGATCATAATTGCCGATGCTGTCTACATTTTCCCCGAAGCGCCGCAGCGTATTGTAGCGCTGGGCAGCGCCAGCCAGGGGACGAGCAATTTCATCGCCCTGATTGACCGCGATTACGCCGGCAAGGCAACGATCCAGCAGGACGCCGGCGCCGAGCAAATCGCCGCCATCCAACCAGACCTGGTGATCCTCAAGAGTTACCTGGCCGAAACGGTCGGCGCTCCCATCGAAGCCTTGGGGATTCCGGTCATTTATGTGGATTTCGAAACCCCCGAGCAGTACACCCGCGACCTGGAAATCCTGGGGCAGGTGTTTCAAAACGAAGCTCGCGCCCAGGAGGTGGCCGCCTTTTACCAATCCAGGGCGGCGCAAATCCAGGCGGCCGTGAGTGACGTGGCTGTCAAACCCAAAGTGCTTATGCTGTACTACACCGACCGCGACGGCGCTGTGGCGTTCAACGTGCCGCCGCAGGCCTGGATGCAGACGCGCCTGGTGGAAATGGCCGGCGGCATCCCGCTTTGGGCAGACACCAACCTCGGCAAAGGCTGGGCACAGGTGACATTGGAACAGGTTGCGGCCTGGGACGCGGATGCCATCTTTATCATCTCTTACGTCGAGAATCCTTCGGATGTGGTGGCAAGGTTGAAAAATGATCCCCAGTGGCAGGCCTTGCGCGCCGTGCGGGAGGGACGCTTGTATGCCTTCCCCGGCGATCTGTACAGCTGGGATCAGCCCGACACGCGCTGGATCCTGGGCCTGACCTGGCTGGCGGCCCACCTCCACCCCGAACGCTTCCCGCAAATGGATATCGTAGCCGAGGCGCAGCAGTTCTACCAGGCGCTTTACGGCCTCGACCAGGCTTTCTTCGAACAGCACATCCGCCCCACGTTCAGGGGAGACCTGCCCTGAGCCAGAAGACAGTTGCCGCCGGATTACAACAAGCTGCGACACGCGATCACTTCCGCCAGCGCCTTTTGCTTGGATTGGGACTAGGGTTGATGTTGGTGTTCCTGCTCTCCCTGTTGATCGGGCGCTATCCGGCCCCTGGGCTGATCGCCTGGGAGCGGCTGACTGGCGACGAGCTGGCCCAACGCCTGGTGCTCAACCTGCGCCTGCCGCGCCTATTGACTGCCCTGCTCCTGGGGATGTCGCT
>JAHJIY010000091.1 GCA_018823175.1 Pseudomonadota bacterium
ACGATACTTGGCTGGGCAAACAAAATGATACAACAAAACTGATACATTATGGCTCTTGTGGATATATTCACTCATGAACCTTTTGTATCATCTTAGCTTATACGCCGCAAGCGGCGGGGAATTAACCCTGAGAGATTAAAATTACCTTGAAGAGGCAAACCGTAAATAAGTCGCAGGCCGTCAATCCCACGCCCAGATCGTGGCGGGCCTTGCCTTCGAGCATCTGGGCCCTGGGCTTTGTTTCACTATGCATGGACATCTCATCGGAGATGATCCACAGCCTCCTGCCGGTGTTCATGGTCACCACCCTGGGCGCCTCGATGGTGACGGTCGGCATTATCGAGGGAGTGGCTGAAGCGACCGCCTCCGTCACTAAGGTATTCTCGGGGGCGATCAGCGATTACCTGGGCCGACGCAAATTTCTGGTGAGCCTTGGTTACGGGCTCGCGGCCCTGACCAAACCGATCTTTCCCCTGGCCGATTCGGTCAGCTGGGTGTTCACCGCCCGCTTTATCGATCGCATCGGCAAGGGTATTCGCGGGGCGCCGCGGGACGCGCTGATTGCCGACCTCGCGCCACCACAGATGCGCGGCGCAGCCTTCGGCCTGCGCCAGGCCCTCGATTCGGTCGGGGCGCTGCTCGGTCCTCTGCTGGCCGTGGTTTTGATGCTTTTACTCGCTAACCAAATCAGAACAGTCATGTGGGTCGCAGTAGCGCCGGCTTTTCTCGCGCTGATCTTATTGCTGGTCTATGTGCAGGAACCCCAACGACTTGCTGCAAAAGGAGCGCCAAAGAAACCGCTCACCCTGGCTGAGGTCAAGCGGCTGCCGTTACGTTATTGGCTCGTCGTGCTGCTGGGCGCCGTCTTTACCCTGGCGCGCTTTAGTGAGGCATTTCTGGTGTTGCGCGCCAATGATGTCGGCCTGGCGCTGGGCTACGTGCCGCTGGTGATGATTGTGATGAACCTCTTTTACGCCGGCGCCGCCTATCCAGCCGGGGCCGCCGCCGATCACATGCGGCAGCGCACCCTGCTTCTGGTCGGCCTGGCCCTGCTGATCGCGGCCGATATCGTCCTGGCCTTTGCCGCCTCGCCGCTGCTGGTCTTTGCCGGAGCGGCGCTATGGGGCTTACATCTAGCCTTCAGCCAAGGTCTGTTGGCCAAGCTGGTCGCCGATACCACCCCACCGGCACTGTTAGGCACGGGATTCGGGATCTTCAATCTGGTCAGTGGCGGCATGTTGCTGCTGGCCAGTATTATTGCGGGAACTTTATGGAGCACACTCGGGGCTTCGGCCACATTTCTGGCCGGGGCAGGATTCACGTTCATTGCGGCACTCGGCTTATTGGCGGCCACAAAGTAATCTACAAATCCATGTAAAGTAGTTGATCCCTTAGTTTTTCTTTACCTTCGATTGGTATTTGCGCTACTATTTTTAGATAGTGACTGGTTTCATCGACAAGTGCCATTCTCCTTTAAGATAATAAGGGCCAATGCCAAACTTGGACCCAAAAAACAAAGGACGCAACTATCAGACCACAAAAATAGAGGGTTAATGACAACCATGAAATATAAATTATCGTTCTGCGAAATCGAACAATTAACAGACAATATTTTCGAGGCGACGATCAATGAAGGTGCTGTCATTGATCGGAAATGTGCCGAGGAGGCACAAATATTTTGGCATGATTTAAGAAAAGAACCTTATGAACTTCTTGTTAATAATAAAAATCAGTTTTCATATTCCTTCATGGGGTCACAGAAAATAGGAGAACATTCTCTGGAACGCAAGACCGCCGTATTAGTCGACAACCCAATATCAAAAGATCAAATGGCGACGGTATTGGAACTTAAAAAATTATATGGAAACGCCAAAAACAGAAAGGTATTTCAGGACCGAGATAAAGCTCTAAAATGGCTCAAGACATCCTGACCCGGCAAGTCCATACATTATGTTCAAATATCTCAAAAGGCCCGTAACATATGAAAAAATCCAGCAATAATAACATAAGGGACTAACTCTTCCCTCCGAGAAGACCAGCAAATTTTATTGCTTATGCCCCCAGAAGAAACTGCCGGGATGAAGCTCTATATTGCTGGAAAAGATAACAGCCATTCTATTCGAGCCGTTAATCCCGTTTTCAATAAGGAAAAAACCGATGAAAAAATTCTTTTGCGGCCTCGCCCTGACCTTACTGCTGACAAATCAGGTTTGGGCCTTAGATCTTGATGCCGTCAAAGTTGAGACAATGGCGAAAACGAGTGCAAGTTGGGACGGGGGAACTCTCCCGGACTATGCGGAAGGCAAACCTGAGGTGACGATCCTGAAAATCACAATCCCGCCGAAGGCCAGATTGCCCCGCCACGAACATCCGGTGATCAATGCCGGGATCTTGCTAAAAGGTGAACTTACGGTTGTCACCGAAGAGAACAAAAGGTTACACCTAAAGGCCGGTGATGCCATCGTGGAAGTGGTGGATACCTGGCATTACGGGGAAAACGAAGGTGATACCCCAGCGGAAATCATTGTTTTCTACGCCGGGATAAAAGACAAGGCGATAACCGTGAAGGAAGACGTAAATAAATAATAACTGTCCGATTAATAATTTTATGCAGCAAGGAGATTGCAATGACGGCGCTGACCCGTGACTGGCTGAATTCACTGCCTAAAGTCGAATTACATTTGCACCTGGAAGGAAGCCTGGAGCCAGAGCTCATGTTTGAACTGGCCGGCAGAAACAAGGTCAAACTGCCCTTCTCGACCGTCGAACAGGTACGCCAGGCCTATGAGTTCAGTAATCTCCAGGATTTTCTGGATATCTATTATCAAGGGGCGGAAGTCCTGCTGGTGGAACAGGATTTTTATGATCTGACCTGGGCCTACCTGGAAAAGTGCCGGCAACAAAACGTGGTCCATGTCGAGCCGTTCTTTGACCCGCAAACCCACACCGACCGAGGGATTCCATTTGCAACCGTCATCAAGGGCATTTCCCGGGCCTTAACCGATGGCCAAACCAGATTCGGCATCACCTCCCGGCTGATCATGTGTTTTTTGCGTCATCTCAGTGAAGAAGAGGCCTTTGCCACCCTGACCCAGGCGGAGCCGTTTCTGGCGCAGCTTACCGCCATCGGCCTGGACAGTTCCGAAAAAGGTCAGCCGCCTGAAAAATTCAGCCGGGTTTTTACCAGGGCCCGCGAGCTTGGCTTGCGCGCGGTCGCCCACGCCGGCGAGGAAGGACCGGCCAAGTATATCTGGACCGCGATCAATGATTTAAAGGTCTCACGCATCGACCATGGGGTCAGGGCCACAGACGATCCCAAGTTGATCGCCCATCTGATTGCAAGCCAAATGCCCCTGACCGTCTGCCCGCTGTCCAATACCAAATTATGCGTCTTTGAGCGAATGAGCGACCACAATATTATGGAGATGCTGCACAAAGGGGTCTGCGTAACGGTAAACTCCGACGACCCGGCCTATTTCGGAGGATACATGACCGAGAACTTTGTCGCCCTGGCCCAGGCCTTTGAGATGACCGAGGAGCAAGCCAGAAAATTGGTAAAAAACAGTATTGAAGCAAGCTTTGCAGGTGAGGCCAGAAAAAAAGAGATGCGGGCCTTACTTCAATAATCAAAAAGCAATTTTGTGTTAATCGAAAGCGGATATGTGAGATGATACTTGAGACCTTCGACCAAAATTTTAAAATGAGAGAAGCAATGAACTTTAACAAAAAAATCTGCAGCGTATTAATCCTGGTTGGTTTGATCGGTCTCACCCCACCCTGCTATGCCGAACAACCAAATAAGCGAACCTCCTTCGAAGAGGTCAAACAGAATTCAAAAGATTTACTTAAGACGATCAACGCCTATACCGTTGAACAACGGGACGAAGCGGTTAACAAAACAAAGGCGGCCTTGGATAAGCTTGATCAGCGCATCGAGGCCCTGGAAAAACGGGCCGATCAAAACTGGGACAAAATGGATAAGACCGCCCGCCAAAATACCCGGGCCAGCCTGCAGGAACTTCGCCGCCAGCGAACCAAGGTCGCCGAATGGTACGGCAGCTTAAAAAGCAGCACCGGCGAGGCTTGGGTCCATATGAAAAATGGATTTACCGAGGCATACCAGGCCCTTGATGAGGCCTGGCAAAAGTCCGAAAAAGAATTTGGGGCCGCCAAATGAAAATTTCAGACTGGCTGGATGAGCAGGAAGCAGAACAAGGGGACGTCTCCCAAATCGTCTTACCGACGAATATGTCTTTTGATGAAAACCCGGCTGAAACCATTTTTTTCAAAGAGATTAATCCCTGCGGTATGCTCTGCCCGGAAAATCACCCATTTTCCACGGTTGAGCGCTTTGGCCACTGGTATCTCAGCCGAGGCCAGGACAAAAAGGCCGGGATTCATTCATCAAAAATGAAGTGGCATCTGTTTACCAAGGACAAAAATATCGCTCTGCAAACGGCAAAAGATCACCTCGCTTAAAAAACAAAGACCAATCAACCGGCCTCCTTTTTCACCGCCATTTATTCGGCGATAGCGGACCGAAGCAAAATTAGCAGCGCAACGGGCATCCTACAGCAACGGCTGTCAGCAATACCGTCAGGCTTTTACGGAAGCAATCTATTTCCAATCATAATTAAGGCCGTCACCTACCTTCCCAGTGAAGATAAACGATTATCCCACCCCCCGCTCAGTGACCATTGCCACGGCCATCAATCAAAAGTCAATGCTTTGCCCGGATCGACGGCCCTTGAACGACTGGAAATCAACATAAAACCATAGTTTTTAAACAGGATATTATGTAAATTCCCAGCTAAGACCCAACCAAAAAAACCATAAATCAATCAATTGATCTGCCGGGAGAGCTATAACCATGGGCGACTTCATTCAACAATTCAATCCCATTATGCAGGCTTTTCTCGCCACCCTGTTTACCTGGGGGGTCACCGCAATTGGCGCTGCCCTGGTGTTTTTCACCCGGACCGTCAACCATAAACTGATGGACTCAATGCTTGGCTTTGCGGCGGGGGTAATGATTGCCGCAAGCTTCTGGTCCCTGCTTGCGCCAGGCATAGAAATGGCGGGGCAGTTAGGACAGGTCCCCTGGCTGACTGCGGTGATCGGCTTTATGGGGGGCGGAATTTTCATGCGTCTAACCGACAAATTTCTACCCCACCTGCATCCCGGCCTGAGTATCAATAAAAGTGAAGGAATCAAGACCTCCTGGCAACGCAGCACCCTGCTGGTTTTAGCGATCACCCTGCACAATATCCCGGAGGGGCTGGCGGTGGGCGTTGCCTTTGGGGCGGTGGCGGCAAACCTCCCCTCGGCCACGATTGGCGGCGCCATTGCCCTGGCCATCGGCATCGGAATTCAAAACTTCCCGGAAGGCGCAGCGGTTTCGTTACCCTTAAGACGGGAAGGGATGAGCAAGGGGAAAAGCTTTCTGATGGGCCAGGCCTCCGGCCTGGTCGAACCAATCGCCGGGGTGATCGGCGCGCTGTTTGTCCTGAAAATGCAAAACATCCTCCCCTACGCCCTTTGTTTTGCGGCCGGCGCAATGATTTTTGTCGTGGTGGAGGAACTAATCCCGGAATCCCAGAGAAAATATGAAAACATCGATCTGGTAACCATGGCGACGATGACCGGTTTTTCGGTCATGATGATCCTCGACGTGGCCCTGGGATAAAAAAGAGAACTTCAGATAAAAAAGTCCGACAGCCAAAATAAAACCTTCAAAGATTAAAAAGGAAGCACCGACAGCCAGATCCTGATCGCCGCCAAGCCAATGAACAGAGCCAACAGGCGGCGCAGCATGAGGACCGGCACCTTCTGGCTGACGTATCCGCCGAGAGTTACGGCGGGAACGACGGTCAGCACGATTGGAATGGCTAACAGCCACTCGATCTGACCGGTCAGGGCTTTGCCGAGAAAGGCCGCCCCGGTTGACAGCATCACGATGGCCAGATTACTGCCGACCGCGATCCGAGTCGGGATCCGGACAAAAGAAGTCATCAGCGGAATGAGAATAAAAGAGCCGCCCTGCCCGACCATCCCCCCCAGCACCCCGACTCCGGTCGCGGCCGAAACCCCACGCCAAATGCTGAACTCCAGATTATTGACATCGGGCGACTCCTGATCATCCTTGATTGAAATGGAGATCAACCCGGCGGCCAGAATCGCCAAACCACCAAATAAGATCAGCAGTATATTGTTGGCGACATACTTTGAGGCGACCCCGCCCAAAAGGGAGGCGATAAATATGGCGCTGCCCATCCAGACCGTCAGCCGACCGGATACAAAATTATGTTTATGATGGACAAAAGCTCCCACCAGGCAGGAAACCAGACCCTGGACAATGGTAAGTCCAGCCACGGTTCGCATGGTAAAAGGTTCAAGTCCGAAAAGAGGCGGCACAAAAAGCAGAAGCGGCGCCATGATTATGCCGCCGCCAATCCCCAGCAAGCCGGAAAGAAAACCACAGACCAACCCGAGAACGCCGATAAGCAGAAACAGCTCCATTAATCAGACCACCGTAATGCCGACCGGTTGATCGACAATCTCGCCGATCCGGGCCGCAATCCCCGTCCCGATCTTTTTTAATTGGGCGATCAGATCTGCCGCCTGGTCAGCCGGCAGCGAGAGTAAAAGGCCCCCCGAGGTCTGCGGATCATAAAGCAATTCATCCTGGTGGCTGGACAGAGAAACCGCCATCTCAAGTTTATGTTTGGCAACCATCGCCCGATTGGCCTTGTTGCTGCCGGTAGTCTCACCTTTTTTATACATCTCAAGGGCGCCGGGATAAAACGGCAGATCTTTATAGCTCAACACGACGTGCGCATTACTGCCATGGGCGACCTCCAGTAGATGGCCAAGAATACCAAAGCCGGTAATATCGGTACAGGCATGCAAATCAAATTTAAGCGCCGCCTCGATCGCCGCCCCGTTTAACGCGGCAAGAGAAGGCAGGACCGTTCTTTCCAGTTCCTTAAAATCCATTTTCCCAGAGCGCACCGCGTTAAACAAAACACCGGAACCCAGTGGTTTGGTCAAAATCAAGACATCGCCGGTCTTTGATCCGGCATTGGTGATAATCCGGTCCGGATGAACCACTCCGTTGACGCAAAGACCATACTTGGGCTCTTCATCATCGACCGTATGACCGCCGACCAGACAAGCCCCGGCCTCCACAACTTTATCATGGCCGCCGCGCAGGATATCTTTCAGGATGCCCATATCCAGTTGTTTGGACGGGAACATCACCACATTCAAGGCGGTAAGCGGCTTGCCACCCATGGAATAAACATCGGAGATCGAATTGGCGGCGGAGATCTGGCCAAACCAATAGGGGTCATCAACCGGCGGGGTGATAAAATCCACGGTATTGATCATGGCAATTTCAGGGGACAGACGATAGACCGCCGCATCATCGGCTGTTTCAATGCCGACCAATAGATTGGCATCATTGGGGGGGGTAAGTCCGGCAAGCGCGTCCGACAGATCCGTCGGACCAATTTTAGCCGCTCAACCGCAGGTCCGGGCCAAACCGGTCAGGGTTTTTTTCTTGAATATTTTCACAACCGTCTCCTTTAAGTCTACTTCAATGACCATTAATTTTTATCACAGATGATTTCACCATAGACCCATCTTCTGAAAATTCAAGTTATTATAAATGCCGCCCGGCGATGAACCCAAGCTCACGCCTAAGGCTTGAAACTTGCGTTGGTGCGATAGATAAAGGCTAGGATCTCGGCTACCACCAGATAGGCGGAAGGGGGAATTTGTTCATTCAAATCAAGGGAGGAGAGAACTTCAACCAGGTCGCTATCCTCCTGGACGGGGATGCCATGCTCCCTGGCAAGTTCGAGGATCTTTTCGGCAATGTGACCGCTGCCCTTGCCGATTACCTTCGGCGCCTGGTCCCGCGCCTTGTCATAACGAAGAGCTACCGCTTTTTTCACCCGTTGCCGATTCTTTTCAGGTTTATCCATAATCCCGGAACCATATCTCCCGCCAAGACAAATTTATCCCGCCAAATAATTTTTTGCCGGGGAATCATCTACCATAAAGTATATCAACTTTACCGGACGAAAGCCACCGGCCGGAACCTTTGGTTTTTAATTATTTCATGGTACAAAACAAAAATGAACTTTGCGCAGAAACTGCAACCGGTAATCCTTGTCCGCCGCTACCAGCGTTTCCTGGCCGATGTGGAGTTGGCCGACCACAGCATTATCACCGTGCACTGTCCCAATTCCGGCAGCATGCTGGGCTGTCAGACCCCGGGACTTGCGGCAATGATCTCCCGCTCCGCTAATCCAAACCGCAAATATCCGCACACCCTGGAGATGGTCCGGGTCAACCAGACCTGGATCGGGATCAACACCTCGCTGACCAACAGGTTGGTCAAGGAAGCAATTGAGCACGGAATCATTCAGGAACTCCTGCCCTTTGACACGATCAGGGCCGAGGTGAAAACCGGCCAAAGCCGCCTGGACTTTCTTTTACAGAATGGGGAATCAAAAATCTGGCTGGAAGTAAAAAACTGCACCATGGCCCAGGAAAAGACCGCCATGTTCCCGGACGCAGTTACCGCCCGGGGCACCAAACATCTGCACGAACTGCTGAAACTAAAAAAAGAAGGCCACCGGGCGGCGATCCTCTTCTGCGTGCAACGGGAAGACACCGATTGTTTCACCCCGGCCCGCCAGATTGATCCGCTTTATGCCGAGATCCTCGGCCAGGTCTATAAACAGGGGGTGGAAATTCTGGCTTATCAGGCCCAGGTCAGTCCGGAACAGATCATGATTGTGCGCAAACTGCCGATCGTCATCTAAGACTTTCTACAAAGAAACCTCTTCGGCTTATGCCTTGCAACCGATACTGTATAAGATCTTCATCTCCAGCCAGATTCCGTCACCAGTCGCGAGTTCTTCGATTTCAGCCAGATGCTCATTTTTGAACCTGCCGAGGTCTTCCGGCGCCAACTGTTCAACCAACCCCCGGAAACCGCCGTTACATACGAGATACCACCACTCTTCACCATTTTGCAGATAATAGCCGTGGTCCTTGACAAAACTATCGGCCTTTTCCAGACCGGCCGCCTTAAGCAACGATATACATTTATCTTCCGAAGCGATCCTCTTCCAGGTCATCGGGGGCGGTTCAACCCCAAACTCTTCCAGCCGGGCCATAAATTTCCCAACCAGCGGCGAAAACGACTCTTCGGCAAAAGAAGTGACCATTACTTTCCCGCCACTTTTCACCTTAGCCGCGATATGATCAAGCTGCCGGGCCATATCCTCAACAAAAAAGATACTAAAGGCGCTGACCGCCGCATCGAAATGACCGTCCGGCAAGGTGATCTGCTGCATGTCCATTTCCACAAAAGTAGCGTTGGCAATGCCCTGGGCCTCTTTCTTCTGCGCAGCCCGAGCCAGCATCCCGGCCGAAAAATCTATCCCGGTCACATGACCCGCCGGGAGATGGCCGGCCAGGGTCAACGCCACATTACCGGTGCCGGTTGCAACATCCAGGACCTGTTCATCGCCCTTCAACCCTAAACAGGTTGGAACATGTCCGGCACTTTCCGTAAAAAACCGCAGGGCCGAATTGTCATAGCCTTCAGCCACGGTATCAAAAGTCTTCTTGAAAAATGCTTTACGCTCTAGTTCATTCATGATTTTGTCACCTCGAATTTAAAAACAAGACAACCAGCAATAAATTTATCTTTAGTAATTCAAAGCAATTTCAGCAAGAAGAAGATGGCAGGGAAAATATTAAATCGGGGGAAGAAATTTTGCGGTTGGCAGGCAAGATCGTGGATAAAGCTGAGTTGAGTCGCTTGTCGACTCAAACGAGACTTATGCCCCTGTGGTATAAAAAAGGCAGGCAAGCGTCACTGATGGGGAAACAGAAATCAGCGTTTATTTATTTTTATTGATTAAATATCCGAGAGACCATTCCCCCGAGCCATCACATCTTGCGAATAATTTTGTTAATGGCCATTTCCAGGTAGAAAATTGAACATGGTTTAGTCAGATACTCATCGGCTCCCAATTCCACCCCCAACAACCGGTCATGCTGAGTGTCCTTAGCGGTCAGCATGATTATCTTGATCTGCTTGGTATCCGGCGCATTCTTCAACTGTTTGCAGATGTCACGACCATCCATGCCGGGCATGGTCAAATCCAAAACAATTATCTCCGGTTGATGGGCAACCGCCATCTCAAGAGCTTCCGGCCCATCATAGGCGCTGAGCACCTCATGTCCGCTTTTTTTAAGGGGTTTGGTATAAGCCAAATGAATCGTCCGGTCATCATCAACAATAAGAATTTTCATGTTCAGCCCCTATTAATTGATTGATTGTTGCGCTCTGGCGGAAGTCCATCTGGGGGGACACTCAGAAGAGATAAACACCAACTTCGCAGGCGTATGATCGAAAAGCCCAGATTAACTCTGCATATTTATTATTACATATTTTTTACAAAAGCAACAAACCGCTCAAACTCATTTTTAAATTGAGCAAAATATTTTGCACTCTGCGCAAAATCTTCAGCCGCCCCTGCTTTTTCAAGCTGATAGGCGATTGCGGCAAGTTTTTCGGCACAAAGGGTCCCCGCGCCGCCTTTCAGGGTATGACCTTCATGGCTGATGACCTTACCGTCCCCGGCCATAATGGCCGCGCCGACTAACGCCATTCTTTCCTGGGCGCTCTGGATAAATGCCACCGCTACTTCCTGCAATAATTCTTTATCCCCCAGAAACTCATGCAAGGCAAAATTTAAATCCACCGGAGGGTCTTCCGTCTCTCCGGCAAAAACATCCCCTGGCGCCGTGCTTATCTTTGCCTTGGCGACATTGGCCGTCGAGTTCTTTTCACCCAGCCATTTTGCCAAGATGAGCAAAAGAGTTTTTCGTCGCAGCGGTTTGGAAATAAAATCATCCATGCCCGCCGCCAGACATTTGCTCCGGTCCTCTTCCGAGGCGTGAGCAGTCATCGCCACGATCGGCGTTCTATTCCCTTTCTCCCGCTCAAAATCCCGGATCAGACGGGTCGCTTCATAGCCATCCATCTCCGGCATCTGCACATCCATCAGGACAATATCGTAGGACCTTGACTGATACGCGTCTACCGCCTGCCTGCCATTCTCGGCCAGCTCAACCTGATATCCGGCCCCTTCCAGATGCATGGTCGCCACCTGTTGGTTGGTCGGATAGTCCTCAACCAGCAAGACCCTTGGAATATTTGCCCCAAATTTTTCAATATGCGATTGGGGAATTATCTGATTTTGCGCTGCCATAGTTTCTTCAGGCAGGGCAAAGCCAAGGACTGTTTTCATGGCATTGAAAAGCGCCTTACGTCTGATTGGTTTGGTTAAATAACCACTGATTCCCTTTTCCAGGCAACGTTTACCGTCCCCAGGACTGTCAACCGAGGTGAACATGACAATCGGGATGGTGGTGGTCGGCAGACCGGTCCTGATCTGCGCAACCAGCTCAAAACCATCCATCCCGGGCATCTGCTGATCAGTCAATATCAGATTAAACGGGGCCGGAGAGGCCATGGATTCTTTTAATTGCGCAAGGGCTTCACTGCCGCTTGCCGCCGCAATCACCTGACAACCCCATGACAGACAATATGTCTTCACTGCGGCCAGACTGGCCTGGTTATCGTCAACCAACAGAATACGCAAACCAAAAAGATCATTATCGATCAGAGGGCCGATCTCTGACTGATTATCTTTTTGTTTTTTAAAAACAATGGTGAACCAAAAATTGCTGCCTTTGCCTTCCTCGCTGTCCACCCCGATCGTACCATCCATCATGGCAATAAGTTGCTTGCAGATCGAAGTCCCCAGACCAGTGCCGCCATATTTTCTGGTGGTTGAGCCATCAACCTGGGTAAAGCTCTCAAAGATTAATTGCTGTTTGTCCGGCGGAATACCGATCCCGGTATCCGTGACCTGAAAATGGATCTTGACGGCATCAGCAAGATCTTCAACCATCCCGGCCTGCACCATAATTTCACCCTCGTTGGTGAATTTAAGGGCGTTGCCGATCAGGTTGGTTAATATCTGCCGCAATCGACCCGGATCACCAACCAACTGCAAAGGGGTTGCCGGATCAATCAAAGAAACCAGTTCCAACCGCTTCCGATGAGCGCCTAGTGCATGGGAGGCAGAAACATCTTCAATCATCGCCCCGAGGTCAAACGGGATCTTTTCAAGCTCCAGCTTGCCGGCTTCAATCTTTGAAAAATCAAGGACATTATTAATAATTGATAAAAGAGAGTCGACCTCGGAGTTGATCGTAAAGAACATGTTATTTTGCTCCTCATCAACACTATTCCCGATGGCCAGTTCCAACATGCCGATTATTCCGGCCAGCGGGGTCCTGATCTCATGACTCATGTTGGCCAGAAATTCGCTCTTGATCCGGGAAGCCTGCGCCGCTTCCCGGCTGGCCTTTTCCAGTTCCATCGCCCGCTCTTCCAGGATACTCATTAAATTATTAAAATACTCTCCGATGGAAGTGATGGGATCACTGGTCGCATGTAAATACACCTCACATGACTCGCAATGGCGGATCTTTTCGGCGAGCTTGATATGCTCCGGTCCGGCGCAAAAGGTCCCAACTTTCTGCCAGCACCGTCGGTCCTCGGAGCCATAACTTGGGCATTTTTCAGCTCTGCAATTTGTTACTTCCCAGCATTTGAGCAGGTTCTGATTGGCAAACCGTTCCTTAATATTTGTATGGGAGCGTTTAAGAAGATTTTTAAATTCCCGGTTGGCATTTTCAAGCTTGAGTTTCTCGGAGGCGACTTTAGCGTTAGCCAACTGCAAGCTGATTTCCGCCTCCTTGCGAACTGCAACTTCCTGTTCGAGCCGGGTTTGATGCCTCTCAATATCCAAATGCACTTTTTGGAAACGGTGAAAATAAAGGCCAAAGGCAAAAATGACCACAAAGGCAGTGGAGTTAATTGCGCCGCTGAAGGGGGCGATCTGTTGCCAAATACTTCCCAGATCGTTTAACAGCAGAATCTGTTTGATCAGATGGCCAAAGGAGCGGGAGATGGCAAAAAATACAATGGCGATAGTTAATAGATAAATATAATGGCGGAAAATGTCTTCCGGCTTTTTTTGCGTCCATTGCCGAGAAATAATCGCACACCCAAAAGCGATGCCCAGGGTCAAAATGGAGCCGATGATTTCGACAAAAATGACGGGCATCCAGGAAGCAGTCATTCCTGCAACCTCCATTTTCGCAGCGCAAGCAATAAAAAGGCAAGAGCCGGAACCAGAAACAAATGATCAAGTCTGGTGAGATAAAAAAAAGCGTCGGTTAAACTTCTAAGATAAAAGGCTATCGTGTGCCCATCCACTTTAGCGAATTTTGCCGGCGACACATACTCGTTCAGCCAATGGCCGGAAAAGGTCAGAAAATTCCAGACCAATATAAGCCATAAGAATCCCTTAAATTCAAACCAGCCGGGGCCAACCATCTCTATCTTATACAGACGAAATAATAAATATCCCATTCCTACGACAAACAACAGATGACCAATCTGATGCGCAACCAATCCTTCAATGCCGCCATGGGCCTGGACCGCCCAGGCCGGATTAGCGGCCATCATTATATAACCACCCATCCCGACAACAAAGGCGCATTGTTTTGCGATCATTGGTTGATCCATAAAAAGCTTGGCAATTCGCATAAATTAAAACCCACCTTTATTTTCCGCTGCTAACTATCGATATCCGTAATAATCATCTGATCCTCTGATCTTTAAGCCTGTTATAAAAAAATAAGACCCCTCAATGGACTTTACTATTGCATGATGATTTTTATTAATCTTCAAATACAAAATTAATATATGGCGGGAAATACAAACTGACGGATAAGCAAGGCCAAAAAAAGGCTGGGCCTCATCAGAGATACAAACCACCAGCCAAAATTTAATAGCGGCCAAGACCTTAGCCTAAGGAGGTATTCGATAAAATAAAGGAAAAACCTTATGGTCTTGGCAAAGAACTCAAAGCAGGACAAGCAAGGCACTGCGACAAAAAAATTACCACGGGACACCACGGAGACCAGGTTAGGTGCTATTCTTCGATATAGGAGTTGAACAGATACCTTAAATCCTCCAGGGTATCTTCAATCGCGGAAGGGACCGTCTTGGCATACATGTCCAGCAGAATCATGGCATTAATTGATGAAGCGGTCCCGTCTCGGGATTGCAACCTTTCAGCCATGGTCATATTGACAACCTGTATCTCCTCATAAATTGCCTTCAACCCCGCCAGCTCCAAATCCGGTTTACCATCACTGTTATATTTAAAATACTGGGCGACCATATACATCGACACAGCCCGCATGGTAGTTTCATCTTCATTGGACAAAGGGAGGTGATAGCGAGCCATGGGCCTGAAAAACCTGGTGTGCGGACAGCCGCTGGCGGCAAAGAGCAGCCCCATGATCGAACTGATGGCCCGCCGGGCGGAGGCCTTCTGGATTATCCGGCGCCCGAAAAGACTGACCTCCACTTCCAGCTCATCACACGAATCAACATTGATAAAATTGTTAATAACCGGGATCAAACTGATTGCGGCAGGACAATAGTGAACCTGATCAACATGCAAGGGGCAATTCGGACATTGGTAATAATCGAGTTTGGTCCAGGCCGGCAGACCGATCAGAGGTTTTTCCTTCAGGGCCAGGGTTTCATCATCCAGCTCCAGCTCAAAAACGGCCCGCCCATTCGCCCAGGTAAAAATATATTCTATCCGGATATCACTCACTATTTCTCACCAATCAACGGGTAATGGTTAGATATCTCCTGATGCGACAATTTCATGCAGTCATAACTTGCAGAACCATAAAACAAATAAGCAAAATGGTTAATACAATTTTTTAAAAAATAGCAACCCGCCTCAATCAAGACAGGGCAAACAAGATCGCAAATCGAAGCGGAAAGAAACGACCGTTCTCTTAACCATTGCCTAAAAAGACAACAATGCCCCTTGACTTCAATATCATCTACCACCTAGCATAGAATATACAAATAAAATGCTACTTAGTTTCTTTTTTTCAGAGTGAATCCATGCTTTTCTTGCACAAACAATTTTTAACCCCGATCAGAATCATTTTAATTCCTTGCCAAATCACCTGGGCTCTGGAGAAAAGCCATAATCAAATTTCAATCTCGCCATAGCCTGACGAGCCGTCGCGATAAAAGGATAATTATAGATATCCTTCGCTGCCGCGCAAGGACCAGCCTGGCCCCGACCACTTTTTTACTACAGGTCGATTCCGCCAAGGACAAAAATAAAATCATTAAATCACGGCAAACCAGAATAAGCGCCGTCCGAAAATTTTCAAATACCAGGGACAAAAAATATGCTGAGCTCCACAAAAAAGATTCTGATTGTTGACGATGAAAAACCGATTCGTGATCTCTTGGTCCGTTGGCTGACCGCAGAAGGCTATTCATGCCAGACTGCGGAAAACGGCCAGATTGCCCTGGACCTGCTGGAAAAGGAAACTTTTGCCCTCATGATTCTGGATATCATGCTGCCCGTGATCTCCGGCATGGAAGTTCTTGACAAGACCACCCTCAAACACAAAAATTTACCAATCATCATGATCAGCGCCGTCAGCAACCCCCAGATTGCCAAAAGAACCCTTGGCCTTGGCGCCTATGGCTATATTATAAAACCTTTTGAGCGGGAAGAAATCCTGATCAACATTGAAAACGCCATGCAACGCCAAAGACTGGAAGAAATCAACCAGGCCCACCAGAACAAACTCGAAGAGCTGGTCGCCAAACGCTCCACGGAAATAATCAATCACAAAAACGAGATGGAAGAGGCCCTCAACAAATTGTCCGGCCTGATGGACCAGGTTGTGGCGGAAAAGAATTTCGCGGTCCGCTTTGAAAACCCGGCACTGAAAAAATGTTATGAACTGCTCGATTGCCAGAAAAAAGATTGTCCCTGTTATGGGGCAGAGGGGATGCGTTGTTGGCAGATTGCCGGCACCTACTGCGGAGGAGTGGTGCAGGGTGAATTTACCAAAAAGCACAAAGCCTGCTCTGAGTGTCCGGTGTTCAAGAGTTCAACCCCCAACTACACCCTGCAGATCGGCGAGCACTTCAATAACATGATGAATATCCTGCAATCAATGCATCATAAAACAAAAGAGGACTACGAAAAACTCAAAGGATCAAAAAACAGCTGAACCGGCCGGAAATAATAATGCCCAGCAAAATACTTGCCCCCGCAATTGATCATAAAATCGATGCTATTTGCCGGTAGATTTTCGCAATAATTTATGGTTGATTTTTCACAAAAGTACCCTGCCGATATTCATCAAAGGCCAGCCGTAACTCATCCTGAGTATTCATTACAATTGGTCCCTGCCAGGCCACCGGCTCGTTAAGCGGCTTGCCGGCGATCAGCAGAAATCTGACCGGTTCACCCCCGGTGCTTACCGTGAGATGATCGCCATCGGCATACAAAATCAACGTCTCATTGCCCAACAAGGTGTCACGCGGCAGATCAAAATAATTATCCCCCTGGACCGCATCGGCAAAAGGCTTTTGCTCTTGGCCAAAAAACCCCTGGCCTCCGATGACATAAACGAAAACTGTGTGCCCCATTTTAGTTGGGTGGGTAAAGTTCGTTGCAGGCGGCACAGTTACATCAATATATTCCGGGTCGATCACGATATCCCGAACCGGACCTTGGGTTGCGCCAACCTGTCCACTGATCACTTTGATTTCCACTCCGTTTACCAAGCGGACCGTTGGAATCTGCGCGGCCTTCACGTCCCGGTAACGAGGGGCCATCATCTTTTGCGCGGCCGGCAAATTGGCCCAGAGCTGAAACCCTTCCATCCTGCCGTCGGCGTCACCCTTGGGCATTTCCTGATGGATTATGCCGCTGCCGGCGGTCATCCACTGCACATCACCGGAGGTAATGTCCCCCTTGTTCCCCATGCTGTCGCCATGCTCAACCTCACCCCGCAGGACATAGGTAATTGTCTCAATCCCACGATGGGGATGCCAGGGAAAGCCCCTCAAAAAATGTTCGGGCCGATCAGAACGAAAATCATCAAATAACAGAAAAGGATCAAACAGAGGAACTTCATCAAAGCCAAGAGCCCTGTGCAAATGAACCCCGGCGCCTTCGATTACCGGTTTGCTCTTAAACACTTGCCGGATTTTCCTCGGTGTTTTCATGGCATCCTCATTAAAGATATCGGGGGACAAAGGTCATGAATTGTTTTCACCCTTCGGGTATAAGTTTCGTACGAGCAGACAGGCTGCTCAACTCAGCTTTAATGTTCATTTTGAGATCAAACAACTGACCATGCAGATTACGTCCGCACACGCATTGATTTATTTTCAGATATGCTGCCGGACAATTTTCTCAAACATCATCACCAGACCGGTGCCCAGGGCGAAAATCGATTCAATGTTCAGGTGGTTTTCCGCAGTTGCATCAAAAAAAATATTGATTGCCGACGCCAGATCATCTTCCGGTTGCCAATAACAGATCAACACCGGCAGTTTGGGCAGGGGATAGAGGACCAGGGAGATATCCGCGGCAAATTGGTTCGCCGTCCTTTGCCCGCTAAACATGCTTACCAGGTCGGCAAAAAGATCGGTGTGGGTGTCGGCTATCAGCTTCAGAGGTTTTTCACATCGCTTTACAAAAAGGGGACTCATCGCCGCCCCGTTTTTCAGTTCCCGAAACGGAACCCAATTTCCGGAGAGATCACCACCCTTGCTCTGCACAATATAGCTCAACAGCGGAATGGTCAACCCGGCGTGGGTATGACATTGAGAAGACACCTGCCCCGCCTGATCGACCCAAAAGTCCTTACCCAGACATTGCACCGCCAGTTTACCACCGGCAAAATAGCCGCCGGTTCTCTGTGCTGCGACCGATAAATCGATCGCCTCGACGTCCCTGCTTAACGAGGCCAGATGCTGCGCCAGCTGCCGGTCAGTAGATTCCCGGGCCAGAACCTTTTCGGCCGGTTGATCAGTCGTGCTGCTCGCCAGGGGCGGACAGTCGGCAAGCTTTTTATCACCCTTGATTACCGCCGCCGAAAAAGCCAGACAGGTCGGCAAATAACATTGGCCGCAATTGGACTGGGGCAATAATTTATAAACCTCTAAAGGATTTTTTAACTCGGACATATTATCTTGTGGTTTATCGCTTACCGGCCAGCTCTCTGCTGCAAAATTAAGGAGACATCCGGCAAGTTTTCATATACATCCTGATATGTGGCATACTTTGTCAGCACCTCAACGACTACCGACAAAGGCTGCGGCCAGATCTCAGGCAAATCGGCTTCAAATTTTGAAGTAATCGGAAAGGCCAGACGCTCTACCGGAGGATTAAATTGAGCGTCCACCCCTTCTTTATTGCCGCGGGGATCAACTCTATACCACCCATGTTCAGGCAAAAAAACCGCATTTAAGCCATGCAGACAGAATGGCCCTCCCTTCTCTCCCACCCTAAGTCGTTGATAACAAAATCCGGTCGGGACCTGATTGGCCCTTAACAAAGCGGCCAGCAAATGACTCTTGGCATAGCAATAACCCGTGCCATACTTAAGAACATCCGAGGCCTTACAGGTAACAGGGCCAAGCTTGAAATCGTAGCTATGGCTGATTTGATCACGGACCCAGTCATAACATGATTTGCCTATATCTGATGATAAGTGCAACCCTTTGGCCAGTTCTTTGGCAAGACTTAATATTAATGGATCTTGCCAGTCTATGATCTCGGTGTTTTGAAGATAGGGATTCAGGTTGTCCTGATCATTCTCATTAAGCAAAGTCGATTCCCAATAATCACAATGAACCAATTAAATCGTTGGAACTATTTTGTTCCGAAATCTCATCAATTCTCAAAAAGATCTTATCCCCGGTTTTTTCCGTTGAAATCAAAAATTTCACTTTATGCTCGCCGGTTTCATGATGTAGATCCTGATAAGCGGCAACTTTCACCTGACTGACCCCTGACTTAAATGTGTCGCGCACCGTATTCCTGATAGTGCAACCTTTACAATGAGTGGTCTTGCCGCAACCGCCAGGCAGGCTCGAATATTTACAATCAAAAACATCACCGACCAACGCTCCTTCAATTTCCTCAATTTTTTTCCCTGAAACCGCAAGCCCCTCCTTATTTGCGCTGATAATCTTCACCTCCGAGTCCACCAGTAAGACCGGGTGCGAAAACTGGTTCAGAAAATCTCGCATGGATTTAGCCTTGAAAGAAATCAGTTTTCGATAACAATCAGGGCAAATACCATGGCTGATCGGCGCATTATTCTTCCCTTGGCTATGATCGACCCCAAGATCTTTTCGACACCAGGCACATATCTTTTTCATCATCACTACTCTTAGTAAATTTATTTTTTGGAATTACATATAATACCAAAAAATAATGGTGCCTCACTACCCCATGATCAATCAATCTTCCAGTAGCGACTTAAGCACCTCACAATTCCGACAAAGTTTCATTTTGTCCTTCCAATTCTTCTCAGCTTTACACTCACAGATCGTACCATTAATAAACCAACAAAAATTACCGGCTTGAAATTCCCAGGCCGGGCACTGTTTTTTGCGCTCCGGCGGACATTTTTTGATTACCCAGCAGGCTTTCCCGGAATCCATTACAGACCTTTTCCGCGAAAGAAGAAAGTAAACCTGTCGCTCCACATGGGGGGGAATGGCCCGCCAACCCTGCTCGTAACTGTGGATCGCCTTCATTGACACCCCCAGCAGTTCACCTAGTTCTTTCTGGGTTTTATCAATTTTTTTCCGTATGGCAGTAAACTCATCACTTGTCACAATAATCTCCAATCTCTTGATTTTTTAGACATTGCTTCAGCATGACGGCCTCTTCAGCAACCGGGATCCGGGGCAGGTCAAACCATGAAAAGACAAAATACCTTCTTGTTGATTATTACCAGACCGACTTTCGACAACACCAGATCCATAATATGTCATTACAAAAAAGACACAAGTACCAAAATACCAACACCTACGAATCAAGCGGAAATATTAATTTACAGGAAATTGTTTATTTTGCGTTTCACATTGTCTAGACTGATTATATTACAAACTCAATAATTTGAGCGCTATGGAAAAACAGAAAAAGAGCCCCGAAACGAACCGGCCAATAGAACAAGGGACAACTGAATCTCTGGAGTTTCTTCGTTCCGCCGTTGATGCGGTTGCCGACCCTTTCATTATAATCGGCACCGATTTTCGGGTAAAGCTGATGAACCAGGCCGCCCGTAATTTTCGACAGGACTCCGACGATATTCCTGACCATCCATCCTGCCATAAATTAATTTTCGGCTCTGATCAACCCTGCGCCCAAATCGGCCGGCAGTGTCCACTACTAGATGTCCTGGAAGCAGAAAAAGCGGTCAGAGTGGAATACGAACAGAAACAAAAAGACGGCACCAGCCGCTTTTACGAGATACTTGCCTCACCCCTGCATGACAGTAAAGGAACATTTCTGGGGATCGTTGAATCGTTACGGGAGATTACCGCCCAAAAACAATATGCCCGGATGCTACAAAGCGGTCGGGAAGAATTGGATATTATGGTCCTGCAAAGAACCGCCGAATTTTTGCAGGCCAAAGAACAGGCCGAACTTCTCTATCGGGTCATCCCCAGTGCCATCTTTACCGTTGACCCCGATCGGACAATCACCACCTGGAACAATAAGGCCGAGGAGGTGACCGGCTATCGTGCCGCCGAGGTCCTCGGCAAAAGTTGTGACATTTTTGCCCTGGAACCATGTACCAGCGGGTGCGGAGTTTTTTCCGAACAAATGGCAAAACCGATTATGGGGCGGGAATGCCTGATCCGCACCAAAGACGGCCAGATCAGGACCGTATCAAAAAATGCCGACCTGCTGCGCAACACCAACGGCAAAATAGTCGGCGCCGTAGAAAGTTTTGAAGATATCACCGACCGCAAAAAAATCAACAAACTTCTCCGGGCCGAGCGTGACAAATTCAGCAGTATGCTGACCGCCCTCAATCAAGGCATGCACATCCTTAACCGCGACTACGGCATCGAATATCAAAATGATATCCTGAAAAATGATTTCGGCGACCAGGTCGGCCGCAAATGCTACGAGGTCTACAAACAGTTATCCGAACCTTGCGAAATATGCCGGATGAGAGAGGCCATCTCACAAAACAAACTGCAACGCACCGAACTGATGATGACCAACGGCCGCTATTATGAACAAAGCTATGTGCCATTCACCGATGTGGACAACCAATCCAAGGTCCTGATCATGTTGCGGGACATCTCAAAAGAAAAAGCCCAACATGATGAAACCATGCGGGCCGCGCAAATGGCATCCATCGGCGAACTGGCCGCCGGTGTGGCCCATGAAATCAATAATCCGATCAACGGCATCATTAATTATGCCCAGATTCTCCTGGATGAAACAAATAGCACCTCCTCCCCTGCCAACACCGCAGAAGAACCCCCTTCCCTGGCTATTCTGCCCAAAATTATTGGCGAAGGAGAAAGAATAGCCGCCATTGTCAACAATCTTCTTTCTTTTGCCGGCCCAGGCGGGTGGAAAATCGAAAACGTCGAAATTGAAGATGTGATCGCGGCTTCAATTGACTTGACAAGTCACCAGCTGACAAAAGAAGGCATAAATATTGCATTTAAGAAATCACCAGTGGCTCCGGTCGTGCGAGCCACTCGCCAACAACTGCAACAGGTATTTTTGAATATATTTAGCAATGCCCGCTATGCCTTGAACAAAAAATTTCCGGAAAACGACAGCCGGAAAAAAATTGAGATCAGGACCTTTCCAATGAAACTGGCGAATGGCAATTACATACGAACGACCGTTACCGACTATGGCTGCGGCATTCCGCCAGATCTCCTGCCCCACATCTTTGAGCCTTTTTTCACTTTGAAAGAATCAGGCCAGGGCACGGGGTTGGGTTTAAGTATCAGTCATGGATTAATCAAAGATTTAAATGGCCGCTTAACTGTTGAAAGTGAAGTCAATAACTTCACACGAATGACCGTTGACCTGCCAGAGGGCTCAGCTGAACCAGGACCTAACCATAAGACCTGATGCCTTGAAAATCATTCCGAGAAGGCATTTATCCACCACGGGGTACTGATCTGAGTCTCAGAATTGTAGTTAGTGTCTGTCCAGAAATGAGGATTTTTATTCGAGAACGAGGAGCTAGGATTTTGAAAAGCGCAGCGGACTGGTGTCCGTGACCACTTTCAAAGAACGAAGCGACAACGTTATCGGGGAAAAAGACCATTTATGGACAGGCACTAGTTAATGAATATTAAGGGAGAGCAGCGGAATGATCGATATAAATACCAGTGAGAATCGTATTCTGATCGTGGACGATGAGGAAAGTCTGCGGCTAACCTTTAAGATGTTCTTGACCAAGGAAGGTTATGGCCCGGTTGATGCCGCCGCGACATTCGAAGAGGCCATCGCCCTTATCGATCAACACATATATGATCTTATCATCAGCGACATTGTGCTTGAAGGGAATTCGGGGATCGACCTGCTCCGCTACCTGAAAGAATCAGGCGCCGATTGTCCGGTAGTAATGGTTACGGGCTACCCCAATATTGAATCCGCCTCGGAAGCAGTGCGCCTGGGGGCCTTTGATTACCTGTCAAAACCGGTAAAAAAGGAAGGATTATTGCGGGTTTCCCGCATGGCCCTGCAGCAATACGCCCTTTGGAAGGAAAAAGAAAAACTCCAGGAAGACAAGGAGCGATACCGTCAATATCTGGAAACCATTTTCCGCAGTGTCCGCGATGCGATCATCACGGTCGATTCTCAGCTTCGAATTGTTGAAATGAACGATACCGCCCTTAGTTGGACCAAGGACATGCCCGAAGTCGCGATCGGAGCCCACATCTCTTCAATTCCAGGGGCCTGCGGCAAGATCTGCGCCAAAGACGCGGAAAAAGTGATTACCGAAAAGGTTGAAGTCCATGAACATCGGATTGAATGCGAAATAGATAACAGTAAGAGCAGAGTGTTACAGATAAACGCCGCGCCCCTTGAAAATAAAAGCGGCGAATTTCACGGTGTAGTTCTCCTGCTCCGCGACATGACTCAGGTTGAAAACATGCAACAGCGGGGAAAAAGGACAACATTTCACCGGCTGATCGGCGTCAGCAGACCGATGCAAACCGTTTATACCCTGATCGAAAATGTGGGTCAGGTCGACACCTCAGTTCTGATCACCGGCGAATCCGGCACCGGCAAAGAGCTAGTCGCCGAGGCCCTGCACATTGAGAGCCCCCGCCACGACATGCCGCTGATCAAGGTTGATTGTACCGCCATCCCCGAAAATCTTCTGGAAAGCGAACTTTTCGGACATATGAAAGGGTCTTTCACTGGGGCGGACCGCGACCGCCAAGGTCGGATTATTCAAGCGGACGGCGGCACTCTGTTTCTCGATGAAATAGGCGACATTTCCCAACTTATGCAATTAAGACTTCTGCGTTTTCTGCAGGAAAGAACATTCTATCCGGTCGGGCGGGACAAGCCGGTAACAGTCGATGTCCGGGTGATTGCCGCAACCAATGCCAACCTGAAACAAAAAGTGGAGGAAGGGATCTTCCGGGAAGACCTTTATTTCCGCCTTCGTGTCATAGACATTCCTCTGCCGCCTCTTCGCGACAGAAACGGAGACCTGCCGCTACTGGCCAACCATTTCATCTCCCGATTCAGCAAAAGAATAGGCCATACCATAACCGGCATTTCCGACCAGGCAACGGAGCTTCTTTGCAGTTTCAGTTGGCCTGGTAACGTCCGGGAACTCGAACATGTAATCGAAAGGGCCTGCGTCCTCTGCAAAGGGCCGACGATCACCAGCGAACATCTACCGGCCGAAATCTTCAACCATAAACCAGGATTACCCGTGCGCAACACATATATGTCGCAGACAAAACAGGAAAGTCAGCCACCCATTTCATCCGCCTCATTTCCAGAACAAACTGAACCGGAAAATGAACGCATTGTCAGAGTATTACGCCAGACCGCCGGCAACAAGGCAATGGCGGCCCGAATTCTCGGCTTTGATCGCAGCACCCTGTATCGCAAAATGCGCAGTTATAATATTGACATCTTGCCTACCCCATAAAAACAAAAGAGGTTAAAGCTGAGTTGAGTCGCTAGTCGGCTCAACTCAGCTTTATACCGCAAGGGCATAAGTTTCGTTTGGGCCGACTAGCGGTCCAACTCAGCTTTAACCTCCACCGCACCACAAATTCACTTAACATTCATTTCATACATCACATTTCACAGATCACACTGCAACACCAATTGTCATGATTGATTAATGCGACAGTATTGTTTCAATAATACTGTCGCATTAATCAATTGCAACAGTATTGCACCACTTCAAATTACTCTTCAAACATCCCTATCCCACATTTTTCAACATATATTTTATCTATACTTTCAGATACTTAAACGCATCCGCAAACACAACCCCCTTCTTTTTGTTCTGCATGGCATACCCTATGCACTACTACTGTGCAACACAACAAAAAAACAATCCTTATCAAGGAACAACAAGGAGGAACGCCATGAGTGCAAAAATCAGTCAACAAAAAACCATAAGCGAGGGTGTCAACTCCAACTCAGTTCTCGAACTGCAAGAAGGAACAATGCAAGTAGTCGTAGGTATAATCTTCGCAACTGCGGCAATTATCGGAATCTGGGGGCTCATCTCCCTGTTCGGAGGAATTGTCATGGCGGGCGGCATCTTGGAAGCGGCTCGCGAATGGATGGGCGCTATCACCGGAATGTAACAGAAACGTAACCACTTTTTCACCACATCCGGCAATGGACAAGATGTGGTGAAAAGAATCCACTTAAACGGGATTGCATTAATAAAAACGGAGGAAAAACCATGAATAACAGTTTAGCAAAACAAAACAAAGAAGCAAAAATAGCTCTCAGGGCAATGGTCGTCGCCGCGTCGGTTATCGGCATCTGGGTTACCACCGCATTGACTTTTGCACTTGCCAGAGCGGATTGGCAGGTCGGTGAATTGTTCCGACAATACCTCGTTTCAATCGGCCTTATTCAGGATTTTGAAACCATGGTCGACTTTTACACCCACATCAAAGGGGTTGAATATATTATCTGTGTCGCTTTCCTCGGTGCGTTCCCGGCCTTCTTCAAGTATCTGAACAAAGAAAAAGGGCAAGTTATAGCTGAATAGCACTAAACAAACTGCAGCAGAGGATATGATCAATACAATATTCCTTTGCTGCAGTTTCTATTGCAACACTTTTACCACAACAACAATAAAATGAAACCAAATTACAAATCACCCACAAAATATTCTCTAATAACCTTGGGACTCATCATCACCACCGGGGGCATCTTTGGCGCCTGGTGCCTGATGATCTTTCTCTCATCCCTGAACAAAGTCAATCTACATATGGAAGAACTGCTTGTTCAGCTGACAACATCAACTGACCGATTTTTGACTTGCTATACCATGACAAAGATCGAAAGTTTCGAATTTATTATCATCTTTATCATTCTTGGCGCCACCCCTTTTTTATTCAAACATATCAGTAGAAAACCAGAAAAATCCCCTCTGAACCGCCAAATATCCCATCTCTCTTGATCTACCGCCACCCGTTATTAATCTCGGCCAAATAATATTTTTTTTAACTCCCCCGGACCTTTTCATCCCACTTTTCCAAAAAACCAACTTACTTTTTTAGATTGGCCCGGTTCATGCAAATCAAGTCATTACCTGTACTTTCGTCAACCCAAAATCGGAACGGAGGTCCCCATTGACCAAATATTTTCGTAATTTCCTGATCATCATGGTCCTGACCATCGTGGCAGTAGTAGTTTACAATATTGCCACCATCGAAAGTAAACCGCCTACTATCAGTTACTCTTCATTTCTGAACAGCCTTAAAAACAAGGAGATCAAATCGGTCTTGATCAGAGGCGGCGAAATAGTCGGCCAGGATATTTATGATCAATCTTTCTATACATTCTCCCCTGAGATAGCACCGATCATCAACAAACTTGAAGCACAAGGAGTCACGATCACCACGGCCCCGGGCAAATCTTCTTCCGGCAGCTTATTTTCCTCATTCCTGCCATGGTTTATGATTTTGGCCGGTTTGATTTTTTTTGTATTCTCTCAACAAAAAGGAGACGGTTCACCTTTCTCTAAAGACAAGGGGATTATTGCCCCGGCCAAGGCGTTAAAGATTACGTTCAAGGACGTCGCCGGCATCCCGGAAGCGAAAGATGAACTTGAGGAAATAATATCACTGTTGCGTGACTCAAAGAAATTTACTCGCCTTGGTGGACGTCTGCCCAAAGGTGTTTTACTGCAAGGACCACCAGGCACAGGTAAAACTCTGCTGGCCAAAGCCATTGCCGGCGAGGCCGGAGTCCCCTTTTTCAGCATCAGTGGTTCCGACTTCGTTGAGATGTTCGTCGGCGTCGGGGCTTCCCGGGTCCGCGAGCTATTTAAACAAGCAAAAAAAAATGCGCCCTGCATTATTTTCATTGATGAGATAGACGCGGTGGGCGGTCATCGCGCCGGCGCATCCTCCGCCGGCGGCCAGGATGAACGACAGCAGACCCTTAATGCCCTACTGGTCGAGATGGATGGTTTCCAGTCCGGTGAAACCGTTGTCATTGTTGCCGCCACCAATCGTCCGGACACCCTGGATCCTGCCCTGCTCCGGCCCGGGCGGTTCGATCGAATGGTAACAATCCTTCCTCCGGACATTAAAGGCCGGCAAGAAATCCTTGAGGTATATGCCCGCAATATCACCATGGCAGAAAATGTCCAACTAAAAAATATCGCCGGTGCCACTCCAGGTTTTACCGGAGCCGACCTGGCCAATCTGATGAATGAATCAGCCCTGCTTGCAGCCCGCATGAAGAAAAATGCGGTTGATCTTGAAGACATTGAAAATGCCAAAGACAAGATAATGATGGGCACCGAAAGAAAAGGCATGGTAATCAGCAAAGAAGAACGCCGCATAACCGCTTACCACGAAGCAGGTCACGCCATCATGGCCCGCTTGCTTCCCAACACCGACCCGCTGCACAAAATCACAATTATCCCACGCGGCCAGGCCTTGGGCATGACCCAGCAGATTCCGCTGGATGACCGCCATTCCTATTCCAAAGAGTACCTGACAAACAGAATAAAAATTATGCTGGGCGGCCGAACCGCCGAAGAAATCATTTTCAATCAGTTTACGACAGGGGCCAGCAACGACCTGCAGTCAGCAACGGCAATCGCCACCAGAATGATCTGCCAATGGGGAATGAGCGACCATCTGGGCCCCAGAGCGTATACTAAAGATGACGAAGGTTTCCTCGGCAGCAACAGCGAAAAACTCCTTTACAGCGATGAAACGGCAATGGCCATCGACAAAGAAATTAACAGCCTGATTGAGGACTGCTATCAGGAGGCCATGATAATTCTGGAAGGCAGAATAGGCTATCTTCATAAATTGGCGGAAGTCCTGCTGGAGAAAGAAACCATCGGCCCGGAAGATGTCGACAAGATCATCCCCGATAATCCGTCTCATGAGTATAGTTAAAACTCTCTGCCGCAGATAGCAAACATTGTAAGGCTTCACGCTTCGAGGAATACACCCTTCAGGAAGTACCCTTAAGATTATACTGCGGATCAATTGCCCCCTATCAAGTGGGAATTAAACATATCGACCGGGTTGGTTTTTGCGTTGCATGTTCAATAATTTCAATTAAATAACAAAACCATTCACCATCAAAATCATCTTGCGCCACACCACTTCCAACCAGCAAAGGACAATGTGTTGCAACACCTGTTGCATGCCACACTATTTAGCTACACATTTGTAGCATGCAACACTTTCGTTGGAACCGTCGATTACCCCCGCTCAACCATCACCAAAAAAAATATCTCCCTAACCAGCTATTTCTCGCGATAAATCCAGGCAATTAAAATCAAGAAGTCATTTTTACCACCGATGAATCGCTTGGCATCATATCTGCAAAACAAGCAAATCAGCAAACAATAACGTCATTCGTTTTATTTCAAAACCGACCATAACGAAGGAGAAATTATGACACAGGTACGAAAGAAAATAATCTTGCTGCTAATCACCCTGGCGCTGGCAGGATGGCCTGCGGCCCACTGTCTGGCGGAAAGCGGTCCGGAATCAGCGACCCTGGACAGGCTGGCCAATCTTTACGAAGCAGTTAACTTCAATCATAGTGCCCACGTTGACATAACCGAAGGAAACTGCGCAGAGTGCCACCACCACACAACCGGTGCCGTCCCGACAAATCCGAAATGCCTGAAGTGCCACCCCGGAGGGCAGGAATCAGACAGCATGGCCTGCCAGGATTGTCACTCTGCCAAAAGATTTGAAGTCGCCTACCTGACGGAAATTGAATCAAATACCCAACTCTACCACATCGACAAACCTGGTTTAAAGGGCGCCTATCACCAAAAATGCATGGGCTGCCATCAGACAACAGGCGGGCCGACAGGCTGTCAGGATTGCCACGTACGAAACGAAAAAGGGGACGAATTTTTTCATGCCGGCAATTTCAGCCCGGCGCCGGTTGCACATAATGGCGGTCATTAAGATCATCAAGCCAGAAAATAATTTCAAAATATACCACAAGGGCATAAGTTTCTTACGAGCAGACGTGCTGTTCGACTCAGCTATATAAATCCAGAGGGAAGAGATGAAAAAAATAAATCGAAGAAGTTTTCTCAAGGGAGGGTTAGCCGGTACGGCAGTAGTGGCCGGAACCGCTGTCAGCAAGGAATCTTCAGCCTCCCAAAGTTTCGGCGGCTATCCGGACAGCATGGGAGTGCTGGTCGATTTCACCAAATGTGTCGGGTGCCGCAGTTGCGAGGCAGCCTGTAACAAAGAGCAGGGCCTGCCAGCTCCGGACAAGCCTTTTGACGACATGTCGGTCTATGACGAGATCCAACACAATGGTCAAAAAAGACGGACCAGCGAGAAGGCCTACACCATCGTCAACCGCTACAAAGTGAAGGACCGCGAGGCGGGGCCGGTATTCCGCAAATTTCAGTGCAACCATTGCAATGAACCGGCCTGTCTAACCTCATGTTTTGTCAATGCCTACACCAAGACCAAGGAAGGAGCAGTAATTTACGACCCAACCGTCTGTGTCGGTTGCCGGACCTGCATGATCGCCTGTCCTTTTTATGTGCCGGCCTACAGTTATTCAAGTCCAATCAACCCGGTAATCAAAAAATGCATCATGTGCTACGACACCCGACTTAAATTCGGTCGTCCACCGGCCTGTGTGGAGGCTTGCCCTCAGGAAGTCATGACCTTCGGCAAAAGAAAAGACCTGATTAAAATCGGCAACGCCAGAATCAGAAGTAATCCAGACAAATATATCGACCACATTTACGGCGAAAAAGAAGTCGGCGGCACAGCCTGGATGTATTTGTCGGACGTACCGTTTGACCAAATCGGCTTCAACACCCATATCGGCGAACAACCGATAATTTCATATGTTAAAGAGTTTCTGACAATAGTCCCCATGGTCTTGACCATATGGCCAGCCTTATTCACCGGTTTTCACCTGCTCGCAAACCGCAAAGAAGCCCTCAAAAACGAAAAACCATCCGGCAAGGAATAGGGAGGAATTAAAATGAATAATCTCGCAAAAAACGGCTTTTCGCCGGTGGTGTCTCACCAGAAAAAGGACGGCACCACCTGGACGGTTAAAGAAAAAATATTACTCGGCCTAACCCCAAAAGACTACCTGGCCCAACAATTTAAAAACCCGTTTAACTGGATCCTGGCGGTCATCTACGCGATCGGCCTGCCGATAATTATCGGGCGCTTCATTTACGGCCTGGGCTGGGTAACCCACAGCTCATACGACTATCCCTGGGGTCTTTTTCTGGGCTTTGGCCTGTTCACCATGGTTCCACTTTCCGCCTCCGGATTCATGATGGGCACCACGGTTGAATTGTTCGGTCGCAAGGACTTTAAACCGATTGAACGATTGGGTCTGCTCAACGGTCTACTGGGTTACCTGTTCGCTGTTGTGTTTCTCCAGATCGACCTGGGTCAGCCCTGGCGACTCATTTACCCGATGTTTGTCTCCTTGGGTCCGGCCGCCATCCTGTTTCTGGTCGCCTGGCATGTCGCGACTTATCTCTCCTGCCAGGTCGCGGAACTGGTCCCGGCCTTTGCCGAGTGGATGGGTCTGCCGCGGGCCAAAAAATTCATTAAAAGTATGGTATTAGGGCTGACCGTGGCCGGAATTATCCTTTCCACTCTGCATCAGGGCGCCTTGGGAGGTCTTTTCACATACGCCCCGGGCAAGGTCCACCCGCTATGGTATTCCTCACCGTTCATGTGGTTCCATTTTTTCTGCTCGGCTATCTTTGCCGGACTCTCCATGCTGATTGTAGTCAGCACTTTCTGCAAATGGTTCATGCGCTGGCGCTGCGACCAGACATTTCTTAAAAGCCTCGACCGGCTTACCCTTGGACTGTCAAAAGGTGCGGCCCTGGCCCTGGCCACCTATCTGGTAATCAAAATTATCGCCATCGCCCATGATAATGACTGGAGCTACATCTTCACCGGCTGGGGACAATGGTTCATTCTGGAAATTTCCGTCGGAGTCATTCTGCCCCTTGTCCTGTATACCATGGCCTTAAGGAACGGCTCGCCCGCTCTGGCCAGAACCAGTGCCTTCATCGCGGTCGGCGGCATTGTCCTTAACCGATTGAACACGGCTTTAATTACATTTAACTGGGATCTATATCAGGAAATTCCGCACTGGCGAGAGATGGTAATTGTCGTGACCGTATATGCAACCTACATCGTAGTTTATCGTGCCATCCTGGCCCGGATGCCAATCCTTTTTTCATGGAAAGAAAAACCGGATCAATGATAAACTATAGTTGACGGCTTTACCCTGTCGGTTGCCGGATTCTCGGCAGCCGACAATCCCCTTTCGTGGTGAGAAAAGGATATGAGCACAACTCTAAAAAAATCAATTACCCTTTCTTGTTTTATTATCTTTATTGTTCTGGGTTGCCTTCTCACCCTGTGGTTCCGGCAGCGACAGACGATAGAACATCATCAAGCCATTGTTGAGCAGACCGAAAAGGTAAACTTCCAGTTCGCGATCATCCGCGAGCACATAATAGAATCAATCCTTGGCGGGAACCTGCAGCAGCTCCCGGGTATTGCCCAGGAAATGGAAGGACTGAACCAAAACATCTCAAAAATCATCGCCAACGCCCATATTCCGGATGAGTACAAACTTACCTTTATCAATCAAATCAATATTCCGGGGACCATCCTGCTGATCCGTCAGATCGACAGCGACAAACCGGATCCGGAAAAACTCCGCCAGCTTAACCAGGAAACAAGAGTCCTTGGCGAGCGACTGATGCTCTTCGACCGGGTGACCCTGAACTACGCCAAACAATCGATTTTTGCCCTGCAGTCGATCATCATCGGCACTCTCGCCCTGTCTGTTTTTACCCTGGTAATCGTCATGACCATTTTTTACCGACGAATGGCGGTGCCGATCATGAGCCTTGCCCGGCAGACCGCAGAGGTTAAAGACGGCAAAAGCGCCGATCTCTCTATGCCGCCGGGTTGCGCCGAAACCGATGCGCTCGCCACCTTCACCAAGGATCTGCTCGATTACCGGGAAACCGGCCGGGCCGAAATATTTCGTGCTTCACAACTGGCTTCTTTAGGAGAAATGGCGGCCGATGTAGCCCACGAGATCAACAACCTGAGCAACGGAATCATTAATTATGCCCAGATCCTGGCTGACGAAAACGATGACGACAAACTGCAACCAGACCACAATCTTCTGGTCGGCAAAATCATCAAGGAAGGAGAAAGAATCGCCTCGATCTCCGGCAAACTTCTGTCCTACAGCGAAAGCCAGTTTGTCGGCCACGAGCAACTTGACCTTAACCAGTTAATCGAAGAAGCCCTGGCCCTGACCCAACATCGCTTCCGCAGCGACGGCATTCAGGTGATCAAACAACTGCAGCCGGAGCTTCCTGCCTTTTCCGGCAATGCCCAGCAAATCAAACACCTGTTCCTGAACCTGATCAATAATTCCCGCCACGCCCTTAATCTGCGCTTTCCGGGAAAAGACGATAAAAAATTATTGGAAGTCCAAAGCGAAATTGTAATCAGCAAAGGGGAGAAATGTTTACGCGCCACCATAACCGACCATGGCCAGGGAATCAGTCCCCAGGATATCGAACATGTCTTTGATCCTAATTTCAGCACCAAACCACCGGGAACGAGCTCGGGATTGGGTCTTTCCATCAGCCGGGAAATCGCCGCCGAACATAAGGGTAAAATATGGATCGACAGCGAAGTTGATGATCACACAACGGTAAGAATCGACTTGCCGATCTGATCGATCGCTGACCATAAACCAAAAGACAACCAGCCGCTCGAAGCTATCTTTTGCCGCCTTGCAGATTACACCTCGCCATTTATCTCGCCGCCCTTTCTGGTCACCGGCAGATCTACCGTTACTGAAGTATGATGATTCACCACACTTTCAACATGCAGATAACCATGGTGATTGTGAACAAGGTCCCGGCTAATACTAAGGCCCAGGCCGGTTCCAAGACCGGCCGGCTTGGTACTGAACAGCGATTCGAAAATGTGGTCAATAATCTCCGATGGAATACCGCAGCCATAATCAGTGATCGTCGTTCGAATCATATCGCCACCGCCCAAATCAACCACGCTGCTCTTGATATCAAGACGCTTGCCCTTATCCGGCCCATGATACTTCTCATTAAGAGCGTAACGGGCATTACTCAAAAGATTCAAGAAAACCTGCTGCAGATGCTGAGGGTTTCCGCGCAAAACCGGTAAATCATCAGGAACATCAACCGCCAGGACAATACCCTCCTTGGTTAACTGATGCTTAACAAGTGAGATACTATCGGCAATTATCTCCTTGAGGCGAACTTCGTCAACGTCCTCATCTTGCTGGCGGGCAAAAGACAACAAGTTGCGGACAATACCGGCGACCCTCTCCCCTTCTTTAATCAGACGACCGAGCAACTCACTGTATTCCTGCTGGCCACTCTCTTCACATTCATCCTTCATGATCTGGGCATAATTAATGACCCCGTTGATCGGGTTATTGATCTCATGAGCCACCCCGGCCGCCAGCTCTCCGATCGCGGCCAATTTGCCGGCCTGTAAGGCCTCTGCTTTTCTGATTTTTTCGTCGGTAATATCCCGAACCATAACAATATAAAATTTCTTGAGCCCGAACCGCATTTTACTAACTGATACTTCCAAAGGAAACGTCGAGTCATCTTTTCTCTTACCCTTAATCTCCCGGGGCCCGCCGGTATGGATATCAACCATCGTTCCATCTTTACTATCAGAATCGCCGGCCCCTTTCATTCCTTCCGCCAGAATCTCGACATCATTCCCGGTCAAATCATCCGGTTGGTAACCAAACATCATGGCCGCCGCAATATTGACGGAATCGATTACCGCCTCCTCATCCAGAATAACCAGGCCATCATGCATATTATCAATTATGGTCCGGAGTCTGGCCTCCGCCTCCTCTCTCTCTCTGATCGACAGACTGACCCGATTTGACCCCAGAAACATCCCGAGCAGACCCAAAATCCAAAGACAGACATGACCAAAGGCAAAAACCAGAATATCCTTCCGGGACAGGGCATTCAAATGGGCCATGGGCACGGAAACACTGATCCCGCCTCGGATATCCCCCTCTTCATAGCCCTGCGAGGCATGACACTTGAGGCAACCAACCTCCGTGATCATCGGTCGCATCAACCGTAAATAGGGCTGACCGTCAATTTCCTCAATCGCGCTGACCTCGGTCTTGCCTTCCTCAAATGACTCAAGGGCTTTTTCCTCCCAGGGGTCAGCGGCATTCTCCAACCGAATCGGATCCAGGCTGGTGATATGCCCCAGCACGCCGAATTTGGTGGATTGCATCTCATAAACCTGACGGATCATGTACTCGGGATTAACCAGAGTCAATTTCTGGCCGGAAAGAGTTTCAACCTTGTACTCCGGGATGTGACGCAAATATCGATTGGGCTTGGTCCACTCGGTTATCGGCACAAAGACGCCATCATGGCCGGTCGCCCACCGATAATAGTTAAGGTCTTTCTCATAAATAGTCCGCGCCTCCTGCAAGGCAATCTCGGTATTGGCCTGTCTCTCACTGACCACGTCCCAGGCCAGCGAGGCAAACACGATTACCGTCCAGACGATGGCCATAAACCAGACATAAACCACCAGCTCAGAAGACTTTATTTCATCGGAGGTCCGAATATTGGCTTCCATGATCACGCAGAGAATGGCGGTCAAAAAAGCCATCATGCCGCCGACCACAATATGTTCCAGATCTAAATAGGGGATTTCCGGATGCAGGACCAGATCCATCAAGCCATTGACGTTACCCATCATGGAGATGATCAGGATATAGAGGATAATTCGAAATATACCGGCAGATTTTTTAAGCACGGGAACTTCCTTTTAACGTGTTTATTTTCCAAAGCTGCAACGGCCAAAAGCGGGACCTAACCCACAAGAGATCTATCAATTCATTTAAGGATGAGAGCCCTGAACTGTCAAGTAAAAACGAATTAAAAATGTTCACCTTCCCCGCTCATTTGATCCCTTGATTTAATCGTATTTACCCATATAATATGGGCCATGCCTAAATCAAATTATCCAGAGCAGCAAACACCACCAAAGGCCGTGGTCCTGTTAAGCGGCGGCCTGGACTCCAGCACCGTCCTCGCCCTTGCCACAAGCGCAGGTTATGAGTGTCACTGCCTGAGCTTCGCCTACGGCCAACGTCAGAATGTCGAACTGAAAAAAGCCAGGGATCTGGCCAAAAAATACAGCGCGAACCACCTGGTCTTAAACCTCGATCTGGAAAAGATCGGCGGCTCAGCCCTCACCACGGACCAGGCAGTGCCCAAAGGTCGTACCGAAGCAGAAATGAGTGGCTCAATCCCCGCCACCTACGTGCCGGGCCGCAATATTATCTTTCTGGCCCATGCCCTGTCCTGGGCCGAAGTGCTTGGCGCCAATGACATCTTCATCGGGATTAACGTCATGGACTACAGCGGCTACCCGGACTGCCGCCCGGAATTTATCGAGGCCTTTGCCCGCATGGCCAAACTGGGCACCAAGGCCGGGGTTGAGGGGGAAAAAGAATTGACGATTCACGCCCCTTTAATGCGGCTGACCAAAAAGGAAATCATCGAAAAAGGTATATCCCTTGGGGTTGATTACGGTGCGACCCACAGCTGTTACGATCCGGACGCTCAAGACCGGGCCTGCGGCCAATGCGATGCCTGCCTGCTTCGCCTGAAAGGATTTGCCGAGGCGGGCCTGACTGATCCGGCGATCTACCAGGAATCCACAAAAAAATTATGAACAATAATGATTTCAGCCTGAGCGGACCGCTGGTGATGGCCGGCCTGCCCGACCCGAAACTTGACCAATCCACCCGCCGATTAATTAATGATTTCCGGGTAAATAATTTTATCCTGTTTACCCGCAACGTCAAAAACCCGGACCAACTCACCAAATTATGCTCCGACCTTATCGACACCTGCCGGCAAGCCGGCTTGAACCCGCCGCTGATTGCCATAGATCAGGAAGGCGGTAGCGTCACTCGCCTGGGGCCACCCTTCACCCAGTTTCCTGATGCAAGACTCCTGGCCGAAAGCGAAGACCCAACCAAAGGCCTGTTTAATTACGCTAAAACCTGTGCCCAAGAACTGCGGAGGGTCGGAATCAACCTTAACTTCGCGCCGGTCCTTGATGTCTGTCCCCGGGGTGAAAATTTCTTCATGGAACGCCGCAGCCTTGGGGAAGACCCTGTCATTGTTGCCCGCTTCGGCCGCTTGATCATCGAAGAGATGCAGAACAACGGCATCGCGGCCTGCGCCAAACATTTCCCGGGCCTGGGCGGGGCAATTCTTGACCCCCACAAGGTGTTGCCGACCGTCAACCGGACAGCGGAACAAATGGCCGAAGACCTGCTCCCTTTCCGGGAAGCCGTTGCCGGCGGCGTCGCCTCGATCATGACCTCCCATACCATCTATCCAGCCCTGGACCCGGACAATCCAGCGACCCTGTCGAAAAAAATTCTAACCGATATTCTGCGTTCAGACATCGGTTATGACGGGGTAATCGTAACCGATGATCTGGAGATGGGCGCCATCGAGCAAGAAAGACCGCTGGCCGAGGCCGCCCTGATCTCATTTAAGGCCGGGGCCGACCTTCTCCTGATCTGCCACGAACACCCGAAAGTAATTAATACCCTGACCCTGCTCAACCAAAGCCTGGCCAAAGGCGAGATCACAACCGAACAACTCCGGACCTCCGGCCAACGGATTGCAGCTTTGCAACAGTCCCAGCACTGATCCTTCCCCCGCAATTCTTCCATCCACTAATTATCTGCCCCGAAAAACTTCAGTTTACGTGACCCGTTTCGTTTAGTCCTTCAAACAAATCCCCATCGCCGGGGACTAGAGCAACGAAGCATAAACGTAACGATTGACCAGGGGAAAACCTCATTACCATTTACTCGTTACTTGTCACTTTCATTTAAAATCCCGGTTGAATTGTCAAAATGACAAACTCGCCTGTCATAGTGACATGATTTTCAAATGACGATTTTGCATTACCTTGAAATCATTACATTTTTTATGTTGGCACGGTTCTGGCAATATAGAAAAGACAAAGAGGCAGTGAACAACAAACATTAAAAAATGCTTTTCAAATTTAAACTATATAAAGGGGACATATCATGACAACCGCAACCAACAAAACCAGAACAAATGTCAACGCCAT
>JAHJIY010000092.1 GCA_018823175.1 Pseudomonadota bacterium
AAGTGCGGATCTCAGCGGCCAGGCTATGCAGCTTGGCAAGCTCGTCGGTAATTGGGGTGGCCAGATCCTGCTTGGCCTTGATTTTGATGAGCAGGGCCTGGCTCTGTTTTAGAGCTGATTGCAGTTCCCGCTCTACGGACAGGTCGGCTGCCGACGTTAGGGATGAGAAGATGATTGGGATAATTAACAAGAGAAAAAATATTATAGGGTTACGTTGCATCTGGATAATTGTCCTTTTAGATGTTTTCGGCTGACATATACTTTTTTATTGCCACGGACACACTTGGGCTTTTTTATTGCCACAGACCCACACCGACACACACGGACTTTATTGCCGGCGACCTGCCGGTAATAAAACTATGCTTTTTGTCCTTCATTGTCTGTGTCGTCCGTGGCTAATCCAATTTTTTTATAAAATGAACCTTTTTATTACTGCTTTTGGGTGAGTGAAATTTACTAGCAGTCCCACTTTGTATCTTGTTGCCTTTAGATAGTTTAATATCTGGGCTTCATGTATTTTTTCAAGTTTTGATACGCTTTTTAGTTCGAGTATTATTTTGTCCTCAACTAGGATATCGGCGAAATAATCGCCAACCTCTTTTCCTTTGTATTTAACCTTGATCGGGGTCTGGGGTTCACATTGTAGCCCGCGCTCTTTCAGTTCAATGAGCAGGGCGTTTTCGTATACCTTTTCCAGGAAACCAGAACCCAGTTCCTTGTTTACTTCGAAGATTGCTCCGTTTACCTGGTATGTGAGGTCATCTAGTTCCATTGGTTGCTACTGACATTATTTTATTGGCCACGGACCCACATGGACACACACGGACTTTTATTACCGGCGACTTGCCGGTAATAAAACTGTTGCTTTTGTCCTTCTTTGTCTGTGTGCTCTGTGGCTAATTTATGTTTTTTTTGCTGTTGGTTTATTATTGTTTTTTTGCCACGGACTCACATCGACGCACACGGACTTTATTACCGGCGACTTGCCGGTAATAAAATTATGCTTTTTGTCCGCCTTTGTCTGTGTGTGTCTGTGGCCATTAATCATCATGATCATCGTCATTTCCTTTGCAGGTTGGGCCGTCGTAGAGATACCAGCGGCCTTCTTCGATCCGCAGCAGGATATCGAGCATGAGGCGTTCGTTGTGGATCGCGGTGCTCCTGATTTTCAGCAGGTCTTCGACTGCCTTGTTCAGGTCGTGGATGTTCTTTTCGATATTCTGTTCGCAGAGAATGTTGCGGTCTTTGATCTTGTTTAGAGATTGGACCGCGTTATTTGTCTCGGAGTGGCTATTACTATTCAGACCCAAGGTTTCCAGGGCGGCGATGGCTTCGTCGATCAAGGCGGCGCGGTCCTTTTCGATCAGGAAAATAAAGGTGTCGTTTCTTAGGATGCGGATTTGGCCGTTTTCTTTGAAAGATGATTCAATATCCAGATTAAACGATCCTGTCTGGTCCGGGGCCAGCAGATAGAAGGGCAGATAGCTGGTGCCGCCCGCCGCTACTTGCAGGGCGGTCTGCCAGATTCCGCCGCCGAGCAAGAGACCGGTCTCCTGGTCGTAAAGGGTAAGGGTCGGCGGATAGGTGGCGGATAATTGCAGGTCAAAGGCCTGGTTCCGGCTGGTGAAGGCCAGGGTCAGGGGGGCGAGTTTGAAGGGATAAAGCGCGGTTTCGTCAGCCACATGGGTGTAAGCAAGCGCCTCTTTGAGCAATTGGGCCAGTTGCCCGTAGTTGTCTGCCTTAAGAGTCAGACCGTAATCAAAGGCCAGATAGATCGTCCGCCCCAGACCGTAGTCATGGAGGACGATGGCCGGATGGCGGTCGGTCTCTTGTTGATCACCATGATCATCATGATGATCATGGTTGTTATCATCGCCATTGTCGTGATCTTCGCAATGATCATCTTCTTCATGATGGTCATTATCCTGCTCTTCGGTCCCCAACCAGCCGGCAACCAGGGTGTCGGTAGCGGGTTCCACCTGCCAGGTTTTGTCGGCGACGGTGAACTCCCCGATGCCGGTAATCGGGCTGGCCACGGTCCGGACGATTGGATGCTGGTCGGCAAGCATGCCCTTGAACTCGACCCCAAGGAGTGAGTCATTAAAATGATCGTTATGATCGTCATCGCCATCATGATCATCATTATGTTCGTCTGGCAACAGCCAGCCTGAGGTAACCAGGCCGGTGCCGGAGTAGACTTTTTCCCTAAGTTCATCATCCAGATGGGCGGTCAACGGCTGTGAATCGCCCAGGATGAGAATGTCGGTATAGAGCGGATTGCGCAATTCCCTTTCAAAATCGGCTTGGGTATGGACGAGGTGATATGAATCGACCGCCTGGTTCAGGGCCGTTTCCAGCAGGCTTTGCCGCAGGCAGGGGAGGTCCTCATTTTCGTGCTCATCTTGGTCAATATCGTCATGCTTTGAGTTCCGGTCATCATCGTCATGACCATCCTTGTCATCATTATTGTTTGAGTCATGATCGGCATCGTTTTTATTATCGCCATCGTCAGAATTTGCCTTGTCATCGTTATCATCGGCATGGTTGTCATCGAAACCTTTGTCCTGGTTTTGCTCGCAACTTTCTTTATCTTGATCATGCTCGTCGTCATCATGCTCGGCGTCATCGTGGTCAATCTTGACATCGCAGTACTGATTGTCTTGAAAGTTGAGCCAGACCAGCAGATTACTCCTGGTGGTTGACGGTAATGAGATATCAAGGGTCGGGAGGACCGCAAAGGGCGCGTTTGCCAGATTACGCGGTGCTTCAGCCTCCGCAATATTTACTTGCAGGTTTGCCTCGTATTGTTGGACTGCCAGATCACTACTCGGCATGGTGAATTCCGCTGCCAGCGTGCTTGCCGCCGCCAGATTGACCGTGGTCGCGGATGAACTCACCATGGCGCCGGTTAGCGGATCCACCACCTGCAAGGTTACGGTCAGGGCAATTATCTCTTTAGCGCAATTGTTGGTCAACGTATAGGGGAAGGTGATTAACTGACCGAAATAGACCGGTTGCGGTTGGTAGTCGATAGTGCCGGTCAACTCATCAAACGGTTTACACAGTTCGATGGTAAAGTTAATGACCGGACTGATCCCGACATTGCCGGCTTGGTCCGTGGCTTTAAACGTAACAAGATGATCGCCTTCGTCAGTCATCACCGGGATCCAGGTATAGCCGTAGAGATTGGTTAACGGATCACGTGCTTCCATCGACAACCAGGTGCCGCTGTCGTCTAGCTGATACTCAACGGTCGCTACCCCGGAACTGTCATCGGTGGCGGTGACGGTCAGCTCGAAGGTCTCGGAAAACAGTGAACCGTTTTGCGGTGAGATGACCTCGATTTGCGGCGGAGTATTGTCGATTACCTTAAAGGTGGCAAAGGCAAGTTCGGTGGTCACGCCTTGCCAATCATATTCCAGGGCGGCCCGGTAGGTGCCCAGGGCAAGATCGGCCGTCGACATGAGCTCCCGGCCGGAGATGGTTGCGGCCCGATCAAGATCATGGCTCAGATCAATAAACGCAACCCGGATCGTGGTCTCATCATAAATCGTAATCCGCAGCGGCAGGGCAGGGGCCATGATATTGCCGTTATTGATCGCGGAATAATTTATCGCCTGCTCTTCGCCCTGCGGGACTTCGGTCAGCTCACAGGTCAGGGTGCCGGTAAGGACTAGCCTTGGCATTATCTCAAACGAGACGAACTGTTCGGCCATCGTTTGCGAATTTTTGGTCAGCACGGCATGAACTTTATAGTTCCCAGCCTGAGTAGTGCCTACGTTCCAGGTAAAGGTAAGGTTTCTGATCTCATCGTTCATCAACTTGGTGGTTTCCGGGGTAAAGGTATTGATCACATTGCCGGAATCATCCTCAACCCAGACGTTGAGATCAATGGTCTTGGCCCAACCGATGTTGGTGAGGGTTATCTTGGCGACCATCTCCTCATTTATCTGATATTGAGGGCTTGCGGTGGCAAGCGTCATATCGACCCGAGGTATTAAGGTAATATTGGTAACAACCGGGGTTGAGATATTTCCGGCCCGATCGGCGGCCCGGAAGGAAATAATATGTGGCCCTTCATCGGTTTCGGTCGGGTTCCAGGTCGAGCTATAAAGAGAGCTTGCCAAGTTGACTACAGCCATTGGCTGCCAAATATTATTGTCGATCATGTACTCGACCGAGGCGACGCCGGAGGCATCATCCGTGGCTTTAACGGTCAGCTCAACAACACTATTTATTATACTGCTGTTTTGCGGTGAGATAACTTCGACCTGAGGCGGAGTAATATCGATTACCGTAAATAAGGCACTGGCAAGTTCCGTGGACACTCCCTGCCTATCATACTCCAGAACAGCTCGGTAGCTACCCAAGGCAAAACCGGTGGTTGCAACAATCTCCCGGCCGGAGATGGTCGCGGCAACGTCAAGATCAGAACTCAGATTGATGAGGGCAACCTGGATCTGGCTCTCATTGTAGATCGTAATCCGCAACGGCAGGGACGCAGCCATGATATTTCCGTTATTGGTTGCCCCAAAGGTTATTGTTTGGTTGTCGCCCTGCGGGACTTCGGTTAGTTCACAGGCAAGAGTGCCGGCAAGGACCAGGGTAGGCATGATTTCAAATGCAACAACCTGTTCAGACATTAGTTGGGCATTATTGGTCAGTACGGCATGGACCTGATAATTCCCGGCATAGCTGTTACCCACATTCCAAATGAAGGTGAGATCCCTTATCTCGTCGTTCATCAATCTGGTGGTTTCCGGGGCAAAGGTATTGATTACATTGCCGGAATCATCCTCAACCCAGACGTTGAGATCAACGGTCTTGGCCCAACCGATGTTGGTGAGGGTTATCTCGGCGACCATCTCCTCATTTATCTGATATTGAGGGCTTGTGGTGGCAAGCGTCATATTGACCCGAGGTATTAAGGTAATATTGGTAACAACCGGGGTTGAGACATTGCCGGCCCGATCAGTGGCCCTGAAGGAAATAATATGTGGTCCCTCATCGGTTTCGGTCGGGTTCCAGGTCGAGCCATAAATAGAGCTCGCCTGGTTAACCGCAGCCATCGACTGCCAGATATTATTGTCGATCATGTAATCGACCGAGGCGACGCCGGAGGCATCGTCCGTGGCCTTAACGCTCAACTCAACAACACTATTTATTATACTGGTGTTTTGCGGTGAGATTACTTCGACCTGAGGCGGAGTGATATCGATTACCGTAAACGAGGTGGTGGCAAGTTCCAAAGACACTCCCTGCCAATCATACTCCAGGACAGCTCGGTAGCTACCTAAGGCAAAACCGGTGGTTGCAACAATCTCCCGGCCAGAGATGGTCGCGGCAACGTCAAGATCGGAACTCAGATCAATGACGGCAACCCGGACCTGGCTCTCATCGTAAATCGCAATCCGCAACGGTAAGGCCGCAGCCATGATATTGCCGCTATTGGTTGTCCCATAGCTTATTGTCTGATTATCGCCCTGCGCAACTTCGGCAAGATCACAGCTCAGGGTGCCGGCAAGAATCAGGGTCGGCATAATTTCAAATGCAACAACCTGTTCAGACATTTGTTCGCCATTACTGGTCAGTAGGGCACGAATCATGTAATTCCCGGCATAGGTGTTGCCCACATTCCAGATAAACGTAAGATTTCTGGTTTCATCGGCCAACAGACAGCTATTTAGAGGAGTAAAGGTATTTATCACCTGACCGAACTCATCTTCGACCCAGAGATTTAAATCAACGGTCTTAGCCAAACCGAAGTTGGTAAGGGTGATCTCGGCGACCATCTCCTCATTTATCTGATATTGCGAACTTGAGGTGGAAAGCGTCATCTCGACCCGAGGCGCTATAATAATATTGGTAACAACCGGGGTTGAGACATTGCCGGCCCGATCAGTAGCCCGGAAGGAAATAACATGTGGCCCTTCATCGGTCTCGGTCGGGTTCCAGGTCGAGGCATAAATATAGCTCGCCTGATTAACCGCAGCCATCGGCCGCCAGATATTATTGTCGATCATATACTCAACCGAGGCGACGCCAGAGGCATTATCCTTAGCGGTTACACTCATCGTAAAACCACTGATAAACGTACTACCATTTTCCGGGGAGATGATCTCGACTACCGGCGGCGTGCGATCAATAACCGTAAAGGTATCGCCGGCCAGATATTGGGAGCCGTTCATCGTCTCATGATAAAGAATGACCGTATAGTTGCCAAGGCCCAGATTGCTCGCAGCAAAAGGCAGGGTACCGGCGAAGGAACCATTAGCAGCCAAATCAAAGAACAGATTTTGACTGCTGACAATTGACTGATCTGCATTATCAATCAGAACCAGACGGGCCTGTAGATCAACGCCGCCGATATTGCCGGCGCCGGAGATTCCATAAAAGACATTAACCGAGTGGCCAAAAACCACTTCTTTTGGATCGACGCTCAAAACGCCGCTTAAATCCAGAACCGGGTCGATGATTAATTGTTTGCTATCTGTAGCCACCTGGATACCTGCGTGGTAAACGGCAACCGTGGCCTTATAAGCGCCCGGCATGTTAAGAGCCGTATCCCAAACGCTGGTCAAGGTCGCGGAAGATTCACTGTAAAGATTGTTGATTTGCATCTCTTCAAGATAGAGGTCTGTGCCGTCGTCAGCCGAGATGGTTAGCCGGGCATCCAGAGTCGGTATGATATAGTTCACTCCCTGATTGTCAATCTTGAGTGCAAGATTAACCTTTTCATTTGGCCCGTAATGCAAACGATCCGTGGTCAGTAATGTGGTCAGATCAATATCCGGCAGGATAGTAAAAGGCAAGAGCTGCTCATCGATCAACGAACCGTCTGTTTCTTTCAGGCTGACCCTGACTTGATAATCACCAGCATAAGAGTTGCCGGTGGACCAGGCATGGAGATAATCTTCAATCATGCCATAAGCCAGATCGGCGTCAATAGTCGGCAAGGTAGCGACCGGATAGCCTTCGGCATCCTCAATCACGGTATCAACCACCACCTGTTTAGCCGGGCCGCTGTTGCCAAGACTGAGGTCAAGATTCAGGTAATCGTTACTTGTGTAAGTGCTGGGATCCAGGATCGCGGTCAGTTCAATTCCTTCTGCGGTTGAAACAAATAATTCTTTAATCGCCAGGTTATTATCTTCATCGGTTTCCAGAATTTTGTTATTTCGATCAACATAGGCAAACACCTTATTGATCCCCGCCTGACCGATGCTATTCCACGGCGCATCAAGCCATAACTCTTGACCGGCGACAAGCTCGGCAATCGACTCAGAGCGGAGCAGAGTCAATGCTCCATCTGCCTGCTGGATATAGAGCTCAACTTCGACATTTTTGACCGCAACTGCACTGTTATTTCTCACAATGGCAGTGATCGTGGCCTCTGTCCCTTCTAAAGGTGTAATCGGGAACAGTAATATGTCGTCCGTTCGGATTTCAAGATCGGGAATAGATGCCGGATCACGATAAACAGTAATGGCTTCGGAAAATGGCCCGGTATTACCGGACTTATCGGTGGCAACTACCTCAAAGATGTTTTTTTCAATGTGTAGGGGGACATCTTCAAAGGCAAAATACCCGGCCGGAGTTAGAAGAGTAAAATCACTATTGGCATTTAGTAAAATTTGGCCGTTTGATCCCCATTGTATCTCATAGTAATCAGCTGAAGACTGAGAAATCTTCCTATTTTCATCTGGATTATCAATTGAAACGATCCAGCCGTCTTGCTCATCATTGATATCGATCTTATTAAGAACAAGGTTTTTCTCGTCCGGGGACCAGAAAACATCAAAGGTATTATAATCATAGAATTTGATAGTGTTTGTGGCAACATCAATGATATATAAATCTACGTCGGAAATACAAGCAATTCTCTTTCCACTCGGTGACCAGGAAATACCCCAGGTGTTGTAATCATAGGATGTGGATGTGTTAGTGGCAATGTCGATAATATGTAATCCTGTGTCGGGAAGATAAGCAATAGTTTCTCCGTTTGGTGATAACTGAAACTCGTAAAAATCCCCAACCGTATTGAGTTTAACTGATTTGCCGGTGGTCAAATTGTATTGATATAAGTAATACTGTGAATCAGTATTTGAGTAGAATAAATAGACAAATTCCTTACCCTCTGGCAACCAGGCTGCCTCATAAACATCAATATCTCCAGTAACCAATTCTGCAGCGGAGCTTGTTACCAGATCATAAATAAAAATTCTGCTGACCCAGTCCGCATTATATGAATTAATTAACAGTTTGCTCCCATCAGGCGACCAAGCTAATGAATAATTTTCTTCTTCATCGACAATAGTAATATACGTAAATTCTTTGCTCTGGAGATCATAAATGGCAATCTTACCGATATCTGCGGCATCATAATACTCGATGGCAATTTTTTTGCCGTCTGGAGACCATCCTCCAAAATAAAAATCGTAACCACCAGGAACTGTTATATTTTTAACTTCTCGAGTTTGAACATCATATGTGGATACCCAGTAATAATAATCTGAATCTGAATACTCATAAGCTATGTTTTGCCCGTCAGGAGAAAGCTCGGAAAAATCGATATCCTCATTAATTGTAAAAGAAAAATTAATGTCTGCATCTGAAGAATCAGTTGTACTAACCGGCAAACCATCATGGTAGAGATCAACAGTTGCCCCGGCTTCAGAAAAACCTGTAATCGGAGTAGATGGTTGATTTATAGTTATCACTCCGCCACTACGCACCGGAGTGATAATGGTTGCGGCAGGCGGTGGCATGGAATCGTCCAGGATTCCTTGGGCTTCGTTGGAATATTCACTTTCATTGTTAAAAAGATCTACACCGGTCACCACGTAATAGTAGGTCACATTAAAATCAAGCCCTGCATCCGAATAGCATGTTTTTTCGTATGATGGTGATTCGTAGATTGGTGATTTGTTCACCATGTCATACGGTCCACTGATGACTGTACTCCGATAAAGATTATAGCTGGCAGCATCCGTAGTAGGCTGCCAGCAGGCGTCAAGTGATGCACCGGAAGAAGCTGGTGTGACTACAAGGAACGGTGAGTCAGGGAGTACCATACTGATCTCGACTTCAACCGAATTGGAAGGGGGGCTTTCACTGCCGATTTGATCAACGGCAGTAACTTGATATAAATAGATTCCGTTGACTAATTTTTGATCGGTATATGTTTTAATAGACACAAGAGTTGGATTAACTTTCAACCAGTTCTGATCAATTTTTTTATAGACGTTATAACTGGCAAGATCTTGGTCGGTATCAGTATCCCAGGTAAGGACCGCATCATATCCGTTTGGAGTTCCAACCAAAACAATTTGCGTATCCGGCGGTTGGTTATAAACAATACTAACCGGGTCTGATATTTTACTTATATTGCCGAAGCTATCCTTGGCCTGGGCGGCAACTTGGTTTTCACCCAAAACAAGAGAGTAATCAAAAGTGAAATTTCCCTGCTGGTCGGCGTGTATTGATACCGCCAAAGGGCCATTGCCGGCATCAATTTCTATTTGATCTCCTGGTTTGGCCTCGATGCCTGAAATTGTGATATCAGAAATAGTAACCGGAGATTCTGGCTGGGTCAGTATTGGTTTGTAGACCAGGGCTTCTGCCAGATTGGAAGGTTGACTTTCGTTATTATTGTTGTCTATCGCCGTTACCGCATAGGTATATAAATCATCTGAAAGGTTCTTGTGTAAAAACGTATTAGTGAGAATTAGCGCGCTATTTAATAGTGTCTTGTCGTCGCCGGTCACTAAATAGATATTATAACCTGCCACTTGATCAAGTTCGACATTATGCTCCCAGCGAAGAGTTACATCACCCCCATTAGTTAGTGTTGTCAGATTTACAGGTACAGTCGGTGGAGAAATGTCAGTAAATATTACGGTAATTTCCTGAGGTGCAGGATCAACATTGCCGGCATTATCAGTTGCAACTGCCCTAATAACATAACCACCATAATTCAAGTTAAGAGCAATTGGGTCCAGATATGTGATGTAGGGCAGCGAAGTTAGCGAATTGCCCAGATTTTCCCAGGCGGAATCGTTTGTTGATTTGTATTGAAATTGAACAGTTGCAATATCAGTATCTTCTGATTCTCCCTTAATTATCAATGTATGATCGAAGGAGACGCCATCTTCAGGAATGATTATGTTTATATGAGGCGGATGGGTATCAATATCAACCGACATGGTATTGGATGGCCCACTAATATTGCCCGCTTCATCCATGGCCATCAGATAATAATCAAAAGTACCATCAGGCAGTTCAGGGTCTTCATAGGCAAGTAAATTCAGCAAGTAAGGTTTGAGGTTGCCGACAACCAGCCCGGGAACATTGGCAAGTTCATGGTTTCGGTAGAGTAAATAACCGGCAAGATCAGGTTCGGTGTTGGCGTTCCATGTAATATCAACATTAGATGGCTTAATATCTTGGGCTAAGACACTTGTTAATACAGGAGGCGCTGGAGGTTGGTTGTCAATGGTTACACTAATCTGGTCAAAATTAACATTGCCGCTCAAATCTTCGGCTTCAAGTTTTATGCTGAATACATTTTCTGTCAGACCATTAGTGTCCCAGGTGGCAAGTTCTCCGTAACTGATTGGCAACGGATTTTTCCTGATCAACTGCCAGGAAGTCGGGGTATCCCCTGCTCCAATATATAACCGATATTCCTTAAAATCATCGATGCTATAAGCTGTTCCCTTGATACTCACGAGGCCTGAAACGATTCCCGTATTTTTTGGCAAAATAATCCTGGCAACAGGAGGAGTAATATCAACCTTAATCTCCACTTCATTTGAAGGTCTGCTTTCTCCTCCGGCAATATCTACGGCGGTGACATGCCAAGTATATATTCCTTCCAAAAGGTCCAAATCTAGGTAGTCAGTAGGTGTAATCAGCTCGTTGTTTATTCGTACTCCATCACGATAGAGATTGAATCCGGCCAAATCCAGCTCAGAGTTGCTTTGCCAAGTGAGAAGAACGTCATCTTTGTTCTGTAGTTTCCCTGCTAGTACAGGTGGTTCCGGCGGGGTGGTGTCGATAACGATGTTAAGTTTATCTTCAGCGATATTATCAACCAAATCTTGGGCACTGAGTTTTATGCAGTATTGACCATCAGCGGGGAAAACCTGCCAGTTGACAAGGGTATTTTGGGTAATTGGATTTTTTCCTTTGGCGAGGGTGTTCCACTGGTATGCGGTACTACAATCACCTGCGGCGAGGTCAATAATATACTCTTGAAGATGGAGATCTTGTACTGTCCCGACAATGTCTTGTGGTTCGATCAGGTAACTACCTTCTATCGGGTTGCTAATTTCAACTTCTGGCGGAGTGTTATCGATCGTAACCCAAATCGTCTTCTCACCTTCAAGACCTGCCTTGTCCTGTGCGTATAAAGAAAAGGTATAAACCCCATCTGCAAGGCCGGAGTCTGGAACAACCAAAAGTGCACTGGAAACACTATTTGCGTCAGGAGGGAGAGAATCTCCTTGGATAAGAATTGTCCACTGATCTGGAGATGCATCCGAGGCATATTTAAGCTCCCAGTGCGACAAATTCAACTCCTCAATAGAGCCATTCAATTCGATTACATTGTTATCCGGCCCGCCGAAGATCGCTCCGGAAACAGGATTGTCAAAAGATAATTTGGGTGGTGTTCGATCTAAGGTAAAGGAAACTATTTCAGAGGAGATTATTTCCCCAAGGTCAGATGCCTGGGTAGTAAGAGTATAAGGACCCTCTTCAAGATCTTGGATTTCGCTGAACAAATAACTGGTTCGGTTCTCGTAACCCACATCATCAAACTGTGTGGTTGATTGATTTGCAAGAGTAATTTCATAATCAACAAGATTTTCATCAGAAATGGAACCTATGATCTGCAACGGGTTATCAGAAATATAACTTTGATCGACAAGATTATCTATTTTAATGAATGGTTTTGTGGCATCCACTTCCACGTTTAGCTTTTCAATCTGGTATGTATCAATAGCCTGAGCATAATAGGCCTTAAGCGCTACCACATATTTGCCGTCCGCTACCAGCTGTCCAAGGGAATCTACTCCAGACCAAGAGACATTTTTTACGATACCGGTTTCAACGGTACTTTCGTTAATACTCCACACCGGCTGTTGGTTAACATCTAAAACAGTAATGACCGTATTCAACTGATCACTGATTGCAGGATTAAGTTCATATTGGATTTGGGCTTTCTCTAACTTGCTATCGTTATTAGGTGAGAAAAGAATAGGAGAGACCGTGAACTTTTTAATAATATTTTTATTAATGGCTAGCTCAATATCCGTTGTCGCAATACTGCTGTTTCCCGCCAGATCAATTGCCTTTAATATGATTACACAGGAACCTTCCAGGCCAAAAGCTTGCCAGGCCCCCAAAACATTATCCCCCTTAACGGGACTATAATATAGTTCATCAAAAAAAGTATTGGGGCTACTTTCTACCTTAAGAGTATAGTTTGCAAAATGAACATCGTCTGCAGTGCCGATTATCTGAACAACACTTTCGCCGACGATCCCCTGCGGCAAAGAAATAATAGCAGAGGGCGGGGTATTATCCACCACAATCTTTGCCATTATCTCTTTAAGTTGATTACCGCAACTATCGGTTAACGCGGCGTAGACTTCATATTCCCCATCAGGAACAATTGCCCCACTATTGTCTAAACCGTCCCAGGCAATATTAATTAAATCACCAGCATTGATCGAATTCGACTCATTTTTTAACAGGTCGCAAACAACCTCCATTGAGGTTAAGTCTTTTGAAACATTTCTTACAATTTTTATTTCAGCTTCCGCATTTTCATTAATTTTAAAATTGATTTCTACATCATCTAGGATCCCATCAGCGTTGGGAGAAAATAGTGATCTCGTGATATCAAAACTAGTAAAATCAACAGTTGTATCGACCATAAACCTCTTAATGACACCACTTAAATTCCCAGCATTATCAATAACTTCAATCTTTACAGATAGTTCACTAAAGTCATCTTCAACACCCAAGATCTCTAACTTTTTAGAGAAGTTAGCATCAGGATTTGGGGAATCTGAAACAAAATCTTCCCACTCATAAGCAGGTACCTCCTTCCATTCTTCCGATCGTGGATTATGACCAATTGCATAATATGTATTAACCATGCCTAATCCAATATTATCGGAAACAATACCATCTATTGTTAAATAGGAATGTTCTTGATATTCACCTAATTCATTGATATATGAAAATTTACTTGGGCAAATTATGTCCCCTTCTGTGGGGGCAATAATTTGAACTTCCGGCACAATACGATCAACAAGAATTACAGCGTCTTTCCGCTCTTCAAATAACCCGCCATCATAATTAACAGACAAGATACTTCTTACCGGATAATACCCTTCAGCCATGGTGGAAGTATCGATATTTAAATAATTAATTTCATCTCCAGAAATATCTATAATAGTGCCGGTACTTTGTAATAGGCTGTAAGTCTCTTGTGGCAGATTACCTAGACCACCGACTGGAGGATATTCTTCCACATTAATTCTCTCTCCAAGGTAAACACTAAATTCTCTGGAAATACTTTGAGGACTTGTCCAAATTTCATTCGACAGATTAACCATCCCGGAAGTAAGGAAACTGTAATCGGATGATTGAGAATCGTCTTGATTCACTAATGGGTAATTAATTTTAGTGCTAATCTGACCCCAGATAATTGGAGTTAATATCTCTTTTTTTTCAAGCTCCTTAAGCAATAAAAGATTTGAAAAATGCTGACCTCCTTGTTCATCCACGGCCCTGAGTCGCAAGGGGTAGGCATTTACTTGAGAGGCATTCTCCCATTGAGTAACCCAGATACCGTCCCCGGTAACATCCAACTTCTGAATATCCTGCCAGATTAATTCAACCCTATGCTGAATATAAACTGAAGAAATCGGAATACGCAGGGTCTCTAAAATTCTCAAATGATTTTCCCCAGGTTTGGAATGAGGTGACTCTATTGACGCAATTATTTCTTCATCAAAAAGTCCATCTTTAATAAGATACGGCATCCCAGTGAGCCAGGAATTTATGATATTACCTTGCACATCTTTTGTGAAATTCCCATACGGATCTTTTGTGCGCCATCCGTCCAGATAGATATACTCATCAATAAAATCGCTGGTGATTGATGCCTTATTCCCTGCCTTATCGAAGGCAGAGAGGCGAAATTTATTATTTATGTTTTGAACAAGTTCATAATCTGTATAATTAATTGATAAAGCCTTAGGAAAAATCTCATTCCATAATTGGGGATTAGCTCCCTGGCCTGACTCCATAACCCATTCCAGCAGATTAGAGTCAGATACGGAACCATTAATTTGAGCAAACGTACTTCTACATAATGCAGGACTACCATCTTTTACCATGCCGCAATCAGTTTGATTAATTTCTATGGATACAATCGGAGGGGTATTATCAACTTCTACCAAAAATTCCAAATCGAAAATCGTTATCTTATATCGGCCATCTTGCACCACTGTACCGTTATCATTCCTGCCATCCCATACAATAAAATCACTAACGATATTTGACGATGTTTCAATGTAATCTTTCACAAATGAAGTCACATAGTTGTTGTTTTCGTCCAAGATGGTGAATTCTAAATGGACGGGATCCATAATTTGGTAATGAACTTCAACGCTATCCTTTACTCCATCAGCATTTGGAGAAAATAAGTCAGTTGACTGATAGAGATTGACAATACTTGAATTTATAGCCCAAGAGATTCTCTTTATGACTTGAAGAACATTGCCTGCTTTGTCGGAAGCAGTTAGACGAACATTGTACACCCCATCGCTAGGCGGGACCCATTGAGCCATCACTCCATTCACCATCATATCGCCAGAAGGTAAACGAATCATAAACCACTCTTCAGGCTCACTTATCTTGGAGTACTCTAGCTCATATGATGAGAAATTTAGATCAGAGGCAATACCCTTTAATTCAATGTAATCCGTTTTTTTAATTACTCGTAAATCCACGGTTAAATTGAGGAGAGAGCTAACTACCCATAAATCCTTATACCCTGCTCCTGCACATACTCCAGTATCTTGAGCATATTCTTCATAGGATAGATATTTACCATGGGGAGAAACCGAGAAATTACCTGCGACAAAATTATCACCAATCGGGATATAACCTTTCGTATTATTTGAGGAATTAATAACAAAGATACCGTTACTATCTTGTCCGACCAGCGAATTATTATCTTCATACCAACGTAAGGTGCCGGAGTGATATTCAAGATAATCCGGAGAGTTGCTGTCGTCCCCCCCATAACCACACACTTTAATCCCGCTTGAGATGGGGAACGACTGAAGGTCATTCGGGTTATATGGATCCATAACCAGCAAGTGCGAGATATATTTACAGTCTTGTACCTGCTCATAAAGTCGATCAACAAATGCCAGCTTGCTTCCATCATACGACCAATTCAAGTCAATTATGTTTGTATGCACATCGGAAGTTGTGGCCTGTTCGTAAATATTATTACATTGGCCATATTCATCACAAAAATTTAATATCCAAGTTAAGTCATTCCCAAAATACATTTCGTTGATCTCCCCTTCAACAAAGGCAAAATGTGACCTGTCGGGAAGGATTTTGATCTCAGACCATGTTTTTTCTGAAATTTTAACAGCACCGCTGCTATCGGTAATGTCCAAAAGCCAAATACCATTATTATATATGTCAGTTACTATAATTTTTTCATTATTCAGCCATTGAAAGCGAATATCTTGCCTTGAGGAAGACATAACAAATTCAAAATTAATATCTCCAGATAGGGACACGACCCTTAGGGTCGAATTTGAATAATTGCCATCATCATATTGAATATAAGCTAAATTATTACTATCCGGGGACCACTTGAATATATCGGAAATATTATGGTTAGAACCCATTTCCTGGGGCAAAGGAAAAACCTTAACCTTGTTAAGCCCATCAGGATCGACCACCCATAATCTATAGGTTCCGCTAGCAGACTGGTAGGTTCGATAGGCAATATGGCTACCATCTAACGCCCATTGCAGCTGCAGAATCCTTTCTTCTACTCCGGTGACAGATGAATCAACTTCCGTAATTTTAGAAAGGTTTTCCCCATAGCTGTCCACTGACCATATTTGGCTTGAAACTTGAGTCGAGTCAGTAGAGTTATCTTTGTCTAAGATAAAAGCAATAGTCTCATCATCAGGTGAAATGGCATATTGCCGGACAAAATAATCAAAATCCCCACCTATTCCATTAGTCCATTCCGGTTTAATCAACAGGGTAATATCTTCTCCGTCGGGAGAGACTTTATATAAACCGGGAGGATAATTAGGAGTATTTGGGTTAAGATTTGATACTGAAAAAATTATCCCACTCTCGTCCTTCAGCCACTGCTGGTCAGAAAAATCAGGAACCATACAAGAGATATTACTCCGGATGAACGAGTCTGTCCCGACCGCGTCGATAATTGATGATCGATTGGTGTCCAAAGTAACTGGCAGACCAGACATTAAGGTCATACCTTCATCGTCAACTACCCGGATTTGATAATCACCGTCAGGGGCAATGGTTCCTTGATCATTACGCCCATCCCAAAGGATATTACCTCCTAGTGTTTGAGTGAACTCTGGTTCAGCATAATTTCTGATGATTTGACCGTTTTCATCAATTATTATGATTCGTACCGTTTGCTTGCTTTCTAATCTGAAAAAGAATTCGGTCGAATCTTTAATCCCATCACCATCCGGTGATATATAACGTTCCGTTAGCCAGACATCCGTATTCTGAATAGAAAAATTCTTTTCACCCACATTGTTGCTATCTGTCTGCTCGATAATTAAATTTTCCGGATCAACCACCACCCTTATCGTATGAGACCCGGTAATGTCTGCGGCCAGGTTAAAAGTTACAATGCCCCCAGAGTTAGCCTGCAAGTCTGGTATAATAACGGTTTGGCTGTTGAGTAAACCATCAACTTCTAATGTAACCGGAAAATTGCGCGCAGCCTGACCACCGATGTTATGAACGGTAACTTTTACAGTTATGGGTTCTCCTTCCTTCGGAAAGGCCGGATCTAGGATTATTGAACTTTCCGAGATTGCCAGGTCCGGCAAGGTCAGTACAAGTAAATCAATAGAGGCGCTGTTATCATCTTTTGTTACCTCAACAATTTCATTTGCCGGATCTACATAAACGGTAATTAATCGATCCCCGGTATCAGATACATTTTGCCATAGATGATTCAGCTGGATCGAAGTGCTAACCGCCAATGATGAAATAATTTCACTGCCAATCAGGTATTTATCGGTGGAATCAAGCCTGCTTGAATAAAATTCCACAACGGCGTTTTCAACTACGGCAAAACCATCATTACTAATAGTTGCTGAAATTACGGCATCAGCATTTTCCAGAGCCGGGTTGGGGGTAACAAGGATATTTGGGGTATATATTTTTAGATTTGGTTTCGTTGACAGGTTAACCGTCAGAGCAGTTACAACAGTATTGTTTGTTTCGTTAAGTTCATTAAAAGTGCCGAAGAGATCAGGGGAGATAGAGGGGTCTACCGTAATCATGAGATTCTGGTTTATTCCCGAATGATCTGCCTGCCAGGTAATTTGCTGGCTAACAATGCCGCCAGCAGGAATATCAACATACTGGGTTTTAATATCGTATCGAGAGGAACCATCTTCGAGATAATATTTTATCGGCACATTAAACGCATCTAGGGTGCCGCGATTGTATACTTTAACAGAAATGTTTACCGGCTGATAATAATCAACAATACTAGGTGTAACCTGTACCTCAGATGATATAATCTCAAAATCATAGGTGTTATCCGGGTATAGCCATTTCATGGCGATATTATTCGACTCGCTGGCCTCAAAGATCTGATTGTCGGAATCAGCGACAATAATATACCGGTGGGTGTTTCCATCGTTAATCGTTAAAGAAAATTTTGGTGTAACTGAAGATCTAGCATCCAAAGAAACAAGCTGCTCTGCTATTTTTTTGTCAGGAGAAACAGTTTCTTCATACAGTGCTATATTTACTGCCGGCACATCAACTAATCCATTATTAGTTACTTTGGCACTGATCTCAATTTTGGAGGGTAAGGTAGAAACAATTGCCGGAGTTATAGCTATATCCGCACTTGAAACACTAAGGTCCGGCTCATTCCATATCAACCAAATGGCATTGATCGCCAAGGCCGTCTCGTAAGCACTGTTGTGCCAGCTGCCATTTTCCTCTTGCTGGTCAAATATATAATTTAGGGCCTTCTCAAAACCCTCATCGGTGATGCCAGCCTTTTTCAGACCGATTAAAGCAATTACCGTATCGTAAATAGTAATACTGCTATTCCCAAAGCCACCATTAGTCTTTTGCTTGTTGAGTAACCACAGACAGCAATTGCCAATTTTATCTTCAAGATCATAATCTTGACGACAAAGATTAAAGGCCACTAGGACATTTGCCGTAGTTAAGATATCACTGACTTTGTCTTCTCTTCCCCATCCACCATCACTATTTTGTTTACTTTGCAGAAATGAAATAGCGGTTGAAATTACAGCGTTATCCTTAAATCCTGACTCCAGTAATGATCTTAGAACAATGGAGGTATCAAGGGTATTGCTGGCAAATGCATGTTCGCCCCCCCAACCACCATCACTATTTTGTCTGGCAACCAGTTCATCTGTTAAGGTTGAGATATCACTACCGGTCACGGCTAAGGCGGTAACTTTTCTGGCCCTATAGTCTGAGTTTAAGTCAGGCAAGTCTGATAAATAGGCGGCACCATTCACCACACTGGATAAAGCCTCCGGGAAATTTTGCAGGGCAATGAGCGCTTCCGCTGTATCACGCTCTGTGGTTTGAATCATGTCCTGCCAACTACCATCCGCTTTTTGATCGTTAACCAGCCAGCTGACGCCATCATTAATTTCCGGTGGAATAGTTCGGGGAGTTCCAGTTGGTTGAGAAACCGGGCCAGGATTAATAGGTAGAGAGGCGACTAAAGATGTATCGGCCTTAATTGTGGCCATCCCGTTGGTGAGGCTAGAAAACCAGATCGTCCAATTATCAAGGATTGTTCTAATTCGATAAATATCGTCTTTGTTATATGTCCCTGGCCTGGTTATATATATACATCCGATCTTAAATGATTTTTGCGATTTTTTGGAATTGGGGAATCGTTCGCCCTCTACAGCTATAATGTCATCAATCGTGACATATTTGGCCGTGCCGGATATAGTCACGCCCGTTTCAGAGACACGGTTTGGATCAACTTCAGGATTTTCGATAAGAAGCATGGGTGGCACTTCCGATTTATCGGCCAGACCCATCAGATATCGATCAAGTGGGCTGAAATATTTTCGGCCCGGCAAAGATGTAAAGGTGCCGTTCCCATTTATCTGCCACCGGTTACCTAGCTCTAATGAGCCAGCCGTATCCAGAAGAAAACTCCAATGATAGTCGTCTCGTCCAATTAGTCCTGAGTCTATATTACCGTCAGCATTTTCATATCTCACCTTGACCGCCCAACGGTGTAATAATTCATGGCTCAAGGTTCCCATTACAAAAGAGAAACCTTCAGACAAAGGATTAGAGGCCAATTCATTTAGGTCCCCCATGTCTATCATCCCTTGGAGAACCCCGTTACTACCATATGATGATGAAAAATCAAAATAATCTAGACCGATACCCTTCACATCATTTTTTATTGGATGAAAAAAAGCGACAGCATCGGGTCTCTTCTCAAATGAAAAGTCAGTAAATACTACCAGGAAATCATAGTTGTCAGGATGTGTCTTGAAAAACTCTGTAGCGACCACTTCCCTAGGAAACCAATTAGGCGAACCATTACCTTGGTTGATGTCATAATTCCCTTCCACCTCCATAATCGTTACATCAACGGTGTTGTCGATGACCTTGGCGGTGAATGCCTCGGCATTATTAAAACCGAAAAGGAAAAATGTAAGCACCAGTACGAGTAAAGCCGCGACCGAACTGGATTTTGATTCACGTTTATATGGATTATTATTGGCCATTATCGCTCGCTTCCTGATTAATAATAGGATTGGTCAAATTAGCAGAGAAAGGGAGTAACCTAACATGTGGAAAAACGGTTGTCATTAGAAAAACCTGACGAATATTAATATTTTGCAAAGCGGGAAATTGGAGGTGAAAGATAGTGGGATGTTTTGGTTTGTAGCTGGGGATGGGTGTTTGTTTAAATGAAAGGCGAGGAGGCTAGGATGTTAGGTTGGCGGTGTCGGATCGTGAATAAGTTGATCTTGACTCTTTAATGGTCTTTGTTGTGTGCCAGAAAGCGGCAATCCCTTCATAAATTACCCCAGCAACCTCGGCTCATTTATTTTGTTGCCTGGATCATCTCGGATTCATCCGGGTAATGTTCATCCATGCAATCAGGGCAGACACTGTGACTTATTGAGGCGGAAGAATTTTTTCTGATATAGTCATCAACTTGGTTCCAGTATCCCGTGTCATCGCGAATTTTTTTGCAAAAGGAACATAGAGGCAGGATGCCGCGCAGGGTTTTGATTTCGGTTAAAGCTTCGCGCAGTTCTTTGTTTAATCGGATGCATTTCATTAAATCTGCATGGCGGCCCATGGCGATGATGATTGCCCGTTCAATCTCTGCTTTCTGGGGAGGTTTCATCAGGTACGCCGCCGCCCCCACCTCATTTGCCTTGTTAATAAGTTCGGGGGATTCATGGGAGGTTAGGATGACGACCGGCACCGGGCTTTGCTTTTGAATCTGACGGGTGGCTTCCAGGCCGTCGAGCACCGGCATCATGATGTCCATCAGCACCACGTCGGGGTTCATGGTCATGGCCATGTGGACCGCTTCTTCGCCGTTGACGGCGGTGCCGATCAACTCGAAATCCATTTCATTCAGGGCACGTTTTATGATTTCCGTAACCAAATGGGCATCTTCAGCAACCAGGACCCGTGTTTTGTTTTTTATCGGCAACATAGCTGCTCCCTTCTCGTTGTTGATCTGGTTTAGGCTTGTTATGAAAGCTTTAAGCGAGTCCGATCCTCTGTCGAGAGGTTTATCATTTTTCTGTCTTTTTATAATGATGCGATAAAGTTATGGAAACTGTCAAGCAAGGTTATCTGCTTATTTGGGGGGCGGGTTTACTTGCCGATAATGACCCGGTTCGGTAGTTCGTTGGTGTCGCCTTTTTTGATCGGGAAGTGTGCGGCCAGTATTTTGCCGACGTTTCTGATTTCACAGCATAAGGTCTCTGTCGCTTTTCCGGTCTTGATGCCCAAGGCTACCTCTCGGGCATAATCCTGCAAGGTTTCCGGGGTGATTTTTTGATATATCCCTTTGTCGGCCAGGATCCAAACCCGGCGTTCAAAAAGGGAGATAAAGAAAAGAACGCCGGTTTCATCGATCGTTTTATGGAGGCCATTTTGGTAGAAGGAGGTAAACGCCTGGTCGCGGACTTGTAATTCAAGTCGTGAGGTCTGGGTAAAAAATCTCATGACTATCGGCAGGTAACTGGCCAGCCAGCCGGAAAAGATACCGATAACAAGGGCAGTCGGAATGAATAGCCAGAGACGGTCGTTAAACCATAGATCGGTGATGATCAGAGAGGAGATGGCCCCGAAAAATAACCCGGCCAGGATTTTGCTCTCGGGATAATCGTCACTGTGGTTTACCACCATTACCGCGATCTCGCCGGCGGTATTTCTTTCCACTTCCCGGACGGTGTTTGAAATTTGTTCCTTTTCCGTTTCTGAAAAAAATGTGTCAGCCTTCATAGTTACCATCCTCCGGAGGCGCCGCCTCCCCCAAAACCGCCACCGCCGAACCCGCCGAAACCACCGCCGCCAAAGCCGCCGCTGCGGTAGCCGCCGCCTCCGAGACCGCCACCGTAATGGCCCCGGCCGGTGCCTCGGAACATACCGGCCAGAACAATGGGCAGCAGCCAGCCGGCGCCCAGAGCCCCGATTGGCACAAACAGGAATAGAAGGAGAAAACTAAGTGAGGGCATCAAGCCGAAAAGAAAGGCCAGCGGGAACAATAATCCGCCGGCGGTTATCCCCAGTTTTTTGGAGCTGCTGCCAAGAAAGGCGCTGAAGATCAGGCCGAAAAATATGAACTTGAAAAGAGGGGAGGGCTCATCCTTGCCGCGGGCTCCGGTGGATCGGCCATCCGACTTGAATTCACCACGGCTGGCCTGAATTATGGCCGTTACTCCCGCCTCAAAACCTTGATCAATCCGGTTGGCCTTGAAATTGGGGGTCATTATGCCGTCAATGATTCGGCCACATAACAGGTCGGTCAGGATCGGTTCCAGCCCCTGACCAACCTCGATTCTGATCTTGCGTTCCTTTTTGGCGACCAGCAACAGGACCCCGTTGTCTTTGCCTTTTTGGCCGATTTTCCATTGCTCGACGGTCCGGATGCTGAACTCTTCCAGGGAATCACCTTCCAGCGAGGGAATAGTCAGAATCGCGATCTGGGTTGAGTCGGAAAGATCAAATGATTGAAGGGCTCGTTCAAGTTTTGTTTCAAGTGGTTGCGAAATCATCTCCGCATAATCATTGACGTATCTCTTGTAGCCTGGGACCTGTAGGCCATAAGCCGCTGACGCGCTAAAAGCCAGGACCGTGATGGCCAGAACCAATAATATCGCGGCAAATTTATTTATGAATATCCGGTTATCTGATGATTTCAACCCATTTACTCCCGGTTAAAACTTGACGGCAGGGGCTTTTTCCGCGCCGGCCTCGGCCTTGAACGGCTCGCGGCGCGGCAGTTTGAGCAGGAAGTTGTTGGTCAGGTTGCCGGGGAAGGTGCGGATGGAGGTGTTGAATATTCTGACCGCCTCGTTGAACCGGACCCGGGCCACATTAATTCGGTTCTCAGTTCCTTCCAGTTGGTGCTGCAGGTCCAAAAAATTCTGGTTGGCTTTGAGATCCGGGTATTTTTCGACGACCACCATCAGCCGGGAGAGGGCGGAGGAAAGTCCGCCCTGGGCGTTTTGGAAATTGGCCATTGCCTCGGGATTATTGATTACGTCGCTGCCGAGTTGCAGTTTGCCGACCTTGGCCCGGGCCTCGGTAACTGCAGTCAAGGTGTCTTTTTCGTGGGCGGCGTAACCTTTGACCACTTCGACCAGGTTGGGAATCAGGTCGGAACGCCTTTGATAGGAGGCCTCAACGTTACCCCAGGCGGCGATCACCGCTTCGTCATTTTGTTGAATTGTATTGTAGCCGCAGCCCGAGAGGCTGATGACAATAAGGACCAGAGCTGAGTATAAAAGGGTTATTTGTTTCATAAGGTTTTCTCCATTATCTGAAAGGTGGGATAAATATTTTTCTGATCTTTATGGTCAATGACTGACAAATGTTTTCATTTCTCCGGCCGTCACTGATTAAGTTGATACATTAATCCTGTCAGGTGATATGTCAAATCGAAAGAAAGGATTTCTGTAATTTAATGATCTGACGATAAATGTTTTGATTTTTATTTTTCCCGGGTTAACTTTAGTCATATTTCTGAAATAAGGTATGAAATCAAGCCAGAGGTTATTCTTATGTGTGTAGCAGTGCATAAAAGATGTGAATGCGGGGCCGTTATTGTTCAGTTCCATCTTAGGGACAATGTCCTGCCGCAAGAGGTAGTCAGCCGGCTTTTTTGTCCGGCCTGTCCTGGGGATGCGCCATTTGATCGGGCAACCATGGTCAATGATAATGGTTGGATTATTGAATTTGATATGCAACTTGCCCGCAATATTATGGTGGCCCGCAATCTGCTCGATCCAGACTCGGCAACCCCGGAATATATATTTGATCAGGGCTATGCCTGCTGGCTTGAAACTTATCCCGGCGAAAAGGATGAGATCAAGGAAGAGAAGGCCGAAATAATAAAGTTGCTAAAAATTGATCAGCGAGCATATCTGGAAAAGATTCAGAGCTGGAACATCAATCGCCTGAACAAGCTTAAATCAGAAGGTTGGCGTAAGGCCCGGATTGCCTGATTAATTAATGAGCCCATCATCGTGGGAGGATTTTATTCATGCTGAGGCCATCCCCGCCAGTGAAACAACCAGTAAATATTGTTTGATCAATTCCGGCTTGTGGCAGCCAGGGGTGCCAAGCAATGATCCGCTTATTTTTTGAAATAATGATAAAAAATCAGGATACATATCTTTATTTTTATATCACAGTGTGGTACATCTGTTTTAACTATTTTGTTTATAGTTTCAGTTGATCGTAATCTTAAACTTAAACTGAGTGAGGGGCTTGTTGATGAAGAAACTTAATTGCTGGGAATTCAAGAAATGTGGCCGGGAGCCCGGTGGAAAAAAGGTTTCCGAGCTTGGTGAGTGCGAAGCCGCGACCAGGGGAGTGGCCGACGGCATGAATGACGGTCAGAATGGCGGCCGGGTTTGTTGGGCGGTCTCCGGTACCCTGTGCGGGGGCAAGGTACAAGGAGTTTTTGCGACCAAGGTTTCCAGTTGCCTGGAGTGTGATTTTTTTAAACTAGTTCTTAAAGAGGAGGGGCCTAATTTGCTGCGTCTTTCCAAGATTATTCGGGTATTTAAGGATTATGGTGTTTACAAGTTGCAGGATACCGCTACCGGCTCTTGATTAAATTGATAGTTCCTCTCAGTTGTTCTCTGTGTTATGTTTTTTAAAATGTAATTCAGGAATACTTGTTTTTTATATAATGCCCCTTTTGGCGCCTGATTATGTTGTTATTTTTTGATCAGTCTGCCTGGGGCATTTTTTTTGTTGTTTTGACAATTAGTTAACTGACCAGCGTTCATTCTTGTGGATAAAATGTATTGTAAGCGATGCGGCACTTGTTGTCGGAAAGGTGGTCCTGGTCTGCACCGGGAAGATCAAAATCTGTTGAGTGAAGGGCATCTTTCCTTTGATCATCTGGTTACGATCAGACAGGGTGAGATTGTGCTCAATCCTTTAACCGGCATGCCCGAACCGGCGGCGCAGGAACTGGTCAAGATAAATGGTCGCGGCGGAGATTGGTCATGTATGTTCTTTGGCGAAGGCGACTCGTCCTGCACAATATATCGGAATCGTCCCCTTGAGTGTCGTCTGCTGAAGTGTTGGGATCCCGCCGACATTGAAGCGGTCATCGGCAAGGATAATTTACGTCGGCTTGACTTGCTGTCTCCCGGAGACCCGGCTCGACAGATGATTGAGTCCCACGAAAAACTTTGTCCAGGTCATGAAATCACTGAACTTTGCATCCAATACCAGGAAGAGCCGGGCCGGCATGATCTATTAAATTCGTTGACCTCTTTCGTGCGTCATGATCTTCATTTTCGAATGGAAGTTTTTGATCAGCTAAAACTGTCGTCCGCCTCCGAGTTGTTCTTTCTCGGCCGGCCGGTTTTTAAAGTGCTTGCCCCTTTCGGTCTCGTTCTGCGTGAAGATCATAGAGGAATCTCTCTGTCCAGAATCTAGTTTTTGTCCATTTTATTGCCCCGGCCAATCATTTCATATTTAAAATCCTTTGTGATCAAGTTTCATTTGCTTTTGGATTTTTCTCTTCTATTATCGTAAGATAGTCTAGTGATGTTGGTTGTAATCTCAGGGGGCAAGGCCTATCATGGCGTGAATATGCCGGAGAATCATCTTCACCTTCTTTTTCTCCCTAATTATTTCTCCTGATTATTTTTTGGCGGGTCCCAATATTCGGGCCAGGGAGCTTTATGATGTCAGACAAGTCAGTACATGAGGACCTGCGCCGGAAAGTTGCGGACCTTGAAAGGGAAGTGTTTGACCTTAAAGAAACCCTGGAAATTTCCCTTCAGAGTGAGCGCAAATATCGTAATCTCTTTGAGTATGCCTTTAACGCCATTTTCGTCCTGGACGCAGAACACAAATATATAGATGTTAACCGGAAAGCATCCGAGATCCTGGGGTACTCCCGGGAAGAATTGCTGACGATGTCGCCTTTTGATCTTATTCATCCCGAGCAGATTCCGCGTTCTGAAACAGAGTTTGCGGCCCTGAAAGACAGGGGCGTCTACGAGAATTTTGTCAGCCGGATCAAAAGAAAAGACGGCAAGTATATTGATATTGAAGTGAGTTCCTGTGCCCTGTTTGATGATGGCAAGGTTGTTGGCTCGGTTGATATCGCCCAAGATATCACCCAACGACTCAAGGCGGAGAAAGAAATCCGCAATCTTAAACAACAGATTGAATATATCCTGGGTGCCACCAAGACCGGTCTTAACATCATCGATATTGATTACAATGTCAGATACGTTGATCCAGAATGGAAAAGGGTTTACAGCGATTTCCACGGGGTGAAGTGCTACGATTATTTGATGGGCTGTAAAGCGAAGTGTCCGGAATGCAGGATTGATCTGGCCCTGCAAACCGGTGGCGCGGTCATTACCGAGTATCGACTGCCTAAAGAGAATAATCGGGTGGTTCAGGTTACTACCATCCCTTTTCAGAGTGAAAGCGATGAGATGTTGATTGCCGGAATATATGTCGATATCACGGAACGGAAGGAAGTCGAAAAGGAATTGTTTTTATATCGTGACAATCTGGAAAAACTGGTGGAAATACGTACGGCCGAGCTTCTTAGCACCAACGAAATGCTTAAGGCCAAGGTTCGGGAAAGAAATTTGGCGGAGCAGGCCCGTCAGCAGAGTGATGACCGATACAAGCGGTTGATCGATAATCTGAAAAAAGATTATTTCATCTATTCCCATGATCCGGCCGGAGTATTTAATTACGTCAGCAGTTCAATTGAAGATGTTCTTGGCTATACGCCGAAAGAGTTCTACCTCCATTACTCCAAGCATCTCACCCCCAATCCTATCAATAAAAGAATGTCCGAATATACCGATCTTTGTTTGCAGGGCAAGCCGCAGTCGGCCTGTGAAATTGAGGTCTATCACAAGGATGGCAGTGAACGGTGGTTGGAGATAAGTGAGGCCCCAATCTTTGGTCTGGAAGGAAGTGTGATGGCAGTTGAGGGGATTGCCCATGACATAACAGGCCGCAAGAAGATAGAAAAAGAACTCGTCAAGGCCCAGAAACTTGAGTCAACCGGTATTCTGGCCGGTGGGATTGCCCATGATTTTAATAACCTGTTAACTGCGATCCTTGGCAACATCTCCCTGGCCAAGATGCATTCTGATCCCCAGAGCAAGGTTTTCACCAAATTGTCGGACATCGAAAAGGCCTCATGGCGGGCCCGTGATCTGACCCAGCAATTGCTCACATTCTCCAAAGGCGGTTCGCCGGTAACTAAAGCTGAATCAATGAAGGAGATGATCAGGGAGTCCGCCTGGTTTACCTTGCGAGGTTCCAACGTCAAATGTGAGTTCTGCGGGGTTGATGAACTGTGGGCCGTTGAGGTGGATGAAGGCCAAATCTGTCAGGTTATTCAGAATATTGCGACCAATGCCGATCAGGCCATGCCTGGCGGCGGCATTTTACAAATCAGCGGCGAGAATTTAATTATCACGGAAGATGATGCCCTGCCTTTGGCTGCGGGCAAGTATGTGCTGGTTTCGTTTAAGGATACCGGCAAGGGGATTCCCGCGGATTATCTTGACAAGATATTTGATCCTTATTTCACCACCAAGCAGAAAGGTAGCGGCCTGGGATTGGCGATTTGTTATTCAATCGTTAAAAATCATCAAGGCCTGATCGTGGTTGAATCAGAAAAAGACAAGGGGACCACCTTCCATGTATACCTGAAAGCGACTGATAAATATAAAGCTTCCCCCGATGCCGGATTAGAGGAACTTGTTCAGGGGGAAGGTCGAATCCTGCTGATGGACGATGAGGAAGTAATCAGGGATATCGGTTGTGAGATGCTGGACCATCTGGGATATGAGGTCAAGGTTGCCAGTGATGGATCGGAGGCGGTCAGCCTTTACCGGGAATCGCTCAAGGCTGGAAATCCTTATGATGTGGTCATTATGGATCTGACGATTCCTGGCGGTATGGGAGGCCAGGAAGCCATGGCCGAAATAATCAAGATTGATCCCCAGGCTAAAGGCATAGTTTCAAGTGGATATGCTAATGATCAGGTCATGTCCAACTTTAAGGACTTTGGTTTCAAGGCCATAATTCCCAAGCCTTATAAAATAGAGTTGTTGAGCCGGATACTTTCCGGCTTGATTAGATCCGATATACATTGAATTGGTTACTTAGATAATTTGCGGGGGATCAGGGTGGACAATCTGGAGTAGTTTGGATGGCAGGCGTGACTTTCTGCTCTTTCTTTCCGGCTTTTTGATTGACGTTGTTGTTGTTTTCGCGTTATATTTATCGATTTCAATTTGAAAAATGATCGCTATTTGAAATGGCGGAATAAGTTGTTTGAACAAATATATTAATCAATAAGTTAGATATTTCTGTATGCCCTGAAGGAAATCCCAACGGGGTGTTGTCGGTTGAGATACTTTTTATTCTACTTTATGAGTGCCGCATACTGTTTTATCTGCGAAATCGGCGAAATAACCATGGGCGCGAGATTATGAAAGGTGTTGTAAAAAAAGAATTAATCGGCAACGAGGGGATGGTGATCCTTGACACCGTAAGGCGATTAAGCCGCCGAAATGCCGTTGATAATCTCTTGCGGCTCATCAAGAAGACCCATCCTGCCGATCTGGGTTGGGTTTTTCGTCATCTGGTTCCGGAAGAACGAAAGAACGTTTTTAGTGTGATTGCCCAGACTGATCTGGTCGGCGAATTCTTAAGTGAAGTTGATTTGTCGATCATGCTTGAACTGGTCGAGACTCTTACCCCTAAATTCATCGTTGCAATTGTCAAAGACATGGCCTCTGATGATGCTGCCGATCTCCTTGAGGCATTGCCCAAAGAAGTCGCCAATGAGATCCGTGATCTGATGGGTAAGGAAGACCGGGAAGAGGTGGATGAACTTCTGCAATATCATCCGGAAAGCGCCGGCGGATTAATGTCTCCTGATTTTATGGCTTTGAACGAGGAATTAAGCGTCGGTGACGCCATAAACCGGGTGCAGGATCGCAGTGAAGAGATGGAGATGGTTTTTTATCTCTATATTACGCATGGCGAAGAAGGCCAGCTTTGCGGGGTTTTGTCGTTACGCGAACTTCTGATGCACCCACCTTACCGTCAGTTGAAAAACATTATGAACCCGAAGGTGTTGGCGGTAACTACCGATACCGACCAAGGCGAAGTCGCCCATATTGTTTCACAGTACAATCTTCTGGCGATTCCAGTTGTTGATTCAAGCTATAAGCTGGTAGGGATTGTTACGGTTGACGATATTATCGATGTTATCCGTGAGGAAGCAACCGAAGATTTTCTGCAAATGGCCGGTGCTGGTAAGGACAAGGAGATCCTGCTTAAATCTACCGTTGATAATGCCATAACCAGGGCGCCATGGCTTTTCGCGAGTTGGTTGGGCGGGATTATTACGGTATTTATCGTCACCTCTTTTAATCGTGAACTGCAGCAGGTCCTTGCCCTGGCCGCCTTTATGCCGGTGGTGATGGGGATGGGGGGCAATATCGCTACCCAGTCCAGTACTATTGTGGTCCGGGGGATTGCCACCGGGCGGATCAATATGAATGAACTGGCCAAGGTAATTTTTAAGGAAATGCGGGTCGGTTTTCTTTTAGGTGGGGTATACGGTCTTTTTCTCGGGATTCTTACCTACTTTGGATATTCGGCAACCACGCCTAATTTGGGCCTGGTTATCGGCATTTCCATTATGTTGGTTATGACCCTGGCTGCTACTGTCGGCACCTTTGTCCCGCTTGTTCTCCGTCGCCTGGATGTTGATGCGGCGGTGGCGACTGGTCCCTTTGTTACTACGACCATGGATATCCTCGGGGTTTCCGGTTATTTCCTGATTGCTAAATTTCTTCTTGATCTATAAGTGAAATGGATCACCGTAATTTTACGCCGCCACCACGGCGTGTCTCGCCATTTTTAATTCTCGCTATTATATTTTTCGGCCTTTGGTGGTTTTTTCCAAGGTCGCCGAGGCCGGTCTTCAATCCGGATGTCACTTCTCGAATTGTCGCCGCCCGCGGCGATCTGGCCGCTGATGAGCTTAACACCATCGAACTTTTCAGGTCTGCCTCTCCTTCGGTTGTTTACATAAATAGTATTGAGGTCCGCCGGGGACTTTTTAATCTGAACATTTATGAAATACCCAAAGGCACGGGTTCCGGATTCATCTGGGATCTGGAAGGCCGGATAGTAACCAACTTTCATGTTATTGAGGACGCCAGTCGGGTGGAAGTCACCCTGGCGGATCACAGCACCTGGAAGGCGGTGCTGGTTGGTGTGGCGCCGGACAAGGATCTGGCTGTTTTGCAGATCTTTCCGCCGGTTGAAAAATTAAAACCGATTACCGTGGGTGAGTCTTCAACTCTTGAGGTCGGGCAAAAGGCCTTTGCGATCGGTAACCCTTTTGGCCTGGATCAAACGATTACGGCCGGCATCATCAGCGCTCTGGGTCGGGAAATTAATGCGGTGACCGGTCGGACTATTCAAGGGGTGATCCAGACCGATGCCGCGATTAATCCCGGAAATTCGGGAGGGCCATTGCTCGATAGCGCCGGACGTCTTATCGGGATTAACACCGCGATTTACAGCCCTTCCGGTGGTAGTTCCGGGGTAGGTTTTGCGGTACCGGTTGAGGAAATAAATCGGGTTGTTCCCGAAATCATCAGATATGGTAAGGTTGTAAAAGCTGGAATCGGGGTGACTTTAGCCGATCCAGGGATTGCCCGGCGGTTGAATATCGATGGTATTCTGATCATGAATGTCTTGCCGGGCAGCATCGCGGAAAAGGCAGGAATCATGGGGACAAGGCGGGTGATGGGCGAAATTGTTCTGGGTGATATTATCCAGTCGGTTAATCAGGTGAAGGTCTCATCTTATGACGATTTAAGAAATGAGATTGACAAGTATAAGGTTTCTGAGGTTGTGGTCCTTGGTATATTGCGGGGCGGACGGAAATATAGTATTGATCTGATTTTAGAAGAGGTCGGCTAATATGAGGATCAGTAATTGACTTGGTGGACTAAGGCTCTTCGGAGCCTCATATCATCCGATGAGGGTGAGCGGCTGGATCTCTTCCGTGTTTTCCCCGGGACCAGAAGGTTCCTCGCGGCCCGTCATCACTACGCCTATCTGCGAACGGCCGGTGATGTTCTTTTCGTAGTCGTGGTGCTTTCCGGCATTCTTGGTCCGCAAATTCCCGAAAAAAACGTCGCCGTGTTTTTGAGCTGGGGCGTTTTGTGGCCGACCATTGTTCTCAGCTGGTTCTTTGTGGGGCGAATGTGGTGCGGAATTTGTCCTTTCCCCGGGTTAGGGGTCTTTTTGCAACGCAAGGGCTGGACTTTCTCTCTGCCGATTCCAAAAGTCCTGCAAAAATACGGCGTCTATACCTCTGTATTTTTGTTGGCCCTGATTATCTGGATAGAGGTGGTGGCCGGTCTTGACCAATCACCAATCGGAACTTCCTTTTTTGTGTTGTCGATCGTGCTGGGGGCGGCTATTTTCGCCGTACTTTTCCCTGGTCAGGCCTGGTGCCGGCATCTTTGTCCTTTGGGCCGGATAAGCGGTGCTGCGGCTACTCTTTCGATTACCGAGTTCAGACCGAATCATGAGAAATGCCGGGGATGTACAACCTTTGCCTGCAAGAAAGGGGTGGGGGATAAACGTGGCTGCCCGGTATACCTGGGGGCTTTCAATGTGCAAAATAACCTGCACTGTCTGGTTTGCGGCCATTGTCTGCCTTTGTGTGATCGTGATTCGCCGCAATTGCTGCTGCGTAATCCTTACTCGGAGCTTGTGCGCAATAAAGGTCGATACATTACCTGCTCATATATTGTGCCGTTCCTGATTGGCTCACAGTTGGCCCGTTTTTTCAGGCAAAAGCCTTTTTATTCACAGCTGGAGAGCTGGCTGGGAATGCCTGACGCCATGTCTTTTAGTTTAATCCTGTTGGTCGCTTTTATCTTTTCCCTGTTGTTGATCAAGCTGGGATCGTCCATGTTCGGGATTAATGAAGATCCGATGTTCGGAAAATTCTCGCCTATGGTGCCGATCCTTATTCCCATGGCTTTTACGGGAGAGCTTGTGTACCGGATGACTTTTTTTGCCGGCGGAATCGGGGATTTCATCCCTACCTTGGGTCGGCAGCTTGGAGTTGAGATTTTTTCACCTTTATATTTTTCGATCCCTGATTTTCCGGTGCAGATCCTTTCGGCCTTTTTTCTGCTTAACGGCTCGATTGCCGGTCTTTACATCTTCTGGCGTTTTTGTCTGGAAGATTTTGAAGGGATAATCAAGTTCAAGAATTTTGCCGGAATCAATCTGTTGGTCGGCTTCTTTCTGCTTTCGTACCTGGCGGTGATCTTTTAAGGTAGAAGGTGGAAGGTGAAAGGTGGAAGGTAGAAGGTGGAAGGTGGAAGGTATAAGGTATAAGGTAGAAGGTAGAAGGTATAAGGTGGAAGAGGGGGGCTTGAACAATTTTCGTGCAACTTATTGCCTGTTAGCCTCCAGCCTCCAGCCTCCAGCCTCCAGCCTCAGCCTTCAGCCTTAGACCTTCAGCCTTAGACCTTCAGCCTTAGACCTTCAACCTTAGACCTTCAACCTTAGATAGACCTTCAGCCTCATCCCTGTCCCTCCAATTATTGTCCGGTAAGTAACTTTCTCTTTCTTCGGGCCAGTTCCCGCATGTCTTTGGTCTGGTCGGTTTCGTCCATGATCTCCCGGCCTACTATTTCCTCAATTATATCTTCCAGACTGATTACGCCGGTAAATCCGCCATATTCATCAACCACAATAAACAAATGATTTCGTTTCTCAAAAAAATCCATCAGCACCCGGCTCAACGGGGCCGACTCAGGGACAAAGTGGGCCGGATGGATCAGTTCCGAAAGCTTGAGGTCGTTCTTGCCCTCGGCGGCGTTTAAAAGCATTTCCTTGCGCAAGACAATGCCCACGATATCATCATAGTCTTCATTGTAAACCGGCACCCGGCTGTGGCGGTCCCACTCGGTCTGCATTTTGATCGACTCTCCTACCGTTATATGTTCGCTCAAAGCAAAGGTTACCGTTCTTGGTGTCATGACCTGCAGGACATTTTTGTTTTTTAGGGCCAGGATGTTGGTAATCACTTTTTCTTCCTGGCGATCGATCTCCCCTGATTTGCGGCTTAAAATGGCAATGGCCCTGACTTCTTCGGCCGAAATCAGGTAATCGCGATCTCGGACGGGAACTAGATGCGTGACGGATTTACATAGCCAGATCACCGGAGTGAGAATTTTGACCAGGATATCTACCGGTCTGGCAATCAGGGGGGCGAGTTGTTTACTGTAGGCTACCCCAATTGTCTTGGGCAGTATTTCGGAGAACAACAGGATGATCAGGGTAAAGGCCGCGGAGAACCAGCCTAGATATTGATCGCCCAGGACTACCGCCGCCGAAGCTCCGGCCACGGCGGCCCCCATGGTATTGGCGATGGTGTTGAGGGTCAGGATCGCGGTGATCGGATTGGTGATATCGGATTTTAATTTTTTAAGCAGTGGCCCTGACTTTTTCCCGGACTCAGTGAGCAGTTCAATCTGAGGCAGGGTAATCGAATAAAGAGCCGCTTCAAAGATACTGCACAGGGCTGAAACAAAAACAGCCAGACCAATCGCGATTAATAATTGGGTAAGCAATTCTACCTCCGGTTTAATATTTTAATATGTTGACAAGTTAAGACAGTAAAATGCTAAAATTTAACAGGCACCTTTATATCCAATATTTATAATTTTATCCAGTTTACATGACAAAACAAAGAAATTACACAATCATGATCGTCGATGACAACCCCGAGTCGGTAGGGTTTTTTAAAACCCACTTTGCCGGATGCCGTCATCTTGCGTGTTATTGTGGGTCAGAGAAGGCTGCCAAGTCACTGATGGCCGGGGTCTACCCGGATATCGTGGTCAGTCGTCTGCATTTTGATAATACCTCTGGCAAAAAACTTTTTTTGTATGTCACTGAACAATATCCCAACGCAATCAGAATAATATTTTCTGATGAATCTGAACAACAGAATCTGATCCGGATGGTGGCTACCGGTATTGCCCATCGCTATTTCTGCATGCCGTGGGAAAAAAATGGAGTCGGGGCGATTCTGGCCCATGATCTGTTGACCAGAAGTCGTTTGCGGGTGCATAATTGCTGGCGATATCTGAAAGCTGAGAATGTGATGCCGGCTATTCCCAGTGTGATGCGTGAAATTGAGGAAGTTGTGCAGGATGATGATTTTGCCATGGATAAACTGGTCGAGGTTATCAGCAAAGATCCGGCCATTGCCGCCATATTATTGCAGGTGGTTAATTCAGCCGCTTTTCCCAAGAAAGCGGTGATCGGTGATCTTCATCACGCGGTGACTTTTCTAGGGATTTCTCAGACCAGGGAGCTTGTTCTTTATGTCTGTGCCCGACAGATCTTGGCCCCTCCTAGAAAGTGTTCTGAATTGTTCAGGTTGGTTTCGACTCATAGTTTCCTGTGTAGTCGCCTGGCGGGAATTATCGCCAGGCAACTTATGCCCGGCTTGGAAAAGGCTGCTTCTACCGCAGCTCTGTTGCATGATATCGGCAAACTTATTTTCTTCTCCGTCAACTGCAATCGGTATCTTGAACTACTCGACTTTCAGGCCGCCTTTGATCAATCATCCGCGGATTGTGAAATCAAAGAGTTCGGGGTTTCCCATTCTCAGCTCGGTAGTTCCCTGATGCTCTGGTGGAATTTGCCGATGACCATGATTGAAAGCGCCGCCAATCATAATCTGGCGCTGGATAAATTAAGCGGCATTCCACGCTGTGTAGCGATTGCGGACCGGTGTCTGCGGGAGGTTGAATCAAATGGTGAGGTCATAACCGATCTAGATACACTTAGAGACGAGTTCCCGGTAGATGAATGGCGAACTTTGGCTGGTGAGTTGCTGGCTAGTGAAGGGGCCGATATCGCTGTTTGAAGCCTGAAAAACAAATAATGATCATGGTTGGAAAACGGTTGCCGCCTTTTGGTAACCGTTTTTTTTTGTTATAATTTATGTTTTGTAATATAAAGCTGAGTTGGGCCGCTTGTCGGCCCAAACGAAACTTATGCCCTTGCGGTATAAAGCTGAGTTGGGCCGCTTGTCGGCCCAAACCGATAAGCGAGTTCACGAGACATCGAGACTTATGCCCTTGCGGTATAAAGCTGAGTTGGGTCTTACCCCCAAGACTTCCTTTGGGGCGTACCCCAAGGATCCGATCAAATTTTTAAATTCAAGGGACTTCATCATATGATTACGGTTACAGCTAAAACTTCTCAACAATACAGCGGTGATATGTGTGTGTATTTTGTGCGTCAGCTCGATAACAAAAAAACGATGCCGGTTTCTCAGGATAAAGAGGTGCAGGAAATTATCAAACGGGCTTATGACGTAGGTGATTTTTTCGCCAGAGCCGGTGAGACTGTTCTTCATTATCCGGGTCCGGGGACAGGGGCAAAACCCGCTAAATCAGCCAGGCGAATTCTGGTGGTGGGACTGGGCAAAGATGATCTTGACCGTGAGGTGTTTCGTCTGGCTGGTGGCACCGCCTCGGCAACCGCTCTTAAAAAGAAGGCGTATGAATTTATGGCGGTGCTGCCCGATGAGTTGGATTTTCCGGCCGTCGAGATGGCCCAGGGTCTGGCTGAGGGGTTGATCCTCGGCGCCTATCAGTTCGTCAAGTATAAAACAAAATTTGAGCCGGACGAGAAGCCCGGAGAAATCAAGAATATCATGCTTTCTACCCGGCATCTATCCGCCGTTCGTAAAGGGGTGAAAACAGGGAGCACGGAGGCCTTTGCCGGATGCCGGGCCCGGGACATGGCTAATGAGCCTGGGAATTACTGGACGCCCGCCCAATTTGCCGAGCGGGGCCGGGAATTGGCCGCTGAGTATGGTTTTAAATGCAAGGTGTATGGCTTGGCCGAATTAAAAAAAATGGGGATGGGCGGTATCATTGGGGTTAATCAAGGTTCGGGAAAGCCGCCGACGATGGTCGTTCTTGAATATCGAACCGGTAAAAAAGTGCCGACCCTGCTCTTGGTCGGCAAGGGACTGACCTTTGATTCGGGAGGAATATCGCTGAAACCGGGGGCCGGCATGCAGGACATGAAGTATGACATGTGCGGCGGGGCGGCGGTAATTGCCGCCATGCAGGCGATTGGCGAGATCTCTCCCGCCAGACTTGATGTCGTGGCCATTGTCCCGGCCACTGAAAATCTGCCCGGCCACGATGCCTTGAAACCGGGTGATATCATCACCCAATATAACGGCAAGACGGTCGAGGTCGTTAATACCGACGCCGAGGGTCGGTTGATCCTGGCCGACGCTCTTTCCTGGGGCGTTAAAAAGTATAAGCCCGACGCGGTAGTCGATCTTGCGACCTTGACCGGGGCGGTAATTGTCGGACTTGGTCATCACCGGACCGGCCTGATGAGTAACAATGATGCTTTGGCCGAAAAGATTATGGCGGCCGGCGAGAAGAGCGCCGAACCATTATGGCGATTACCTTTAGGAAAGGAATATGCCAAACAGTTGGAATCCAAGGTGGCTGATCTGAAAAATGTCGGGACCCAAGGGGCCGGCACCATAACGGCCGGCGCTTTTCTGGAGGAATTTGTCGGTGAAACTCCCTGGGCTCATCTTGATATTGCCGGAACCGCCTGGGATTTCACCGAGAAATCATATGTCCCGAAAGGACCTTCCGGGGTCGGGGTGAGAACCATTATTGAATTGATCCGGGCCTGGAAGTAACTTTTTGGCGAGCCGATCTTTCAGGGGAAGGATCGGCAAGATTTATGCCAGTGACTTGTCTTTTTTGTCGGCCAATTTTTTTTTCTTGAATTCATCGAGTTCCGGTCTGATCAGTGATTCGTAACATCCGGGGCATACACTGTGAGTGAACTTGAAATCAGAATTGGTAAGCATGAACATCTCAAGCTCCTGCCAGAAGTCCTTATCGTCACGGATTTTTTTGCAGTATGAGCAGATGGGGACAAGGTTACGCAGGGTCGCCATCTCTTCTTTGGCGGCCTGCAGTTGGGCCAGTTTTTCCGAAAGTTCCCGGTTTGTCGTGGCCAGGATACCGTTTGCCTTGTTCAGGTCCCGGGTCCTTTCCTCGACCCGCTTGCCCAGTTCCTGATTAAGCTTTTCCAGTGATTTGTTCTTTTCCTTTAATTCCTCGGTTAAAAGCCGGTTGTTCATGTTGAGTTCATGCAGGTCAACCGCGTGTTTGATTGCCATCCGAAGCTCATCTTCATCCCAGGGCTTGACGATATATCGGTAGACATGTCCCCGGTTGATCGAGTCGATCATGTATCTGGTGTCGGTAAAGGCGGTGAGGATCATCCGGATGGTGTCCGGGTATAACTCACGCATTTGAGAGAGCAGATCAACGCCGGAAATTCCCGGCATTCGCTGGTCGGTCAGCACAATGTGCATCGGCTCTGATTTTGCCAGGGTGGCAAGGGCCTCTTCACCGGAGATGGCGGTGAAGATTTCGTACTCCCGTGAAAAGCTTTGCTCAAAATTAGTCAGATTGATGATCTCGTCATCGACGTACAGAATTCGTGGCTTTCCCATCTGTTTTATCCCCTCAATAGTCTTTTGCTAAGAAAGATCGGCGACTTTTTTCATTACTTCATTTGGAGGATAAAGCTGAATTGAATCGCTAGCCGACTCAAACGAAACTTATGCCCTTGTGGCATAAACTACTGTTCTATCATTTGGGGTTGATCGATATTTTGTGAAAAGATCAACTGGTATTATTTATCATGATTATAAACTGCTTCGGGTGGCCGAAGGCTAATTTTTTATTATACAAAGGCATTTCTGTCAGGGTCATGAAAACAAAACTGCCGTTTCTTTTAGAACAGGCCTAGACGAGGGGCAGAATTATCTCAAACTCAGTTCCCTGGTTTGGACCACTTTCCACCTTTATTTCGCCTTGGTGCTTTTTGATAATCCCGTATGAGATGCTCAAGCCTAGACCGGTGCCTTTACCCACCTCTTTGGTGGAGAAAAACGGATCGAAAATTTTCTTTTTCACCTCTTCCGACATCCCTGGTCCGCTGTCCTTGAAGCTGATATGGACGCGATGATCATCCTGCCAGGTTTTTATCTTAATCATTCCCTGACCATTTATGGCCTGGATCGAGTTGAGCAGAATGTTCATGAAAACCTGGTTTAGCTGGCCCGGGAAACAGGATAGTTTTGGCAGGTTGGTTGCGTAATTCCGCTCTATTTCAATATTGTACTTATATTCATGCTGGATCAGGGCCAGGGTGTTGTCAATGTTTTTGTTAAGGTCGATCTTGATCGCCTCTGATTCATCGGGGCGGGAAAAGTTTTTCAGGTCTTCCACGATCTTGCTGGTCCGTCTGGTTCCTTCATTGATATTGGCCATCAGAATGTCGAAATCATTCATCAGTTTTTCATAGCCCAGATCAGACTGATATTGGCGGATGTCTGTTAGTTTCTGTTTGATCTCCGCTGGTTCCTGGTCAAGGGACAGAGAGGTATATTGCTGATTAATGTTTCTGAGGTCAGTCGCAGTTCTTTTCAAAGGGGGCAGGGCGCCGGAAATGAAGTTGATGTTGTTGTTTACCTCATGGGCAATGCCGGCAACCAGCTGGCCGAGGGCCGCCAGTTTCTCGGACTGGACCAGCTGGGCCTGGGCATCTTTTAACTGTTGCAGTGTTTCGGTCAGCTCGGTGTTGGTTTTGCAAAGTTCCGTCGTCCGCTCTCGTACTTTTATCTCAAGACCGTTTTTTAAGCTGCTGATCGTGGCAAATGATTCACTGAGATTGTTTACCATCTGGTCGATGGTGGAAGATAGAAATCCCATTTCATCGGTGGTATCAAGCTTTACTCCGTAACTTTTTATTTTTGAAACAAGCTGGTTAATCGGAGTGCTTACCTCCCGGACGATCAGCCAGGTAAGAACGATGGATGCGGCCAGGAAAATTGCCAGGCACAAAATACTACGTAGGATAATTTCCCGATCACCCTTTTTCTGGACCTCTTTATTCATGGTGATTGAAACAAAACCGATGGTCTCCGGCCCTGATTCTTTTGGTTCCGGATTTTCTCTGTCAAAGAATAATGTCTCATTCGTAAAGCTTTTATTTCCCGTCAGGACAGGGGCCCAAAATTCAAAATTACGACTGTCTTCGGTGAAGGATGGTTTCTGATAATGGGCCACCTCGGCCATGATCTTCAGTTGCGGTTGGCTTAAGTTAAGGATCAAGTCCTCGGTTTTTTCTGTCACCCCTACGATGTGGCGATGCAATAATTGTTTTTCGCGGGTCAAGACCGACACCTGTTCAATTCCTTCCAGGGGCAGAATGGCCGACAGTGAAGAATGAAGAATTTCGTGATTTTCCGTAAAAACCCCGAGCCTGGCGTTCTCAGCCAGAAGCTGGGAAAGCATCATCCCGTCCTTAATTATTTCCCTTTCCAGCGATCTTTGCTGCAGGTACATGGAAAGCACCGTGTAGATGCCGAAGATGAGTATGGTCGCGGTCAGCAGATAGGTGAAGACCCTGGTGCTGAAACTCTTGGGTGTAAATTTTAACCGGACAAAGGACTTCATTATTTCTCCCCAGAAATTAACGTGATATCTGCCGTGAAATCCGGGTTAATGGCTAACCCCATTTTTTTGATGATTTTATGATTGACCACCACTTTGATTTGATTAACCGGCTGGGGCGCTATCTGTTCAAATGGGTTGCCGGCGATAATCCGGTGAACTATTTTTGCGGCCTGGACGCCAAGTTCCCGCAGATCAGGGGAGATGGCGACCGCCGCCCCGTTTTCCAGATATTTTTCGGCAAAGGTCAGGATCGGCACCCGGTTGTTGATCGAGAACAGGCCGATGCTCTCTATCGTTTGCGGAGTGATGACGGTAAGGTCGGGGACCATCCAGTAGGCGTCGATTTTACCCCGCAAGATGTCAAGGTTTGAGTAAAGCTCTTTTGGGGCGCTGACTTCCCGGACAATTAAATCAAGGTCGGTCTGGGCGGCAAAGGCCGCCCCCTTTTTGACCAGCGGCCCGGTCCGTGCCGGGTCGTGGATCACGCCGATTTTTTTGACCGTCGGGAAGATTTGGGCCATGATCTCCAGCTGCCTGGCCGGCTCGATCACCATTGAGATACCACTGATATTGGGGCGGGATTCGGCGATGGCTTCCGGGTCTGGCACCAGGAGATAAATAATCGGGACCTTGGCGTTTTTGACCAGACTTAAGGCCTTGCCGCCAATGGCGATAAAGAAATCAGGCTGGTGTTTGACGAAGGAGGATAGTTGTTTGGGATCTGATTTTTGAAGGATGACTCGGTCGATGGTGCGCGGCTGGATCGATTTCAGGCCGCTGGGCGGCAGGGTCTGCAACTCTGCGCTAAAGCCGGCAAAGACCTCGTCGTAGGCCTTGATCGGCGCGCTCTGGACTACCAGGATGTCCCGATGATCGGCCTGGGCAGAGCTAAACGGCAACAGGGTTGCGATAATCAGGATGAGGTGGCTCAGGAGGCGTTTCATCGGCGCTGTTTAACTTTCCAATCGATTGTTGGTGAAAATGATTAAAGAAGTTGACCTGACATTGATAAGCATTATTGCTACCCTTGTACTATTATGGTAACTAAATTGAATCTATTGTGCCATAATCGGGGCTTGGATGTCAAGCGTTAGCTAGGCATGTTTGCAGTTATTTTTTATATTTCAAGGGGGAGATATGAGGGGATTTATTTTGAGAGGTTTACTGATCGCTATTCTGGTCCAAGCTGTTTTTCTGGCTGCGGCCTATAATCAGGTGAGCGCCGCCACGGCCAATGAAAATGGCGAGAGCCTGGGGCTGTATTTCAGTGATAAAGAACTGGTCGAGACCGCAACCCACTCCCCAAAGCCGATCACCCGGGTGCCGGAAAACGTGACCATCATCACCGCTGAGGAGATTGCGGTGATGAAGGCCCAAAGCGTGGCCGATGTTTTGAGTCGGGTGGCCGGCGTATTTTATGTTTCTAACGGGCATGATTTCGGTAGTCAGGGGGTGCCCGGCATCCAGGGCGCCGACTATGAACACACCCTGGTCCTGCTCGACGGCATCCGTTGGAATACAGTTAATGGTTCTTATATATATACGGTTGATATTCCGGTCTCGATCATCAAGAGGATCGAGATCATCAAAGGGGCCTCCTCCTCGACCTGGGGCTCGGCCATGGGCGGAGTGATCAATATTATCACCAAGGAAGGGCAGCAGGCCAAGCGGCCGGTGGCCGGCACGATAGCGGTCGGCCTGGCCGAACACGACACCGAGTTTTACGACGCCCAACTGCAGGGTGGCCTCGGTAAACTTTCCTACTACCTCTACGGCGGCAGTCAAGACTCGGGCGGTATGCGGGATGACCGGTATTTTGACCGCAACAGCCTCTATGGTAAATTTAACCTGGACTTGCCGGGCAGTTCGCTGCTGACCGCGACCATCGGTTATAGTGATCCCCGGCAAAAACTGTTTGATCTTGTTGGCGATGACCTGAGCTTTCAAAGTCTGCTTCGGACCTTTTTTTATACCGCCAACCTCGAGCTGCCGATCTCCGAGCAGTTCAGTCTGAATTTCTCCTTTTATGAACGCCAACAAGATAGTGAGCAATCAATTCACTATCTATCCTCCGCCGCGCTTGATCATAATGATATTTCTGATAGCCAGCAGCGGGGCGGCAGCGGCCGCCTGGTCTGGATCGGTGCCGCCAATACCCTGGTCCTCGGGGCGGAGATCGAGCGCAATGAGCTTGACATCTCGGCCGATGACGGCGCCAGCCTGAGTTATACTCCCATGGTCTCGGAAGAGAACTGGGCCCTCTATTTGAACGACACCTTTTCCTGGCAGCAGCTGACCGTGGTTCCAGGGATCCGTTATGACCATAACTCGGTGACTGATGACATGGTCAACCCCAGCCTGGGGCTGCTCTATCAACTGCGGGATGATACTATCGTCCGGGCCACCGTCGCCCGTGGCTATCGAAGACCAACCGCCACGCAGGTGGTTCTTTACTATCCAACCTTGCAGGCGGAAAAGGTCTGGTCCTATCAGGCCGGAATCGAGACCGCCGCCCTAAAAATCGGCCGGTTGAAAACCGCGCTCTTTTATCATCAGGCCGAGGAATCATGGCAGTTTGACGAGACCCTTGGGGAATACGTCAATGGCGGCGACAAGGAGCGGCTCGGACTGGAGCTGGAGTTCGAATCGGTTCCGGTCTATGATCTGTCCGTAAAGGCCGGCTATAGTATTGTCCGGACCACCAGCGAAGAGATCACCTCGCGGGAAGACATGTACGAGATCAAACTGGGCCTGGTCTATGATCAACCGCGATGGTTGCGGGCCGAGATCTTCGGCACCTACGTCTATTGGAACCAGATGTTTTCAGCTGAAATCAATAACGGTAGTTATGACGATTTCATTTGGGACTTGACCCTGGCCAAGGACTTCACCCTGAGCGAGACAACCACCCTGGAGAGTTATTTCAAGGTTCATAATATGTTTAACGGGGTTGAGTATTGGGACGATTATTTCCAGAATACCGAAAGATGGGTAGAGGGGGGTCTTAAACTGCGGTTTTGATTTTTCTTTTGACGCCAAGCAGATGTCATGGTAATAATAATTCCATAAATGATAAATATGGTCAGGGAATGTTACTTTTTAAACTTCAACCGTATTTTATCTGAAGGAGGTCTGAGATGAAGGCACCGAAATTGATTGTTGTTGACCAGGGCGTAGATCTGAAGGAAATGGCTGTGACCAATGCATGTTGTAAGGGTTCTCAGTCAGCAGTTAGATAGTTTTATCGATTTTTGTTTTTAAAAAGGGGAGCTTGTAGCTCCCCTTTTTTTATGGGTTAATCATGAATTATTGCATCCCAAATGTATCCCTCAAAATATCTTAAGGCCTGGTCTCTGGTCGAAAAGCCCGGTTACCTGTTGCTCTATTCGACTAAAAAGGGATCGGTGGCCATGCTGGAGCAGGAGGAATACGCCCGGTTTATTGCCGGGCGGTTATCCGCCGAGCTGATTGACCCGCTGACCGAACTCGGCATGCTGGTTACTGATCCGGCCCGGGAACGACAGGAAGTTTATGCCATGCTGCCGGAGATCAACCGGCTCAACCCCAACCTGAATATCTCGGTCATAGTCAACCTCGATTGTAACTTCAACTGCCGCTACTGTTATGAGGGCAGCCTGAAGGACCGGATCTATATGAGCCAGGAGACCGTAGGTCAACTGGTCGAGTTTATCAAAGGGCGGTTACGTCCCGGCATAAAAAAGGTTGCCCTTGATTTTTACGGCGGCGAACCGCTGCTCAGTCTTAATCTGATCAAGGAGTTGTCGGCCCGGCTTCAAACGATGCTGGCGGAAAGGGGAGTTGCTTACACTTTTTCGCTGGTGACCAACGGCTCGCTGCTGACCCGGAAAACGGTGGCTGAGCTTGTTGCTCTTGGTCTGATCGGCGCCAAGGTCACTATCGATGGGCCGCCGGCCAACCATAATCTTTTTCGGCCTTTTAAGAATGGTACGGCCAGCTTTGAGTTGATCGTCAAAAACATAACCGACTGCTGCGACCTGCTTAAACTGGCGGTAAATGGTAATTTCACCAGGGATAATTATCACTCCTTTCCCGAGTTGCTCGATATTCTGGCCGCTCAAGGGTTGTCGCCCTATCGTTTGCACCAGGTCACCTTTCATCCGGTTATGCAGGTCAGCGACCGATTTTCCTCACCCGAATTTACCGGCGGTTGTGCCGCGATCTCCGAACCATGGCTGACCGGGGCCTCGTTGTATCTGCACAAGGAAATTCTACGCCGGGGCTATCAGACCCATAAGATCACCCCTTCGCCCTGTATGGTCGATCTGGATGAGGCCCTGGTTATCAACCATGACGGCGGCATCTTTAAATGCGTCTCGATGATCGGCCACGATGATTATAAGGTCGGTGATATTCGGCAAGGGGTTGCTGATTATGCCGCGACCTACCATCTGGACCATTGGCGACGTCATGATCAATGCTGTGATTGCAAGTATCTGCCCTTATGTTTCGGAGGCTGTCGCTACATGAAGTTCCAGCGGGACGGAGAAATGGCCGGGGTGGATTGTCAGAGAAGTTACTGGGACGCGACCCTGGAGACCCTGATCCGGCAGCAGGTTAATCAAGGGCAGAGCACCGGAAGTGCCGCGCTCTGTTAACAAATGATTGAAGACGGCAAGACTGCTTCGCATTGCTCGCGGTGACTATTGCCCTAAAGCTTTAGAGCGATCGCTGATTGCTTAACTCAAAAACATTGTTCCAACCACCAACTATTCACTATTCACTCGTCACTATTCACTCGTCACTATTCACTCGTCACTATTCACTCGTCACTATTTACTCGTCACTATTCACTCGTCACTATTTACTCGTCACTATTCACTAATCAGTCCCAAAAGCCGCAGCAAACAGCCTCATGGTATAAGGATGCTGCGGGTTATCAAAGATCTCTGTGGAGCCGGTTTCAACGATTTTACCCTGATGCATCACCGCCACTTCATCGGCCATCGCCCGGATTGTCCGCAGGTCATGGGAGATGAACAGGTAGGTCATGCCGTATTTTTTCTGCAGGTCGCGCAGCAGTTTGATGATCTGGGCCTGAATGGTTACGTCAAGGGCGCTGGTCGGTTCATCCAGGACCATGAATTTAGGGTTTAAGACCAGGGCCCGGGCAATGGCGATTCTCTGGCGCTGGCCGCCGGAAAATTCATGGGGATAGCGGTCGGCCATCTCTTTGGTCAGGCCGACATCGAGCAAGGCCTGGGCCACGAGCTTTTGCCGCTCCAGGCGATTGCCCCCTATTTTATGGACCTGCAATCCTTCGCCGACAATCTGCTCGACCGTCAAGCGGGGCGAAAGCGACGAAAAGGGATCCTGGAACACCAGTTGCAAATCCTGGCGCAACGGCCGCATCTCTCGGCTGCTTAAAGACATCAGGTTACGGCCCTGGTAGATAATCTCACCATGACAGCCGATCAGCCGCAACAGGCATATCCCCAAGGTTGACTTGCCTGAACCTGATTCGCCGACCAGACCGAAAGTGGTCCCTTGCCTGATCTGCAGGGAGACCGAATCCACCGCCTTGACCAGCCCGACTTCCTTTTTGAAAAACCCTTTCTTAATCGCGAAATGACATTGCAGGTTGCTGATCTCAAGCAGGGGGGCGGTTTTTTCTTTCGGGGCCGGCCGGTCAGCGGGCACGCTTTCAAGTAATATTTTGGTGTAAGGATCCTGGGGGCTGGTGAAGATCGCTTCCGTCTGGTTATGCTCGACAATCCGCCCCTGGTGCATGATTTGGACCTGATCGGCAATCTTGCGGACCATGACCAGATCATGGGTGATCAGCAACAGGGCCATGCCCATTTCCCGTTGCACATCCCGGATCAGCTCAAGAATCTGGGCCTGAATCGTTACATCAAGGGCGGTGGTCGGTTCGTCGGCGATTAAAAGGGAAGGGCGGCAGGCCAGGGCCATGGCGATCATCACCCGTTGTCTTTGGCCGCCGGAAAGTTGATGGGGAAAGCTGTCGATCCGGTGGGCCGGTTCCGGAATGCCGGAGCGTTCCATCAATTCAATTGCCCGTTTGCGGGCCTCGCTTTTTGCCATCTGCTGGTGGATGATTAGGGATTCCATGAGCTGACTGCCCACCGTATAAACCGGATTAAGCGAGGTCATCGGTTCCTGGAAGATCATGGCGATCCGGTTACCCCTGACCCGGCGCATTTCCGGTTCGGAAAGTTGGTTCAGGTCCTGGTCTTCAAAGATAATCTCGCCGCTGGTTTCGACCTTTTCCCGTTCGAGCAGCCGGAGGATGGAAAGGGCGGTCACCGATTTACCGGAACCTGATTCGCCGACCAGGGCCATGGTCTGGCCGGGAGCAATCTGAAATGAGACATCATGCAGAACTCGGCTCAGCCCTTCGTCGGTATGAAAGGAGGTGTTAAGATTTTTCAGCTTTAAAAGCATGGTCTGGAACTTATCCTAATATTTAACTGAAAGTTGTAAGTAAATAGTCAATAGTGAATAGTGACGAGTAAATAGTAACCAGTTTTCCACTATTCACTATTCACTCGTCACTATTTACTATTCACTCGTCACTATTTACTATTCACTCGTCACTATTTACTATTCACCCGTCACTATTTACTATTCACCGGTCTCTCCGATCATGACTTTCTCGGATCAAAGGTCTCCCGCAAGGCCTCGCCGATAAAGATCAGGAGAATAAGGGTGCCGACCAGGACGATAAAGGTGCTGAGCGACAACCACCAGGCCTCGATATTGCTCTTGCCCTGGGCCAGCAGTTCGCCCAGACTCGGCGAGGGCGGCGGCACGCCCAGACCCAGGAAATCAAGGCTGGTCAGGGCGAGGATGGCGCCGGACATCCGAAACGGTAAAAAGGTGATTACCGGGGTCATGCCGTTGGGCAGCAGATGTCGGTACATGATGGTCAGATTGCCGACCCCCAGGGCCTTGGCCGCCATCACGTAGTCCATATTCCGGCCTTTTAAAAATTCGGCCCGCACATAATCGGAAAGTCCCATCCAGCCGAACATCGAGAGCAGAATCAACAAGAGGGCAATGCTCGGTTTTAAAATGGCGGCAAAGATAATCAGCAGATAAAGCTCGGGCATCGCGCCCCAGATCTCGATAAAGCGCTGGCAGAAAAGATCGGTCCGGCCGCCGAAATAACCCTGGATCGCCCCGGCCACGATCCCTAGCAGGGTGCCGATGATGGTCAGGGCCAGACCGAAGAGCACCGATAGTCTGAACCCGTAGATCAGACGGGCCAGGACATCGCGGCCCCGATCATCGGTGCCCAGGTAATTTTTGCCGTCCGGTTTGGCCGGGACCGGCTTGGCCTGATTGAGGTTGATTGAGTCAAAGCTGTGTCTGATCGGCGGGAACAAGGCCCAGTTGCCTTTTTCTTTAAACTTGTTGAGGATAAAAGGGTCGAGGTAGTCGGTCTCGGTTTCGAAGTCGCCGTTAAAGGTGGTTTCGGGATACTCAATGAAAATGGGGTAGTACAATTCTCCCTGATAGGAAACGATAAACGGCTTGTCGTTGCAGATCAGCTCGGCAAAGAGGCTGAGGACGAAGAACAGGCTGAAAATGATTAGACTGTAGTAGCCCCGTTTTTTGAGCTTGAATTTCAGCCAACGGCGTCTGGTGAGCGAATTTTTCTTGGATGGTTTCGATTGTGTCGGCATACGATTATCGTGACTCCACACTTTCGAAGGTTATCCGGGGATCAACCACGACATAACTTAAATCGGAAAGTAGTCTTGAGATGAGCCCGATGATCGTGAAAAAGTAAAGGGTGCCCAGGATTACCGGATAGTCGCGATTGATTATCGAGTCATAGGCCAGCAGTCCCATGCCGTCTAAGGAGAAGATGGTCTCGATCAGGAGGCTGCCGGTAAAAAAGGCGGTGATAAACGAACCGGGGAAACCGGTGATGATCGGGATGATGGCGTTGCGAAAGACATGTTTGTATAAGACCTGGTTTTCGCTCAACCCCTTGGCCCGGGCGGTCAACACGTATTGTTTACGGATCTCTTCTAAAAAACTGTTCTTGGTGAGCAGGGTCATTACCGCCAGACTGCCGATCGTAATCGAGATAATCGGCAGGACCATGTGCCACAGATAGTCGAGAATCAACTCGATCGTTCCCATTTCCGCCCAGTTGTCGGAGACGATCCCCCGCAAAGGAAAGATTTTCCAGAAACTGCCGCCGCCGAACAAGACGATAAGAAGAATCGCTAGAACAAAGCCGGGGATGGCGTAGCCGACCAGAATAGCCGAGGTCGAGATCACATCAAATTTTGAGCCGTCGCTGATCGCCTTTTTGATCCCTAAGGGAATGCAGGTCAGGTAAACGATCAGAAACGACCAGAGGCCAAGGGACATGGAGACCGGCAGTTTGTCGATTACCAGATCGACCACGCTCCGGTGGTGGTTGTAGCTCTCGCCGAAGTCAAATATGAGGTAGTTTTTCATCATGGTCAAGAACCGTTCGACCGGCGGCTTGTCAAAACCGTAGAGTTTCTTGAGCTGCAGGATCTTTTCCTCGTCCAGCCCCTTGTTCCCCTGATAAAAGCCGCTGGTCGTGGCCCGGACCTCGCCGCCGGCCCCGCGTCCCTCAAGCTGGGCGATAAGCTGTTCGACCGGACCACCGGGAACGAACTGGGTAACCGTAAAGGTAATCAGCATAATCCCGAAAATGGTCGGGATCATCAGCAGTATGCGGCGCAGGATATAGGCGGACATAGTTTTTTTAGTAAATAGTAAATAGTGAATAGTGACGAGTGAATAGTTAATAGTGATCAGAAGAGTACCATGAACTTGTCACTATTTACTCGTTACTTGTAACTTTTATTATTGCAGCCACCAGGTTAAAAGGGCCTGCTGGCTGGAGTAATAGGTCGGCAGTTTTTCCGGTTTATTAAATATATTCCAGTAAGTCACCCGGTGGTAAGGAATATACCAGTTCGGCACCAGGTAATAACCGTACCAGAGCACCCGGTCCAACGCTTTAGAGGAGGCAGTCAATTCCTCCTGGGTGGTGGCGTAGACAATTTTGTCGACCAGATAATCGACCACTTCATCTTGCAGGCCGATGAGGTTGGCTGAACCTTTGCGCTCGGCGGAACTGGAGTGCCAGTAATCGATCTGCTCATTACCGGGTGACTGGGATTGCCCGTAAACATTGACGATCATGTCGAATTCAAAATTCTTGAACCGTCTGACATAAAGGGCGACATCAACTTTACGAAGTGAAGCCTCAATCCCGAGCTTGGCCAGATTAAGGGTGTAGGGCTCCATCACCCGGAGAAAGAATGGCGAGTAAAGCAGGATCTCGAATTTAAAAGGAGTGTCTTGGCTATCCACCAGTTGGCCGTTTTTAATACTCCAGCCCGCCTCGCTTAATAATTGTTTGGCTTTTAGTAAATTGTTCCGCAGGGAATCAGGTGGCGTGGTGGAAGGTGATTTGAGCGGATTGGTAAAAACCTCTGCCGGCAGCTTTGATTTAAAGGGGGTCAGATATTCAAGTTCCAGTCCTTGAGGCAGACCGGTTGCCGCCAGATATGAGTTGCTGAAAAAACTATTGCTTCTGGTGTACTGGCCATGGAAAAGGGAGGTGTTGGTCCATTCAAAATCAAAGGCCAGGGTCAGGGCCTCCCTGACTCTTTTGTCCTTAAAAAGCGATCGCCGGGTATTCATAACAAAGCCCTGCATCCCCTGATTGTTCAGGTGCTTGAGCTGTTCTTTAAGAATCTGTTTTTTCGCAAATTTTTCACCACTCAGGTCTCTGGCCCATTGTTTGGCGACATTGATCAGCATGAAGTCGAATTCATGGGCCTTGAACGCCTCCAGGGAAACGCTCTGGTCCTTGTAGTATTTAAAGGTGATGGTGTCGTAATTGAACATGTTCTTGCGGACCGGCAGGTCACGGCCCCAGTAATCGGGATTTCGTTTATAGGTTATGGTCTTGCCGGGTTTGAAATCATCGATCAGGTAAGGGCCGGAAGCAATCGGCGGAACCAGTGACGATTCGCCGAAGGGATGCTCAGTGTAAAATTTTTCAGACAGTACCGGTAGCTGGGCAGCGATCATGTGCAGTTCGCGGTTTTTCTGGGAAAAGTTGAATCGCACCCGGCGGGGATCAAGAATCTCCACGTTTTTGATGTCTTTATAGTAAAACTGGAAACGAGGATTGGCCTTGTCGCTCATCAGAGTCTCGAAGGAAAATTTAACATCTTTTACCGTGATCGGGCTGCCGTCGGAAAATTTCGCGTTTTGATTGATCGTAAAGGTCACCGACATCCGATCTTCGGCCAGATCGATATCCTCGGCGATCAGGCCGTATTCGGCAAAAGGTTCATCAAGGCTTGGGACGGCCAGGGTTTCAAAAACGAAATCCGATAGGCCGTCGGCTTCTTCGCCTTTTAAGGTGAAGGGGTTCATTTTGTCGAAACCGCCCAAACCATGCAGGTTAAGATGACCGCCTTTTTGGGCCAGATCGGAAGTGTAGTCGAATTTTTTGAAGTTGGCCGGATATTTAAGTTTGCCGTCGATGCTTATACCGTGGGCGGCGTGGGCTACGGGGGCTAAGCTGATCATTAAGACCGGAACCAGGGCGCAGATCAATCTTGCCGGGGAGATGAAACTGGATCTCGCCGGATGCTTCATGGGGGATTTCTCCAAAAACGAGACGAGGGATTTCAGAAGGAAGAAGGTTGGTCGGCTAGACATCCTCATTTCCGGAATATAGCTCCTGCAACCGAAAAATATTATCCAGGGAGACAGCGATTAAATTGGCCAGAATGGTCAGGATGTCCATGTCGTGCTCGGTGAAATTGTCATCACTCTTGTTGAGTACTTCCATCACGCCGATCAATTCTCCATTAATATGAAGAGGTACGGCCAGTAAGGACCTGGTTTCAAAAGCCGGTTTATTGTTGCGGTCCACTTCCATGTCGAAACGTTCGTCCTGTTTGACATTACTGACCACCGCCGGTCGACCGTGGCTGAAGACCCAGCCGGCCAGACCTTTATCGGCCGGAATTGTTCGGCCGTCGAGGAAATCCTTGTTGGGGCCGGTCGGGATGGCAATCAACATCTCCTGCGTATCTGGATTGGCCAGCAAGATGCAACTGCTCTCACAGTCCAGTAACTCGTTGGTCATTTCAAGAATCTGGCCGAACAGCCACGGTCCTCGACCAATGTTTTGTAAAAGTAATGAGATCTGCAGCAGAAACAGAAGCTCATCACGGGTAAGTTTTTGAACCAGGTTGACCGGCAACATCTGAAACAACAATCCTTTCCGCAGGGTAGGTGAGCTGATCACCTTCATGTCCATCAGGATGTCGCCCAGACATTTGTAGGAAAACTGACTGTCTTCCATCCAGGCCAGAATCCGTTCCCGAAAAGAGATGTCGGATGACTCCTGGTTTTTTCGCAACTTTTTCTTCTGTTGTTTCCGTTGTCGGGCCAGGGCTTTCTGGATCTGTTCGGCTTTGACCAGGCCGAGTTCTTCCAGAATATCGCCCAATCGACGCCAGCGTACTTTTTTGTCGACCATTTTGCTTGACAGGTTGGCAGCGATATTTTCCAGATATGGATTACGGCCATCGTTAAAAAATGAAATCAGGTATTGGTCCATTCTTCCCAGTTGTTGTAAGCGCGGCATTACAAAATTTTCATAAAAATCGATAGTGCCGTCGATCATTTCACGGGCGGAGTGAAATATTCTTATCCCCTGGGCGGCAAGTTTATCTTCACCCTCATATTTGTATGCTTCTTTCAATTCTTCATAAAGGCAGTTTATTCGTTGAATATAATCAACGTCAGCCATTTGGGCGACCAGGTCGGCGGTGGCGACCATTCTGCCGATGATTTCTTCCATTTTTTTGTCAAAATGATTTTCCAGGACCAATTTTTTATGAAATTCAGTAAGAGCTATGATCCGGGGGACAAGGTCGGTGGTTGCAGCCGGCCAACCCTTCATCGCAAGATATTTGCTGGCGATGGCCATACTGCGCACTTCGTGGCTGAAAGAAAATTTACCGCCGCGACCTTCTTTGTCGCCTTTTTCTTTGATGTAACCACTGTCATGGAAAAGGGCGGCGGCAAGCGCACAGAGGCAAAATTCTTCGTTGATCTGGGGACGATCCGGTCCTGGCAGTTTGTTCCAACCTGAAATCATGCGGGCAGTCAGCAATGCTACGTCAATGGCGTGGCCGAGGTTGTGATAGCCGACCTGGCAGGCTTCATGAGTGCCCCAGCGCCCTTCGTACAGACCGGTAACGTCAAAGATCATGTCTTTAAGCAGGGGAGATACTTTCCCGTAACCGGTCTGTACAATATCGTAAAGCAATCCGATGGAGATCAGATGCTCGTCTTGATTTGTAGTTACCGTTTTCCCGTTTGGGATCATATGGAAGTTATCCTCTAGTATTTCCGTACCAGTTTTTGGTCTTGACAGAATACCTTTTCAGAGTTTCAGGAATAAACTATGAAAAGGTAGTTCCTGGATAGGAATTACTATTTTATTTTGCTTTAATTTTTAACAAAAAAACACAAAACATACTTTAAAAAAATTAAATTCTTTTAAAAGATTATCGAATACTCTAATATCTGGACTTTTTTACTACCCATTATAGTAAAATGGGATTTTGGAATTATATTATTTTTGTCACTTTTAGTGACCTGCTATAAATGAGGAGGATGTAAAATTATGGGGAAAACCATTGCGCAAAAGATTTTTGACGCCCATGTCCGGGATACTCCTACTCCGGAAAATGTCGTGTTGGATATTGATGTGGTGATGTGTCATGAGATAACCACCCCGATTGCCATTACCGATCTTGAGGCCAGAGGGATGGACCGGGTTTTTGATCCAACCAAGATCAAAGCCGTGGTCGATCATGTCACACCGTCCAAAGATTCAAAGACCGCACTCCAGGCTAAAGTATTGAGAGACTGGGCAAGACGGCATGGCATCAAGGATTTTTTTGATGTGGGCGCTAATGGTGTCTGTCATGCCCTTTTCCCGGAAAAAGGATTCATCCGGCCTGGCTATACCGTAATTATGGGTGATTCCCATACCTGTACCCATGGCGCTTTTGGCGCTTTTGCAGCCGGGATCGGTACCACTGATCTTGAGGTCGGGATTCTCAAAGGGGTCTGCACTTTCCGTCGTCCCGAAACCATGCGGGTCAATATTGTCGGGCAATTGCCGGTAGGCGTCTATGCCAAAGATGTTATCCTTAAAATTATTAAGGACCTGACGGTCAACGGCGCCACCGATAAAGTCATGGATTTTGTCGGACCGGTGGTAGACGGGATGTCGATGGAGTCCAGAATGACTCTTTGTAATATGGCGATTGAGGCGGGCGGCACCTGTGGCATTTGTATGCCTGATCGGGTAACCGCTGAGTATCTCTGGCCTTTTATCAGTGACGATTATGTTAATCTTGAGGCCGCAGTCGAAGATTTCAAGAAATGGCATTCTGATCCGGACGCAACCTATTCTTCCGAAATTACTTTTGATGTGTCTGGCCTCGTGCCGCAGGTTACCTATGGTTTCAAGCCGGATGAGGTCAAAGATGTGACTGAGATGGAAGGGACGTTGATTGATCAGGTTTATATCGGGTCCTGTACTAATGGCCGGATTGAGGATCTGCGTGAGGCCGCAAAAATTTTGAAAAACAGAAAACTTGCCGCTCATGTACGCGGCATTCTGGCCCCGGCCACTCCCAAAGTTTATGACCTGGCATTGGCCGAGGGGATAATCAAGATTTTTATGGACTGTGGTTTTTGCGTAACCAATCCCACCTGCGGCGCTTGTCTGGGGATGAGTAACGGAGTTCTGGCCGAGGGGGAGGTTTGCGCCTCAACCACTAACCGGAATTTTAATGGCCGGATGGGAAAAGGCGGGATGGTCCATTTGATGAGTCCTCTTTCGGCGGCAGCCGCTGCAGTGGCTGGAAAAATTACCGATCCCAGATTGTTTCTTGACTGATTTGTTTTAAGGGTAAAGGAGAATTAAATGAAAGAATTTGGCGGTCCGGCAATTGTGCTGGACAGAAATGATATTAACACCGATGAAATTATCCCGGCCAAGTACCTTACCGAAAGCAGCAAGGCGGCGCTTAAGCCATATATCCTTGAGGACCTGAACCTTGCCGGGTTTGATCCGCATGGTGAAAGTTTGCGGACGGCCAGGGCTATCGTCACTCGTAAAAATTTTGGGTGTGGTTCTTCCCGGGAACATGCGGTCTGGGTCTTTGAGGTCAACAATATTAATCTGGTCATCGGTGAAAGCTTTGCCCGGATTTTTCGGCAGAACATGTTTAATTGCGGCATGCTGGCCATCGAATTGCCGGGTTCTGACATAGATACAATCATCTCACTGGGCAATAAAGTAGAAATTGCGGTTGATCTGGAAAAAGGCACGGTCGTGGCCCGGGGAGCAAAAGAGGTTTCTTTTGCCTTTCAACTGAACCCTTTTGATCTGGAGCTGGTCAAGGCAGGGGGGTGGTTGGCCTATGCAGATAAAAATTACTAGGAGCCTGTCGGAGCGCGAGCTTGCAATACCCGTGATTTTTCGCCCGTAATTTTATAAAAATTGATGTAGCACCTCGAACTTACAATAAAGCGCTAATACAATGCCGGATGCAACTCATATCATGTCGACTGGCTGACCGCTTTCCTTGCGCAGATTA
>JAHJIY010000109.1 GCA_018823175.1 Pseudomonadota bacterium
GTAATTTCACAATCTTCCGATACGATGCTGTATTCAATCTCAGAATCCTTGATTGTACAATTTCGTTCAATCGATGTATAGGGACCGATATAGGCATTGATTATCTTTGCACCGGCGCCGATAATTACCGGGCCACGGATATTACTGTTTTGAATTTCACACCCTTCTTCAATGATTACCCGGCCGGAAATCTGACTCTGTTTATCAACAATTCCGGTAATTTTAGTATTGATGTTATCTAACACCAGACGGTTGGCTTCCAGCAGGTCGTTCGGTTTTCCCGTATCTTTCCACCATCCCGTAATTTCCGAATAGGTAATCGTCAATCCTTTATCAATCAAATACTGGTGCGCATCGGATATTTCAAGTTCTCCCCGGGCGCTGGGTTTGATACTGTTCACCGCTTTAAAGATGGAGCTGTCATATATATAGATACCCGTAACCGCATAATCACTCCTCGGTTTTTTCGGTTTTTCATCGATGCGGACAATCCGGTTATCCTTAATTTCCGGTACCCCGAAGCGTTCCGGGTCGGGAACCTTCGCCAGTACCAGGTGGCAGTTGGATTTATTAGCATTAAATTCGCTGATAAAACGTTTTATACCGCCCACAATGATGTTGTCGCCCAGGTAAAATACAAAAGGTTCGCTGCCCAGAAAAGGTTCCGCTATGCGGACACAATCGGCCAGCCCCGAAGGTCGCTCCTGGGGAATATAGGTAATCGAAAGCCCCATCTGCCGCCCGTCTCCATAAACACTGCTGACCTCGGAACTGTCTTTATTTGTGATAATTCCCACCTCCCGAATACCGGCCTCTTTGACATATTCCAGGGCGTAGTTCAAAATCGGTTTGTTGGCAATCGGGATCAGATGTTTATTCTGGGTGTGGGTAATTGGCCTGAGCCGGGTGCCATGTCCGCCGGCAGTGATCAGTGCTTTCATTTTTTATTCCTTTCTATTCTCTTTGAAAAAATCATTCTTATCCTGACCTGTTATGCCAAAAAATTTAATCAATATACTCTTTGTCTTATCTCTTGTCCAATCTATAAATATTTTTGAACAAAATACAACAGTCCAATCAGCGACTTTAGGATCAATTTCACTTTTTTGAAATGCCGCTTTTAATCTCATTGGCCAATTGAAAAGATTAGAATCCCAGTCTGGTTTAAAGTGAACAAAAGCATTTCGTACCTCTGCTAGAGCAAGGAAATCATCTATAATTGTTTTATTTATATGTTCTTTTTTTGCGCATTGTCTAAACATCTCAAAAGATAATTTCACTTTTTTTTTCAGACCTTCTTTTTTTAAACTAAATATTTTATTTTTTTCCTCACAATCATGTACAAAACCTTCCTGAATTGCAAGCTGCTCATTTATATTTGCTTCAACACACGAACAATAAAAAATAATTGCTGGGATAACATAATTTGAATAAAGAGAGCCATTTTTAAATTCTTGTTCAGAAATTAAATAGAACTCTTGGGCAAAATCCCAATACATTTTTGATAATGTTCCAGAACCGAAAATATTAGGGGGGATGTGTTTAAATTTATCGGGTGTAAAACTATTGATCATAATACCAATCCATTTTTAAGATCAATTATAGAAATTGCATATATTATCATCTTATTTTTTATCCTTATGACGACTGAATACCTCCTCAATAATATAATCATTTACATAAGGAGCTAAGTTTCTATCCCATATTTTGTTCTGGCAGCTATCGTTATACACCCATCTATAATATTTATCTCTTTCAGAATATGATCCGTGCATAGGCTGTATCACTGGAATAACAGGGTTAAGATATATTAGGTCAAGAGTTAATTTGTCCACAAACTTACTGAAAAACTCTAAAGACCAAGGCAAAGATCTATTTCCATTTAGGCAATACCAATTCCATAAATTCTTATATTTTTCAATTAATTCAATACTCCAAGGCAAGGATTCATTTCCACTTAAAACTGTCCAATCCCACCTATTCCTGTATTTTTCGATTAACTCCACTGACCAAGGCAAGGATTCATTTCCACTTAATCCACTAAATGTTTCATCATTATCATCACTATCATCATCGTCTTCACTCCATTGCCACTCATCTTTATATTTTTCTATAAAATTCATCGACCAAGGTAAGGATATATTTCTGCTTAACTTATTCCAATCCCACTCATCCTTATATTTTTCAATTAATTTTTCCGACCAAGGTAAGTACTTATTTTTACTTAAAACCTTCCAATTCCAGTTAAACTCAAATTTATCAATCAATTCTGAAGTCCAGGGTAGAGATTCATTCAGACTTAATTTTTCCCAGTCCCAATAGTCCTCATACTTTTCTATTAATTCTAATGACCAAGGGATAGAGTTATCCCTACTCAAACCTTCCCAGTCCCAGTAGTCCTTATACTTTTCTATTAATTCTAATGACCAAGGGATAGAGTTATCCCTACTCAAACCTTCCCAGTCCCAGTAGTCCTTATACTTTTCTATTAATTCTAATGACCATGGTAAGGATTCATTCCAACTTAATTTTTCCCAGTCCCAGTAGTCCTTATACTTTTCTATTAATTCTAATGACCATGGTAAGGATTCATTCCAACTTAATCCTCTCCAATCCCATCTATCTTTATATAATTCAATTAATTCAACTGACCAAGGTAAAAATTCGTTATAACTTAATTCTCTCCAGTCCCAATAGTCCTTATACTTTTCAATCAATTCCACAGTCCAGGGTAAAGATTCATTTTGACTTAAAATATTCCAATCCCAGAAATACTCGAATTTATTAATTAATTCCATTGACCAAGGTAAAAATTCATTCTTACTTAACCATTGCCAATCCCAATTATTTTTAAATTTATGAATAAATTCTATCGACCAGGGCAAGGATTCGTAAAAACTTAAACCCCAAGCATTACTCCAAATCATCTTATCAATATATTTTTCTATTAATTCCATTGACCAAGGTAGGAATCTGTTCAAATTTAAACCATTCCAACTCCAACTCCACTTATCTTTGTATTTTTCGATTAACTCCATTGACCAAGGCAAGGATTCATTTCCACTTAAATAACTCCAATTCCACTCATATTTATATTTTTCGAGAAATTCTTCGGAAAATTTGTATCTCTTCGAGATTATCATTACAAAGAATTCATAGTGTCTTAAGAAAAATGAAGTTATTTCATCGTTGTAAGCCAATGATAATATTTTATTAGTGATCTGAATTTGTTTATCAACTTTGACAAGAGATGTAACCTCTTTTTTAACTAGTGAGTTTGAAGAATGATTATCCATCGTACTACTTTGTTATGTATCTGAGTTGTTCAGATTATCCTTGTCCTTATAGCGACGAAACACCTCCTCAATAATATGGTCATTTAAATAAGGTACAAAGGCTTTTTCCCAAACAGATTTAAATCTTTCACTTGGCGAAAAACGATAACCTTTTTCTCCACTAAAATCCATAATATGTTGTATAGATGGACCAATCTGACCGATTTTAGGTAAAACAACAGCGTAATATTGTTCTTCTGACCAGGGTAAGAAGCCATTACGATTTAATTCATCCCAATCCCATATATCTTCATATTTTCCTAATGATTCAATTGACCAAGGTAAGGATTTATTCCAACTCAGACATATCCAATTCCATTGATCTTTAAATCTTTCTAATAATTCAATTGACCAAGGTAATGATTCATTTTCACTTAAATAATCCCAATTCCATTTATCCTCATATTTTATTAACAAATCAATAGTCCAGGGTAAGACGTTATTAGAGCTCAACCATCCAAAATCCCAGTTGTTGATATATTTTTCAATTAATTCTATAGACCAGGGTAAGGATTCATTTCTACTTAAGTTACCCCAGTTCCATTTGCCGATATACTTTTCAATTAATTCTATAGACCAGGGTAAAGATTCATTATAACTCATATTATACCAATCCCATTGATCTTGATATCTTTCTATTAATTCTATAGACCAGGGTAAGGATTCATTTCTACTTAAGTTACTCCAATTCCCCTTGCCGATAAATTTATCAATTAACTCTACTGACCAAGGTAAAGATTCATTTCCACTTAAACGATACCAATCCCATTGATCTTGATATCTTTCTATTAATTCAGTTGACCAAGATATGGATTTATTTTCACTTAAATAATTCCAGTCCCATTTGTCTCTATACCTCCTAATTAATTTTATTGACCAAGGTAAAGATTCATTTCTACTTAACCTCTTCCAGTCCCAATAATCTTCATACATTTTTATTAATTCAAGTGACCACGGTAAGGCAATATATTCACTTAAAAGATCCCATGAAAACTCGTCCTTTACTATATTTATCAATTCAATTGTCCAGGGAATATTTTTCATGTAATGATATTTCATTATAGCCCAAATCCATCGCTCTTTAAATTTTTTAATTAATTCAAAAGACCGAGGTACGGATTCATTTCGACTCAGCCCATTCCAATCCCAATAGTCTTCATATCTTTCAATTAATTCAATTGACCATGGTATGGATTTATTCCAGCTTAAACCCTCCCAATCCCAGTTGTCTTTATATCTTTCAATTAATTCATCTGACCAAATTAGGGATTCGTTACAACTTAAATTGAACCAGTAATATTTATCTTGATATTTCGCAAGTAATTCTGATGATAATTTATACCCTGTTGAGATTATTTTTACAAAAAACTCGAATTTGGTGAGAAAAAATGAAATGAAGTTTTCATCGATGGATGTCAATGACAAAAGTTTATTAGTGATCTGAATTTGTTTATTGACTTTGACAAGAGAAGTAGCTTCTTTTTTAACCAATGAATTTGATGAATTATTATCCATACTACTGTTTTTTATTAATCTGAATTTTCCAGATTTCTTAGTTCATTTACCAATTTTTCATGGGTTTCTTTAAAATAAATATCCCAATCCTTAATCTCGGCTATCGTTTGATAGGTTTCAGATTCTTTTATTAAACTGATTGATTTGATTAATTCATCACGAATTAGCTCCAGTTCCATGACTTTCATTCTTAATTGATCAGACTCTTTTATACTATCTGATTTGGAAACGAAAAAATTACCATCTTCCAGATTATATAAAATTATCATTACCGTTTTTATATCATTTTCTTTATATGCTTTATTTAAATCAGCGAATATTTTTTCGGCTTTTTCCTTCTGCTCATCATTTACCACGTCAGGATGACATAATTTGCTTGCCTTACGAAATATTTTTTTAATTTCTATTTCATCTTCGGAAGATAGTTTAGAATACTTTTCAGATTGAATCTCAGAAAAGTCACTTTGATATTCCGAATAGTCTTTCTCTGCTTCCTCGTATTCATTTTGTTTTGCGCTGTCTTTTTCTGCTTCGACTTTTAATCTCCTCTTCCGCAGTTCAAGGATTTTAAGAACAATAGCGCCTAATTCACGATTGTGTCTGATTTCAAATTCACGAATTGTTTTTTCCAGATCAGTTTTTTCATTTTCTAAAGAATTAATCTGGAGTTCTAATGCTTTTATCTCAAGTTTAAGCGCCGGAATTTCCTGGTTTACATAGAGTATTACTTTTCTAAATTGACTCAGAAAATTCTCAATCAGTTTTATTGCTTTCTCATATTTTTTTCTCGATAGAAAATCTCCTATAGTAGACGCTTGGTCGATTATTTTATTTTCATCCAGAGAATATTTTTCTAATAGTTTTTTAAGGTTGCTTGTTTGGAATACAATATCTTCTTCATCTTCA
>JAHJIY010000102.1 GCA_018823175.1 Pseudomonadota bacterium
GCTCCTTTTTTCTTTATCTCTTTGTGTGTTGAGAGCATCGGCATAAGCCGATCTTATAGTGATTGTCAGAATAATGTTCCGATTGGAGCTATTTCAAATTGTTTGGGTATGGGTGCGTAAGCGAACCGCAGGAAATTCGTCACAGGTCTTCGAGGACGCCCCCCCCAAATAGACTAAAAAGATTGTAAAGCGGATACGATAAACGGATCCGTGAGAATAACTCTGGGTCTGTATGGATTTCATGGATGTGGATATGCTGCCGTTGACGAAGGGCAGGTCATTATTGAAGCCCTCCACTGCAAGCAGCGAGGAGCTTCGACCGTAGGGAATAGGGTCTTTTTTTAATTTCGGTTCCTGCGGATCGCAGACGCACCCATACCCAAACGGAACAGATTTGTGGCATTTACCATAGTTGCAGGCATTTTATTTTGAATGATAAATCTGGAAAGCTTACTATTTTGAGCTCATACTGTACAAGCGGAGATAACTAATGAATATATATATAATAATTGCAGGCATAATTATTTTTGGAATAGGATATGCCGTTGCTTATTGGGTGAAAGGTAAAATAGCCTCTCAGAAAATTAAGGCTGCTGAAAATGAAGCTAACAAAATAATTGAAGAAGCAAAGATTAAGTCGGATGCTATTACTAAGGAAGCTCAGATTGAAGCCAAGGATAAGCTTTTCAGGATGAAAAGCGATTTTGATAATGAAAATAAAGAGACAAGGGCAGAGCTGAAGAAAAGAGAGAAAAGGTTAATCCAGAAAGAAGAAAGCATAGATAGTAAGCTTGAACAGATTGAAAGGAGAGACCGGGAAATTTCGCGAAAAGAGACTATTCTCCAGAAAAGGGAAGAAAATATTGAGCGGAGTGAAGTTCAACATAATGAACTGATTGAGGAGCAGAAAAAACAGCTCGAAAGGGTTTCCGATTTAACGGCTGAACAGGCTAAAGAGCTTCTTATAAGGGCAATGGAAAACGAAGCCAGGCATGATGCTGCTAAACTGATTAAGAAAATCGAAAGTGAAGCAAAGGAAGAGGCTGACAAAAAGGCAAAGAACATAATTTCAACTGCGATACAAAGATATGCGGGAGAGTTTGTTGCTGAACGAACGGTTTCTGTTGTTCAACTTCCTAATGACGAAATGAAGGGGCGAATAATTGGAAGAGAGGGTCGTAACATACGCGCGCTCGAAGCAGCGACAGGAATTGACCTTATAATAGATGACACACCTGAAGCAGTTATTTTGTCTGGATTTAATCCTGTCAGGAGGGAAGTAGCTCGTATATCTCTGATGAGGCTGATATCTGACGGCCGAATTCATCCTGCAAGGATAGAGGATATTGTAAAAAAGGTCGAACTGGAGGTAGATCAGACAATTAAAGAGGCTGGCGAACAAGCTGCTTTTGACCTAGGTGTGCATGGAATTAATAGTGAACTTATAAAATATATAGGAAGATTAAAATTCCGCACAAGTTATGCGCAAAATGTTTTGCAGCATTCCATCGAAGTGGGTTTTTTTACCGGTATAATGGCTTCTGAATTGGGCCTTAGTTCAAAGCTGGCAAGGCGCATGGGATTGTTGCATGATATAGGAAAAGCAATTGACCATGAAGTTGAAGGCCCTCACGCGGTCATTGGAGCGAATCTATCGAAGAAATTTGGCGAAGCCCCCAAAGTCGTTCATGCAATTGCTGCCCATCATGAAGATATCCAGCCATCTTCAGTATATGCTTATCTGGTGCAAGCTGCCGACGGACTTTCGGGAGCAAGGCCAGGTGCAAGAAAGGAACTCCTTGAAAATTATATAAAGCGGCTGGAAGATTTGGAAAAAATAGCAAATTCGTTTAATGGGGTTTCAAATACCTATGCAATTCAGGCCGGAAGAGAGCTGAGAGTCATTGTAGAAAGCGGAATCATATCCGATGAGGATTCAGTGATGCTAAGCAGGGATATTGCAAAAAAAATCGAAGAGTCACTTGTTTTTCCAGGGCAGATCAAGGTGATTGTAATCCGTGAAACAAGAGCCGTTGAGTATGCTAATAAATGAGGTCGAGAATGGTCAACTTAATTGATATTTTTATAGAACGTGGCTTTATTGAGCAAACCACCCACGAGGAAGAACTGAGAGAATATCTTCAGAATGAGAGTGTTACATGCTATATAGGTTTTGATCCAACAGCATCAAGCTTGCACGTTGGAAGCCTTGTTCCTATAATGGCCCTTGCTCATATGCAAAGGCATGGCCACAGGCCTATTGCGGTTGTTGGCGGCGGAACGGGACTTGTAGGAGATCCAAGCGGGAAAACCGAGATGAGAAAGCTTCTTACTTCTGAAATAGTTGAAAACAACGCTATTGGAATCAAAAAACAGCTATCTCGTTTTATTGATTTTAGTAACGAAAAAGCTCTTCAGGTTAACAACAATGACTGGCTTAGCAAACTGAAATATATTCCGTTTTTAAGAGATATCGGAAGACATTTTTCAGTGAATAGGATGATTAAGGCTGAAAGCTATAAATTGCGGCTTGATTCTGATGAAGGTCTAAGTTTTATTGAATTTAATTATATGCTGTTGCAGGCATATGATTTTTTGGAATTATTCGACAAATACAAGTGTAGACTCCAAATGGGTGGAAGTGACCAGTGGGGTAATATTGTTGCTGGCATAGAACTTATAAGAAAGATTCGAAAAGGAAGCGCTTTTGGTATAACTTTTCCCTTAATCAAAACGAGTTCAGGCGCTAAAATGGGGAAAACGGTTAAGGGGGCAATTTGGCTTGATCCTTCTAAAACATCTCCTTATGATTATTATCAGTACTGGATTAATACAGATGATAGGGATGTAGCTAGGTTTTTAGCGCTCTTTTCATTTTTACCAATGGAAGAAATCAAAGAAATTAAAGATTTACAGGGTTCTGACTTAAACAGTGCCAAGACAGTCCTATCTTTTGAAGCTACACGACTTGCTCATGGTTATGATGAGGCTGTTATGGCTTACCAGGCGGCTGCCAGTGTTTTTGGGCAACGATATGTAAACAGGGCAATATTACCATCAAGCTCTGTGCCAAGAGATAATTCTGGAATAGCGGATTCCGCAGTCCCTTGTTCATACATAGATGCGAAACTACTGAACCCCGGTATACCTGCATTTAAGCTGTTTCATGAAGTAAATCTGGCTCCATCTGGGGGTGCTGCTAGAAGATTGGTTGAACAGGGCGGAGCCTATATCAATGAAAGGCGAGTTGATAAGTTTGATGAATTGATTACATCTAATGATATCAAGGATATGGAAATACTGTTAAGATCCGGAAAAAAACGATTCCATAAAATCAAAATAAGATGATAATAAGACTTGACATAATTCATCCCAGAGTATAAAAACGCGCTTCTTTGTTTTTTGCATCAGCTCTTTGAATAAAACATGGCATAATTATTTATTTTGAAAGCACATATTTTATGTTGACAAAAAATATGTGCACATATAAAAGAAATACTCTTTTTAATGCGCAGAGTATATTGGATAATAATACCTGCCATGAAAAAGTGAAATAATTTGCTTGACAAAGAAAATATCCAATAGTATAAAACACATCTTTCGAGAAATTGTGGGTGTTTTGCACAATATTAATAAAATAAAAAAAAGATTAAAATTGTGCTTGACATAACATCTCGAATAAATTATAAATAATTTTCGCTTAAAAAGCGGGTTGCTGTTTCAGCAGCTACTTGATCTTTGAAAACTAGATAGTGACAGCTTGTGAGTTAGGTCTCATTTTGCATGAAAATGCAACAATTTGTTTGATAGTTTAATTGGAGAGTTTGATCCTGGCTCAGAATGAACGCTGGCGGCGTGCTTAACACATGCAAGTCGCACGAGAACTCTTTAGCTTGCTAAAGATAGTAAAGTGGCGCACGGGTGAGTAACGCGTGGGTAATCTACCTCTGAATCGGGGATAACCCGCCGAAAGGCGAGCTAATACCGGATAATATCTTTAAAACCTAGGTTTTAAAGATCAAAGGTGGTCTCTACATGTAAGCTACTGTTTGGAGATGAGCCCGCGTACCATTAGCTTGTTGGTAGGGTAAAGGCCTACCAAGGCTACGATGGTTAGCTGGTCTGAGAGGATGATCAGCCACACTGGAACTGACACACGGTCCAGACTCCTACGGGAGGCAGCAGTGAGGAATTTTGCGCAATGGGGGAAACCCTGACGCAGCAACGCCGCGTGAGTGATGAAGGCCTTCGGGTCGTAAAGCTCTGTCAAGTGGGAAGAACC
>JAHJIY010000093.1 GCA_018823175.1 Pseudomonadota bacterium
GCAACACGGCAACGAAAAATCCATTCAAAATTATGTCAAGAAACAAGGTAAAACAAACCAATACAAAGAGCTGCTGAAACAGCAACTAACGTTGTTCTAGCACCAAATACCCCGCTGCTCTGCGGCGGGGTTGTTTATTAGAAATGCTAAGGGAGAAAAATCTCCTGCTGAAATTATATAGTAGGGAACTTTCAGGATATTATCAATTTTTCTTAATGGTATTTAATTTTGACGGTTATCTATGATCGCATCTAAACGTAATTTGTTTCTTGGCCAGGTCGTTAGTCATCTAAAAAGAATGCCATTCTCAAAATTTAAGGTAGATAAAAATGATCATCTATAATCTCTTTCCTCTTTTGGCCGGCAATTTTTCCCAGTGGCAATCTCATATCGAGCGGGCGGCCGCCATGGGCTTTACCTGGATATTCGTCAATCCTGTTCAGAAAACGGGAGCTTCGGGCAGCCTGTATTCTATTGCCGATTATTTTGCCTTAAATCCTGCTTTTGTGTCGAGTCGGAGCAAAAAAAAACCGGAGCGGCAGCTGGCGGATTGCGTCAAGGACGCCAGGGGAAAGGGGGTGTCCATGATGGTCGATCTGGTGATCAGTCATTGCGCCGCGGATTCTTCTCTTGTCAAGGATCATCCCAAATGGTTTGTCTGGGAGCGGGGCAAGGTTGCCCATCCTTTTTGTAATGAAAACGGCAAGAAGGTGGTCTGGAAGGACCTGGCCCAATTTGATCACCGCCATTCCCGTGATGGCGAAGGGCTCTATCGCTTTATCCTGCAGGCGGTCAACTACCTGCTTGATCTCGGGTTTACCGGCTTTCGTTGTGATGCCGCCTACCAGGTGCCCGGTCGTTTGTGGCATCGTCTGATTAATGAGGTAAAAAAAGACCACCCCGAGGTTTTGTTCTTTGCCGAGACCTTGGGCTGTTCGGCCGATCAGACCCGCAAAACCGCCGGCGCCGGGTTTGATTATATCTTCAACAGCTCAAAATGGTGGGATTTTCATGCCCCCTGGCTTATGGAACAGTATATGGTCTGCCGGGAGATCAGCCGGTCGGTTGGTTTTCCTGAAAGCCACGATACGCCGCGTCTGGCTGAAGAGCTTGCCGGTAATGTTGAAGGTCTCAAGCAGCGCTATCTCTTCAGCGCCCTTTTTTCGGCCGGGGTTATGATGCCCATGGGTTTTGAGTTCGGCTTCCGCAAAAAACTGCATGTGGTGAACACCACTCCGGCCGACTGGGAGCAGACCGATATCGATCTCACCGATTTTATCGGGGCAGTCAATGCGATCAAGAGTCGTTATCTGATCTTCCGGGAAGAGGCCCCGAGCAAGGTGATCGCCTATGAAAATTTTAATATCCTTCTCCTGTGGAAGAGCTCGGTGACCTCCCAGGAAGAGGCCTTGCTCATTCTTAACAAGGATATTCATAACAAGCAGTATTTTCAGGCCGATAACCTGCATGATTATGTCCAGGCCGGCTCTCCCCTGATCGATATCTCTCCGGAGTATGCCCTTGATTTTTTGCCCGAGCCTTTTTCCTACGAGTTGCGTCCCGGTCAGGGTATTCTCTTGATTACATCCCGTGATCCTCTTCCCGAGGATTGACCGGTTTGCTTTGTTTCACTTGGAAACGCTATTATCACTGCAGGTGGTTCTTCCGCCTTGAGTTATTCGGCGAGGAGTTGTATCATTTTTTTATTTGGTAAATAATTTTAACTCCATCATCTTGTTGAAAGAGAGACGTTTTCTTGGAAAAAAACTGCGATAAAAACGAGCGGGCTCTATCTGGCCGTTCCTCGGATATTCTGCCGGGAAAATATGGCGTGACCAGTGTGGTGTTGTTGCCGGTTGAACCGGGAAAGGTCCATGTCTACTGGGATTTTGTTTTGCGGCAGGCCTCCTCGTTCGGCAATGATAGTTGCCTTAAGACCTCTGCCGGAGATGATCCACACCGCACAAAGACGATTCTGCGATTTTACGAGGTCGTTGCCGGTGGTTTTGATCGACACTTTGATTTGGAGGTTGATGCCTACGCCGGTAGTCGGTATGTGGAGGTGCCCCGGCCGGGTGGCGTCTATGTGGTCGAGTTCGGATTCCGGGCCGCAACCGGCCATTTTTTCCCGGCCATGCGCTCGGATGTTGTTCAGACCCCGCCGCCAGCCCCGGCAGAGGTGGCGGAAGTTGTTCTGCCCGCCGGGTCTGAATTATTGTCGGAAGTGGAGTCCGGAGAAGGCGGTTCTGGCGATTTTGCGGTTGAGAGCGGGACGAGATCCGGGATCGTCACCCGGAAACGGCAAGCGGTAAACGCTTCGCAAAGCGGGATGTTGTCGGCTGTTTCGGCTTCGGCCAATATAAAGTTTCTTTCTGTCGCCCGTGAAAAAGGCTGCAGCCGCGAGGAGATCCGGACTGAAATGGATCGCTTCTGGCAGCTTACCCTGCAGCCTGATCATTATTCGACCACGTCATTGAAACTGTCTCCGGTCGATTTGACGGAACTCTGCGAAAATCGTTTTCTGTTTGGCAATTCATCAAAATAATTTTTTGCGACGAATCCTTGGGTCTGTTTTTTTGGGGAATGATTAATGACAAAAGGTTTTCTGGCAGTTGTCCTTCATGCCCATCTCCCCTTTGTTCGGCACCCCGAGCACGAAGACTCCCTTGAGGAGCGCTGGTTTTATGATGCCATCACCCAGTGTTATCTCCCTCTGCTCTTTATGATGGAAGAGTTGACTGCCGAGGGGATAGATTTTCGTTTTACTCTTTCCATCACCCCCACCCTTGGCTCAATGCTCAGTGATTCGCTGTTGCTCTCCCGCTACTGCCGTCGTCTTGATTCTTTAATTGAGCTTGGTGAGCAGGAGATTACCCGCACCGTTTCCCCCCCTGAGCTACAGAAGCTTGCCCGCCTTTATCGTGACTCCCTGTTGCGCGCCCGTACAGCGTTTGTCGAACGTTATCATGGCGACTTGCTTGCAGAGTTTTTCAGCTGGCAGGAAAAGAAAAAGATTGAAATCATCGCAGGTTGCGCCACTCATGGCTATCTGCCGCTACTGGCCGTTGACCGGGCGGCGGTTTACAGTCAGATCAAAACCGGGATTGACTGGTATCGTCAGGTCAGCCACCGTCAGCCCACTGGTTTCTGGCTACCGGAATGCGGTTTTTATCCCGGGGTGGATGCGCTGCTCCATGATGAAGGGATCCTTTATACTTTTAACGAGACCCATGGGGTGACCCGGGCGATCCCGAGACCCCGGTTCGGGGTTTATGCCCCGGTGGTCTGTCCCTCGGGTCTGGCGGTGTTCGGGCGTGATCCCGATTCTTCTCGTCAGGTCTGGAGCTCCGGCGAAGGTTACCCCGGGGATCCTGACTACCGGGAGTATTATCGGGATATTGGCCACGATCTTGATCCGGAATATCTTAAGCCCTATATTCACCGTGACGGCATCCGGGTGGATACGGGCTATAAATATTACCGGATCACCGGCCAGGGGCTGGAAAAGGAGTTGTACGACCCGGAGAAGGCAGCGGCCAAGGCTGATCTTCATGCCCGTGATTTTTTGAATAAAAAAGAGGGGCAAATCCAGGAAATCGCCCCGCATATGGATCGTTCTCCGATCATCGTTGCGCCCTTTGATGCCGAACTATTTGGCCACTGGTGGCATGAGGGACTCAGTTGGCTGGGCGCTCTTTTCCGCAATGCGGCTCGCCGGCCCGATTCTTTACGCCTGGTGACCATCCCCGAGTATCTGGCAGAAAACCCGGCCGACCAGGTGGCGATGCCTGCTGCGGCCAGTTGGGGTAAAAATGGTTTTCATCAAACCTGGCTCAATCCCGCTAATGACTGGATTTATCCCCATCTGCATCGGGCGGTTTCCGTCATGGGTGACCTGCTCGACCGCTTCCCTGATCCGCCGCAGTTGACCCACAGGGCGTTGGCGCAGGCGGCTCGCGAATTATTGCTGGCCCAGGCCAGCGATTGGCCGTTTATGATCCACGGCGGGACGACGGTCGAGTATGCCGAGCAAAGGCTTAAAAGGCATCTTGCCCGGTTTCTGCGTTTAAGCGAGATGATTGCCGCCGGTGAGATAGACGAATTATGGCTGACCAGGATTGAGGAGCAGGAAAATATTTTTCCTGATGTTGATTACCGCACCTTTGGCCGGTAAAATAAAAATATTTCCGGTCCTATAATGACGCTTGACTTACCGACAGCTCCAAACTTACTATAAATATTTATCAGGAGGATCGTTTGATGATACTGGTCGGAGTGATTTCGTAATGTATATAATCCAGATTGCCTCGGAATGTGCTCCGGCGGCCAAGGTCGGCGGTCTTGGCGATGTTGTGCCGGGGCTGTCCCGTGAACTGGCGATTCGCGGAAACGCTGTTGAGCTGATTCTGCCCAAGTATGATTGTATGCGTTATGATCAGATCTGGGACCTGCAGATGGTTTATGATCATCTCATGGTGCCTTTTCACGATCAATCGGTCCATTGCTCAGTCTTCTTTGGTTTTGTTGATGGTCTGAAGTGTTTCTTCATCGAGCCCCATTCTCACCATAATTTTTTCAACCGGGGCATCTATTATGGTCACAATGATGATAGTGAGCGCTTTGCTTTTTTCAATCGGGCGGCCCTGGAGTTCATGCTCAAGTCCGGCAAGCATCCGGATATTATCCATTGTCACGACTGGCAGACCGGTCTGGTTCCGGTGCTGTTGTATGAGATGTATCAAAATCTGGGCATGACCAGGCCGCGGGTATGTTATACCTTGCATAACCTGGGGCACCAGGGGTTGACCGGTGGGCATATCCTGCGGCAGGTCGGTCTTAATCCCGGTCCCCTGATGAACCGGGACAAGCTGGAGGATGATCGTCGTCAAGGCGCGGCCAATCTGATGAAGGGCGGTTGTGTTTACGCAAATTTTATCACCACTGTTTCGCCCAGATATGCCTGGGAGATCCAAAACGGCAATGGCGGCAACGGTTTGCAGCATACCCTGCATGTCCACGGCGGTAAGTTCGGCGGCGTGCTCAACGGTATTGATTACAATGTCTGGAACCCGGAGATCGATCCTTTTATTGCCGGTTGTTACACGATTGACACCCTTGATGACAAGTACAAAAACAAGGAGGCCTTGCGCAACAGGTTTCTGTTGCGTCATGACTATAAGCCGATCATCGCCGTGGTTACTCGTCTTGATCCCCAAAAAGGGGTCGACTTGATCAAACACGCCATCCATTATGCCCTGGCCACCGGTTGTCAGTTTGTGCTGCTCGGCTCAAGTCCGGATCACGCCATTAATAATGATTTTCTACACCTCAAGCATCAGCTCAATGACAACCCGGATTGTCATCTCGAGATTTCCTATAGCGAGGAGCTGGCCCACCTGATTTACGCAGGTTCCGATATGATCCTCATTCCCAGCGCCTTTGAGCCCTGTGGTTTGACCCAGATGATCGCCATGAAGTATGGCACCGTGCCTATCGTTCGCGAGGTTGGCGGTCTGGCCGACACCGTTTTTGACGCCGATTATGCCCATAAGCCATACCATGAACGCAACGGCTATGTATTTCGTGATTTTAACAACCAGGGCTTGGAGTCAGCCCTGCACCGGGCCATCGGTCTTTGGTATGCTTATCCGGCATACTTCCGGGAAATCATGGAAAACGGCATGCGTTATGATTTCTCCTGGTGTCGGCCGGGTCAGCATTATTTGGATATTTACGATTACATTAAGAGATGATGCAGGTAGTTTGATTTCTTGTCTAAAGGTATGTGTTTGTTTACTTAACCACTCCATTTCATGGCGTTGGTTCTATTTGTATCTAAACTCTGTTGCATAGATCCATGATCGTCTTTAACGCGGGCGCATATTGATTTTTTCCAACTTCGGTAATCCGTTCAGGATGAGGTGAAGTGGACCAGAAATTCTTTGTTGCCACTGGGTCCGAGGATGGGGGAGGGAGCGATCTCGCCGCTTTCCAGGTCTAGTGTTTTTCCGAAATTCTTAATTTCTTCGATCACCTGTTCGTGTTGGGCCGGGTCTCTTACGACCCCTCCTTTGCCGACTTTTCCTTTGCCGATTTCAAATTGCGGCTTGATCAGGGCCAGGATCGATATCTTGTCCTTGAAAAGTGGGATTAGTGGCGGTAGTAAGATTTTTAGTGAAATGAAAGCGGCGTCGATTACTGCCAGGTCCAGGGGAGTTGGGATATCAGCCGGCTGCAGGTTCCGGGCATTGGTTCTTTCCATGACCACGACTTTTGGATCTTGTCGTAGTTTCCAGTCAAGTTGTCCGTATCCCACGTCGATGGCGTATACCAGTTTGGCTCCCCTTTGCAGCAGACAATCGGTAAAGCCGCCGGTGGAAGCGCCGATATCAGCGCAGATCAAATCGGTTGGGTCGATCCGGAAAAAATCGAGACCGGCTGCCAGTTTCAGTCCGCCGCGGCTGACGTATGGGTTGCTCTCTCCTTTCAGCACTATCTGGCAGTCGTTTGGAAACATGGAGCCCGATTTGTTGGCGGGTAGTCCGTTGACCATAATCTGGCCTGCATCGATCATGTCCTGGGCCTTCTGTCTGGTCGGCACCAGATTACGATTAACAAGAAGTTTGTCCAGACGGATTTTAGGGGGCATGTTTTGGGAAGGTTGAAGGTTGAAGGTATAAGGCTGAAGGTTGAAGGTATAAGGCTGAAGGCTGAAGGCTGAAGGCTGAAGGTTGAAGGTTGAAGGTTGAAGGTTGAAGGGTTGGGAAAAGGGAATTTCCAGTCTAACATTACACCTGGAGATGCTTTTTTCCCCTTACACCTTTAGCCTTATACCTTCAGCCTTACACCTTCAGCCTTATACCTTATACCTTATACCTTCAGCCTTATACCTTATACCTTATACCTAATAATCATTTATCTGCTTTTTTAATCAGATCACATAATTCATCGGCCATTCGATCGATCGTTTCATGGCTTATCCCTTCAATCATTACCCGTAGCAGGGGTTCGGTGCCGGAAGGTCTGATCAGGATACGTCCCTGTTGGCCGAGTTTTTTCTCCATACTCTGCACTTTTTTGCTTAATCCCGGGATAGTTGCCGGATTGAGTTTCCGGGATGTTTTTACGTTTTTCAGAACCTGCGGGAAGGGGTCCATGATGGCGGCAAGTTCTGAAAGGGACTTGTCCTGTTTGATCATGATGGCCATGATCTGAAGGGCCGCGAGGATTCCATCGCCGGTTGTGTTGTGATCAAGAAAAATCAGGTGGCCGGACTGTTCGCCGCCGAAGTTATAGCCATTTTTCCGCATCTCCTCGACAACGTAACGGTCGCCCACGCAGGTGCGGACCATTTTCCCCCCGATATTCTGCATGGCCACTTCCAGACCCATGTTGCTCATGACTGTTGTCACCAGGGTTTTTTTCTTCAGTTTGCGTCTGGTCATCAGGTCGGCGGCGCAGATTGCCATGATGTGGTCGCCATCGACGATTTTACCTTTTTCGTCGGAGATGATCAGGCGGTCGCCATCGCCGTCGAGTGCTATACCGATATCGGCATCGCATGATTTAACGGTTTCGGACAGATGTTGCGGGTAAAGGGCGCCGCATTCGTGATTAATGTTTTTGCCGTCCGGGTTAACGCCTATGGTTGTAACTTTGGCCCCAAGTTCTTCAAAGACATGAGGGGCCACACCGTAGGTAGCGCCATTGGCGCAATCCAGAACGATATGGAAGCCGTCCAGGGAGTATTGTGGCGGAAAGGTGTTTTTGAGGAAAACTATATAACGGCCTTTGGCGTCGTCGATCCGGGTGGCCTTGCCGATTTCTTCCGCTACCGGGCGCAGCGCAGCCATTTTCTGGGAAAAAATCAGGTCTTCAATGATTTCTTCCTGTTTGTCCGGTAGCTTAAACCCGTCCCGTGAAAATATTTTGATGCCGTTATCCTGGAAAGGATTATGGGAAGCGGAGATTACAACGCCAGCATCGGCCCGCATGCTTGTGGTGATAAAGGCTATGCCTGGTGTGGGCAGAGGACCTACCAGCAGGATGTCGACTCCCATTGAACAGATGCCGGCCGCCAGGGCATTTTCTATCATATAACCTGAAAGCCTGGTGTCTTTGCCGATCACCACCCGGTGGTCATGTTTCATGTCTTTAACCAGAAAGGCCAAGGCGCGGCCGATCTGCATGGCTATTTCGGTGGTCATCGGGTAGATGTTGGCTACGCCACGGACGCCATCGGTTCCGAACAATCTTCTCATTCTGCTTGATTCCCTTGGCCGTTTTGTTGGTTTGTTGATGTTTCCTCGGGCAAAGAGTTGTTTAAAGGTTTACGTTTTTTGGCAGGTTCGCTCTTGCTTATTTTAACGTGTACAAACTCTGGTTTGACTTCGAGTACTTTGTTCGGGCCGATCGGCTTGACTTCAACTTTTAATTTATAGGTGCCGGGCGGCAGGTTGTCGGCATTTATTTTGGGGGCGAAGATCGTCTTGAGATTATCTGTATGTTTCTGGGCAGTGGTGTAAGGTAATTCTGCCGAAATCGTGACTGTCGGCGGTTGAATCCGATAAGTGGTGCGCGGTGCGGAATGAATGATTTCGATATCTACTGCGGGAATGAGTTTTTCAACCTGTTTTTCTTTGATTATGATATTTGCGGTGACTACCGATTCACCCAACAGGTCGGCAATTGCCGGTTTAAGTGCCAGGGTTACCTGCTTTTTGGTGTTTTCGGTTATGCCGCTAAGGTCGATATCTTCGGTAACCAGGAATATCTCATCTTTGATTACTGCCTCGGGCGCGGTGAAGGTAATGGTCGCCGGCTCAAGGACCGTTGAGGCAAGTTCAAATCCCTTTGGCAGTTTACCGACCAGGGTTGGCTTGATCGCCAGTTCTTTTTCAATCAGGCGGTCAATGCGAAGACTGATGTTGGTCGGTTGAATGCGTAGAACGTTGATCCCGCGCGGAAAGGTGATGTCTTCCGGTTTGTGGTTCACAACCATGGTTCCGGGCGTGGCCTTTGAGAGGTCGACTGGTCTTCTAATATATTGATTTGCCAACCTTTTGGTTAATCCGCTGGGCCCGGTGACCGTTACTTCCAGTTGTTTTTTGAACTGGTTGGATATTACCAGGCCGCGTGGCAGGTTGATAATCTCAATGGGGACAGAGACAATCATGTCGACCTTGTCTTCGCCCACCACGAAATACCACAGAAAAATGGCAAAAAAGAGCGAAGCAAGCTTGAGGACCCAGTTTTTCGGCCATTTCCATCTTGCCGGGCCGAACTGTCCTAGAATCTGTTTAACCAGTTTTTCCATAGGTTGGAATGATACTCTTTAGGGACAAAAATCGCATCAAGCCTGCTGCGTAATGCGTTCTGGTCCAGATCTGAAGTTATGGCGCCATGCTGCACCAGGGATATATGTCTGGTCTCCTCGGAGACTACGATAATTACCGCATCTGTTTCTTCCGACAACCCGATCGCTGCCCGATGACGTGTGCCCAGACGTTTACTAATATAGGGGTTCTTGGTCAACGGCAGAACACAACCGGCATGCATGATCCGTCCTTTGCTGATGACGACTCCACCGTCATGCATCGGCGATTCCGTGTTGAACAGACTGATTAACAGCTCTTTGCTCAGGTTGGCGTCCAGCAGATGTCCTGATTCTATATAATCTTTCAGGCCGGTTTCTCTTTCAAGGATAATCAGGGCGCCGACTTTTCTTTTGGAAAGAATGGTCGCGGCGTTGACGATCTCATCCATCGTCTGCAAGGTGTCGTGATAATTCTTGGTGAAGGGGGTTTGTCCAACCTGGGTCAAGGCCCGTCTGATGTCACGTTGGAAAATGATGATTATAATCAGGAAAATTGAACTTAAAAAGGTGTTGAATAACCAATATAAGGTTAGAAATTCAAGTTCGCGTGCCCCGAAGTAGGCCATGATGATGACGGCAATACCGGCGAGCATCTGAGCTGCTCTGGTGCCGCGGATAATGAGCAGGACCCGGTATATGATGAACCAGACGATTAATATGTCAAATATGTCCTGCCAGCGCAGGGAGGCGATAAACTCAGGCATTGACCAATCCGTAATAAATATCGATATTAACCAGTTTTTTAAACTTGAATCAGTTAATTGGTGGGAACTTTCTTTTTGATGAGCTCAACAAGATTTGTCCCGCCGAATGACCTAAGCTTAAAAAAGATGGTTATAACCGACAGGTTGGAGGGTTTTAACTTCCGGTGAGGATTTTTCTGTGGTACTTGCGAAATTTTTGTCAGCCAAGATGCCAAAGCAAATAACTCGAAACCGGGAGATAACCGACCGGGTATAAACAAAAAAAGCCTTTATGTATTATATAAAACAGTTATTTGGAGCTTGAGCAAGTGATTGTTGATGATTTGTTTAAAAAAATCAACCTTTTGGTCGCGCCCGGGAAAAGGGGACTGGGGGGAATGCGGTAGATTTTGATTATAGTAAAGAGATGTGCTCACTTGATTTTTTTTAATCATTTTGCCGGCGCGGGAATTTGCACGTTCGAAGACAATATCTTCTTATCCCGGGATTTTATGCTACTTAGCCGTAGTGAATCCCGGGATGGAATCTTTGTCTAGAAGAGGTATGTGAGTGATGGGGATATTGAAAATTTGCTGTATTCGTAGCTTGCGATGTTTGATGACTTAGCTGAATAGCCGATCGAAAGATTGGCGGATAGCCGGGCTGATAATTCCTTGGACCAGGAAATCGATAGTCCGTAGGTGGTGTCGCTTCGTTTTTCGGATAAAGGCGGAGTAGAAAAGAGCGAGGGATTTGCGTAGTTAGTGAAACCTACATTGGCATTATAGTCCATTTGGGTATTCCACTTGAAGGGATGTCGGTAACCGCCATTAAAGCCGAAAGTGGTGGATTCGAATTCATCACCTTTGGTTTTGTTTGATTTGAGGGTTGCCCCCAGATTGACCCGACGTCCCGAACCGAGTTTATAATACTGGATCGCCTTGAAAGTATGATAAGAACCATCACGGTTTTCCCTTGCTGAAGTGGCATCTTTGAAATCATTGTTCGCGTAGGTGTAATTCAGTAAGGTAGACATGGTCAGGTTCCAGGACAACATGCCCTGTTGGGAAAAATAGATCGACCGGACTGAGTTGTCGACCATCATCTCGTCGATTCCCAGAGTTGAGCGGAGATTCCATCTTTGCCAGCCGGTAAACCCATAGGATATTTTAGGCGTGATCTTGATGACATCGGCATCATCTTCACTGATGTGTTTGTTGGCGTAGAGATTTGCGGTGCCATCAATGCTGTGGGGACCCGATTTTAATATTTGATATTTTCCTGTCGCGGTCATGAATACAGAAGCGTCACCTCCCGATGAGGTATCAGCCGGTGTTACCGTATCGCTGGAGAGAAACATGACATTATCACTGTAATCAAGACCCAGGGCCACCGAGGCATTCCATTTTCTTTTGTCACCCTTGGCTGCGGCAAATTTTACCTTTTCTGCAGTAAGGTTTATTTTCTCACGGATCAACTCATCCATGGGGTATCCTTCAATTAGAGATTCTTTCATCTCATTGAAGAGATTGGCCGATGCAGATGATTTACCCCTTTTAGACGCGATGGTAGCGATCTGGAGTTTGGCATACTGTTTTAGGGTAGGAGAATCTTTTGCCACTTTTTTTAGTTCTTTCTCCGCTTCATCGAATTTCCCTTCTTTTTTATAAGCAACCGCGAGGATCAGGCGAGTCGCCGCGTCATGGGGAAAAGAAGGCATGTAACGCTCCAGGTCGGTAATAGCTTTTGCGTATTCGCCAAGATTATAATAGGCTTTGCCGCGGACCTTATTGTCTACTTTGGCATAAGATTCCATTTCAAGGGATTTGCTCAGAGCGTCTACTGCCTTTGCGTACTTTTTGAGCTTGTAACTGCACCAGCCTATGGAACGCCAGTAGTCGGCTACCTTGGGGTGCTGCTCTGTCAAAGTGGAGAAAATTTTTAACGCCGCCGAATAGTTTCCGCCCTTCATCTGAGTATAGCCATCAGCTGAACTCTGGGCTAAACAGGATGCGCTGAAGATAAAAATCGAAAGGGAAATATTCAATCCGAACAAAATATGAAAAACAAGAAATCTTTTCATTGATCTCACCTATTTTCAATTCAAGAAATTATTTACCACCAACACCAAAAAAATCTTTTAGAGCTTGTCTTAAATCACTATTTGCTTCTGATTGTTCGATATCTTTTATTTCATTGACCATTTGATTATGAGCATTGTTCTTGTTTTCAGTTGTAGATAAGGACTTGTCGATATTTTCGTCATGTGCAAGTACTGCCTGAAGACCTCTCCCTACAGCTTCTGTCCCACCGAGCGCTTCGCCGGAACCTGGTGCGGGATTGCCAGCAGTATTTACACCTACCATCACCCCATTCCCCACATCGTTCAGATTAACACCATAATCTCTGTTGCCCTGGTCTCCATGGTCGTCAGGGAAATTCGATCTTGGGTCTGTGGAGTTTGTTTCCGAGGAGCTGCTATCGTCTGAATCCGAGCCGAAGACGCCATTCCATATTTTTGAAAGTAATCCTGGTTCCGCTGCTTCAGCTTCAGCTTCTGCCGCCGCTTCTGCCGCTGCTTCTGCTTCAACTCTGGCATGAATATCCGCCTCTATTTGTGCTACCCTTACTGCCCTGGCCGCTTCCTCTGCTTCAGCATCAGCTGCCGCTTGAATTGCCGCTGCCTCTGCTGCCGCTTCCGCCTCTGCTGCGGCCGCTGCTGCATTTTCTGCCGCCGCCGCCGCTTCTGCAGCAGCCGCGGCTGCCGCTTCTGCTTCTGCCGCTGCCGCCGCCGCTTCTTCCAGATATTGATTGGCTTCAGCGGCCAGGCCGTCGGCTCGCTCATCTTCCGCCGCAGCTCTGGCATCGTCCTGCTCCGCATATCCATCTAGTTGTCCCGCCCGTTCTTCGTATCCTTCGGCGGTTTCTTCCCACATCGCCCTGTCGGCCGGATCACGAGAATTTTCAGCATTCTCTCGGGCATTTCTGGCCATGTCGCGCCATTCATTTGCGTGGGCCCGTTCTTCCTCAGAGTATTCTTCATAGCCATCCGCCCAGTCCCTGGCATCTCCGTATTCGTCAACTAGTCGATCAATCCGTTCGGCCAGTTCCTCGTCGTTAAGCAGGTCACTCTCAAGGATTGATTCCCATTCGTCTTCACTGTATTGGCTGAGTTCCTCAAGAAGCTCAGCAGAATAATTTGCCCTGATCTGATCTCTGGTCAGTGTTCCTTCGTGCTCATCGGTGGTATTATCAATGCCGGGATCCGGGTCGGGATTGGTTCCTGGATCAGGTTCCGTCCCTGGATCAGGGGTGGTGCCGGGATCCGGCTCAGTGCCCGGGTCAGGATCGGTGCCTGGGTCTGGAATAGTCCCCGGATCGGGGTCGGTGCCGGGATCCGGAGTAGTGCCGGGGTCAGGATCAATGATCGGCGGCGGGGTGGGGGGTGGAGGAGCGCCGCCACAGACGATGGCATGGGCCGGAATTTGCCAGAGACACATTAGAACAATGAGAGACGAGGTGAGTAGGAATCGCATTTCAATCCTCCTGGCTGGTAACGATGCAAGGAAATATTAGGAGATTATAAATAATTAGATTTTTTTGATGATGTCAATCAAATTATCAGACGTAATATTATGATCTTATGTGCTGACAACGATATATTGCGCAAATTATGCAAATGACAATTGTTAATATTTTGCGCGTTAGGATTATTTTGCTGAAAGGAGAAATTCTCTTTGGGGGTGAAGGTTATTATTGTTTCGTCAAGGATGAATCTGATTATGTGGTATGAGATTTAAAGATTCTTGATTATCTTGTCGGCAACCCGGAAGGCGTTGGCGTATATCGTCCAGGTATAGGGGGCGCTGCCACCGGTCGGCATGAAGCTTCCGTCGGTTACGTAAAGGTTGTCCACATTGTGCACCCGGCAGTCGGCATTGAGGACCGAGTTTTGTGGGTCATTGCCGAAGCGGCAACCTCCGGCCGCTAGATTGGCCGGGGGATCACCGGTGATCGTGGAGTTGACATTTGTCGCGCCCATTTTTGTCAGCACTTCTTTGCCTTTTTTCGCCAGGTATTCGCCGACCACAAGTGCGTGGTCGTGATATCCGGTCCTGATCCGGGCCACGGGCGTTCCCCACTTGTCCTTGACCTTTGGATCAAGACTGACAAAACAGTTATCGGTCGGCAACCAGTCGGCGAAGACTTCAAAGATCAGGTAACGAGAACGGGTAAAAGTTGATTCCAGTTTATTTTTGAGGGGTTCTCCCCAGACCATTTTGCCGCTTTGCCAATCCCACATCTCGGATTTGGCCCTGGAAATAGGGTTGGGATGACGCATCATGAAGTCAAGGGTGCCGCCCTTTACCCGGCCGCCGAGCTTCTGGTCATTTATGATATACCAATCCTGCAGGCCCCGGTTGACGAAGGGGCCTTGTCTTTTCAGAAGATCGGTCGTCCGGGGGCTCATTTTTTCGTAGCTGAACTCCCCCATGCCGCTGCCGCCGGTCGAAAAAATCAGGTTTTTTCCAACCTGGTTGTGGTTGTTGCCAAGGCCTTTGGGGTGGTGTGGCCCGGTTGAGGAGAGGAGAAGACGCGAAGTCTCGACCGCCTGACAGGCGACCACGAAAATTTTGGCGCTAATTTGCTGCACCGCTCCGGTCTTGTCAAAGTATTCAGCGGTTTTAACCTTTCCTTTCTTGTCACTTACCAGTCGATAGACCTTCGCGTGGGGCCTGATCTCACATTTGCCGGTTGCCACCGCCCGATCAAGGAGAGCCGCTCGAGAGCTTCCTTTGGCGCCGGTCGCACAACCGTAGTCGCCGCAATAACCTGAATATTCGCAACCTCTGCGGTCACCTGCTTTATATGGGAGAATGGCCCGGGGGGTGGGAAGAGGGTGTAATTTCATGGCTCGAGAGACCACGTCAAAGAGACGGCAGATAAAATGCTCATCGGTTGGTGGATAAGGAAAATCGGCAGTGGAGCGGTGGTCGGCGAAGGGATGGGAAACTATGCGGCCGGAGACCCCGACCTCTTTTTCGACCTTGGCGTAATAAGGTTCCAGCTCCTCATAGCCGATCGGCCAATCGACGATATTGGCCCCGGCAATCGACCCGAATTCGGCAAGGAGGCGAAAGTCTTCCGGTTTCATCCGATAGAAGAATCCGCTCATGAAATTTGTCGCCCCGCCGACGCAGTTGCCGGCCCAGAAATCACGGCCTGATTCAGAATTAGTTTGGCTTTTCCAGATAGCGTTGCCATTTTCGTCCCGGCCGGAGTAGTCTTCCAGGACCTGCGGTTCATCCTGCAGTTTTGGTTTGTAAACCCGGCGCAAACTATGGGTCAGCTCGTCCTTGAAAAAATCTTTTTCTCTAAACCACGGACCCTTTTCCAGGACGACAACGGAATGGCCTGCCTCGGCAAGGGTAAGGGCCACCGGACCGGCCCCGGCACCGCTGCCTATGACACAGACGTCAAAATCACTCATTTTAGCATCCAATATTTTTTGTTTTGGGGCGGCCGGGGGTACCCTGGCTGGTGGTTCAGCCATTGCCAGCCGATTCCGGCCGGGTTGCCTCCGTAAACCGGATCACTCAGCAGGGCCTCAAACAGGTATGAAAGTATGGAGATGAGCCAGTTTCTGCCGGCCATGTTTTTTTCGATTCGCCGCAGCACTTTTTCCCGTGCACCGTCCTCTAGCGCGATGAATTTTTTTTGATACATTTCGGTTGCTAAGGCGTTGATCCGTTGCGGCCCGTTGATGATGAATTGACATTCTTCGGGATCCATGTCGGGAGCGGCCAGTATGATTTGAAGGTATTCGGCCGCTTTTATTTCAATTGCCCCGGGAGATTTGGGGCCGGCGGGGAAGAGGTGATTCTGAACGGCGATGATTGTTTGCCATGGTTCATTGGTTTTGATCAGGTCCGGGCTGCAATCAGCCGCCCTGACTGATTTTGTTTTGATTATTACGGGTAATCCGGCGGCAAAAACCGATAGATGCGTCAGTCTCTGGATAAACTGGCGGCGGGAATGTTTTGTGACCAGGGATAAAGGGAGTTCGTTTTCCCACTCATTGAAGATCAATCTTGAGATGTTCACCACGCCCTTGCCTCCTTATGAAGCGCACCCCAAGGGGATTTTAAGTCTGTGCTTATTTGCTTCGCGGTACATTCTCCGCAGCCGGACGTCTTGCGCTGAACGGCTGCGGAGAATTGTAAAAGGTTTGGGGGATTCTCATTTTATCATAAAGGAGGCGGTGGCGGGGTGGCCCCGTTAATCTGGAACTGCCAGCTGTACTCTTCTTTTTGAATGTTGCCGTCCGCATCGGTTATCTCGCCACTGATCGTGGCTGTATAGTAATAGTTGGCGGCTAAAGGCGCGTCGGGGGTGAAGATACCCTTTCTCTCGTCCGGTAGATAATTGATGGTTCCCGCCACCAGATGGCCGCCAGCCATATCTTCGGTAAGAGTGGCAGTGAGACTGTTGAGCTGGATGCCGTCCACCGCCTCGTTGAAGACCACGTAGATGCCGTCGCGCTGGATATTGGCAGAACTGATTTCATCGGTGGCCGGGTCCGGATAAAAAGAGATGATAGCCAGGGGCACGGTAGAATCAGGATTGTCGATCGGGGTGGTGTCCTCATCGGGCAGGGCTGGGTCGTTATGTCTACTGGAACCGCCACAGCCGCCCAATAATAAGGTTAGAAATACTGCTATGATTACCGTCTGTTTCATCGCTACTCACCAATTGACAGGTCTTTGTTACGTTCCTGGTTGTTATTTTAAATCTTTTACTGCCCGGATCAGAAACTCCCAATGATCACCGGCCGGCAAGGTATAGCTGGCGACCTCTTCCATGGCGATTGTTTTTTTTCGTTTCCGGTCGATTAACTCAAACCAGTATTCCGGTGGTAAATCGGCCACGTTCCAGCTGATCGATAAGTCCTTCTTGGTATGGGCATCTACTATTAATTTCCATTCTTCTACCTCCTGGTCGGTTCCCCTGATATCACGCCACAATGAACCGCCTCCGTCAACAAAACGGGCCTGGAGGTCGCCGCTGAGCATGGCCGGCACATCGTAGCGTCCGTCTTGTGCGTCAGTGGCATCGCTGCCTGCGCCAAGTGACACTTTACTTTCAACCGAGCCGGAGGTGATCGCCAGATTTACTTCCCAATCCGGCCCGGCCAGGGCGAAAGCGGGAAAGCACGATAATATTGTCAAGATTGTCAAGATCGTTTGTAAAGTCTTCATTAATTCTCTCCTTCAGGTTTGGGAATAATCAATTTGTAATCGGCGTCATTCTGGACCACATAAACCCAGTAGCCCCGCCATGGGACCAGTTGGGCCTCCGGACTGCCGCCGGCGCTTTCAAAACTGTAAACTTTACCCCAGTCATCACCGAGGTAAAAGTAGATACTGTTGATTACGAGACCGGAGCTGCTGGCGTCTAACCATGAAACCGGAGGATCTTCATTGCGCTGGACCATTATATTTCTGATCTGAACTTGGCCGCCGTAGGGGTTGGTGATAATGTTCCACCCCGGTGACAGCGAAACGGTTAATTCCGGATCAGTATAGTCAGGAAGACCACTCATGTCTGGCAGGGAGGCCCTATTCCCTCGATGGACGAAATATCCCCGGCCCGGGGAATTGTACCATGTATTGGTATAAGTCTCGAAATATCCGTTGTTGCCGGAGGTAGATAGTCCATTGGAGATCCATTCGATAATTCTGCTTATCCCCCATGCTGAAAAAGGATTATTTAAATGAACGACGGAAAGTGGCTTGGCAAAGCCTATCATGTTGGGTCCATTCAGGAGTTCAATTATGGGACCGGGCTGTTCAAAACTTTTTGCCAGCGGTGAAATTGAAGGATCATAGATGGCACTTCCCCTTATTTCAATCTGGTAACTGTAGATTCCGGCCGGTCCCAGAAGAGTGTCAAAAGTGCATTCTGTCGGCGTGCTGAAGTTAACAGGTTGTGGTCCGCAGTCCATTTTTTCCGGATAACCGTTAAGCATCAACCATACACTCTCTGTCGCGGGATCATCGACTATAGCCGTGAACCTGAAAATCACCTCAAGTTTTGGTTTGCCATCGACTATGTTGGACCAGGTGGCGTCCCCGTCTATTCGACTGAAAAACACTTGATTGATCCCCGGTTCAAACAAAGCCGAATCAAGGGGGAAGGCATCAACGTCACCGCAGATTCCGTCACCATCTGTGTCATTGTCAGGATCATTGGGGCAGATATCATTATGGTCTGCAATTCCGTCACCATCGGTATCGATTATATTCACAGTATGAATGACTTTGCCTGTGTTGCCGATGTAATTGCCATCGCCACTATAGGTTGCCGTTATCGTATGAGAGCCGACAGACAAAGTCGAAATGGTACACGAAGCCTGAGAGGCAAGAGTTAATGGAATCGAGGAACAATAAGGAGTGGCTCCTTCGGTGAAGGCTATAGTGCCTGTTGCTCCATTGGCTACTGTTGCGGTGAAGGTGACCGATTCTCCATCAATAGAGGGGTTTGGCTCCGATACTACAATCACCTGCGTAGATACTTTTATAGACGTTGATACCGTTGCTGAATCATCTCCCGGATTGATCAGTGTTTCATTTGCCGCCGTTACGGTGGCCGTACCGGAAATTATATTTGTGCCGAACGAGGCTGATCCCGTTACCTTCAAGGTTACGGTCAGGGTCGCACTTGTTCCTGAAACCAGATTCAAGGTCCAGGTACCGTCAGGGGGCGTGGTATCGACAAACGAGCCCATACTCGGAACCACAGAAATACGGGTCACCCCGGCTGGCAGGGTCAGGTCTTCCAGAATATTTATGCCGGTGGCATCCGATGGGCCGTTATTGGTTACGGTCACTACATATACCAGGTTGCCGGTACCAGAACCGCCGATTACCGGATCGACACTTTCGGTTTTGGTTACGACCAGATCAACCTGGCGCGTAATCGAGGTTGATATCGTTACCGAATCGTTTGCGTTGTTGGTATCCGTTTCGTTTACCGCGGTTACGGTGGCCGTATTGGAAATCAGATCTGCTCCCGAGATGCTTGCTCCTCCGGCCGTCAGGGTTACGGTCAGGGTTGCATTTGCCCCTGACGCCAAATCCAGGGACCATGTGCCGTCAGGGGCTGTGGTATCGATAAACGATCCCGAACTGGCAACCACTGAAACACGGGTCACCCCGGCCGGTAGCGTCATGTCTTCCAGGATATTTATGCCGGTGGCATCAGAAGGGCCGTTATTGATTACGGTCACCACGTATACCATGTTGCCGGGACCAGAACCTGCGATTACCGGATCGACATTCTCGGTTTTGGTTACGACCAGATCAACCTGGCGCGCAATAGAGGTCGAAATCGTTACCGAATCGTTCCCGTTGTTGGAATCCGTTTCGTTTACCGCGGTTACGGTGGCCGTATTGGAAATCAGATCTGCTCCTGAGATGCTCGCTCCCCCGGCCGTTAAGGTTACGGTCAGGGTTGCATTTGTCCCCGCCGCCAGATCCAGGGACCATGTGCCGTCAGGGGCGGTGGTATCGATAAATGATCCCGCACTGGCAACCACTGAAACACGGGTCACCCCGGCCGGTAGCGTCATGTCTTCCAGGATATTTATGCCGGTGGCATCAGAAGGGCCGTTATTGGTTACGGTCACCAAGTATACCAGGTTGCCGGTACCAGAACCTGCGATTACCGGATCGATACTCTCGGTTTTGGTTACGACCAGATCAACTTGGCGCGTAATCGAGGTTGATATCGTCGCCGAATCGTTCCCGCTATTGGAATCCGTTTCGTTGAGGGCAGTTACGGTGGCTGTGTTGGAAATCACATCTGTTCCCGTAGAGCTTGTCCCCCCGGCCGTCAAGGTTACGGTCATGGTCGCATTTGCGCCTGCCGCCAGATTTAAGGTCCATGTGCCGTCAGGGGCGGTGGTATCGACAAATGATCCCGCACTGGCAACCACCGAAACACGGGTCACGCCGGGCGGCAGCGTCATGTCTTCCAGGATATTTATGCCGGTGGCATCAGAAGGGCCGTTATTGGTCGCAGTCACCACATAAACCAGATTGCCTGCACCGGAACCCGCAACCACCGGATCAATGTTTTCTGTTTTGGTTACAACCAGATCCACTTCGCGTTCAATAGAGGTCGAGATCGTTGTCGAATCATTTCCGATATTGATCAGCGCTTCGTTTGCCGTGTTTACGGTCGCCGTGTTGGTAATCACGTTTGTGCCCAGGGCGCTTGCCCCGCCGGCCGTCAAGGTTACGGTCAGGGTCGCACTTGCGCCTGCCGCCAGATTCAAGGTCCATGTGCCGTCAGGGGCCGTGGTATCAGCAAATGACCCAGCACTGGCAACCACCGAATCACGAGTCACGTCGGCTGGCAGGGTCAGATCCTCCACGATATTTATGCCGGTGGCATCCGATGGCCCGTTATTGGTTACGGTCACCACATATACCAGGTTGCCGGCACCGGAACCGGCGACTACAGGATCTACACTCTCGGTTTTGGATACGACCAAGTCAATGTTGCGTGTGATGGAGGTCGATATCGTTGCCGCATCATTCCCGGTATTGATCAGCGCTTCGTTTGCCGTCGTGACGGTCGCCGTGTTGGTAATCACGTTTGTGCCTGAGGCGCTGGATGATCCGGCTGAAAGAGTGACGGTCAGGGTCGCACTTGCGCCCGAGGCCAGATTCAAGGTCCATGTGCCGTCAGGGGCGATGGTGTCGATAAATGAACCTGTACTGGCAATCACCGAACTCCGGGTCACGCCGGTCGGCAGCGTCATGTCTTCCAGGATATTAACCCCGGTGGCATCCGAGGGGCCGTTATTGGTCACGGTTACTACATATACAAGGTTGTTGGCACCGGAACCTGCGACCACCGGATCGATGCTCTCGGTTTTGGATACGGCCAGATCAATTTCACGTGATATCGAGGTCGATACCGTCACCGAGTTATTGCCGGAATTTGAATCAGTCTCATTTAAGGCCGTCACTGTGGCGGTATCGGAGATCACATTGGCGCCGGAGGCACTGGTGGAACCAGCCGTTAAGCTCACGGTCAGGGTCGCACTTGCCGCGATGCCAAGGTTGCCTATAATCCAGGTACCGTTCGCGGAATTTGCTGGGGCATAAGATCCGGTGCCGCTCGGTGTTATTGAGTTTATTGTTACTCCGGCGGGAAGGGTAATGGCCTCGGAAAGGGTGACCCCGGTTGCTGCCGCCGTACCCTGATTGGTTACCGTTACCACGTAAACCAGGTTGCCGGCGCCGCTGCCGGCAATCACCGGATCAATGCTCTCGGTTTTGGTTACTGTAAGGTCCGGTAACAGGGGATCGGTGGCAAACGAAACTTGACCGCCGTAGCCGGTGCCGGTCGTATTTGTGGCATAGGCCCGCACATAATAGGTGGTGTTTGGGGTAAGAGCAGTCATTGCGCCGGTAAAGGCGCCGGTCGTACCCTTTGCTCCGCTATTGGTACAGGTATCCGCAAGGCTCGGCGTGCCGGTGCTGTTCCAACAGACCCCGTAAGCGGTTGGGTTCGGGGCCCCGAGATTGGTCACATTACCGTTGCCGGTCGCGGTCGTTGTTCCGATAGCACTTACCGCTTGGGTGGTCACTGTCGGGATAACAGCAGGCGTACTCACCTGAACGGTATAATCTTCCGCCTCGCCGTAATCGATGTTGCCGTTTGCATCCGGTGCGACCTGCCAATCAATCATCACCCGCATCCGGGTATTGCCGGATGTGGCACCGGCCGGGACATTGATCGTCCCGGTGTAAGGATTGGTCGGGGTAATGCTTGCTCCGGTGTCGGCATTGATCACAGTCGCCTCAACGGCATTATCCGTGAAGACGCCGTTCTGGTCCCAGTCGACATAGACCTTGATGTAGGTGTGTGAGGTGTCAGAGCCCCCGAGATTGATATTGATCGGGTAGCCGCTTCCCTGGTTCACTGTGGTCGACTGGGCCGTATAATCAGAGTAATAGGTGTTGTTGACCGGACTGTCCGAGTTGTTGTTTATTGATCCGAAGGTAAGATTGGTAATCTTGCTGTAGGCATTGTCAGTCGGATAATTGCCGGTTACGCCTGGGTAGGCAGAGACCGAAATCGACATTTGCTCTTCATAAAAACCACCAGCCTGATCCGTTGTTCTCACCCGGATGGAATAGGGGCCCTCCGCCATGGTCGATGCATTATTAGCGCGCAGAGTGGCACCGCTGATATTAAAGAGGCCGTTATTGGTAGCACCGGTCCCGGTAACCAGGGTGTAGGTGTGGGTATCACTACTATTTGCGTCAGTTGTGGAAAAGGTGCCAACCACCGCATTAACACCGGCGGTCGGGCTGACGCTGCTATTGCTCAAGGCAATATCGGTCGGCAAAATGTTGGGGGTGGCAATGATATTGGCAGTAACAGTCCAGGCGGTTGCACTGGCAGCAAAATTTGCACTGATATAATAATCGAGTGTGCAGTTGGATTGTGCGGGGTTGAAATTTTGATTAAGGTTCGAGGTGCCGGTTAAGCCGCATCCCACCAGATTGAAAGAATAATTTCCACCCCCAGGGCCGCTATATGAAATACTTGTCACCTGAAAAGAACTAGGGATAGATACTTTGAAATTATCCTGACTATCACCACCTCCAGTAGGACCGATTGTGCCAGTTACCGTATTAGAGCCAACGGCTGAAACCGTGAAGGTTGGGCCAGGATTTCCAAAATCTCCCGGTTCACCGCCAAGTGTTCCGGCAAAGGCTGGTGTATTCATCAAAAACAACAGAAAGGCAGCAATCTGAAGAGAGGCGCTACTCCTGTTACGAAACATTGAGATAAAGCTATTCTTTGTTTTTATTGGGCGCAACTCTGAAGCTCTCGACAAAAAAATACCCCAACTCCATTTTTTCACTACTTTTTCTTTAATTGAATTAAGCATTTTGCCCCTATTCTCAACTCTTCAATATTTTTGAATGTATCCGCAGACACTATGTTTGTCGGTACTGATCTCATGATGAGATATATACTCAAAAAAACGGGGGGATACAAAAATATTTTAACACTATTATTTCCTTATATTTAACTTATGGCCTTGCGGTATATATATTTGTAAATAAACATTAAATCATTTACTCTCTATATATCTATCCTGAAACCAGAAGCCGGCCTTAAGTTTTTCGCCTTCCTCGACCAGAACTCCCCGGCCCTGTCTTTTGCCGTCGCTGAAATCTCCGGTATATTTGCTGCCGTCAGGATAGCTCATCTCTCCTCGGCCGTTTGGTTTACCATTCTGCCATTGGCCGACATATTTATCACCGGTAAGATTCATATAAGTTCCAAAGCCGGATCGTACTCCGTTCTGGTATTGGCCGGAATAGAAACTGCCATCGGCATAGGTGAATTTCCCCTGGCCATCGGGTTTGCCATCCTTGTGTTCGCCGACATATGAATTGCCATTGGGAATGGTCAATGTGCCTTGCCCGTAGAATTTACCTTTTTTGAAATAGCCTTCATATTTCATGCCATCTGCATGATGATATGACCCATAACCATGATATTCGCCTTCAAGCCATTCTCCTTCATAGCCGCTCCCATCGGCATGTAAAAAAACTCCCTTGCCGTTTGGTTTGCCTTCCTTGACCCCACCCTCGTACTTTGATCCGTCCCTGTTGAGCAGAATTGCCGGCCCGTCCTGTTCTCCCAGTCGCCATTCCCCGATATTCCGGCTGCCATCGGCGAGAGTCAGGGTGCCATGGCCATGCTGCCGGCCGTCCTTGACCTCGCCCTCGTATCTTGAACCATTGGTGTAGTCAAAAATGCCCTCTCCTTGTATTTCGTCTTTTTCCCATTGCCCTTCGTATTTAAATCCTCCGGTATGGGACCAGGCGCCATGCCCCTGTCTTTGACCATCCTTGAATTGCCCGAAATATAAGGACTGGTCTGAATACATCAGTAATCCTTCGCCATTCTCACAGTCCCCTTCAACACAGTTTCCCTGGCGTACCCCATTTTTGTAATCCCTGACTTCCTCGGTGCCATCGGCGTAAACCAGGGTAGATTTGCCGTGTCTTTTCCCCTCCTGCCATTGGCCAATAAATTTTGTGCCGTTGGGTAATTCCCAGGTGCCCTGGCCGTTTTGGCAATCACCTTCCAGACATTTTCCTTCGATCCCTGCAGCGGCGACCGGCAGTAACAGAATCGCAAAAAGTGCCGTGAGCAGAATTGATAGTTTCATGGTTGTCCCTTTATTATTAAACGGCAGATCAGGATTGAAATCAGATTGGATATTATACCACAAGGGCATAAGTTTCGTTTGAGCCGACTAGCGACTCAACTCAGCTTTATCCGGTAATAAATCATCAAGATAATTTGACATCGGAATCGATAATTTGAAAAGTGTCAAGGGGGGAAAGGCCGGTAAAATTTAGCCGGTTTGTTGTTGAGGCGATGAATCGGCCGGATTCGTCTTTTGGTCCAATCGTGCATGTGTTTTGCCGGAAATGGACTGAGGAATTAATATTTGCTGGAAGAGTTAATGGTTTGATGTTTTTTGTCGTTCAATTGATAAATAAAAAGACTATTTTCACCCTTCGGGTATAAGTTTCGTATGAGCAGACTAGCTGCTCAACTCAGCTTTATCCTGAAATTTGATTAAGATAACACGCAATTTGCTGGACATAGGCCAGAGATTGGTTGGAGTTGTCGGCTGATTCTTTTCGTTTGTCACCGGATTATTTTTTTTGGGAAATCGGAATAACAGAGCAGCCATACACTTTTCGACATCGGAGCTTATTATGTTTGAATATTTTGATCGCCTCTATGACTCGACCGACTTCATGCCCCATGGTGATTGCCTGGTTTGGGATCCCAGTCTGCTTTGGCAGCACGCCGGTTCCGATATCGTGACCGGCATCGCTTATTATCTTATCGCGGCGATTTTGTTCTATTTTATTCTGAGAAGAAGGGATATTCCCTTTTTCTGGGTTTTCCTGTTATTCGGGGCATTTATTCTTTCCTGTGGCACAACACATTTTATGTCGGCGTGGACTATTTATTATCCTTCCTACTGGACGGAAGGAATAATCAAAACAATCAATGCGGTTATTTCCTTTGGTACTGCGATTATCCTTTTCCCGCTGATGCCGAGATTGCTTAGTCTGCCCAGCCTGAAAAAAGCCAATGCTGAAATCGCCGAGTTAAATAGCAAACTCCATGAACAGGTCCAGGAACTGACCATTGAAAACAGGAAACGGATCGCGGCTGAAAGTAGGCTGCAGGAAAGTAATACATTGTTGAATGCAGTTATGGAGGGCGCTACTGACGCAATTTTTGTCAAAGATCTAAATGGCCAATATGTTTTGGCAAATACCGCCACCTGCCGGGCCATCGGTAAATCCCACGAAGAAATTATCGGCAGAAGTGACCTGGAATTATTTCCGCCTGATTCCGCGCAAGTTATTATCGGGGTTGATTTAAGAGTCATGCAGAAAGGTGAGGTAGTTTCGACGGAAGAAAGACTCGCCACCGCGTATGGCGATACCACCTGGTGGCTGGCCAGTAAGTCACCGCTCCTAGATCAGAACGGCAAGATCACGGGACTTATCGGGATGTCCCGTAATATTACCGAAAGAAAGAAGGCTGAAATAGAAACGAAAAATCTTGAGATTCGCCTCAGTCAGGCCCAGAAAATGGAAGCCATCGGCACCCTGGCCGGTGGCATCGCCCATGATTTCAACAATATTCTTTCTGTTATTCTGGGTTATACCGAGATGGCCCATGAGGATGCTCCTGCCGGGACACGTTTAAAAAATGACCTGGAAAAAGTTTTGATCGCGGCAAACCGGGCAAAGGAGCTGGTTAAGCAGATTCTTGCTTTCAGCCGTCAGGCCCAGGTTGAACGATTCCCTCTCCAGATACAACCTCTGATCAAGGAGGGTTTGAAGATGCTCAGATCTTCCATTCCCTCAACCATCAGCATCACCGAAGATATCGATCCAAAATGCGGGACCATTCTGGCGGATCCTACTCAGGTTCATCAGATATTGATGAATTTATGTACCAATGCCTATCATGCCATGGAGGAAACCGGGGGCAACCTATCGGTTTCCTTGAAAACAACTTTCATCGGGCCGGATGATCAAAGTTTGCTTTCGCAGGTCAAATCCGGTGAATACGTTGAATTTACAGTGGCCGATACCGGAGTCGGGATCGGCCCGGATATTATTGAGCGGATGTTTGAACCCTATTTTACCACCAAGGGAATCGGCAAGGGGACCGGGATGGGGCTGGCGATTATCCACGGGATCATGAAAGATTATGGGGGTGCAGTTACTGTTGAAAGTCGTTTTGGAGAAGGGACGACCTTTCATGTCTATTTTCCGGTTGTTGATCAGGAATTCCTGCCGGCCAGAAAGGAGTCGGAAGATATCAAGGGTGGTCAAGAAAGGATCTTATTTATCGACGATGAAGAGCTCCTGGCTGAGATGGGCAAGGATATGCTCGAAAGGCTGGGTTACCGGGTTACGTTGCGGCGCAGCAGCCTGGAGGCGCTGGCAACCTTCCAGAATACTCCCGACGAATTTGACCTGGTGATCACCGATCAGACCATGCCGGAGATGACCGGTGCAGATCTTGCCCGGCGGATGATGCAGATCCGGCCGGATCTGCCGATTATCCTTTGTACCGGCTATAGCAACTTAATAGATGAAGATTCAGCCAAAGGTCTCGGGATTAAAGAATTTGCCTTGAAACCTCTGACCAAAGAAGTGATTGCCAAACTGATCCGCAAGGTGTTGGGTGTCTGATGAGAAATGTTATGGTCAATATTGTTTACCGGGTGGGCCGGACTGGGGGTATTTCCAGCCAAATCCCCAGCGGAATGGCGTCGGCAGCCATGGGACCGCCCCGAGCCGGACACCATAATACATGACCCGGCCCATGATCGGATGGTCTTTTTGGCTGACACATTCTTGCAGGGCCAGGTCCGCCTTTTTTCTTTCCTCGCTGGTTCCCCCCAGCCAATATATGGTATCGTGTTCGATGCAGCATTCCAGCCAGTCATTGTCTGGCCAACAGGAGCAGCCATCCGATTTGAATTCCTTCGGAGGCAGCGGCGGTTCCCATGTTTTCTGGGAATAGATCTCCCGGGCCATTTTTTGCAGATGCTGATCGGGACCGGAACAAGCCGGCAGTGCAACAAATAGGATGATTAAGGTAATCGTTTCGTATCGCATGTTGTCGTTTGTGTATTTAATGTTGGGCATATTTAAATAAATCGTTACACCATAATATTTGATTAATGCCAAGTAATTAAATACGAAAACCAGTCTATTCAATATGTTTCACGCGATTCTGATTACTGTGCGGCTTTTGAAAGGACTCTTGACATGGCTGGCGGATTAATTTATATTGTCAGACTTTTCCGGGCCAAGTAATAATGTTTACGGCCTTTAATATTACTGGTATATTTTTCAGTTAACATAAATAAAATAACGTTTTTACAGGAGTATAGCTTTGGCTAATCACAAATCGGCATTAAAGAGAAACCGTCAGAGTCTGGTCCGCCGCAGTCGTAACCGGGCCAATAAGACCAAAATAAAAAATGCGGTCAAGGCGCTTGACACGGCTATTGAGCAGAAATCACTGGAAGGCGCGCAGGCTGCTTTGCTGGTGGCCATCCCGACCATTTACAAGGCTTCGGTCAAAGGCGCTATTCACAAGAAGAATGCGTCTCGTAAGGTGTCCAGGCTTTCTCGGCGGGTAAATGAGTTTGCAAAGAGTCTTCAGTAATTTACTGCAAAGAATATAATTTTTTGGCGTTATCAATATTCTGCTCTGTGCAGGAAGCGGTATAACCTGATCAATTGGTTTCATCTTGATGCCGAGTTCGCATTATTAAATGAAACAGTAATTCTTTCACCAGAAAAGCCATGTGGTCTTCGAGACTCCATGGCTTTTTTTTTGTGTACCATCTAACTGATGTTTTCAAGTAAGGAGTAGATATGATTCAGCCCTCCTTGACAGTGTTTAAGGAGCTTGCCGGGGATGCCCAACTGGTCCCTGTTCATCGGGAAATAATTGTTGATCTCGATACGCCGCTTACTATTTTTGCGAAAGTGGCGGGGGCGGAAAACCATGCCTTTTTGTTCGAAAGTATGGAGGGCGGGGAGAAGTGGGGCCGTTATTCCTTTATCGGTTTTGATCCGATCCTGACCTTTGAGAGCCGGGGTGAACATGTTTCCATCAAGCGTGACGGGAAATCGACCGAATTGTCCGGTGATCCTCTGGTCGAGCTTGAAAAATTAATGGCCTCATTTAACGCCTGTCGTAATCCTGAATATCTGCCGCGTTTTTTCGGCGGGGCAGTCGGCTTTCTGGGCTATGACATGGTGCGCTTTATGGAGCGGTTACCTGACCGCAATCCTCCGCTGGGAAATTTTCCGGACAGCGCTTTTATCATCCCCAGAATTGTTCTTGTCCATGACAATCTCAAGCAGAGTCTTAAAGTAGTCAATTGTGTGGTGGTGCCGCCTGGCGCCGATCTGGAAGAACTTTACACTACCGCCCGTCGGCAGATCGATGAGGTGGTGGCCCGCCTGAAGAAACCATTGCCGGGTGAGGTGGTTGATGATGACTGCGGCGAGTGCCGTCATCAGTTTACCTCGAATATGGCGGAGGATGATTTTAAAAAGATGGTTGAGCGGGCCAAGGAATATATCATGGCCGGCGACATCATCCAGGTCGTTTTGTCCCAGCGCTTTCATACTACCACCGACCTGTCACCGTTTAAACTTTATCGAGCCTTGCGCCACATCAATCCGAGTCCGTATCTGTTTTATCTTAAACATGGCGATCTGGTCCAGATCGGTTCATCTCCCGAGATTCTGGTTCGACTGGAAAAAGACGATATTGAGCTGCGGCCGATTGCCGGGACCAGGCGGCGTGGAAAAAACAACGAAGAAGATCTGGCTCTGGGCAATGAGCTGCTGGCCGATCCCAAGGAACGGGCCGAGCATCTGATGCTGGTTGATCTCGGGCGCAATGATGTCGGGCGGGTTGCCGGTTATGGCCAGGTTGAGACCCGCGATTTATTGGTGATTGAACGATACAGTCATGTGATGCATATCGTCTCCGGGGTGCACGGAAAACTGGCGGCGGGGAAGAATCAGTTCGATGTTTTAAAGGCCTGTTTCCCAGCCGGCACGGTAAGTGGCGCGCCCAAGGTCCGGGCGATGGAAATTATTGAGGAACTCGAGCCGGCGCGACGCGGACCCTATGCCGGGTCGGTTGGTTATTTCGGGTTTTCCGGTAATATGGACTTTTGTATTACGATCAGGACCTTTGTCATGCAGGGTCATGATTTGTGGGTTCAGGCCGGGGCCGGTATTGTGGCGGATTCTGATCCCGGCCTCGAGTACGAGGAGACGATCAACAAATCCATGGGGCTGCGCCGGGCCGTGGAATTGGCGGAAAAGGGGCTGTAAATGATAGTCATAATAGATAATTACGATTCCTTTACCTACAATATCGTCCAGGTGATTGGTGGTTTTGGTGAAAAGATGGAGATCTTCCGTAACGACCAGGTGGATGTGGCGACGATCGCTTCCTTAAATCCTGATCGGTTGCTGGTTTCCCCCGGACCTTGCAGTCCGGACAAGGCCGGGATTTCAATTGCAGCGATTAAATATTTTGCCGACAAGATCCCGGTCCTTGGCGTCTGTCTTGGACACCAGGCAATCGGTGAGGCATTCGGCGGGACGGTGGTGCGGGCCGCCCGATTGATGCATGGTAAAACTAGTCCGATCCATCATGACGGACGCGGGGTATTTGCCGGTCTGCCCAATCCCTTTGCGGCCATGCGTTATCATTCCCTGGTGGTGCGGGAAGATGATCTGCCTGAATGTCTTGAGATTACCGCCCGTTCCGATCAGGATGAGCTGATGGGGCTGCGGCATAAAACTTTGCCGGTGGAAGGAGTGCAGTTTCATCCCGAATCGATCATGACTCCGGACGGCGTGCAACTGCTCAAGAATTTTGTCGACCCGGCTTACCCGGAAAAAATCAGAAAAAAGTAAGGGGAATTCTGTGATCAAGGAAGCGATTGCCAAAGTAATTGTCGGCACCGATCTGCGTGAAGATGAAATGGTTGGCGTCATGGATGAAATCATGAGCGGGGAGGCAACCCCGGCCCAGATCGGCTCTTTTATCACTGCTTTGCGGATCAAAGGGGAGACGGTGGCGGAAATTACCGGCGCCGCCCGGGTCATGCGGCAGAAGGCCTCCAGGGTAAATTGTGTGCGGGACGGGGAAATCCTGGTTGATACCTGCGGAACCGGCGGTGATGGCTCCGGAACTTTTAATGTCTCGACCACCGCCGCCTTTGTGGTGGCGGGTGCCGGAGTCGCGGTCGCCAAGCATGGTAATCGTTCGATCACCAGTAAATGTGGCAGCGCTGATGTTCTTGAGGCTTTGGGTGTTGATTTGTCCCTTACTCCTGAGCGGATTGCGGAGTGCATCTGCCAGGTCGGCATCGGTTTCATGTTCGCTCCAGCCATGCATGGCGCGATGAAACATGCAATCGGTCCCCGGCGTGAGATCGGGATCAGGACCATTTTTAATGTGCTTGGCCCGTTAACCAATCCGGCCGGCGCCAATGTCCAGATTATGGGGGTTTATGATGCTGGATTAGTTGAAAAACTGGCTATAGTATTGGGGAAACTCGGGGCGAAACGGGCGCTGGTTGTTTGCGGGACCGGTAATATGGACGAGATTACCATCACCGGTGAAACCCTGGTGGCCGACTGGAACGGCAAGACGGTTTCCACTTATACGGTGAAGCCGGAAGATGTAGGGCTGGCTCGGGCCACTTTGGCCGAGATTAAAGGCGAGGAAACGGCCGAAGCGGCAGCGGTCCATTTGCGGGCTATTCTGGCCGGCAAGGCCGGGGCCTGTCTGGATATGGTTTTGATCAACGCCGGTGCCGCCTTGATGGCGGCGGGTCAGGCGGCAGATCTGGTCAAAGGCGTTGAACTGGCCCGGCAGACGGTTAAGTCCGGGGCGGCCCTGGCCAAACTCGATGGGCTTGTTTCTTTTTGCGCCAACTAATTTTTATCCCGTGAGCGGGAATAACTATAAGTGATAGTGACGAGTGACGAGTAAATAGTGACGAGTAAGTACAAAAAAACAACTCGTCACTATTTACTCGTTACTATTCACTATTCACTTTTCACTCGTCACTTTTTTAAAAAAATATGATTTTAGATAAAATTGTTGATCGTAAAAAAGAGGAAGTGACAACCCTCCTCAGGCATGGTTTTTCGGTTCCCGAAGGCAAGATTGATCCACCTCGCGGATTTTGCCGGCAGCTTAATGTAGAGCATGGGATTGCCGTAATTGCCGAAGCCAAGAAGGCTTCGCCGTCCAAAGGTGTGATCTGTCCTGATTTTGATCCGGTCGCGATCGCGGCAAGCTACAAAGCGGGCGGTGCCCGGGCCATGTCGGTGTTGACCGACGAGGATTTTTTTCAGGGTAATATCGAGTATATTCCATTGGTTAGAAGAAAAGTTGATCTGCCGGTTTTGCGGAAGGATTTTATCATCCATGAAGTGCAGATCAGGCAGGCCTCGGCCTATGGAGCGGATGCCATTCTTCTGATCGCCGCTATTCTTGATCCGGCCCAGATGAGGGATTTTCAGGAGATGGCCTGGGGACTTGGCATGGACGTGCTGGTCGAGGTCCATGATGAGCAGGAGATGGATCAGGCGATGGCCGCGGGTACCAGGCTGCTGGGGGTCAATAATCGTAATCTGCGTGATTTTTCAGTTGATCTGGAAACAACTTTTCGCATCAAGCGTTTGTTGCCGCCCGGGATGCCGCTGGTCAGCGAGTCCGGAATCCGTGATCTTGATGATCTGAAAAAGCTGGCGGCGGCTGGAGTTACGGCAGCTTTGATCGGTGAAACCCTGATGAGAGCGGAGGACCGCGCCGCCGCCCTCAGGTCGCTGTTATCTGAACTCTGTCCATAACAATATTGAAAATAGAAAAGCTTATTTGGGATTTTTTTGCATTTTGATGGTCTAATCATGAAGTGAGGAGGGAGGATGAGTATCCGCACCAGGATCAAAGTATGTGGGATAACTAATAAATCTGAAGCTCAAAGAATTGTGGCTTTAGGTGTCGATGCCCTGGGATTTATATGTGTTGAGTCAAGTCCCCGGAATATTGATCCGGAAAAGGTAAAGGAGATTGTTGCGACCCTACCGCCATTTGTCGATGCGGTAGGTGTTTTTGTTGATCAGGATCCAAATGTAGTTGATGAGATTGCCCAGTATTGCGGATTGACCTTTGTTCAGCTGCATGGCTCGGAATCGGTCGAGTATTGCAAATCCATTGGGCGGCGGGTTCTGAAGGCGATGAGTGTGCGTCCCGGTATGGAGGCGGATATTCTGACTCCATACGCCGGATGCGTGAATGGTTTCCTGCTTGATACATATCATGAGAAAATGGCCGGCGGCAGCGGTGAAACCTTTGACTGGAAGCTGCTTGAAAAATTGGATATCCCGGCGCCATATATTTTGGCCGGTGGCTTGTCGCCTGAAAACGTCGGTGCGGCGATTACTCAGGTAAGGCCTTTTGCGGTGGATGTTAACTCCGGAGTTGAGATTGAGCCCGGGGTCAAGGATATAGAAAAGGTCAGGTGTCTGGTCGAGGAAGTGACCAAGGCGGACAGGGCGGTGATCGAAGAATAGAGGCGTTTGTTATTGCTATAAGTTTGGTCTCAGGAAAGATCAGGGCCGGAACGAGATGAACCTCGCTCCGGCCCTTTTTTTGGTTATTTATTTTTGACTACCACAAAGCTGTGATGGGTGTCTCGTTTGATCAGGAACAGCATGTTGTCTTTAGGTTTAATCTTGTCTAGAAGTTCGTTGTATGATTTCAGGTCTTTTATCGGCTCCTGGTTTATTTGCAGGATCAGATCACCGCGCCGTAAACCGGCATCGGCCGCCGGGGTATTGGGTTCAACGTTGGTGATCAGGATGCCGTCTTTTTCTTCAAGGTCGAGGGTTTGAGCTAATTCCGGGGTTAGTTCCTGGACGGTTATGCCTAATTTTTTGCCCTTGATTGAGGAAATCTCATTATCTGAACTGACCTCGTCTTCCTCCAGCTTGCCGATTTTCACCGTTACTTCTTTTTTGTTGCCTTTCCGGATCAAGACAAGGTCAGCCTTTACCCCGACCTCGGTTTGGGCCACCAGTGAAGGAAGTAGGCTCATTTTGGTGATTTCTTTTCCCATGTATTCAATGATGACATCACCTTGTTTAATTCCAGCCTTGTCTGCCGGGCTGTCGGCCATTACTTCTCCGACCAGGGCACCGATTGGCCGCTTCAGGCCGAATTGTTCGGCCAGTTCGGCGCTGACATGCTGGATCATGACTCCGAGCCAGCCGCGGGTTACCTTGCCGTGCTCTTTAAGTTGTTCGATGACGTTCTGGGCCATCTTGGCCGGGATTGCAAAGCCCAGGCCGATGTTGCCGCCACTGCGACTGTAGATCATTGAATTTATGCCGACCAGTTTACCGTTGGTGTCAAAAAGTGGCCCACCGGAATTGCCCATGTTGATCGAGGCATCGGTCTGGATGAAATTTTCATAGGGTCCACCGCCAATGGAGCGGCCTTTACCGCTGACGATTCCGGCGGTTACGGTGCTTTCGAAACCGAAGGGGTTGCCGATGGCGATGACCCAGTCGCCGACCCGTAACTTGTCTGAGTCGCCAAAGGTAGCAAATGGCAGGGGGGTCTTAGGTTCGATCTTGATCAGGGCCAGGTCTGTTTTGGGATCGCGACCAATAATTTTGGCTTCGTATTCCTCAAAATTGGTCAGGCGGACATTTATTTCATCGGCATTTTCGACCACATGGTTGTTGGTCAGGATGTAGCCGTCGGCTGAATTTATGACGCCGGATCCGAGGCTGGTTCTTTTTTGCTCCTGCTCGGGTTCGTAGCCGGGAGGCATCTGGAAATCAAAAAAGCGTTTGAAAATATCGGGAATCTCCTGACCATGATTGAATGGCAGGGCTTGATTTTTGACGACCTGAGTCGTGTAGATATTGACGACCGTCGGTCCGAGATCTTCCGCCAGGTCGGCAAAACTGCCCGGGATGGATGATGCGGCCCGGCTTATCCCGGGAAACGATAAGATGGCTAACAATAAGACAAAAGGTATTAGCCGGTTTAGTGGGTGAAGGGTTCTTTTCTGATTGGCATACATATAAAATGTTCTCCTGTAAAAATGTGGTCGGTTTGGTATTTCCGACGAGGTTCCCCCTTCTTCTTGTCGATAGTATTTTACTATAAGATCTCTTAGTTTAAAGGCAAATTTTTTTATCAGGCGGTTTTTCCGCAGCGGTAAGCTGCAGGAAAAATATAAAGGGCTCTTTATCCAGGATTAGTTCTTGTCACATATCTGATATTGTTTTAAGGGGTACGTTTCAACTATAATGGAATGTGCCCCTTTTTTTTATTGGGAAAGAAAGGTGAAAATACGGGTCAGGGTGTCATGGAAGAAATTGTTGATCAGCTCAGGAAGATAATAAATTTCAAGAAGAGTACCGAAGAGGGTGATGTTGTTCTGATTGTGATGGATAATCCCCAGTCTCTTCTTTACGCGGTGGTGACCGGCATTGAGCGGGACGAGTCCCGGCGCGATGAATGGTGGCATCTGTCGCTGCAGATCCTTGCCGTCCCTCCCCAGAAAGTGGTCTGGACTTTGCGGGTCTCGCAGTTTACCGGGGAGGAAATATTCACCATGGGCGGGGACAAAAGGTTTATTCAGGCGGTTGATTTTTCAATCCAAAAAAGCGGGCCGGTCGATGGGCCGGGCGGAGATAAAGAAGTAAAACCTAAATTGAGAGTCGTAAAATAGGTGCGTTGATTTCAGGCGGCTGGCATTTCCTGGTTGTAGAAGTGGGTCTCGACTTTTTCCATGGTTTTCCGATAACAGTCCGGGCAATAACCATGAGACAGCTTTTTACCTTTCAGGACGAATTGTCGGCTCCATCCTTTCTCGTCTTTTATTTTATGGCATAAGCAGCAAATGGTTTCCATGGTAGGTTCCTTTAATAGGTTGTTTTGATAATCTTATCGTCTTGTCAGGTAAAAACTTTACAAATTATTTTTATGACATTTTCAGAACTGGATATTATCAGCCGGATCAGCGCAATGGTCCCCGGTCAGGGCTCTGAGGTAATCAAGGGGCTGGGAGATGATTGTGCGGTTATCCGCATGGATAACGACCGGTTATGGCTGGCAACGGCTGATACCCTGGTGGAGAATGTTCATTTCGATTATTCCTGGCATCCGCCCGGACTGCTGGGCCGCAAGACTGCCTCGGTTAATTTGAGCGATATTGCCGGCATGGGTGGCAGGCCGTCTTTTGCCTTGTTGTCTCTGGCCTTGCCGGTTTCTGTTCAGGAAGAATGGCTGACCTTATTTATGCAGGGCTTCCTGGCGGTATTGCATGAGCACGACGCGTTATTGGTTGGTGGTGATACGGTTAAAAGCAATCATGATGCGGTTTTCTCGGTGACCGTCCTGGGGCAGATCGCTGCCGATCGGGTGTTATATCGGTCCGGCGCCAAACCGGGCGATCTAGTCTGGGTCAGCGGTGAGCTTGGGGTGGCGGCGGCTGGCCTGGAGTTATGCCGGCAGGGACGGCCTCATCCGGAAGATGAAGCCTGGCAGAAGCTGGTTTTGGCCCATCTGGACCCAACCCCGGAGGTCGAGCTTGGTCTGCTGCTGGCCGAAAGCGGCATGGTCAGCGCCATGATGGATACCTCTGACGGATTGGCTACCGATCTTGCCCATCTTTGCGAGCAAAGCGGGATCGGCTCTGAGATCATCGCGGCCAAGCTGCCGATGCCGGTGGCCATGGCCAAGGTTGCCGCTTGTCTTGGCGGGTCTGCTCTGAATTGGGCCCTGTCCGGTGGCGAAGACTATCGACTTCTTTTCACCTCTTCGCCTGATAACTCCGCTACTCTTCCCTCCCTGGTCAAGGAAAGGATGGGGCGTGAGATCTATTGTATCGGCACCATCGTCGACGGCAGCGGTGTTGTCCTGATCGACGGCAATCAACGGCGGGACATAACCTATAAAGGTTATGATCATTTCGCGAAATGATTGCGCTGAAGAAATCTGATATGTTCAATCTTGTTTCATCATTTACCCCGGCCGGCGACCAGCCCTCCGCTATTGACCGTTTGTGCCGGGGCCTTGGACAAGGGGAGCGCGAGCAGGTTCTGCTCGGGGTTACCGGTTCGGGTAAGACTTTTACCATGGCCCAGATCATTGCCCGGGAGCAGAGGCCGACTCTGGTCATGGCGCCCAACAAGACTTTAGCGGCCCAGCTATATTCCGAGTTCAAGGAGCTGTTTCCCGATAATGCGGTCGAATACTTTGTCAGTTATTACGACTATTATCAGCCGGAAGCCTATATCCCGCAATCCGATACCTATATTGAAAAAGACTCGGCGATCAATGACGCGATCGACAAGATGCGTCATTCCGCCACCCGTTCTTTGTTGACCAGGCGTGACGTGATCATCGTTGCTTCGGTCTCCTGCATCTACGGCCTCGGTTCGCCCGATGAATACAAGAATATGCACCTCTTTTTGAAAAAGGGGGAGGAGTATGCGCCGGAGGAAGTAAAGCGGCGGCTTGTTCATCTTTTGTATGAGAGAAACGATATCTCCTTTCATCGGGGGACTTTCCGGGTGCGGGGTGATGTGGTGGAGATTTTCCCGGCCTATGAAGAGGAGCGGGCTATTCGGGTGGAGTTTTTCGGAGATACGATTGAGGCGATAAAAATCGTTGATCCCTTGCGCGGCAAGGTCCTCGATCAACTCGATGAATTGACCGTATTTGCCGGCAGCCATTTTGTGACCTCCAAGGACCGGCTGCGTAAGGCGGTGGAGACCATCAAGGAGGAACTGGCTGAGAGGCTGGCTTTTTTGCAGGCGGAGAACCGGTTGCTTGAGGTTCAGCGCCTGGAGCAGCGGACTATGTTTGATCTGGAGATGATGCAGGAGCTGGGCTATTGCAGCGGCATTGAAAATTACAGCCGGCATCTGACTGGTCTGGCGCCTGGGAAACCGCCGCCGACCCTGCTTGATTATTTCCCTCCCGATTTTTTGGTTTTTATCGACGAAAGTCACGTCGGCGTGCCGCAGATCAGAGGAATGTACCGGGGGGATCGTTCCCGCAAGAATACCCTGGTCGAGTTCGGGTTTCGTTTGCCCTCCGCCCTGGATAATCGTCCTTTGCGCTTTGAGGAGTTTGATCAGCGGGTTAATCAAATAATATATGTGTCGGCTACGCCCGGCGATTATGAATATGAGCAGGCCCAGGGGCGGGTGGTCGAGCAACTTATCCGCCCCACCGGTCTGTTGGACCCGGAGATTGAGGTCCGGCCGGCCGGGACCCAGGTTGATGATCTGCTCGATGAGATCAGGCAGCGGGTGGAACTTAAAGAGGCGGTGCTGGTCACTACTCTGACCAAGCGGATGGCCGAGGACCTGACCGAGTATTATGAAAAATTAGGGGTGCGGGTGCGATATCTCCATTCTGATATCAAGACCCTGGAGCGGATGGAGATCATCCGGGACCTTAGGCGGCAGGAGTTTGATGTCCTGGTCGGGATTAACCTGTTGCGCGAGGGGTTGGATATTCCCGAGGTTTCACTGGTGGCTATTCTGGATGCGGACAAGGAGGGTTTTTTACGCAGCGAACGCTCGCTTATCCAGACCTGTGGCCGGGCCTCCCGAAATGTCGACGGCAGAGTTATCATGTACGCTGACCGGGTGACCGACTCTATGCGCAAAACGATTGATGAGACCAGGCGTCGCCGTTTATTGCAATTGGCCTATAATCAGGAACACGGGGTAACGCCGGCCACGATTAAATCAAGCATCAAAGATATTATGAACTCGGTTTATGAAAAGGACTATGTGACCGTGGAACTGGCCGCAGCCGAACCGGAGACGGAGTATCATTCCCTGGTTGACCTGCGCCGGGAGATGCGGAAACTGGAAAAGGCAATGCGGGCGGCGGCTGCGGAACTCGCCTTTGAGGAGGCGGCTCGTCTGCGAGACCGCCTGAAAATTCTGAAGGACATGGAGTTGCAGTATTTGTGAGCAGGTAAAAGACCGAAGCGTAAGGAAAACCACGGTAAGAATACTTTGGATTAATCCGTGGTGGACAATAACAAAAAAAGGCCAAAGGGCAGGTGATTGCCATGCTCCTTTGGCCTTTTTTAAAGCTAATAGCTAATAGCTAAATGCTCTAATTACGCCAGTTTTTCCATGATCGCCGCGCTGACCTGGTCGATTGAAGACTTGCCATCTACCGAGATGACCTTGGTCTTGCCGCCGATGCCTTTGAAGAAGTTGACCGCAGCCATGGTGCCGGTTTTGTCGTCATAGTAGATGTCGTGACGTTTATCGATTGCCACGTCATCCTGATCGTCGGCTCGGGTGTTCAGCGCGCCGCCGCAGACCCGGCAGACCATTTTGCCGTCTTTCTCGACCGGTTTGATCGCGTCAAAGGCAATATGATTCGGGTGGTTGTTGTCGTTAACACAGAGCCGGCGGCCGGTAATTCGAAGTTTTGCCACATCGCGCGGCAGAACAATCTCGATTACGTAATCAAGGGGGATGCCAGCGTCTTTCAGGGACTTGGCAAGGGTCTCGGCCTGGACCTTGTTACGGGGGAAGCCGTCGAGGATCCAGCCGCCTTTGCAGTCATCTTCTTTCAACCGGTCCAGGATCATCGGGATGGTGATATCGTCGGGGACCAGATCGCCGCGATCAATATATTCTTTGGCTTTTTTGCCAAGTTCGGTGCCGCCGCCGATGTTCTTGCGGAAGATGGCGCCTGATTCGATATGAGAGAAATTGTACTTTTTCTGGATAATGGCGCCCTGGGTGCCTTTACCGCTACCGTTTGGTCCGAAAACTAGGATGTTCATGGTCGCTCCTTTTTTGGGATAATTGGTTTTAGCTGTTAAGCAAAGATGGAACTTGTAAGTTGTTTGAAAATGGCGCGAAATCAGATTGTTGTTTCACTGTTCCGTGCAAAAAATATGGAAAATATAAACCAATTGGCCCTCAATGCCAATAGAATATATCCAGGTTTTGTGTCTGAGTGGTTTGGCTGGCTTCAGCCGATTATCGTGGGTGTTTGTAGATATGGCGGGTGTTGGAGGTGGTTGGCAGAGCAACAGTCAAGGTGTTGCTCTGCTTGATTGCGGCATGAAAAAAGAAATTAAGTTTTGGGGTGCAGGGAACAGAATTCCTTGATCATGGCCTTGCGGGCTGTGAGATCCAGCTTGAAATAAAACGGACTCAGCATCAATACTTTTATGGCTTCCTGTGGAGTCATGACGTCACCTTCCTTGGTTGTTGTTGTCTTTCTCCTTTGTTAAAACTTATCGGCAGGGAATTACCAATACTTGATTGTTTAGGTGGATTTTTTTAATCTTGTTGTTTAATTCTATATATTTGGATCTTAAGCTTAGTGACCGCTCTGAGTTGTCGTCAAAGTGATGGGCATTGGAACTCTATCTGTTATGATAAAGCTGAGTTGAGTCGTTTAACCGGCTCAAACGAAACTTATGCCCTTGTGGTATAAGTTTTGTTTGATCGGAGGGGATTATTCCTGATACGTTATTATTTTGGATATTTTCGATAGAGGGTCTAAACTGAAATCAGGAAATTATTTGGCCGGTAGACCGGTTGTCGATTTGTTTTTAGGGTTTAAAACCAGGAGGAAGTTATGGGTGATATGGTAAATAAGACGTCAGTGGTAATTTTGACAAGTCATTATCGGATAATGGGGATGATTGATTTAATGCCGGGCGCCCGGTTGACGGATTATGTCGGGGAGGCCAAGGAATTTTTCGCGGTGGTCCATGCGGAAGTGGCGGACAGGTCTACCGGCACGGTCTTGTATACCGGTAAATTTATGAATATTAATTTGAGGAATATCGAGGTTATTTTCCCGGCTGATATGATTGAGGGGGAAAAGTAATTTCCCTTAGCTGAAAGTGATCAGCAAAGAGAAAATAGTAACGAGTTTTTACCTCTTTTTACCCGTCATTTGTCATTGGTCACATGTTACGTGCGGATAAATTGCTTAATGACTTGGGCTGGAGATCAGGAAGGCTCTTTCTTTGTATGGGGTCTATATGTTAAAGCTGAGTTGAGCCGCAAGGCGGGTCAAACGAAACTTATACCCTTGCGGTATAAAGCTGAGTTGAGCCGCAAGGCGGGTCAAACGAAACTTATACCCTTGCGGTATAAAGCTGAGTTGAGCCGCAAGGCGGGTCAAAC
>JAHJIY010000094.1 GCA_018823175.1 Pseudomonadota bacterium
ATAAATATTTATTATTATGTCGCTGCGGCATAATAATAAATATTTATCAAAAAACCGCCGTTTATCTCCATCTTTGTGTTAATTTAATTGTTTTTGCAATAATTATGTGATAGGGTTTTGGCTGAAATTATCAAAAGACCGCTGCAACTTAATAATATAGTTGGGCATAAAAATCATAACCTAAGGAATAAAATGGCTCTTATTGGAAATTTCATATTGATTCCACCTAAAGATTGGCTCTTCCCGAGCCATGGTGATGTTGTCGAAGCTGGACGTAGAGCACAAGCATGGTTCGAACAGAAAGGGACATATGAAGGTGCTGAATATATAATTGAAGAGTTTGTAAGGCAATGGGCACTAAAAAGATTACTGGATGATTATAAATACCCTACTGACTGGCTTGGCGAACGCCTGATTATTGAGGAACCAGTTAAAATGGGATCAACAGTAAAACAAGCCGATATCTCTTTGAAGAACTCAAACAGACGGACATTTTTGTATGTTGAAACGAAAAAGAGAGGTGCTTCTGAGGAAGAATTCAAGGAGGCAGAGAGGCAACTTGAAACATACCTTGCTTCCACACACACTGCGACTATCGGGTTGGTTACTGACGGTGATCGTGTAAAAACACTACGTAAAAAGATTGACCCAAATGATTTCGACTATATTCCTGACTTGCCTGCTTACGGTTTAGAAACAAAAATCCGTGTTCAATTAGTTCGCGAACTACCAGAAATTGCTAATGGTAGGTCTACCGGTTTGAAAATCCTTGATAATGAATACGAAAAAGTACTGTTTGATTGTCATAGTACAGCAAGAGATGTTGACGGTTTGCATGACGATGAAGCTTTAGACGAAATATGTAAAATTATTTATACAAAAATATATGATGAAAGAAATATAACAAAAAGTCCCGAGGGCACCCCTTTCAAATTCCAAACATATGGCGCAAGTAACGCCTCAGAAGTGGCATCGAATATTCGTGTACTTTACGAGGAAGCTAGGCAAGAAGATATCGAGCTTTATTCTAAACGTATTCCGGGATATGAGCGTTCACGTGGGGTCTTTAAAACCCAAATCAGATTGAGCGATACAGCGTTATATCGTGTTGTTGAACGATTGCAGGAATTTTCTCTAATTGATAGTCGGGCAGATATAAAAGGCCGTGCCTTTCAAAAGGTTTTGGCACCCGCTATTCGAGCTGGAATGGGACAATATTTCACACCTGACCCCATTGTTAAAATTGCCGTTGGCGTTATTCAACCTAAAGCCAATGAACTAATTCTTGACCCTTTTTGTGGGTCAGGACATTTTCTAACAAAAGCTTTGCAATATGTAATCGATAAACAAGGAAAAACTTTAACCCAACATGCATTGCACGAGTTCAAGTTCTTTCATTTGCACGGTATTGAAAAGTCGGACAGAATGGTGCGTATTGCGATGACCGATATGATGCTCCACGACGATGGTCATACAAATATTCGTAATCAAGACGCTCTGCTAAGTTTTGATAATTATCCAGATATAACGGCATTACGTGAAAAAAATGAAGGTTCAGCTCCTGAAAATACAGTTGATCCAGCCGTCTTTGATATTGTTTTAACCAACCCCCCTTTCGGCAGTATCATGAGACAAGAAACAATGGAAATGTTAGGACGTTTTGACTTAGGTCACAAAAAAAAGTCATTACCTCTTGAGATTCTTGGTCTAGAAAGAAGTATACAATTTCTGAAGCCGGGAGGCAGGCTCGCAATTGTGTTACCAGAACACCTGATGAAGGGGAAGAGTGCTGCTTTTGTGAGAAAGTGGTTAGCTAATGTTGTCCATGTAAAAGCAATTTTCTTTTTTCCAGAAGAGGCGTTTACCCCTTTTGGTGCCATGGTAAAAACCTGCCTTTGTATTTTTCAAAAATGCGCAAAAAATCAAAAGGCTAACAGTGATGAGAAAACCTTCTTGTGTGAAGTTGAGAACCTTGGTTATGAGGCAACTGGTAAAATGAAAACTGGCTCAGAGGTTCATGCGGCTATTGACTCCTTTCATAATGAAGGGGGGTGGGCATGAAAACATTGTCTAAAAAACATAATGAATTATTACGTGCTGGCCGTTGGGACATAGATTTCCATCTCTCACCCGAAGGGATAAAAAAATACCCCGAAAAATTGCTGAAGAGAATTGATGAAGTAGCAGATATTTCAAAGCTTAAACGTGACCCAACGTTAAAGCCTGAAAAAACGTTTCAATATATAGATATTGCCAGTATCGATGTTAAGACCGGCATAATAACAAACCCGCAAGAGTTACTGGGGGAAGAGGCTCCTTCCAGGGCAAGGAAAGTAGTCCAAGCTTTTGATATTGTGGTTTCTACCTGCCGTCCGACTCGTGGTGCCATAGCAGTTGTTCCTGAAGAAATGCATAATCAAATAGCGTCAACAGCTTTTTCAATCGTTAGGCCTAAAGAAAATATAAATCCGATTTATTTACATTATGCAATTCGCCTCCAAAGTACTCTTGAGCAATTTCGTAAATGGAGTACAGGCTCAAGTTATCCTGCAATATTGGACGAAGATGTTGAGAAAACATTAATTCCGGTGCCTGACGAATTAACGCAAGATCAAATTGCCAAAAAAATTATTACATCTTTTACGGTAAGATCAAAGGCTATAGAAATTGCTAATGAAACATGGAACAAGGAACTGCATAATATCCTTGGTTCTTTGACCGAAGAAACAGCACTTATTCAAACTACGACAAATGGCATTACAAACTTCACTAACTCAGAAATAAGAAAATTGATCAAAAGTCTGCCATCCATTTTTGCAGACCAAATCAATGGTGATTTGTTTGATAGTGCATCAGTATTAAAAATCGAAAATGATCGCCCAACAAGGCGCTGCACTTGACGCCGTTAACGTCTGCGGCGCTGACGCGTCCAGTTTGTTGGCGGCGCAAGTGAGCTTGAACGTTCGGCTCCAGAATTGAGTAGACCAAAAATCGGAGGGTTAAATTATGGGAAATACAAATATTAACAACCTAAAATTGTTTTATATTATATTACTATTCGCTGTGATATTGGGAGGTTGTGCAAGGCACCAGCGTACCCCAGAAATGCTTCAAAAATACAGCGATAAAGAGCTATGTCTAGATGTCGGAAAAATGGAATTCACAAACAATAAAGAACAAAAAAATCTTCTAATTGATGAAATTAAATCACGAAACATAGAAAAGCTTTGGTGCGAAGAAATAGCAACTGCGAAACTGAATGCATATCGTGAAAAACAGAAAACCCAGTTGTGTCAACAACTTGGCAACTATTATTACAATTTAGAGACAACCAAATATTTGAAGATTTTGAAAAAAGTTGAAGAGCAAGCTTATTATGACGACGAGTGCGTTATCATTGCTGAATTCACTATAAAAAAGCATGAGAAAAAAGAACAAAAAAAAGCAGAAAAAAGACAGCGACTCGGTGCCGCTCTGAGTTCAATGAACAAGCCTGGAACAAAAAGGAATCCAATTCATATTAGAATTGATTGATTTATTTCCTTCATTGTTAAATAAAAGATGAACTAGCCGAACAAAAAGTTCCAATGGACGCGAAAAGGTTAGGGCTGTTAAAATCTGCAACTTACGGGCGCGCCACTGAACCCAAACGTTATATGCAAGGACAAAAAAATAGTATGGGTGAAATTTAAATGGAGGATATCACTCGTGAATATCTAAAATTGGATAAAGAATCGCAATCCAAGTCATTATCAGACGATTATATTTTTAAAAAAATCGCTGAATTTGATAGTAAATTTAAAAACAGAAAAGAGCATTACGAGGCATTCGAAGGGTTATTGTCGAACATCGGTGCCGATCAAAAATCCATTGCCATATTAAACTGTGTGATAAAGAGGCTAAAGTCCAAAAAAAATAAATTGCCACACAACAAATATTATTATGACCTCGGTAACACTATACTAACAAAGGCTGACATTGAGCGTCGGCCACCAGACAGCTTTGAACACTTGGTTACTAGTTCAAGTAGGTATAAAGAAGCAAAAGATATACTGTTGCTCGTTCAAAGTGAGGATACTGACCATTTCCAGAGAGCTCGCACTAATATCGCAAATATTCTCGAAAAATATGGAAGGAATTACGAAGCACTTTTTGCCTACGATGAGGTTCTTAAAACTGATACAAACTTTGGAATGGCACTTGGGAATAAGGCTATAGCAATTGGGTATTACACGCAGCTAGCACCTCAACAGTCACTTGTCCTATTAAACAATTGCTACAACTTACTACAAAAAGCTTTGTCTGATCCTCGCCTTGCGGAAATTGGGGGTAAATTAGTTGCAAATGATTTTGCAAAAAGGATATCTAGCCTTGAAAGATATTTCTCAGAAATATCTTTCACCCCTAAACAAACCGAAATTCCAAAAAGTTTAAGCCTGTATCAAAAATTTACCCTAGAGAACAACTTATTTTTAAACTACGATTTTGGATATTATTACGACAAGCATAGTCTCTGTGACAGTTTTTTCCCAAATGTCATAGAGGACATGAGATCTATCAGATCTTCTAAAACATCACTAATGTCAAACAAGACATATTTAACATTTCAGGTCTTCAACCAATTGCTAGAGGATTTTGTTACTTCTCGATATAACTTTCATAAGGCAATTACTGTCAAATCAAAGAAAATTGATAGTCAAACAAACTATATTTACACTTACGATTACACATATCATTCTTTACAAAATGGCATGCTTAAATCTGTTTTCTCAATGCTATATAATTGCCTCGATAAAATAGCACATTTAATTAAATACTATTTCTATCAGTCTGAATCTGACCCAAATAAAGTCAATATATATTTCGACTGGCTAACAACTGACGAATTCAAACAAATATTATTAGAGCAAAATAGCTATCAACTTTTATCTTTGTACGCCTTAGCTTTAGATTTTAAATCAAATTCACAATACTGTGGCCTAAATACAATCAGAAACAGGATAACACATTCATTTCTAAACATTTACGATGAGTTTTTTGCACCAGATGAACTCGAACACAGTGAGACAACAGCAGAGCTACTTGTAGAGAATATATTTACATTGTTTATGGTTGTTAAAGCTGCAATTTTTTACTCAACAATAGCTATTAAAGAAAAAGCAAATAGCCAAGACAGCGCAGGGAAATTAGATGCAACAATACAGAAAAAAATATTCTCTTAACTTGATGAAATTCACATATAACAAATCAATTCACTGGATGCCGATAACGTCTGCGGCCCTACGGGGTCAGGTTTCTTGGCGGCACCAGTGATTTCAAGCGATATGCAATTAAAATAAAATTCAATGCTAGAAGAAGATTCAATACTAAGGCAAGTACCTGCAGCAATAAATCCTAAGCAAGCCCTGTTTATTGACGGAATTAGGCATGCTGCCGAGATAATTACCTTAGCTTACGAGAGGCTCAGAGGAACCCTAACTGAAATGGCTTTGAACCCTCCAAGTACATCTGAAATTCCTAAAGTTTCAACTCGAGCTTTTCTCGATGCGTGGGCGATGATTGATGCAATTGATAGATTTCGTATGCTCTATCTACAAATGCCAGGCATATCTTTTTCGCAATCCGAAGAGGGTATTGAGACTTTAGAAAAAGTATTAACGCCATTCAGAAATCTAAGAAACGTAGCTGACCATATAGCTCAAAGGGCAGATTTTATTGTTTCTCGAGGTAGCGCAGCACTTGGCTCTTTGAGTTGGTTAACTGGGTTTAAAGTTGATCCAATAACCGCTTGGTATTGCACACTAAGGCCTGGCACTCTTCGCAAGCAACCAGAATTAGGAAAAGAACCACTAGTAAGTACATTAGATTGGCCTACAGACAGAATAATAATGGTAGCCGGTGGCCATGAAGGTAACCTTTCATCCGTCCGTTCACACATTCAAGTAAGAGTAAATCATTTCGAAGGGCAATTGAAAGAGGCTTTCACAAAACTCAATTTGCAAGATAGCCCAGCGGCCAGTGATGTATTTACAAGGCAAGCATTTTCACCAACCCCAGGCCAGATAATCAAAGAATAATAGAAGGGGAATGCATATCAAATCAATTCACTGGATGCCGTGAACGGCTGCGGCCCTACGGGGTCAAGTTCAATGGCGGCACCAGTGATTTCAAGCGTTAGGGATATCAAAAAATATGTTGTGTTGGATACAAGAAAACGCAGTCGATTTAATCGGCCACTTACTTACCTTAATAGGTATTATTGTGGGTGCATTGATAGTTGTTTTTCAATTATCCCGACAGCACCGTAGCTCTTTGGCGCTTCAAAAAGACAACGCAAAAGAGGTTCTGAAATTAGATATATACAAAACGCTTGATGAGCGCATTAGACAGCTATCTGATGCCATTACGTCTGCTTCGATGTATGTTTTTATGATCCCAGCCCAAATAGAAACATATCAAGAACAGATATCAAACAAATTTCCCTCCCAACCACTAACTAAACGTGCACTGGAATTTTTGCGGCTTCATGAAAAGGCAGGAGAAGCCACAGTAAGAATCATTGAGGAATTTGAAGCATGGCTAATTAGTTTGCCAGAACTTGAATTATTTCAAACAGCTATAAATTCAGCAAACTATGATGCGAGAGAAGCTATTCAACCACTTTTTTCTGCACTAGTAAGGGTGTTACCAATAGACCCCCCTGAAGATGCCCCACAAAATGTTCCTCGTCCTATTACAAAACCTTTACTTGACAGGAAACAGCTTCAAGAACTCCGAACGTTAGTTGATAATTACAAAAACGCCATGGACGATATAGGGTGCTACATTTTTGACCTCCGTGTGGAGGCGCAAAATAATCTTCTATCAGGATTATTTGAGCATCGAGTTCCACCCAGGAAGCCTTTAGATAAAAAATTTAAAGTACTTTCCACCAAGCCAGAAAAATTAGAAGAATTAATGACCTATTTCAAAGAGCAAACTGCATGGGGAAAGAATAAAATAAGGCTTGATGCTGAATTTGAAGAAAGTAACGGGAAAAAATAAAACCCCTAACAAAACACTACAGCGGACCCGGTTAACGTCGGCGGCGTTACCGGCAACTTCATTGGCCGGGTCCGCTGAGTTTAGCGTTGGGCTACTAAATATTAATCTTGGTCATGCACGAATATGAGTGGAGTAAAAATTTAATAACTGAACCAGGATGTCACTCTCAAGCAATTTTCTAAAACCGGAAAATTCTTTCGGGTGACGCTTACAGATCCCCTATCCCCTTTGTGTCGAAAAAGGGGAATCGGGGTGGTCAGTCAGGGGCCCGGCCTGCGGCCACCCTGCGCTAACACTGTTTTAATATAAACAGTAGTGGTGCAAGTATCATGGTAGATATAATGCGTGAATAATCGTGAGTGAAACAGAATGTTAAAAGAATTGAAAAAAATAATAATCACATTAGGGGTTTGTTTACTCGCGTGGTTTATTGTTATGCAAGTTTTCAAGTATCAGGCTAAAAAAATAGTTGGTAAGCAAATTTCAAAAACTCAGCAAAATAAAAATTAATTACCGGGAAAATCTTTCAGGTAACCATTGTCGATCTCCTAATTCCTTTGTATCGTTAAAAAATCATAATTAATTAAAATTTTAGCCGGACCATTTTACACCAATGCTATTTAAATTAAATTCCTTGGTGGTGCATGTGTGGTGCACCTTGCTTGTTAATCCTTGGTACCAGTGATGGGTCGCGGGTTCGACTCCCGCCGCCTCCACCAATTAACTTATTGAAGTCACTACCTTTTGTTCTTTAGAAGGGTGGTGATTTTCTTTTCCATTTTTTTCTCGCTCAGAGCAGGGTCCCTAATATCTATGTCGGTGTTATGAAGATCTCCTGCTCGACATCCTTTTCTTTTTTACTTTTTCTGGTAAATTATGGAATCAGTTCTGGTATTTTTCGTTGAAAACTTCCCAGGACATTCTGGATAACTTAATCATCTGTTGCCGGAGGTCTTGATCTCCCGCTGCCGGTGTTGTTTTATATAGACCTGAAGGGGTCTTAATAATGTTTACATATCATGCCGGGGCAACTGATGAGCGATAATGACGATAACTTCAAACTGGATCAATCGGCCCAGGAACTATATAAAAAGCTTGCCGGCATCGATGATAGCGACCGGCTCATTGAATCAGAACCCACCCAATCCTCGCTGATTAATCTTCTTAATCAGGAGACAAAGCTGCTTGATCATTATCGTCTTTTGCTGGCTGAGGCAACCTGTTTGTTTGCCGGCATCCTCAAAGGAAGTTCCTCTTTCGCCTCCGTACATGATATTGACCAGAAAATTCAGGCTTTTCTTGCGACCCTGAAAAAAATTGCGGAATTTCCGGGGTTTGACGGCAGGATATTTTGCCGTCTTCGTGGCCAACAATATACCTCCAAGCAGATCGGTTCCGAGATCTATGACTATGAGTTGTCATTTAGCAATCTTCTGCTTGATTATCAGATGGCCCAGATTATTGAGGAGCGGGAAAAAACTCTGGGTAAAGGTTTATATAAAAAGCTGATGACTGCTTTTCAGTCTTTGAGCGGCATAAATATATTCAATTTTTCTTTCGATACCGGTGCCAACCAGGAAGAGGATTACCTCAAGTTGGAGAATACGATTCGACTCTTGATTAAATTTTATGAGAATCCACTCCGGGAGGATTTTTTTGTATTAGATGAGTATGGGCAGCCCAATATTAATCTTACTATCCTGGCGGCAACAAATAATGTGAAGCCCATAGCCCTCCAGAATCTGGTCGACAAGATTAAGCCCATGATTCTTGGGCCTACCCCGGATAAGGGGCTGGAGCTTTTCGCCACGGTTTATGATGCGATCTTTGCCTCTGTCGATCGGCGCAAGGATCTCAAAAAAATGCCGATTGAAGTTAATAACGCCCAAATGTTGATGGATAACCTGCACACCGATCCTAAGCGGGCGTCGGTTGTCGTGCAGGTATCGCGGCTGGTCCTGGCCAAATATGGCAGCAGCCCCCGGATGGCTTCCGAGGTTATTAACAGTATCAATAGTGCCGGGTATACGGATATTCGCCAGGAAGTTATGGGCCATCGTCTGACTCATGCTACCGGCTTTTTGAAACTTGCCGAACAAACCGAGAACAGGGAAGCCCTGCAGAGTGAAGCCTTGCGCAATATTGAGGAAGGGTTGGATCACTTGCCCGATGAGATGTACGATAACCTGTCGGTCAAGGGGTCAGAGGCCCGCGCCATTAATGTTGAAGGTCAGGAAACCTCTTGGCTCCTGCATGAAAAGATCCTGGATTTTCTCAGTTTTTTTATCCGCCGATCATCGATCAAAAAAAAGGTCCAGGATATTACCAATAAAAATATCTGGTTTGATGATGACGATTACGCGGTTATCGCCAAGAATTTCAAGATCACCAGTGCTGATGCGGTAAATCTGATTGCTCTGCTGCGGGATTGTTTTGACTTTAACGGTAATTTCCGCCGGATCTTTTTTGAAAAGAATATTCCCGGATTCATCAAGTGCGGCAGCAAAGTTTTTGAGTTTCTCTGGCATTACCTTAAAGAGCTTTCTTTAAGGAATGACCGGGTCTCTTTTCTCAATGCCCTACAGTCTCTGGTTGCGCAGCTTGAGCAACCGCAGGATGCGCTTAATATCCTTCTTTCCGATGTTTTCGACCGGCCGACCATTGTCGAGTTCTCCGATCGCAACGCCTTTATTCTGGTAACCGCCTTGTTATGCTCCAGCAAAGCTCAGGGCAGAAGTCATATCGAACTTACCCCCGAAGAAGTTCTGCGGAACCAGGATAATATTAATCGGAATACGGTTGCTCTAGTTCTGACCTTCTTTGAGCAGAACCATGAAAATATCATCCAGAAATTCAGGCGTATTATTGAACTACTGCTGAAGTCATCCGCCAAGGATAATTTTACAGAGAACGAGATGCAGCCCCGTTTTCTCCTTTACCTGATTCGCGAGATGGTGATATTTTTTGCTTTGATCGGCGGCAAATCGGCCCATGCCATTATCCATGGGGTTGTTCTGGAGTTTGGTGATCCTTTTTCGTCATACTACAGTGAGATGAAAAACAAGGAGAACCTGCGCCATTCACTACAGCTTCTTCAGATCGCTGCCCGTAGTCTAAGGCGGTCTGCCGAACCGCAGGACATGGAACTTCTGGGGGAAATCGTCAGTAATGAAGCTGCTTTTATTAAACTTTATGCTGAACCAGATCCCCTGAATCATGTCCAGCGGGTGATGGATAAGATCCGGAAAAGCGATTGATGGCCTGTTGATCAGGAAGGTTGTTCGGATCGGTTCTGGCTAGCAATGAATCCAAACCGGTTTTGTTGACCGAGGATATAACACCTTTGTTTGCCGGGGTGGCCTGAACTTGACCTGGTGGTAGAGCCTTTAGAAAACGGGGGCCGCGATATGCTTGCTGATTTGCCTGGTTTTGTTAAATCTAAAGCAGTCTACCTTCCCAGCAGTTCATATACTTTCATCTCGGCGATTGTTTTTTCAATTTCCCTGGTCTCCAGAGGGCTCTGAACGGCCCGGACCGTACTTTCGGAAACGAGAATGCCGTTAGGTATCGTCTTGGTCAGATCCTGCAGCCGGAAGACATTATTCACTGAATCCCCGATTACCGTATAGTCCATCTTCATATCAAAACCGATATTCCCGACCACCACTTCGCCGGTAAAGATGCTGACCCCGATATAGACCGGATCGTCGAGAATCGCCTTCAGGTAATCTTCGTTTAATGACTCGATGGCAAATTGCATCTCAAGGGCCGCCGACACCGCGTTCTCTGCGTCCATTGCCGTTGAGACCGGGGCGCCGAACAAGGCCAGAAAGCCGTCACCGAGATATTTGTCGACAATGCCATGATGTTTAAAAACGATGCCGCCCATGATTGAGAAGAACTGGTTGAGCATGGCAACACTTTTGATCGGACCTATTTTTCTGGTTAGCTTGGAAAAGTTCCTGATATCTAAATTAAGCAGGGTAATGGTCTTGAATTCGTCGACAATCTTCCGGTTGTTAGCTGAGCCATGAATGATCTTTTCGATGACCTCTTTGGGCACAAACTTTTGGAAGATGCCGCGGATGCCTCTTTCCTGCTCGGCCATCAAAACAGTTTCCTTATAAAGGCGAGCGTTTTCCATGGCGATACTGACCGAAGTCGCGATCGATTGCAGAAGACCCTTATCTCCTTCCGTGAAGTCACCATCGAGTTTGTTGAGGACTTCGATTACCCCCATAACCTTGCCCTGTGAAATCATCGGGACGCAGAGGACGGAACGGGTGGTGAACCCGGTGGAGATGTCTATTTCCGGGTGGAAATAGCTTGATTTCGGGGCATCATTTTCAATTATCGGTTCACCGAGGGCGGCAACAGCACCTGAAATCCCCTGGCCCATTTTCATCCGGAATTTTTTGAGCTGGGAAACATCTATTTCAAAGGCAACGGCAAATTCAAGCTGATCATCCTTGACGAGGGACAGCGATCCCGCCTCAACATTCATCAGGGTCCGAATCATGTCCATGGTGTATTTGAGCACGTTGTTGATGTCAAAGGTCGAGGAGGCAAGGGCGCTGCCGATTTGTTTGATTGCCACCAGTTCCTGATTTCTTTTGACGACTGAGGTCGCCAGCCGGCCTTTATCGATGGTGAAAGAAACGATTTTGGCAATGGACTCGCTGAGATCCTGGCATTCATGAAATGATTTACTGTCTTTGGCATAAAAAATTATACCGCCGTTGACATCACCCCGCATGGTCAAGGGGACGATGAGACAGGATTTCAAGCCATGATTGACAAATAGTTTTTTGTCCATGCCCGGCGCGGTGGGATCGATCGCATCAATTATCCGGCAGGATCCCTGGTTAATGGATTTTTCAATCATCCCGCCCTTGATTTTAAAGCGGTCCCCGATCGAGATGTCTGATGTCCGGTTGGAAATTATGTCAATTACGGAGAGATGTTCGTTTTTTTCGTTTTCGCGGGTCATGACCAGAGCGAACTCAAAGGGGAGAACGTTCTGCACTTCATTTAAAACGGTGTGCAGCAACTCGCTGCCCAAAAGGCTGGAGTTCAAGGCGGTGAATATTTTTTTGAAGGCGGCCATCTGCTTGTTTTCAAGCTCTGTTTCCCGCATGAGGCGAATATTCTCAAAGGTAAAAGCCGCATTGCTTAAAAGGGGAGACAGGGCTTCAACATCCAGTTCGGAAAAGATCCTGGATTCATCTTTACGGGAAATCGTCAGGACTCCGATCACATCTTTGATCGTTTTAATCGGCATGATCACGAAGGATTTTGTCCCGTAGTGGATCCGGTTGGTCCGACCGAAACGTCTTTCCTTCTCGATGTCTTCGATGACCAGGGGTGTTTTGTTGATGACCGCATATTTGGCGATGGATGTTTCGAAATCTATCTTGCTATCCATCTGAATGTGGTCACCGAGACCGATACTGGCCTTGACGATAAACTGTCTTGGTTCCGATTTGTCCAGGATCATGATCGAACCGACATCGGCACTGGCCAGGAGCAGGGCACGTTCAAGGGTGACATGCAGGATTTCCCAGGGGTCGAGTGTTACGTAACACAAGTCGGATAATTCTTTGAGGATCGATACCTCCGAGGCCTTTTGGGCAAGAAGCTCGGAGCTTTTGCGGAATTGAAGTTCAATGGCGTTGAAAGACTGGACGATTTGCTGCAACTCGTTCTGGTCTTCAGGCACGGCATCGGCAGAGATCTCTTTGGAGATCTTTTCTTTGATGATTTGGGAGATGTTGATGATCCGGTCAAATAATCTTCTCAGCAAAGTGAAACCAACAAAGATGTAAACAAGGCCGATCACGATAAAAATTTTTGTGTAGTTATCGTGTAGTAAATCGTATTTGTAGCCGAAGTATAGAAATCCGGCACAAGGGAAGAGAAGCAGGAGAATGAAGATGATATTTAGTTTATAGTATAGCTTATTGTCACTCATGTGATAGTTTTACCCAAAAAATGTGTTTGGGGCAAGAAAGAGATTATAGACTTTATAAGGATATTGAGCTGGCATGAAAACAATAATTGTAATCGGGGGCGGACCGGCCGGATTGATGGCAGCGGGGAGAGCGGCGCAAACCGGGGCTGAGACTTTACTTTTTGAGAAAATGAAGCGGCCGGGGCGTAAACTTTGTATTACCGGCAAAGGTCGATGCAATATTACTAATACTGATGAAATTAGGGACTTTATTGCCCATTTCGGCAAGACCGGCAAATTTCTGCGCCAGGTTTTTACCCAATTTTTCAATACTGAGCTTATCTCCTTTCTGGAAGGACTGGGGCTGGAATTAGTACGGGAAAGGGGGGGGCGGGTTTTCCCGGCCAGCGGTAAGGCCTCTGATGTTTTGTCGGTACTTGTGCAGTGGGTGGAGCAGTGCGGTGTGCAAATCAGGTCCACCATGGCTGTTGATCAATTGTTAATCAATGATGGTCGGATTATCGGGGTCCTGGCCAATCATGAAAAATATATGTGTGATGCGGTTGTCCTGGCCACCGGCGGGGCCTCATATCCGCTTACCGGTTCAACCGGAGACGGATACCGATTGGTCGAGGCGGTTGGTCATAAAATTGTTTCTATTCGCCCGGCTCTTGTGCCGCTGGTGACCGAAGGAGATGTCGCGGGCAAGTTGGCGGAACTTAATTTGCGCAATATCAAGGTCCGGATGCTGGTTGACGGCAAAAAGCATAAGGAGGCGTTCGGGGAGATGGTTTTTGCCAAGTTTGGGGTTACCGGCCCGGTCATTCTGACCTTAAGCGGCGATGCGGTTGATGTCATGGCGAAAGGACATGAAGTGGAGTTGTCGGTTGATCTGAAACCGGCCCTTGATGAACAGAAACTTGAGGCCAGACTCCTGCGCGATTTTGCCTCCCGGGGCAATGAACAATTGGATAGTCTTTTGCGGGGCCTGTTGCCTCGGGAGATGGTGCCGGTTTGTCTTGCGCTGACCGGCATTCCGCCGGAACGTATTGCCCACAGTGTCACCACTAAAGAGCGCCGGCGTTTAAGGATATGGCTGAAGGATTTTCGGCTTAAAGTGACGGGGCATCGCCCGTTTGCCGAGGCGATTGTAACGGCCGGCGGCATAGATACCAGGGAAATTGATCCGCGGACCATGGAGTCGCGCCTGATTAAGGGTCTTTTTTTAGCCGGGGAGCTTATAGATGTGCAAGCTGAAACCGGAGGTTATAACCTGCAGGCCGCTTTTTCAACCGGCTGGTTGGCAGGATATTCGGCAGCCCAGATAAATTACTCTTCTTCTAAATAACAAAAAATATATGGCCTGGTACTTACTCGAGTTAGTCGCGGGTTAACGGAAAATTGGTTTGCAGATAATCGATCTCATCCTGCCTGGTTTTCGTTAGATTGTCCAGGCGGGCCTTGAGCAGGCGTTCCAGGATAGTCCGGTAAAGGGGGCCGGTTTGGTAGCCCATTTTTTTCAGGTCGGCGCCATGGACATGGGTTTTTATGTGGCGCAGGCGGGTAATATAGAGGGAGACGGATTTTTTGCCCGATTCTTCTTTGGTCATCCCCATCAGGAAGAGTAGCCCTTCAATGGTCAGGTCCTGCAGCAGATTGAATAACTGACTGGGTTGCAGGGCGGGGTTTTTTTTCAATATATTGCTGGTGCTGATCACCTGTTGTTTGGTCTTGAGCATGAGCTGGCGGAAGCGGGACGGTACTTCAAAATGCTGACAGAAGGTATCGAACTCGTTAATATTTATTCTTGCGGTCAGGGCCAACAGGTAGACCATCCATTGGTGACAAGGTTCATCGAGATAGAGCAGACGATGCCAGTCCACGGCCTGTTTGGTATCTTCAAGGATTTGTTGTAGTCTGGGGTCGAATTTCAATTGCGGATGGAGGAATTTTAAGATTTTGAACTGGGCCATCCGATCGATTGCCTTTAATGGATCTTCCTCCGACAGGATAAGTTTTATTTCACAATAAAAACGATATCCAAAACTTTTGCCGGAGTTCTTGGTCCGGTCATCAAGCAGGTTTTCTGTTTCAGCTTTATGTTCGATTGCATGAGGAAAAGAGTCGAACAGGTCCATCTTTACTGCACTTTTTATCAGTCGTTCCGTATGTTTCCCGATCTTGAATCCCATTCGCTGTTCAAAGCGAATCGCTCGGAAAACTCTGGTTGGGTCTTCGACAAAACTTAAATTATGCAGAATTCTGATTTTCTGGTCCTTGAGGTCGTTCTGGCAATTAAAAAAATCGACCAAGGTACCGAAGGTGTCAGGGTTTAAGTGAATGGCCATGGCATTGATCGTAAAGTCCCGGCGGTAGAGGTCAAGTTTAATCGAACTTAGTTCGACGGTCGGCATCGCCGCCGGGTACTCGTAGTATTCAAGCCGAGCCGTGGCTACATCAACCTTGCCGCCGTTGGGCAGCAGGACCAGCGCAGTGTTGAATTTTTCATGGGTGCGGATCTCGCCGCCAAGTTTAGCGGCCAGTTTTTTGGCGAAATCAATTCCGTCACTCTCGACCACAATGTCAAGATCGAGGTTTTTTTGGCGCAATAAAAGGTCGCGGACAAAACCGCCAACCGCGTAAGCGTTGTATCCGTGATCATGGGCTACTTCGCCGATGGTTCGCAGCAGGATGATGGTTTCCCGATTCAGGTGTTCAACTATCAGGCTGTTGAGGTTGCGGTTTCTTTCGGTTGACGGCTGATCGTGTGAATCAAGCATGTTTTTGGGGAGATGGCCCGGATCGTTGACCAGCAGGTTGAGCAGGTCGGTCCGGGTGATTACCCCCTGAATGATTCCTCTTTCAATCACCGGGATAAAGCGTTGCCGGTGCTCGATGATTAATTCCTGGATATCAGCCAGGGTTGCGTTTGGGGCCAGTGACTCAAATTCGGTCGTCATGTATTCACTGACCGGTAGGTCGCCCAGTCCGTGAAAAATCGCTTTGCTAACCACCCGGCGTGAAATAATTCCTAAAACTTTTTTCTTGTTCTGTAGGATAGGCAAAACCGTTACGTTATAGCGGTCGAGGATCTGGCTTGCGACATTAATCGAGATATTTGGGGTGGCGGAAATCACCGGCGAGGACATGAGTTCCCGGGCCAGACTGGCTGGTCTGACGTGCTTGTGGAGCAGGTGGATCAGTTTTTCCTCAACCTGGGTCAGGGTGATGTTTTTAATGGCGGCCGAAGCAGCTGAGGCATGGCCGCCACCGCCAAAATCGCTGGCGATCTCTCCAACATTGACCTCCGGGATTCGGCTGCGGCAGATCAAGTAGATGCGATCCCCCATCTTGGCTACGGCAAAAAGAGTGTTGAGGTTCTCCATGGTCATGAATCGCCGGACAATCAGGGCAAATTCATCGACATATTCCGGCACGTTTATTTTGCTGACTACGATGTCAATGCCCTGGATGGTATAGGTGGTGGCGGATTTTATCAGATCATGGAGCAGGGTGACCTGATGGGAAGTCAGTTCATGGGAGATAAATTGTGAAACGGTCTGCAATTCGGCGCCGATTTTAAGGAGCCAGGCCACGGCCTCCAAGTCGGCCGGGGTTGTGGTGTCAAAGGTGAAGGAGCCGGTGTCCTCATAGATGGCCATGGCCAGGAGGGTGGCATCCGCCTCGGTAAGCGGTATCATTTTTTGTTGGAAGATCTGGGTGAAGATGGTGGCGGTTGAGCCGGTGTTTCTGATCTCTTCCAGATTTCCTTTAATATCGCCCGGTGCATCGGGATGATGATCGTAGAGATGGATTTCCAGTCCGGGGTTTTTCAGGCATTCGGCAAATGGCCCGATTCGCGATGGTTGTCGGGTGTCGACAATTATCAATCGTTTGATTTGGGTTAAGGGAATATTTTTTAACCGTTCAAACTTGTAGGTCTGGGCCGAGCGGTTTAAGAAATCACGCAAGGGCTTTTCCTGGGAACCGGAAAAGGACATCAAGGCGTTTGGATAGAGTTTTTTTGCGGCGATCATTGAGGCCAGGCCGTCAAAATCGGCATTCAGGTGGGTGGTGATTACTTCCATAAGATAAATTAGCTCAGAACTTGAGGCCTATAATTCAAAAGATAAATGATCCTGTTCTTAAATAGGTTTAATCATGATCACAGTTTACCATCAGCGGAGGGAAAAACCAACCTGACGGGTAGTTGGCGGATCAGCCGCGTGGGTGAAATTTCTGGTGAATACTTTTCAGTCTGCCGCTGTCAACATGAGTGTAGATCTGGGTGGTAGATATATCTGAATGACCGAGCATCAGTTGGACCGAACGCAGGTCGGCCCCGTTTTCCAGAAGGTGGGTGGCAAAGGAATGTCTTAAGGTATGGGGACTGATTTTTTTTCTGATCTCGGCACTGAAAACCGTTTCCTGAATTATTTGCCAGAAGCGTAATCTGGTCATCGGTTTGGCCCGGTTGGTCACAAAGAAAAAGTCACTGCTCCGACCTTTTAAAAGGACGGGACGGCCATCTTTCAGATAATTTGTTATTTTTTCGGCGGCTTGCTCACCAAAGGGGATAATTCTTTCCTTGGATCCTTTTCCTAAAACCCGAACATAGCTGGCGGTAAGATTAAGCCCGGAGACCGGCAGGTTTACCAGTTCAGAGACTCGCAGGCCCGAAGCATAAAGCAGGTGCAGCATGGCTAAGTTTCGAAGATCCAGGGGTGAGGGGGAACTGTTCCCGGCCAGCAGGCGACTTACTTCCGGTACGGTAAGAACTTTGGGTAGAGTGTGACCAGGCTTGGGCAGGTCGAGCAGTTCGGTGGGGTTTTTGGTGATCAGTTTTTCTACGAGAAGAAACTTAAAAAAACTGCGCAGGGCGGATATTCTTCTGGCGTTACTTCGGGTAGAAACGCCTTGGCGATAACAATTGGCCAGGTAGCTTCTGATATGTTCGATTTCGATATTGTTTAATTTACTCACCTTTTTGGTTAGTAAAAAAACAAGAAAGGATGAGATGTCCGAATGGTACGACTTTATGGTATTGGTGGAGAGTCGCCGCTCGGCGGTCAAATAATGGAGGAACAGGTCAAGGTCGGCATCGAAAAATTTTTCGTTGCCTGTTGCTGACCTGTTCCTTTCGAAACGATTTCGGGAGGATGAGTGGATATGATCTTCCTCAACTTATACCACAAGGGCATAAGTTTCGTTTGAGCAGACAAGCTGTTCAACTCAGCTTTATACCACAAGGGCATAAGTTTCGTTTGAGCAGACAAGCTG
>JAHJIY010000095.1 GCA_018823175.1 Pseudomonadota bacterium
CCTACGCTTAAAGCTGCATGTTACCATACAGCCTCCAAGGACTCGCTACCCGGTGGCTGGCCTACCTTCCGGGGCGGGCTTCCCACCCGCTGGACTACACGACCTTGCCCGGCCGCACTAAAGAATTGACCCCCTTTGCCCCAATGATAATCTGCATCATAGGGCCGAAAAGAATTCTCTCCGATCCGCATCCATCATTTATTGGAAAATGTGGCGCCAAAGGTTCTATAATCAAATGAAAAAACCGGGAGCAAGTCTGAGCTGACCCCCGGTTTTTAACACATCGAATATTGACGTCTATCTCAGGTTATTTATCAGTCGGCAGCAACCGTAATCTTGACCATCTTGTCCCCGGGCTTCAAGGCCTTGCCCAGTTCGGCTGAAATTTTTTCAACCGTCCCGCTCACCTCGCTGACTACAGGGGTCTGCATTTTCATCGCCTCAAGAATAACCAACCGATCTCCAACCTTAACTATCTGGCCCTCTTTAACGCTTATCTCACTCACATTGCCGCCGAACGGCGCCCGGACATCACCGGCCCTGGCCAGATCTGAAATCTCGTCTTTACTTAACTGTGCCACTTTCGCCACCCCTGACGTCTTGGATTCTTCCTCAAAAAAGTAAGTCCGCTCATGATGGTCTACGTTGAGATAGACATTCCACTCGCCATCCTCACTCTTTTCTTTGGGGCCGACCTCAATGACATGCTCTTTTCCGAAATGGTCTTTAAACTGCAGGGTCTCGCCCAGTTTAAACCCGCCTCGGCGCAGAAAGATACTGGGCGGCAACACATAAGTCATGCCGAACTTCGCCTCAAATTTGAAAAATTCAACCGCGTCATTGGGATGCTGCAAATAGGTAACCAACTGCTGGTCAGTCGGCTCACTGCCCAACCTTTTGGCAAGGGCCGCCCTCTCCTTGTCTATATCCATGTCCTCGATATCATCCTGGCCGCCTTCTTCCTCTAAAACCTTGCGCCAGTCAGCCCCAAAAACTTTTTCATATATCCAGTCAGCCGGTTGATAGAATGGAAAGGGACCATATTTACCGAGGAGCAGATTCTTCAAGTCACCGGAGGGATTGCCGTAGCGATCACCGCCCTGGACATTACTGACCGCCGTGGTCCACAGGATCTGCGAGCCCGGCGTAACACTCCAGTAATTCCCAAGTTCAATCTGGACCTTGGGCAACTCATCATGAAGAATCGTGGGCATCTTGTCCAGAAAATCACCCTTGACCGCCTGCTCAAAACTGCTGCCCATGGCGCCGCCCGGCAGCTTATGAATCTGGACGGTGGGAGAGAATCCCTTGAACTGTGACTCAAAATACTCGTAATGTTCACGCTCGCCACGCAGAACTTCAGAGGTCTCAATAACCGCCTCTTCATCGATACCTACCGCCTGATGGCCATACTCTTTCAGACTCTGAATAACACTCAGAATAGGTGGTGGGCCATAGTAACCGGTAAAAGCATGATCGGCGGCATCGATAATGGTCGCACCATTCATTACAGCGGCGGTAATCCGGCCGATATCGTTGCCATCGGTATTATGTCCATGATAATGGATGACGATATCTGGATATTTATTCTTAATTGCCGCGACAAGTTCACCAATCCGTTTAGGTGTTCCCAGGCCGCCATGATTTTTAATACAGAGAAGAATATCTTGGCCGGTAACTTCAAAAATGTCTCCGACTTTCTTGACGTAAAACTCATCGGTATGCTCAGGGCCGGTGGAAAAACAAATACAAGGCTCAAGAATTTTTCCCGCCTTCTGGACTTCCTCAAAAACCGCCTGCATGTTAGGGATATAGTTCATGAAATCAAAGACACGCCAGACATCCACATACTTGGCAAATTCCTGAACGGTTTTTCGAATTACATTCTGCGGATAAGGACGATATCCAAAAAGATTTATGCCCCGACACAAGGTCTGGAACATGGTATTTGGCATCTTGTCTCGCAGTAACTCCAATTTCAAAAAGGGGTCAACCTGTTTGCGAAGAATATCAACATGAACCGAGGCGCCGCCGGTAATTTCCAGAGAAAAATAATTGGCCTTTTCGCGAGAATTTGCCGCCAGAAGATCGGTATGCAGCAGAATTCTGTTCTTGAAATCCGACTGGGATAAATCACGGGCCGTATTGGTAATAAAATATCCATCGGCCGCCCGAAGGTTTTTCAAGACTTCGGTTATTCCCATTCCTTGAACAATTCGTTCCATGATAACTCCTGTAAATAAACCTTTATAAAAATGGCGAAGGGGAAAACATAAACTTCGCCATGTCATTATCTTTCTGATGTCGGTAAAGCCGGATTATTTCCATATCCCAGACAATAACCTTGAGGCATTCTGTTCAATCCCATACAAAGGAGGTTAGATTGCGTAACTGTTTTCCTGTTTGTGATGGATCTCAGCGATCAGACTGGCGATTTTATTGACCTCCAGACTTACATCTTCGTACTCCACTAATTGAGGATGAGTATCCAGGTAAGAGGTATCGAAATTACCCTTCTGAAAATCAGGATCATTTACCAGATTAATATAGAAAGGAATCGTGGTCTTCGGCCCGATGATCACATAATTTTTCAGACATCGCCGCAACCGGTCAACCGCCTCATTCCAACTGAAGCCATGGACCGTAAGCTTGACCAGCAAGGAATCATAAACCTCAGGGATAGTAAAACCCTGATAGACAAACCCATCCAACCGAACACCGTAACCGCCGGGCGAACGATAGACAGAGACGGTTTTACCGCCTTCAGGCATAAAGTTGTTCTGCGGGTCCTCGGCGTTAATCCGCATCTCAATAGCATGACCGCGCAGCTGAATATCTTCCTGCTTGAAAGAAAGATCTTTACCAAAGGCCAGTTTGATCTGGGTCCGGACCAGGTCAATCCCGGTAACCATTTCGGTTACCGTATGCTCAACCTGGATCCTGGTATTGATCTCCATAAAATAATAGTTCCAATCTTTATCGACCAGAAATTCCACAGTCCCAGCATTAAAATAATTTGCCGCCTTGGCCGCCCGAACCGCAGTATCGCAAATTTCATCCACCAATTTCTTATCTTTAATCAGGGAGGGGGCAATCTCTACCAATTTCTGGTTACGACGCTGAATTGAACAGTCTCGGGAACCAAGATGCACGGTATTTCCTTTAGCATCAGCCATGATCTGGACTTCAATATGTTTCGGGGTCAGGACCACCTTTTCCATGTAAACACTATCATCATTAAAGGCGGACTTGGCTTCTGCCCGGGCAACTTCAACCTCTTTGCGTAACTGCTCTTCATTCTCGACTCTGCGAATACCGCGCCCGCCGCCGCCAGCGGTAGCCTTCAACATCACCGGATAACCATACTGCCGGGCAAAAGCCACAGCCTCTTCAACCCCTTCCAGACCAGGCTTAAGGTTCTGAGTGCCCGGCGTCATTGCAATATTGGCATCGGCCATAATCTTTCGGGCAATAACCTTATTGCCCAGATTACTGATTACTTCTGATGACGGCCCAATAAAAATAATATCGTTATCTTCACACGCCTTGGCGAAATCAGGGTTTTCAGCAAGGAATCCATAGCCGGGATGAATGGCGTGGGCCCCAGTCTTTTTCGCAGCCCTTATTACTTTATCGATATCAAGATAATCACATCTGGGTCCTGGTCCGAGCCAGATAGCCTCATCCGCAACCCTGATATGCAGAGCATCGTTGTCCGGCGTTTCATATACAGCCACGGACACATACCCCAATTCCTGAATGGCCCGAATAACTCGCAGGGCAATTTCTCCTCGATTGGCCACCAAAATTTTCTTATTCAAGAGCGACACCTCATAAAAATTTCCACGTACTCACCGAAAAAATCCTTAAAACATTTTTCAGATTACAGACGATGAATACAATAAATATTCAAAAGAAAACAAACACATAAAAACTAGCGCAAGCAAGGCACTACCAGCAGTTTCCTTCGGGAATGAGCAGAAAATAATTTCGATCACAGCCCGACGCAAGCCGTCACCATGACGATCAACCCAAAACATTATCACAAAAAAAAAGACCCGGCAAGGTCAAATCAAACGTCCTGAAACTTCGGCTAAAATCACCCGCCGGCTATCGACGAAGCCTGACGCCAAGCCCGGACTCGCGACTTACACACCGACTCACCCCGGCGATGAGGACATCAAGACTGCCCCAGAATTCAACTTTTTTTCTGGCCCTGGTTAATGCGGTATAGATAAGTTCACGAGTCACCACCAATGACATTTTTTCAGGCAACACGAGTAACACCTCATCAAACTCGGACCCCTGACTTTTATGAACAGTCATCGCAAAAACCTTCTCATAACCAGGAAGAACCGAAGGAGAAAACTTCCTGACCCCTCCTTGCTCTCCAGGGAAAAACACCCGGAGATCACCGCCACTATCTTCATCCGCCAAAACCATCCCGACATCACCATTATAAAGGCGTAAATTATAATCATTCTCAGTAACCATCAGGGGCAGCCCCTGATAAAAGTCAGCAGACGTCTTTCCCTCTCGCCGAGACAACAGATCACCCTCCATCATCATATTAATGGAAACAGCGCCAAAAGCTCCCCGCCGTAAGGCACACAAGACCTGAGATCGGCGCAGAAAATCCCATGATTCACTGATCTTTTCCGGCAAGACCATAGATCGGCAACGATCAGAAATGGCGGCCCGCAACTGCTGCCGCCCGGCAACCTCCCGCCAAGTAACATCCGGATACTCATCACCCTGAAGCACCCCGACAACCGTGTCAACGTCCCCTGCCTGAACCGCCTCGGAGATAAGAGCAATACCACTTGTCGCGCCAAATCTGAAACTGTGCTTGAGTTCAACTAGAGAATCATTAACATCGCTTGGGCTGACGGCCGAATCACCTGGAATAATCATACCATTCATTACCTTGACATCACGCGCAAACGATTCAGAAAAAAGCTGCAAATCCTCGGCAACACAGATATCTCCGAACACCGAACCAGGCTCAACCGACGAAAGTTGATTACGATCGCCAAGCAAAATCAAACGACACTCACATGGAATAGCGTTAACCAGCTTGGCCATCAGCGGCAAATCAATCATCGATGCTTCATCAACCACCAAAACATCAAAAGGCAAAGGATGTGACTGATCATGGCGAAAATATGGAGAACCGGAAACAGCTCCCAGCAAACGATGAATAGTGAAAGCATGTTCAGGGATAAGGACCGCCACCTCCTCTTTAAAACAATATTTATTTTTTGTTTGCCGAATTGACTCCTGTAACCGGGAAGCGGCCTTGCCTGTAGGGGCAGCTAAAGCGATCCGCAAAGGTTTCCCCGCGGCCTGTTCAACAATTAAGGCCAGGATCTTGGCCACCGTAGTCGTTTTACCGGTGCCCGGCCCGCCGGCAATCACGCAAAACGATTTCCGCACCGCCGCAAGGGCAGCAATGGCCTGCCAGTCAGGAAAACTCTCTTCCTGCGCGGGGAAAAGATTTCTAAATTCATGAGATACTTGAGGAAGAACAGGACCAGTTTTAATATCACGAGTCCGGCTGAGCATGAAATCGGCCACATCTCTTTCATATTCCCAATACCGGTGCAGATAAAGCCGACTGCCGTTATCAACTACCAAGGGACAAAAATCACCTTCAGCGCCCACCACCCCACTGCACTCAAGATCAAACAGCCATTCATCCAGCCGGGGACACTGCACTTCAACTCCATTTTCTCCGACCAGATATGTCCCGGCCAGAACTTCTAAATTAATACAAACATGCCCTTGAGAAGTTTGACGGCTCAGCAAAGAAACGGCTAACCTGAAACCGAAACTATCCTTGGCCGTCAGACCGGCAATGAACCTGACAAAATGCATGTCAAGCTCAGACAAACCAAGTTCTTCCTCAAAGTAGTCTTTGGAACTAATCATCCCCACCCTTCAGACAAATACATAATGTTTCCATAAGGTCCACGACAAAGCACACAAAACAACCCGCTTAAAATCACCCGCATTAAAAGTCAACCAATAATTATGACAAAAACACAAAAGCAGACAACCACAAGATTCTCTGCCACACAAGTCCCTTGTTTAGGCTTGACAAAGATCACTATCCTTTGTAGTTTTTCAATGCTTCGTAATAGTTATCAAAGGACTATCCTTCCGCGTACAATAAAATAAATACCGAAGCCAAATAAAATCAGTAATAATATTACTTTTTCGTATTGCTTTGTTAATATATTGATTATTAGAATAAAAAATAAATAATAGCATGCCAATTAACCATAAATTCTTTCACAACATATAATTATGAATATATTTTCAGTTTTCTATCCATACCAGGAGGTTCTCCCGTGGCAGATTTCGTAATAACAGCCCAAAGTCAGGAAAAGGCTGGCAACCTAATAGTTAACTCCCTGATCAACGCCGGAGTGAGGAATGTCCTGCTGATTGACTCAGCAGGCAATGTGCTCACCAATTGCGGACATGAAGAAGCCATGAATATCGACATTGACGCAGTTTCTCTTGCTGCTTTGGCTGCCGCGAGCCTGGCCGCCACTTCACAAATTGCTCAATTAATCGGAGAAGACGATTTTTCCCTCCTTTTCCATAAAGGGAAAAACGGCAACATCCATTTTGGCCGGATTGGCCAGGAATTAATCCTGATCACAATCTTTGGCGATGACGTATCACTTGGTTTAATTAGGTGCCGGGTGGCCGAATTATCAGACTCACTCGCAGAAATATTTGAAGGATAAACAATGGCACTCATAGATCTCAGCAAAAAAGAGGTACATTGCAAGATTGTCTTCTATGGTCCAGGCCGATGCGGAAAAACCACCAATCTGCTCTATATACACAAGGCCATGGACGAAAAAGACCGCGGCAAAATGCTTACCATTGACACCAAGGGTGACCGGACACTCTTCTTCGACTTATTACCCCTGAACCTTGGTAAAATATCAGGATTCGATATCAGAATTCAATTATACACCGTCCCAGGCCAGGTAATGTACGAGGCAACCAGACAGCTGGTCCTCAAAGGAGTTGATGGACTGGTTTTTGTTGCCGATCCCTTAAAAGTAAGACAGGAAAGAAACATAGAAAGCCTCGAAGACCTAAGACGGAATCTTGCCAAACATAATTTGGACATGGACAAAATGCCTCTGGTTCTGCAATACAACAAGAGAGATCTCTGTGATACTCCGGTACCGACTCTTACCGTTGAAGAATTGGAACATGATTTAAACTCGACCTTAAAAACAGCTTCGTATGAAGCCATTGCCACAACAGGTGTCGGCGTATTTGACACATTAAAAGAAATTAGCAAACGTACTGTTCGTTATGTGGCCGAAAAGCATCTGCTGGTTAAGATGTAAATCCACTGCCAAAAATCAGCGGAGGATCTTTTCTTGTATAACGATGCAACAAAGAGATACCCGCTAAACAGGGCCAGACCAGTAATAATGACCCAAAAAATATATTTTTTTTACGGTTTTAACTAATCTCCAGCCTAAACCGACATTCAAAGGAGAAGCAAACATGGGCCCGCAGGATCCCAATTTAACAAGTAACCTGGTATCTGAAATCGAAGATGCCGTTGACGACCTTTTTGGGCAATATGAGGCCAAAGCTCCCAAATTAAATACACGCGTAAATGTTGCTGCACCTTCTCAACCTTCTGCGCCAACACCTGTTGCAGCCGTCGAACCGCCAGCAGCCGTCACACCTCCAGCAGCCGTTGCACCTCCAGTTCAGCCACCCCAAGAAGCTAAACCATTATCTCCCCCTGAACCGGAATTAACACTTGATCTGCAAATGGAAGTATCAGACCCCGCCCCTTCCTCGGCCAAACCTGTTGCTCCACGACCACCGGCAGATCCCGTAGAGCATACAATTAGTTTTGACCTTGATCTTGATCTGACCGAGCCAAAAGTTACGCCGCCAGTAACCGCACCTCTGACTCAACAGGCTCAACCGACAATGACTCTTGATCTAGATTTTGACGATGCGGTAACAGCTTCAGTCAAGCCAGGAGATATGGTAATCTTCGATCAAATGGACGAAGCAATGCTTACCGTCGATTGGGAAATCAATGACAATACGATCAACACCGCACGCCAGCAACTGCAGCAGATAAGCATATCCTTCCCTCATCTTTCACAAGGCACAGCCGGTCAGATTATTAACATGATGATGGATGTCTTTAAATCAATCGGTGAATCGCCTTTAAACTCACCAACCTCAGCCCCAAAACATTTAAAAGAAGCGATACAAGTACTCAAAGAGGCGGCATTACTTCCGGGAGCACCAAACAGCGCACTCGCCCAGAAACTTAATATTGCTTTAGACTCGCTCAAAAAAGCGCTACCTCATCTTCCTTCCGAAGATGGGGTATTAGATCTGGGGCTTGACGATCTGCCTACACCCACGCTAACACCGGAGGTTTCTTCTTCACCAATAGCCCCACAGCCACCAACCCCCATATCGGTAACATCCGAATTAGCCGGCATATTGAACTCATACGCAACTACAATTGATCAATGCATCAAACGTATTACCCCCATGGAAACCCTGTTTGCCAAAACAAAGGGGATGGGGAAATTACACTCTATTATTAACACTATCAAACAACAGCTGACCACCCAGGCAGCCTTGCTCCAGAATACTTTTTCGGCAAATTACCGACAGGCTTTCTTCCCCGGCGGACAGATGGATCCTCTTACCGAGTTCATCAAATCGCAAGCGGTGATCATGGAACAATGCTCTAAAAAAATTACTCCCCTTGAAAAGCTTTTTGCTAAAACATCAGGCTATGAAAAACTACTTACCCTGACTAACAAAATCAGAACATCTATTGATTCCCAACACGACATCCTCTCCAGAGCCATTTTTGGTGACTACCGTCCGGCCGCCGCACCAGTTGCCGCCGCACCAGTTGCCGCCGCACCAGTTGCCGCCGCACTAGTTGCCGCCGCACCAGTTGTCGCCGCACCAGTTGTCGCCGCACCAGTTGTCGCCGCACCAGTTGCCGTCGCACCGATTGCCGCTACAGCCGGAAAGAGAGACGACAACCTGACAGATTTATTCCAATCAAGCATTGACGAGCTTTCTAAATGCGTAAAGGTTGTACTACCTTTAGAAATGTTTAGCGGTCCTGCTTCTGAACTGGAAGATCTGCAAATCATCGGACAAGAATTACGTGAAAAACTTGAAACACTAAAAAGAGCCTTTAACCGGGCAATTCATGGCGACTACCGACCAATCCATAATAAAAACCAATCTGCCGCCAATGGAACGGGGACGGCAAATCCCTGGCCAAAATTACTTACTGCCACCTGGCAGGGCCAGACCGTCGCCATTATTCCTGAACAAATTGCCTACGAATCCAAAAAACCAGTTCCGATTAAAAAGATAAAATCTCTTTCTTTCTTCCCATTAAAGAGCCTCAAAACAAGCCCATGGACTAATCTATCCGCCCTGTTCCGTGGAGAATTGGCAAGTTTCAACAAGAAAGGAATTAAAGAAATTGAATTACCGATCATCACTCATCCGGTTACCGCAAATACGGCGGGTAACAATAAGAAATCAACCATCGTTGTTCTCTTTAACCAGGGCAGAGGAAAAGTCGTGCTGCTTGATAATCACACCAAAGAACTGAGTGACGCTGAAAACGGCACCTGGTTTCCGGCAACAGATCCAGACTCCGCCTTTGCCGGCGAGCTGAAGATATTCGGTAACACTATCCCGGTTATTGCAATATAATTAATGATTAAACCATATTGCTTTCGCTAACCCTAAAGTAAGTATTTACAAGTTTGACATGAAAAGCCTTTTTGAGATCTTGAAATCTTCATAAATCTGCAAAACCCATCGGAAATATGAGCGAAATAACCCCCATCGTTGACATTCAGGCCAAACTTACTGAAGCCGATCTCTACATGGAGCATGGCCTTACCGACAATGCCATGGTCTTATATCAGGAACTCCTGGGTCTGGTCGGCGACAGTGACCCTGTCCTGCGCGCCCAAATTGAGGCCAAAGCCAAAGGAGCACATGCCCCAGTTAAATCGGCGGAAATGACGTCTCCTGACCTGATCAATTCTCCCCAATACCGATTTGACAACAGTGTGGGACTAATTGAAGCAGGTTTCCACGCCGATGCCATTGACGAACTGAAACTTATTCTGGACAAAGGATTTCAGGTCGGCCTCGTGCATGGCAAAATTGCCGAATGTCTCCTCGCCTTGGATGATCCGTTTGAGGCTCTAAAACATCTGGAACTTGCCATCCATGCTCCAGGCATACCAACCCCGGACCGTCTAGAAATCCTGGACCGCATGGCCTCAACCTATGAAGGGATTGGATCATTTCCGGAAGCCCTCAAGATATTGGAACAAATTGCCAAACAAAGTCCGGACTACAAAAATGTCACCCAGCGCTTTAACAATCTGAAAGAATCCCTGAAAAAATTTGGGCGCTTCTATACTCTGATCCGCTCCGGAGGAGCATCTGAGGCCCAGGTTGAAAGGGCACAGGAGATGGCCGTCCAGAGGAACAAACCAACTGAAGTAATTTTGATCAACGACTTTGAAATCGACAAGAAAGCGATCGGCAAGTCAATAAGCGAATTTTACAAATGTCCATGGGTTGAGTTTAACGAACTGGAAGTCGGACCCAAACCGGCTTGTCTCGAAGGGATAAAAGAGCATTTCTGGCGCAGCAACAACTGTGTCCCGATTGAACAGGATGGAAAAAGCATCAAGATCCTGGCCACCGACCCACAAAACTCCCACATGTTGGATAGTGTCCGGTCGATCCTTAAAAAAACTGCCTTTGAGTTTTCAGTAGGATTACCGGATGATATCAACAAATTCATCGATTACTTCCACGGCAAACACCAATCCTTTCTAGACGAGGACCAGGACGATGTTTTTGGTGACCTTCAACTTGTTGAAGACCAGGACGATGAAGAATCTTATAAAGATGACCCCTCTGCCGGCGCGGAAGAAGGCGTTGTGGTAAAAGTGGCAAACAAAATCATCGAAGAGGCCTTTAGTCAGAACGCCTCAGATATTCATATCGAATCCCTGATCGGCAAGCGAGGCGCCCTGGTCCGATTCCGGGTTGACGGCCAGTGCAAAAATTATCAGACGATACCTTACAATTACAAACGAGCCCTGGTCTCAAGATATAAAATCCTTTCCAAACTCGATATCGCAGAAAAGAGATTGCCTCAGGATGGTAAAATTAAGTTTAAAACTCGGGCCGGCCGGACAATCGAACTTCGTGTCGCTACCCTGCCCACCGTCGGCGGCAATGAAGACATTGTTCTTCGTATTTTAGCCGGTGGCGACGCCCTGCCCCTGAAAAAAATGGGAATACTCGATGACACCCTTGAAGAATTAAAGACCATTCTCAAGATGCCATACGGTCTAGTCCTGGTAGTTGGACCTACCGGTTCCGGTAAAACCACCACTCTCCATGCCGCCTTGGGTCATATAAACCGTCCTGAAACAAAAATATGGACCGTAGAAGATCCGGTGGAAATTGTCCAGGACGGATTGCGACAGGTACAGGTCCTGAATAAGATTAATCTCAATTTTGCCCGTGTCCTTAAGGCATTTCTCCGGGCAGATCCTGACATCATAATGGTTGGTGAAACTCGTGATCAGGAAACAGCCAATACCGTTATTGAAGCCTCGCTAACCGGGCATTTAGTTTTCTCAACCCTGCATACCAACTCAGCGCCGGAAACGATCACCCGACTTCTGGGGATGGGAATTGATCCATTCAATTTCGCTGACTCGATCCTGGGAGTACTTGCCCAACGACTGATCAGACGACTTTGCCCCCACTGTCGACAACCCTTTCAGCCCAACTTAAAAGAGATGGAGCAATTAATTTCAGAATATGGTGAGCATCCAAGCAAGCCCTTAGGCCTCACTACAGATTCAAAGATTACCATCTATAAGCCAAAGGGTTGCGCCCATTGCCAGAAAACAGGATACAAGGGACGGCTTGCCATCCACGAGTTACTGCTTTCTGATGATGAGTTAAAGAAATTGATCGAAAGTTCAGCCACAGTTGCTGAAATCCGACAACAGGCGATGGTAAATGGAATGCGGACCCTGAAGCAGGATGGCATCATGAAAGTCCTGCAAGGTGATACGGACTTTGCTCAGGTTAAATCCGCCTGTATAAAATAAATATAGACTTAGATTTAAAACGTTATGCTGACAACCTTATCAGTTGCGCCTTTTTAGCCATAATCCAGCACCATCATGCTACACCGAAAAATCGCGCTCTCTGCCCAAGTATGCCTGCTATCCCTTGACAGTCAAGCAGACTATCTGGTTATATCTAGCAAATAAGACATCCCTAAAACTAATATCCATACCTGACATATGATAATAAAATCACATCAGAGGCTCACTTAATGAAAAACGTGCTTATTGTCGATGACGAAAAGAGCTTCCTGCTCAGCTTGACCGACATGCTTAAAGACAACAAGGATAAATTTTCCATCCTCACCGCAAATGACGGAAAAGAAGCAATCAAAGTCCTGAATTCCAAATCGGTCGACATGGTCGTAACTGATCTTAAAATGCCGGAAATGGACGGTTTTGACTTGATGGCCCATATCAGTTCAACCAGTCCGGATACACCTGTAATTATCATGACTGCTTACGGCACACCGGAAATGGAATCACGTCTGATGAACATGGGTGCCTTTCAATACATCGAAAAACCGATTGATTTCAACACACTGCTGCACAAGATAACCGCCGGACTCGACGCCGGAACAAAAGGACATGTGGACGGCATCTCGCTACCATCTTTTCTCCAACTTTTGGAGCTTGACAATAAAACGTGCACTCTAACCCTCAGATCCGGGAAAAACATAGGTCAAATGTTCTTTAAGCAGGGCAAAATGATCGACGCCCAAACTGGTGAACTTACAGGACAACCTGCGGCATTTGAAATTATCTGTTGGGAAAATACGGCCATCGAAATTGAAAATGTCTGTAAAAAACAGGAAATAGTTATAACCACACCGCTTGGCTTCTTGCTGATTGAAAGTGCCCGGATGAAGGATGAAAGAGGCAGCAAACCGGAAGAAGAAAAACCAGCATCACCGGCAAGCGCGGTTGATAATCTTGATTTCGGTGAGTCAAAGCCAAAAGAGATTGATCCCGCAGATCTTGCTTCCCCCCCGGAAGCCCCCCCTGTCGCAAGCGCCCAATCCCGGCATCCTCTTGCCGAAAAAATAATTGGAACCGCCGGAGTACAAAAAATGATTCTCATCTCAAGAGATGGGACCATTATGGCGCAGCACAACACGGTTAACAAAGAATTTGGCGCTTTTATCGCCTTTGCCACCAGTTCTGTCATTAAATTAAAAAATGCTCTTGGTTTTAACGGCCCGCAGCATATTATCCTGGGAGAAAAATCAGGGTCAAAAATTTTAATCTTACTTGGCCCCCAAGTCATTGTAGGGCTTGAAGTAGATGCGCAAACATCCCCTGGCAACCTGGCCGATGAACTCCGGCCTCAAGTGGCAAAAGCCACTGCAAAATAATAAGGGAATAAAAAATGAATGAAATACTGCATGAGATAAAATTACTCCCTTCCGTTGTCGGGTCATATGTCCATATAAATGGTCTGAAAGAAATTCACTCCGACCTGCCAAAAGTCTTTCTTGGCAAAGCTGAGCAGATCGGATTATCCGCCGACCGTCTTTTCAAGGCAAAGGATACTTCTGGAATAGAAATCAATAACCTGGAAATCAAATTTGACGAATCCCTGGTCCTGGCAAAACAGATTGATGAGGCCGCATCCCTGATAACCATTTGCGAATCAGGGGCCAATTTCCCATTGGTCAACATGACCACCAGCATGCTTATATCAGAACTCAAAGTGGCAGTTGATAATGCCCGAAAGGGAGCTTCATCATCTGCCGCCAATCTCCCACCTGCTGCACCTAAGGTTGCTGCTGCCCCCAAAGCTTCACCCACAGCAAAAGCCGTTAATCTTGGTGAAATCATGCATACCGGCCCTTTGGCTAAAACAATGAATGAATTCCAGAACGCTCTCACCTTGGCCATTGGCCCGATCGGCGAGATGGTAATGACGGAAACAGTTGAAAAATGGGCAAAAAAAGGGGAATGCTCAGATTCTCGTCTTAGCGAATTATGTGATATGCTCTGCGCTGAAATTGATGATCAGGAACTGGAGACTGAGTTCAAGGGAAAAATAAAAGAATTTATGTAATTAATAAAACTTGTTTCGCCAATCAACAATACTAGATCTTAATAAAAGAAAAGCAGTCCCATTAAAAAATGGACTGCTTTTCTTTTGTACTATTAACTATTTTATTTAATTTTACGAATCTCAACCCGCCGGTTTGCAACCTGGTTCTGACTGCTGGTATTTGGGAGCTTGGGTCTGGTATGACCATACCCTACAGCCGTCAACCTTTCAGGCGAAATTTTAAAATTATCAATCAAATACTTCCTCACGGTTTCAGCTCTCTTCTTTGATAACTCCAGATTATCAGCGGAACTACCGATATCATCAGTATGACCTTCTATCTCATAAAAACTATTCTGCATGTCACTGCGCGCAAGAGCCTGTCCGACTATAACCCCCAAGTAATCCATCGCATCCTGCGAAAGGGTCGATGTTTTATCGGTAAAGGGTACCTGTAAACGCAAAATAGGCGCTTCCACATAAGAATCAGGAGCTGGAGCGGCAACTTCTTTTCCAGAAGTTATCGTTGCGGTTTCTGTTTTTACAGGCTGGCCGGTCAGAGCACCGAAATTGACGCGAGCCTTGGCCAAAGACTGTTTTCCCCGTTCATTACCAGGCTCGAGTTGCATCCCCTTCTCATAAGCTTCAATCGCGGCCTTATAGTTGCCAAGTAAAACCTGGACATCACCAACTCCAAAATAGGGAGCTGCATACTTACGATCTTTCCTCATGGCTATACTGTAATATTTAAGTGCGTCCTCATATTTCCGAAACCGCTCAAAGTTATAACCATACTCATAGTTAATCACCGGGTCGTCAGGACAGCTTGCTATGGCAGCCTCAATCAACGACCTTTTTTTGATCATACTTGTTTCTTTATCAATCCCGGCCCGCAACGACTTGCAATCCGCGCCAAAAGCCGAAGTCCCCAGACCGATCATCAAAATACCGGTCATCAAACCGATTAATAACCTGTAAATTATTTTAATCATTCTTCCGCCGTTTCAACATCTTGACCATACTGATCCGCAAGCGATCAACAGATTTGGCAAGTTCTCCAATTTCATCCTTCATCATGGATGAGGCAAGACCTCGTTCAAGATTCTTACCTACACTGACTTCCTGGGTCATCTCACTAAGCTTCATGATCGGCTTAACGATACGCCAATCGAGAAACAACCAGATTCCCAACAAGGCGAGCAGCATCGCGGCAGAACCACCAACAAAAAGAACTACCGCCGACTTTCTGGCCGAATCAATAGCTTTACTCAAAGGCACATAAACCACATAAGCGGAAACGACATCACCAACCTTCCAATTATAACCATGCTCAGATCCGTAAATCTCAACCTGATCCTTAGGTGCCTGCTTGGGATCACCATGACACCTCAAACATTTTATGGACTCAATCGCAATAGGCTTGGCCATATAGAAATACTCAGCCCCTTCCTTAACAATCCGCCCTTCCAATTTTGTCAGATTTGCATCAGCCCGGAACTGATTAATTATTTTTTCCTCATCAAGGTTAGCCTTGTTCCCCGCAAACAAGGGATCAAAAGAGGCCTGCTTGAATTGATATCCTTCCAATTCCTTACTGATCATATCCCAGGTTCCTCTGGTAATAACAAAACCAGACATAAGCTCTGGATAGAAACGTTCTTTCTCAACCAATTCCATAATCAGAGGACGTTGGTATTCATTAAAATAATTCCGCGAAGACATGATATAATTGAAGATAAGATTTCCCTTGCCTTCCGCTTCAGACATCGCCCCCTTAATACTAAACTGATAAGCGCCAAAGCCAATGGCAATCAACGCTAAAACTCCAAAGCTACCCATCATGATAACGAATTTGGATCTAATACCCATTTTTTCACGAATTCCCATATCTATCTCCTCTATGGAAGTTACGATCCACTAAAAATAAAAACGGTAGAAAACCGTATTTTTACGCCGAACTTCTCGTCAATCTTTTAAAGATCTTAAACATTTAAAGATTAGTTGAGCACTGCCAGTTTGTCAAGCATGTAGACACATACGATCTGCTTTTTAAAAAATTATATACCGCAAGGGAACCCCAAGGGCACTTCCTCCGGGGCGCATAAGTCTTGATGTCTCGTGGACTCGCTTATCGGTTTGAGCCAACTAGCGGCCCAACTCAGCTATATCCCAGACAACTTTCAACTAGTCAGTATCAATCCCGGAATGAGGATTATCGGAGAAAATGACCATTTATGGACGGACACTAGTTAATGGAAATCATACCGGATCAAGACCGGTGGTTCTCCCGTCAGCCCCGGCACAACGAGGCATAGTCAAAGTAACTGTCGTGCCGATATCTTTTTCACTACTAATATCAATGCCGCAATTCATCTGCGAAAGCATCTTTTTTGAGATCACCAGACCAAGCCCGGTCCCATGTGGTTTTGTTGTAAAAAAAGGTTTAAAAACATCCTTTACCAGGTCCTCAGGCATACCGCAGCCATTATCGATTATTGAGACCATCACAATATCATTGAGGGCCTCACCCTTAATCTTAAGGGCGGCATCCCTCCTTCCATCAAGAGCATCCATCGCGTTTGCCAGAATATTCATGGCGACATGCTGTAAAGCGCGCGTATCAACCTTGGCCCAACGCGCTTCCGGCAGAATATCCACTGTGATCTTGATATTCTTATTACGGATATCGGCCCCGATCAACTGGGTCAGACTTTCAAAAAAATCCAAAAGATCAACCGCCGCTGTTTTAGGCTTCTCAAACATGTTGAAGTTTTTAAAAGATTTGAGCAATGCTTCCATTTTATAGACATCGCCAAACAATCTTTTCATGTATACGTCAAATTCTTCAGGCGTAAACTTTTCAAAGTTATTCTGCACAACAGTCAAAGCCATCTTCATCGAATTAAGAGGGTTTCCTATTTCGTGCCGGATACCGGAAAAAAGATAACTTATATTGTTCATCATCTCCGAAGCCTCATCAATGGCCTCCAGACGATTCTGGTCCGTAATATCCTGGATAAAGACCGCAACATACCGCTGATTACCCTCCAGATTATACGCGGTATAACCCAACGAACGGTGGTCACAGTTGACTATAGTCTTGGAGCTTCGCCTGACATTTGGTCTCTTCAGTTCAGCCAACTCATTTAACATCAGAGATGCAATATCTTCAAAGCCATACCCGGCACCGATAAATTTGAGGATCTTCTCGGCATGATAATTTTTAAAGAAAACCTCTTCCTTAATGAGATCCAAGATGATTATGCCGGTATCGATATTTCGCAGAACTTCGGTAAAAATGCAGGCCCTATCGCTTGGACAAACAACTGTGTGACAAGCCTCACCAACGACCATATTCTCCATAACTTTATATACCCCGAATAACTTTAAAAGATACTGAGTAAACCCCACCCTTGAAACACTTAAGCAAAGGACCCGATAATCGCAACCCAAAGTCTTTTTCTTTAATCAATCTACCACCAAAACTGCCAAAAACTTAAATTATATCTTTACCTCCGACCGCCACGTATGTCAACGGAAGGAGGGCAAGACCAAAACAAAATAACCATTATTCCCTGAAGTATTGATCATCAACTGACACCCATCAGCAGCGACGGAAACAACGTAGCAGGAAAACCCTAGTAAAGAGGGAATAAATTCATACTATTCATTGGCAACTTCACATGTAATCAAAAAAAATTCCTTCACCCTAGAATAGCGCCAAACCCTTCAACAACATGACAAGCAGGGCGATCACGGAAAATCCCGAAATCCGGACCATAGCGCGGATCAACTCCTCGAAGAAAAAGATAGTAGATACCACCAAAATACTTTTCAAAACTGTATCCGGGAATGCGAGTCGCCAGATACTTATCAAGAGCCACCGTATAGATATGATACTGAAGAATATACAGATCTTGCACCATAGCCCGCGTAAGCTTCGCCGGGCCATAATCCTCAATCCTGTCCCCTAGATAATTAGACTTCCAGTCCAGGATATAAAACCTGCCGTCCCGTTCAAAAACAAGATCAATAAATCCTTTCATAAAACCGCTTATTTCATCGGTGCCAAGTCCTGCCAGCCTTTCAACAAAACTTTCAGTCCAGGGCCGCCCGCTTCCGGCAAAAATTGTGGCCAGGGAATCGGGCTTAAAATCCTTGATCGGAAAGTAAAATTCCATCTCGCTCAGACACCTAGTGCGAGGCAGCGCCGACAAAACAGAACCACTATCGCCTTTATCCAGCGGGGCGTTAAGAACATTCTTCACCATCAGATTTATGGTCTCATGCCATTCCGGGGCAAAACCAAAAGCCTCAAGTCTTTGGCTTACCAGCATGGCCCTTTCTTCCGCGAGGTCGCCGGCAAAATCAAGCCGTTCAAAAAGATCATGCATAAAAACCCCGGGCCCCGCCCCCCGGGGAAAGGTAAAGATATCTCTTTTTATCCTTTCCGGCGCATCATGATCAGAAAACGATGGTCCGACCGTAAAATCGCCATCCAGATCAGGCAGCTCGGCGGATCTGTGCTGGCCAAAAGATAATGAAGAAAAACTTGCGATCCGCCAGACCGATTTTAGCATGCCGGAAAACTCCCGGCAAAAACTGCGCCCCGAAATATCTGTCGGCAATTCCGGTGTAACCATCTGACCATTCCCAAGCTCGGTCAAACAGATCGATCCTGCCGCCGCCAGAACAACCCTCTCCAGATCAACCCTGATCTCCTGATCTGCCAGATTATTAACCCGAGTCGCGATCTCTGCCGGTGAAGTCCCCGCTTCCCGATGAAACAAGTAGGCCGGCGCCGAACTGTCGGCCCCCTTGAACCCGCCCCAGACCAGATAACAACGTTGCACGGCCCTGGTCAGCGCCACATACAACAACCTAAGATTTTCGGCCAGTTCCTCTCGCCCGGCCTGTTTTTTATGCTCATCCTGGTTGGGCGATCCCAGGTCAAGGGCGATTCTTGACTCCTCGCCGGGAGGATGGAAGCAGAACGGCCCTTTCTTCAACCGCGAGCCTTCCCAGGAAAATGGGCAGAAAACCACCGGATACTGCAGGCCTTTGGCCTTGTGAATAGTGACGATCTGCACCCGGTCGGCATCGCTTTCCAGACGCAACTGATACTCGTCCTGGGGGATATTGCCTTCGAGGCTGATCTGATCACTTAAAAACTGCACCACCCCATCCGGACCAAGCCGCTTCTCCACCGCGGCCCGATGCACAAGTTCCATCAGATGCAAAAAATTAGTCAGCCGCCGCTCGCCGCCGGTCAAGGCCAGCAGCCGGCCTCGAACATGCTCCTGATCGACAAAGGCCCGAAACATCCGAATAAAACCAGTCCGCAACCATAATTCATGCCAGGCCCTGAATTTTTCCTGCCAGTATAACCAACCTCGCTCATCTTCCTGTAACCGGAAAATCTCTTCGCCATTAAGTCCAAAAAGATCACCGGCCAGGGCCGCCTTTAATCGTCCTGCCTGTCTGGGCTCGGCCACCGCAGCCAAGAAAAATCTAAGCTGCCTTGCCTCCCGGGAACTGAAAATATTTTCCGAACTATGCAAGACACTGGCTATCCGGTTTTCGGCCAGAGCCTTCTGCACAAGCCTTGCCTCGTGATTAGTCCGCACCAGGACCGCGATATCGCCGGCTGCCAGCGGTCGCTCCCCGAGCATCGCCTGTTTTTCCTGCCCTAACTTAAGCAATCGTCCGATCTCCGCCACCAGCCAGAGCATGATATTCCGATGGGCCACCTGTTTATCCACCAATTTTCTCTTCTCATCATCTTCTACCGTCCGCCGGCCGAGGCAAATCTGAAAAGGAGCTTCCTCCCGCCCTTTTATCAGTAACGGCTGATGCTCTTTGTCCGCGGCCCTGGCCGCCACAAAAGGAATTTCATCAAAAACAAAGGGGGCGGCCACTTGCCCGAAAATACTATTCACCGCCTGAATCAAGCCGGGAACGGAACGCCAGTTTTCTTCCAGGCCATACCTCGCAGGGACATCACGCACTGCCTGGATATAGGCATAAATATCGGCCCCCCGGAAACTGTAGATCGCCTGTTTGGGATCTCCGATCAGGTATAAAAGTCCCTGCCCTTGCTGATAAACATCCTTGAATATTTCATACTGCACCGGGTCGGTGTCCTGAAATTCATCAATCAAGGCGACCGGATATTTTGAGATTATACGACGAGCCAGAATTGCCCCGTTTTGCCCTTTAAGCCCGGCGTGTAGGGAATTGAGCAGGTCATCAAAGGCAAAGAGACTCAACTTATCCTTCCTTGCCCTTAATTCCTGTCCGGCATAGATATACAGTTTGTTTTTCAGGGCCAGGACACAACGCTCAAAACTTGCCTTCAGCACCTCACCGGCCTCAGCCAGCAAATCACAAAGATCAAAAAAAGGATGGACCGGGCACTCGCCCCCGGCCTTAAGAGCGCCCGCCAGATGCCTAGCCGTAAACTTTTCAAACCTGTCAAAAAGATCGACGCCAGGTTGCCGGTCCGCCGCCATTCCATCCATCGCTACCAACCAGTCGGGAATGCTTTTCAACCGATATTTATTCCGGTGCAGAGAGGGATCTTTTAGAAAAATTTCTTCCACCTGATTTCTGGCCCCGGCCCAAGCCAGACAGACTCTTTCAAAGGCCGCCATAAAATCAGCCTCCAGGCCGCCCAACTCATGACAGATATCTTCCTTATAAGCGGGAATAATCAAAAGATTGTGAAACGACAACCAGCGGGAAAGTTGTGACATCGCCTTGCCCGGCAGAAATTCCTCCCCGGCATACTGGACAAATAAAGGAGAGGCCTCATAAAAGTGTTTCCGGAAAAAATCCTCGGCGATCTGCCGAAGAATATCCCCCTGGTCAGTAACCAGTTCCTTATCAAAAAAAACGCCGCTTTCCAGACTGTTTTCCTGCAGCATCCGCTGGCAAAAGCCATGAATGGTGTAAACCGCGGCCTCATCAAAATTCCGCAAGGCCTCTGACAGCAGCGACCGGGCTTCCGCCTGATCAGTAATCCGCGCCAGCAGTTGCCGACAAAACGGGTCGGCCGATATCCCTTCACTTATGGCCTGCAAGACCTGACTGATCTTCTGGCGAATCCTGGTCTTCAGATCCTCTTTGGCCGCCTCGGTATAAGTAACCACCAGAATCTGCTGGACGGTTTTCTTTTCCTCAAGCAGCAGCCGCAACACCAGGCCTGAGATCGTATAGGTCTTGCCGGTCCCGGCGCTGGCGTCAATCAGATACACTCCTTCTAAAGAAGAGGAGAACATATCAAAGCTGCTCATCTCTCCCCCCTTTGCCGACCAGCCAGTAACGGCCCGAAAAATTCAACCGCCAAGGCGACAAAGTCTGCAGTTAGCGGACTTTCTCCCCGATAACACAAATGGTAATAAGGATCGTCAACCTCCCCCGCCTGATAACCCGAACCCAACCAGGCCTCACCAGCCTTGGCCAGGGCGAAATCCTCGCCCTTTGCCTCCAGGGTCTCTGCATACGCCAGAGAAGTAGCCGGGCAAAAAGGGAGCAAAGTCCTTAAGCCCAACCAGTAAATGGCCAGCAAATCTGCCAGCAGTTTCCCGGCCTCCGGTTGCGGTTCAAATTGCATGGTCAGGTCTTTTCCGATCAACAAACTGCTAAAAGAAGAATCTTCACCGGTCGCGGCGTTGAGAAAAAGATGGCGAAGCCAAATCCGAACTTGATCACGGGCCTTGATCTTGCCGCATCGAAAATAAACCTGCCTTGCCCCCCAGATATTTTCCAGACGCCCGACAATTTTAAAACCGGCCAACCCCAATTCCAGTTCCAGGGGACCACTTTTTTCTCCAACCTGTACCCCCTTAACAAGGCGTCCCAGTTCCCTGACCTGGCTTGCAGTCTGCCGATAGGCTGCCTCCCCCACCCGACCATGGGGCAGAAGGCCCCAAGACCGGGCCGCGGGCAAGAACTCCTCAAGCTCCGATCCGGCCAGATACCGCGTCAAAAGTTCCGTCTCCAGATGATAACGAGTCAAGCCCTCAAGTTTAAAAGGTTCGCTTTCCTCCTGCCAGCTCTGCTCCCGGTCAAGGTAGATCCCCAGCCGGTGGTTACATAAATACCTGGCCGGATGGACAAAAAAACTGATTAATTGCTCCAGATCAAGATTGCGGTATTCCGGCTCCGGCTCCGGCAGTAAATGAGCGACCAGGACCTCGGGAACCACCTGCCGCGACCCGACCTTGGCCGCCATTAAATTTTCTCTGGAATAACTGAACAACTCAGGGTCATCGGCCGTAAAATAGCTCTGGCTGAAAGGTTGCAGGGGATGGCGGGTAACCAGCAGTTCACTTAACTGCCGACCCTCGACCTCAAATCTTTGATCCAGATAGTCCAGAAGTTCGGTAACCAGAACCGAAGGCGGGAGCTGACTGCCATCCCGAATGGATTGTCCGACATAACTCAGATACAACCTGCGCCGGGCCGAGAGGATTGCCTCCAAAAAAAGATAGCGGTCATCTTGTCGCATCGACCGGTCGCCAGGCCGGAAATCTGCGGCCAACAGATCAAAACTCATCCGGCGGTCCGCCCGCGGAAAGACATTATCATTCATCCCGAGCAGACAAATAATCTTAAACGGAATGGCCCGCATGGGCAGCATCTGGCAAAACGTCACACTGCCGGTCATAAAACCGGCGGAGACGACTTCCTGGCCCAGCAGTTTGCGCAAGTGAGAAAAAACCACTTCAAACTCGACGGCCTCGGGAAATGGCGCCTGCAGCTGATCAGCGGCCAACTCTAAAAGGACGTTTCTGATCAGTTGCGCCTCACCCTGAGACTCGTCGTCAGGGGAAAAACAATCATTAAAGATGGCCAGCAGATCCTCCGACCAACCAGCCAGAGTCCGACCAGCGGCAAGACTGGTAAGGTACTCGAAGATGGTAGTCAGTCCGTGGATGAACCGGCCCAGAGTCTCGGTTGAGCGGCCCTCCATTTCATCATAAGGCAGAATGCCTTGAAAAGTCCGGCCACTGCCCGCCATGGCATAACCAAGCAGCATCCGGTCCAGACCGGCCCGCCAGGAGTTACCGGCCGTCGCCGGCAGTCCCAGACGACGCCGATCCTCACCATCAATTCCCCAGCGGATATGAACATCGGAGACCCACTTTTCAATCAGCATAAAATCATGATCGTCCAGTTTGAACTTCCCGGCAACCGCCTTGTTCCGTATGACCCCCAACACCTCGGTCACCCCATATCGGCCACGGGTCAGCTCCAGAAGCATCATGAATTCCCTGACCAGTTGCCCCTCGCTGGTTAAGGCCCGATCGGCGATACTGTATGGGATAACAAGGTCATCACCTTCCCGGCCGAAAACCGCCTGCACCAATGGCCCGTAAAGCTCGATATCAGAGGTCATCACCATGATTTCCCGAGGCTCGAGATCAGGCTCCTCCTCAAACATCGCCAGCAACTGATCATATAAAACCTCAACCTCGCGCATCGCACTATGACAGGAACTGACCCGAATCGACCGATCAACCGGCAAAACCAATGTTTCTTGCTCCGCTCCATCAGCAAGGTTTAAGATATCGTCCTGCACCATCGTTAAGATATTGCGGCCACCACCAGGAGGATCGGCCGTCGGCTCTTGAAAAAACTCATACTCGACGCAATCAAACTCATGAATCATCCGGAACAAATCCCGGCCCTGATTGCCCATTGAAGCGAGCAAAGGATTTCCTTCGGTCAGATAGAGGCTGTCCTGATCAATTACCGAATCACGGACAATCCGGTCGATTTGTCGTTTGCCGACAATATCGTCCCAGTAAACCTGGCACGGATTCATCAGAAAAAAATTGACTTCGGTGTGTTGGCCCAGGGCGGCAAAAACCTGTAAATGATAGTTGGGGATGGAAGAAATTCCAAAAATTGAAATACGGGCCGGCAAGACTTCCGACGCCAGAGAAGAGGCGGCAAGTTTGCCCAACAGCTCTTTGAGCAATTCGGCCCGGTGGGGACGCTCGGCCAGATAACCGGCCCGGCAGAGTTCCTGCCACAATAACGGCTGCCAGTCCACCCCACCCTTTTCCTGCCAGGCAAGAACCATCTCCGGCCTAAAGATAGAATACTGATCAAAAAGATCGGCGATCTGGCCGGCCAGCTGAAATCTTTTCAGAGCGCGACCATCGGCCAGATATGCTTTTAATGGTTCAAAACCGGTCCGCTCAAGCAGCCGGGGCAGAAGGCCCATGATCTGCCAGGCCATTATTCTTTTGTCATGTCCAAAATCAACACAGTCGGGCAGCAGCAGGCAACATATGGTTCGCAACAAACCATTGGGGAAAGGATATTCAATATTTGCGCAAATGCCATTGCTTTCGGCCAGCCGCATACTGAGCCAGCGAGCCATCCCCCCGCTCTGGACCACCACGATTTCCGGCGAGAAAACCGGCAAGGGGCGTGAAATCATTACCTGCGCCAACTGCTCGGCGATGACCTCCAGACGATTGCTGGTATAAAGATTAAATGACATTAATATAATCTCGTAATAAGTAGGTAAGTAACTCCAAGATAGATAGCTAAGCAAAAAATGAGATAAAGCCAAGTATTTTTGTCTTAGCCCAGATGATTACTTTATTAATTACACCATCCCCAAAAGTTAATTTAGTCTATCACCTGACGAATTATTTGATATAATTACGCTTTTTATTAAATTACTGGGAGTCATAAATTAATCGGCTTATGAATAAAGATAACGTGAACGCATTTTCCATCCTGAAACCAATTGCCATCCTGATCTTGATCAGCAGCTGCATCATTAATCCCTGGCTCGGCGAGTTTTGGTCCACCAACCTTGTCAACTCAACTGATGTTTTGCGCCAATATTTTATCAGCAGTTTATTGATCGGAAGCTTCTTTCTTGCCCTATATGGGTTGCGATCAATGGTGACAAATGAGAGCCGGACCAATGGGGCAATCCTGGTGACAACCCTGGCCCTGCTTTTTCTGGCCGACCGCTTAATCCTTGCCATAATCGGACTGCCGCTCTGGATGCCGGACATGGAAAACCATTACCGTCACCGACCAAATACCGTACGCTCCTGGGGTGAGATGTACGATTATAAACTTATCCGCACCAATCAATATGGCCACCATGACCATGATTTTCCGCTGCAAAAATCAGCCAATGAATTCCGGGTATTGATCCTGGGCGATTCCATTACCATGGGGCACGGCGTGACCCGCGAGGAGACTTACGCCAATCAACTTGAACATGAACTTGCCCAAACCCCGGGGCAATACGAAATTATCCAGGTCATCAATACCGGGGTGCAAGGTTATTCGACTTTTCAAGAACTCAATGAATTGAAACGGTCCCTGAAATTCAAACCTGATCTGGTGGCCATCGGTTTTTGCATGAATGATGTGCAGGAACCACTAATGATCAACCGGGAGTTTGGTGGCGCCGGCATCGATTATCACGGAGTGACACAGGCCTACAATCTTGTACTGGCTTATTTGTTGAATGAAACAGGCTACGGCCGATTGCTCCAGAAATTAAGAGAAAGACCAGAACAGGCCGATTGGTGCCGCGGCCAGGAGATTAAAGATGTAAAGGCCATGGTGGCCAAGCCCTGGGACAATATCGATAGCACAAAGGGTTGGGACCTTGTGTTGAAGTCACTGACAGAGATCTATCAGATCGCCGACCAAAACAGGCTCAAAGTCGTGCTGCTTATTTTCCCCCATACCTTTCAATTGATGCACCCGGAAATGCAGTATCCTCAGCAGAAACTCACAGAACATGCCATCCAGCACAAGATTGATTTTATCGATTTCACAACCTATTTTGAAGAGCTGACCGCCGGGAATGAACAACTGGTGAAACGCTATTTTTTAGATCTTGACCATTACACCCCGGAAGGTCATCGCCTGGTTGCGACCCGCATCAATCGCTATCTCAAAAAAACCGGACAAGGCCCCTGGGCCGCCGAGAGCAAAAAATAAAAAGTCTATATCCTTGATCAACCCACAGTAGAAGTACGACTGCAAAAAAAGGGAACCGGCGTCATGGGCGAAACACGATTAATATTGGCGGGCAGCTTGATCGACGGCAGCGGCGACGAGTTGCGCCGGAATGTTTTCCTTACCGTGCAGGACACCTTGATTACCGCCATTGGCTCCGCCGCAGAACTTTCCCGCCATGTCGGAGCGGTAATCGATGACTTCTCGCACTGTACCATTGTGCCGGCGCTGATTGACTGCAGTGTCTCCCTGGCGCAATCGCCCTCGGTCGATCGGCAGGTACGGTCAGCCGCAGCAGATGCTGACCCAATCAAAAAAGCAGTCATGGTGACACGGCATATCCACTACTGCCATGCCTACGGCGTACTGGGCGTGGCGGTCGACGATGATCTACCCGCCCTGCCGGACCGCGCTCAAGAGCGAATATCGTTGGGGAACATCATTGAAATTCGCTCATCCGGCGGTCTCTATCGGAGCAGCCCGGATTGGACAAACGACAACCCGGTCAGCGGTGATTTTTTAAAGATCGGTTATTCCGGCAATATCGAAGACGAAGTCCCCAAATCTTCTCGCCTTAACCATGAAGAGCTGGGCCGCATTCTGCAGAACCGAGGCGCAAGAAAGGCGGTGGTGCTGGCCAACGGCCCTCGGCAGGTCGCGGAGGCGTTGGCGGCGGGCTGCGATGCTATTGAACAGGGCTTCGGGATGGGTGAAGACAATCTCCGGAAAATGGCCGAACAGAATGTGCTGTGGATCCCGAGCGTCCTGCGAGCCAAGAATAGTTTGGACGGGGCAGGCTCCGGCGGGGATGTAGCGTGCCGTTTCTCCCAGCGCTATGTGGCTCCCGGCAAGCCGAACCCCGTTACTGCGGCTTTTTGGCAGAAGACCCTCACCGAACAATTAGGACAACTGCGGCTGGCCAGAAAATTGGGGGTCACTACGGCGGTGGGAACCGGGGCCGGCAGTGCCGGCATCCTCCACGGCGAATCAATGGTCGAAGAAATGAAATTGTTCATCAGGGCCGGTTATTCACTGGCAGAGACCATCCGTTGCGCCTCGGAAAACGGCGCCCGATTCTTCGGCCTGGAAAAACTGGGAACACTTGCAGTCGGGCGGTCCGCCACATTCCTGATTGCCAGAGGCACGGCCCAACAGCTGCCAAGAAAACTATCCTATCTGGAAGGCATCTATGTGGGCGGCATCCCCAGCAGCATTTATCATAAAAATCCGACCAGGACTGCCTGAAAAAAGTGTCTTGAACCGCCGCAGGTAAACCGCAGGGAAAATACTCCTGTGCATGCTCAGATACGGCCCAGCGACTGTTCGTTCTCAATCAGATAAGCCAGAATCGGCAGGGAATCAGGGGTAAGATTGGCAACTTCCAGGCGAGTGGTTATTTCGGATAACTTCATGAATTCCCCCCGGACCACCTCCTCCGGCTGCAAGATGAAAGGACCATTGTGGTTGGCTTGAAAAATATGGCAGAATACCCGGTTAGAAGGGTCTTCAAAATACATCTCAAGTAAAAATCGGAGTTCGACCACAATTCCCAACTCCTCCCGCAACTCCCGTGCCGCCGATTGACTGACCGTTTCCCCGGCCGCCACCACCCCACCGGCCGCGATCTCCCAACGCCCGGGATAAATGTCTTTGCTCATGGTCCGCTGCTGGACAAACAATTCACCACCGTCATTAAAAACCAGGATAAAACTTGCCCGATGGATAAGATTTCCAGCCCGCATCTCCTGCCGGGAACGGGTACCGATTTCTTTATTGAACCGGTCAACAATAATTACCATTTCTTGAGTAGTCATAAGGTTTTACGGGGGCAATCCTGACAATGATGCATTGTGACTTGGTGGCAAATACCAATTTGTCGAGACAGACCAGGCTCTCTTCATTTATGGCACTAAATTCAGATGACTAATAAACTAAAATCTGCTTATCACTAATCTTCAGCCCCCAGAGGAATCCTTGGAATAATCAATACGCAGGATGATCGCCTGGGCCATTTTCTGGCGGCCGACAAGACCAGCTCAAGGGGCTTCCGGTTGTTTATATTTATCAAACAACTCTACCGCCACCGGTTTACTGGCTTCCCCGAAATAGATGGTCTGATGGGGGAAGGGGATTTCTATCCCGTGCTCATCAAAGGCAAGCTTGACCCGGCGCAAAAACTCTCGACCGACCTGCCACTGCCTGATCGGTTTAGTGCGAATCCGCCCCTTGATCACCACCGCCGAGTTATCAAGCTTGTCCACTCCGAAGATCTCCGGTAATTCGAGCATTAACGGACCATAAATTTCATCCCGGCCCAGTTCTGCGCCAACTTTTTCCATAACCGCAACAACCTGATCAGTATTTTCCTTGTAAGCGACCCCTATATCGAAAACGTAGGCGGACCAATCGTTAGTGAGGTTACTAAGAGTTGATATCGTGCCATTGGGAAAAACATGAACAACGCCGGCCACATCACGCAACACCGTGGTCCGAAAATTGATTTTTTCCACCAGCCCGCCGGTCCCGTTAATGATGGCGACATCGCCGACCCGAATCTGATTTTCGAGGATTATGAAAAATCCGGAGATCACATCCCGAACCAGATTCTGGGCGCCGAAACCAATTGCCACCCCGACAATCCCGGCACTGGCCAGAATAGGTCCCACTTCAAAACCGAACTCTCTGAGAACAATCAGGAACACGGTCAACCACAGGGCAATGAAGGCAGCCTGCCGAATCAGACGGACAATGGTCTCGACCCGTTTGGCCGATTCGGAAGGGGGTTCGTCACCGATCCGGCCCTGTTCGAGGAGCCGCGCCGTCAGCCGCACCAGAAACTTGTGAATGATTTTCATGACAACCCAGCCGCCCAGCAGGACCAGAAAAACCCGGAACCCGCCGACAATGATGGTTTCCCAACGGATGGAATCAAAATAATTCATAATAATGTCCATGTTCTTCTCCTTGGTACCTTCCTGCGGGGAATTCCCCGGCAACCTATGCCAACCAAGATACCGCCATCCCGATTCATGGCCGGCAGAGACAACGTGATTGTCGATTGAGATCTGCCCCGACTCTGTTTTCCACAACTATACCATCTTTGAGTTATTTAAGTCGACCATGGATTATAGGCTTCTTGCCCTCCCCACTTGTACTCCCGGCAATTATCACTAATTCCATTTTTAAAGTATTTTTCTTATAATTATCCTCTAGTAAAATCTGGTACAATAATTACAAGGAGACAAAAAAATGCCTATTGTGAAAATGCTGAAAAGCTCTCGTGAGTTTGAGATCCAGACCTACAAAAAGCCAGAAGATATCCGGCAAATGAACCTGAACAATGTATCGTTCTCCGGCACCCCTTTCCACCATCCCTATAATAATGAGAAGTTGGTACTGTTGATCAATCCGTTCAGTTCAGAAACCCTATATTATGAGTTCTTCACCAGAGACATCTCATTTGCCGAACACCTTGAAAACATTGTCGATCCCGAAGGAAAATCCCTGAACATTGTCAGATTATGGGTCAAGAAGAAAAGTGTCAGTATCCGCTGCACACCATTTATTGTTGATGACAACAGTGTTCGCTAAGCGTCGGAGACGAGAAGAAGTTGTTGATTTATTATCTTGAGGTCTGCTCAATTGCATTATCATCGTTGATTACGGACATATCAGCAGGTTAGGACCAGATCAAGTCAAGTCCTGAGCAGACAAGATCCTTAAGGAGGATCGACAACCGTGATTTTCATTCTATAGCTTGTTCGAAATAGAGACAGTTTTTGCAGAATAATTTCTCGTCACCGTTCATTTCAAGACTTCTCCCCTCCACAACAACAAGGCAGGAAGTATCAGGGACAACCAAACAGTTTCGCTCTTCGCCCTCGGCAAAAATCGGAACAGATTTATTTGCCATACGATTTTTTATAACCACATAGAAAATAAATCTGTCCCTTCTCCCTCTCTCAACTCTCAATTGGTGAGGCAATCCTCCCGCCAATAGCATTCCATTTGCGGACATTGCTTATTGTTTGAACCAAAACAAGCGTCATAGCCCTCTACTAACTGGATGGCTTTAATCAGGTCTGATTTTTTCATCTTGCCGGATTTCACTCCCAGCATCTTCGCCTTATCTTTAACTTCCATCATTTTCATAGCATACCTCCGAGTAATAATGATTTGCATCTGCCGATCTCATATTATGGAGAAAAATAAATTATCAGGTCAATATATTTCTTTATGGATAAATTAATCGATGGCATCAGCCACTCCGTATCAATTTTTAAATCGACTGTGAATCATTTGAAATCAGGAGATTCTTCAGAAGAAGATTCATGCTTATTTTATCGCCAATTCCCCCACTAATCATGGTTCGCAGGACCTGAAATATCTGTCATATTATTAGCCTTTGATTTGTAAAGAGTGAAAACCCAATCAAATTATTTGCATAAAAGTTCAGCAACCACTTTAGACTCTTGGCGGTGAATATCAACCTCGGTCTTCAGTCATTTGATTGCGGCAGGAGTTGCCGGTGCGATTTTGTTTTCATCAAGATATTGGCATTTTAGTCTTATTAAATAGAGATATTTCGTCTTTCGTTTTAATTACCCCTCCTTTGATAACTTTACTGAAAAGCCCTTCTTTTGGCATGATGCAGTCGCCTGTGGCCTTCTTAATCGCACAACCGCTGTTATGACACTCCTTACCGATCTGGGTGATTTCGATAACGACCTCAGATCCTAGCTTCAAGCGGTCGCCAATTTTCAGGGCTGATAATGCAACCCCTCTGGTGATAATATTCTCCGCAAAGGCACCATCCTTAAGAGTTGGCAGAGTTTTCTTGACATTATCAATACTCTCTCCGGCCAGGAGTGAAATCTGCCGATGCCAGTCGCCGGCATGGGCGTCACCTGCAATCCCCCAATCCTTTTTACAGAGGACTTCCGATTGGGCTCTTTTAACAATTCCCTTTTTCTGACTGGTACAGACCGCTTCAACATGACCCATGGTATCACCTCAAAATATAATCCAAGTTAATTAAGGAAGAAGAGTAACCTCAACCCGTGTTCCAGCCGCGACCCGGCTCTCCGCTTCCATGAGCAGGTAGCCATCAGCCTCGATGATAGAAGAAATCATATGCGACCCCTGATGACGGACAGACTGCACCACTGGCAAACCATCTTTTTTAGCCCCAAGACGAACGCGCATCAGATTGGGTCGCCGACCGCGGTTGGCAATATCCTCGTCCGCAACTGCCGTTACAGTTTGGTACTTCCAGGGCAGGCCGGACATTACCCCGATCAACGGCCGTAAATAATGGCAGAAACATATATAGGCAGACACCGGATTACCCGGCAGGCCAAAAAACATGATTTTCTTGCGACCGGCAAAAAAGAGCGGTTTGCCAGGTTTCTGTTTAACCCGCCAGAATAATTCCTGAAAACCGGCCCGGGCTGCCGCTTCTTTTACATGATCGTGGGGGCCAACCGAGACTCCGCCGGCGCAGATCACCAGATCAGGAGAGATTGTCAGAACTTGCTCGATAGCTAGGGTCGTTTCTTCCAGATCATCACTGACCTTGCCCATATGAACCAATTCACCCCCTGCCTCAGATACTGCGGCACCAAGCATAACCCGGTTCGAGTCCCTGATCTGACCTGGCCTAAGCGGCTCGGCAACAGGAGCCAGTTCGCTACCAGTGACCAACAGTGCGACCCTGGGCCGACGGAACACCTTAACGGTATCGGCCCCGGCCGCCGCGAGAATAGCCAAATGGCGAGCCGCAAGACGCTGGCCGCGGGTCAACAGCAGTTCGCCGCGCTGGTACTCTTCCCCACTGTAACGGACATCCTGGCCTTTTCCGGGGGCTTTTTTTATGAGTATCCCTTTATCGCCACTTTCAGTGTCCTCAACCCTGACCACGGTGTCAAAACCTGCCGGCAGCATGGCCCCGGTACTGATCCGGATGCAAGTGCCCTTTTCGGAATGGCCGGCATAAGGAATCCCGGCCTGGCTCTCGCCGATGACCTGCAAGGTGAGCGGGGATTCTGGGCTCACCACATTCACATCGGTGAAGCGGACCGCAAAACCGTCCATGGCCGAATTATCGAACCGCGGGGCAGGTTCCGAGGCGATGAAATCATCGGCCAGGATTCGGCCAAGGGCCTGTTCCAGTACAAGCTCTTCACTTGCGACCGTAAATAGCTTTGCTTTGATAAGATCCTGCGCTTCACTAATCGATATCATTTTTATCTCCTTAATGTCCTTTCCCTGCCATCATCGGAAAGACATGAAGCAGCCCGGGAAACAAGGCCTGCATACTTTCACGCGCTCCGTTTGAACTTCCAGGAAGATTTATGATGATGCACTCCCCGCGTGCCCCGGCTTCCCCTCTTGAGAGCATAGCATATGGAGTGCGATCCTTGCCGTGTCTGCGTGCGGTTTCAACGATGCCCGGGATCGTTCTGTCAAGGACATCAAGTGTTGCCTCCGGAGTGACATCTCTCGGGCCAAGCCCGGTGCCGCCGGTGGTAAAGATCAGGCGGCATTTTTCCTCATCGGCCAATTTTTTAAGACGAGCTGCAATAAGTTCACGATCATCGGGTAGCACCTCATAGACCGAGACGTCAACCGGCTGGTCGGCCAGAAAATCCTTGATGATCAGACCGGATTTATCCTTCCTGGTCCCGGCGTGGGTAGAATCTGAAATAACCAGGACCGCGGTTTTTAAAGGCTCCGCAAAGTCATCGGAAAAATTACTCTTACCGCCTTTTTTTTTCACCACTTCGATATCGGTGAGCCGGAGTGACTGATCGAGCGGTTTTAACATGTCATAGGCGTTTAACAATGCGCCGGTGACTCCGGTGATCGCCTCGACCTCGACCCCGGTTTTCCAGACGGATTTAACCTCGGCAATGAATTTAATGTGGTCTTTTCCCACCTCGAAGCTAACCTCCACCCAGTCTAAAGGGATCGGGTGACAAAAAATAACCCATTCGCTACATTTTTTGGCGGCGGCTATCCCTGCCGCCCTGGCGACCTCAAGAACATCTCCTTTCGGCACCGTTTTAGCGGCAACCATGGCGATGGCCTCCGGATTCCCATACAGATAACCTTCTGCTTTGGCATAGCGTAAGGAATAGAATTTAGAGCTTACATCAATCATATTTCAAACTCCGTTTGAATTAGGTTTAGGGTGAAAGTTGCAAGGAACAGCAATAAATTTAACAAAGCTAACCTTGCATCTCACATCAGTCTTTTCAAAAAGCCATCAAGCTGATTTTCCGGCCGAGAAAGATAATTGCCACAATCAGCACCGAACCGAGAATCCTCTGCATGGTGTGTAGTTCAAAGCGTCCGGCGCCCATAATCGAACCTGCCATGCCGCCGGCCACGGCGGCGATGACCAGGGGTATCGCGGGGGTGAGATCAATGCTGTTATGCTGCAGACGAGCGGCGAGTCCGGCTACGGAATTAACCCAGATAAAGAAAGAGCCACACGCCGCTGCTTCCTTGGCCGTGCCAAGTCCTAAAATAATAATCAACGGCACCAAATAAACCCCACCGCCGATACCGGCAATACCGGCGACCAGCCCGAGAACAGCGCCGCAACCAAGGGCCAAGAAAAACTTTTCTTGATCGCTAAGCGAAAACGGCTTTGAATTTGTTGGAAAATAGATGCGTACCGCAGCAAAGATCAAAGAAATAAGGAGCACCAGATAAAAGATCATTTTCGGCAGGTGGAGTATGCCCCCAACATAAGCCATGGGAATTGAGGTGATAATAAATGGGCCGATCAACCGCAGGCGGCCATGCCTCTTTGACAAAAATATAATGCTCCCCACCGTGGTCACCAACACATTAAGGGTCAGCGAAATCATGGGAATGGCAACAGTACTTGCCCCGAAAATGGCCAGTAGCGCGGTATAGGATGATCCCCCACCCAGTCCGACCGACGCATAAAAAAAAGCCACTATGGCAAAGATTACTGCCAGTAATAATATATCAATTGTAAGACTTTCCATATCAACCGATCCTCCTTAATCTACCATCTACCCAAACCAAAGTCTTCAACCACCGATCAACGACATTGAGGGTTCTTCTTCGCGGCGGCATGCCTTTTCGGCGGCAAGGCCGTTGACAAAGCGGTTGTTGATGCATTTAGAAATTTCCTTGCCAATTTCACAGGCAGTTTTCCCGCTTCGCACAAACTCTCTAAGATCAAGAGCGCCGTCATCATACAGGCAAGTTTTCAACATTCCGGCGGGGGTGATCCGCACCTTGTTACATCTCTGACAAAAAAGGCGTGAATATCCCTGGATCAGACCAAGTTTTCCTTTAAAGCCGGGGATGGAAAAAATCCGGGCCGTGGTTGGGGTAATTGTCTGAATCTCTTCTGTAATTGTTGGGAAAATGCGCTGCAAACGGCTGCTCAGATCGCCATTGATGATCTCTTCAACGCGGGTCATACCGGAAAAGGGCATTCTTTCAATAAAGCGTAAAGTTATGGGATGCTTTTCGGCCAGCGTGGCAAGGCTGAGGATCTCCTGATCACTAGTATCTTGCAGCACAACACTGTTGACTTTTAAAGGAATATTTCTAGCAAGGGCGCCATAGAGGGTTTCAAGAACAGCCGCCAGATAATCCCGCCGGGTGATTTGCCAGAACCGTTTCGGATCGAGGGTATCGAGACTCAGGTTAATCCCGGCAACTCCGATTTCTTTCAGTTCGTCTAGATAACGGGCGGTCTTGACCCCGTTGGTCGTAACATGGAGGGACTGGAGACGGTCGATCCGTTTGAGCCGCCTGAGAAAATCCAGACAGCCCCGGCGGGAAAAAGGCTCGCCGCCGGTGACCCGCACCTTACTTATACCAAGAGTTGTAAAAATCCGGACCAGCCGCTCAAGTTCCTCGAAACGGAGGATTTCAGGATGGGGGATAAAAGGGACGCCTTCTTCCGGGCGGCAGTAACGGCAGCGCAGATTGCAGCGGTCGGTGATGGCCAGCCGCAGATAATCGATCCGGCGGCCATGATTGTCGAGCAGACCGGCGACAGGGCCGGGCTGGGCTTGGGGGGCAGTTGTCCCCCGGGGTAAGGCGGTCATATTGTTCTCCTTTCCAGATACCAGGGAGGCGAGGCCGTTTCCAGCCCAACCCTGTCGGCCGCGAACCCTGTCACCAAGAAGGTGAGGTAGGTTTTTTGGCTCGGAGTGAGGTAATAATAATGTCAGTTACTCTTTTCGTCGAGCTCTTTTGTATCCTGCAATCCTTTTTTGAAGGAGGCGATACCCTTGCCCAGGCCGGCGCCCAGTTCCGGCAGCTTTTTACCGCCGAAGACCAGGAAGGCGATGCCAAGGATAATGACGAGTTCCGGTGTACCAAGTCCAAACATGATGATTCTCCTTTACCTGAATCCGTGAGCGTTCAAGAACGGTGCAGATGCAAGGCAACGACGATGTTGATAATACTTGGGTATATCAACGAGTTGTCAACGCAGCAGATGCACCGTTATTGGACGCCCCGTAGGGCGGCGGGTGAATATTCACCCCGGAACAAATCAAACATTTATTACGCAATTACAGCCACCTAACCAGAAAACCCGAACGAAGCCGTCACGGATTCAGGCTTCAGGCAATGACCATGGCGGATAATGTGCCGGGGGCAGTCGCTCCCCATGGCCGCAGGGTCAGAGCCTTCTTTTTACAGAATTCCACGCAGAGGCCGCAGCCCCTGCATTGCCAACTGCTAAATTCCAGATGTCGGCCGCCCTCCTCGTCCCGGCGCCGCTTGAGCGCCCCGGTGGGGCACATGCCGGTACAAGCCGGGCAGAGATCGCAGCTCTCACCGACCGTCAGCTTATAATGATATTCCCGCAGCAATCCCTGTTCCGCCTCGGCCCCGCCAGGCAGGAGGGCTACGGCCCGGCAGAGGAACCAGCTGACCGGGGTGGCCGCCTTCTCCATGCCAACTCCCTCGTCCTGGGCAGACCCGGGCTCCGGGAGCATTTCGGCAGTCCGCCGACCCAGGCCGAGCAGGGAAGTTTTAGTAAGCTTCAAAAAGGAGCGACGGCTGTTGTCGGTGTCGATCCCGGCAAACTCCTCCGCGCCGGCCAGGCGAAGCCGCAAGCAACCGGGGGCGGCTTTGTCGGCTACTCCCTGAATCATTTGCCGAAGAAAATCTAATGCCTGCCGGTTTTCACAGGCATCGCAGCTCCGAATATCGAGCAGAATTTCCTGTTTCGCCAGGCAGTGCAGCCCGGCCAGCACCGATTCGCCAAGAAGGCCGAGACATGGCAATCTGCTGAGGTTGGGGTGGTACGGCGATCGGCCGCAACCCAGGACCACCTCATCATCACCTGCGTCGGCAGAAACAACAGACAGCAGGGATAACAAGTCGAAGTCGCCAACAAAGGCGTTACCGGGGCAGACTGATACACAGGCGTGGCAGCCGGTGCAGCGCTCTTCAACCAAGGCAATTCTGTTATTGTCCAGGGTCAGGGCCTGGCGAGGACAGACGGCCAGGCAACGTTCGCAGCCATGGCTGCGCAGACGCGCGCGCAGACAGCGCCCGGCCTCAAAGACCACACCGGGCATGGCCTGCTTTTCAATACTTTTAAAGAGCAGTCCGGCAAACATTGGCAAGCGCCGATTCCTGCTGAGCAGGCATGATCGCCGGGAACAGGCCGATCTCCGCCACAAAATTGTCCAGGCAATCAGCCAGGCCGCGATAAAAACCGGTTGCCGTGCCCTGGCGGATTTTTTCACAAAAGGTCGGCACCCAAGGGCGTAGCAGGCGACACAGGAATTCGGCCTCTATTGCCGCCCATTCTTCGGCCTGCTCAGGAAGGTTCTTCGCGAGAGCCTCAGCTTCCATGCGACAGAGGTAATGGAGAAATTCGAGCTCCAGGGCGATATGGTCCGGCGCCTCCTTGATCTCCTGGGCCAGACCGGCCTCCCGGTACTTCCTCTGCACGGCCAGGGTCGAGTCGCCCATCAGTCTGCCGTTTTCCTCAAGGTAGACCGAACCATAGGGGGGGGCACCAAGCTCGAAGGGGCCGACGAAGAGCCGGGCAAACTCGATCAGCAGTTCCTCGGGATCGCTGTTCGTCAGGGCGGCTTGCAGGACGCTTGCCGCCGCCGCAGCCTTGGGGCATTGGCAGGCGTTCAGTAAATCGGTAAGATTTTCGGAGAGGTGTTCGCCCAGGAACATCTCTTGGTCCGGCTCGTAAAAACAGGCGGCCAGGAGCTTGTAACAATCGCCCCTCTTTAAAATCAGATCAGTGTCACGCATCGTTATTCCCTTAATATGGCTGGTGGAGAGGCGGCAACGAAGGGGGCAGGTCTACCCTCTTCGTTGCCGCCGTCGAATTACGACCGGACGCTATAGTCCCGGATGTAGAAGACATTGGGCTTGGTTCCTTCCTCGGGCTTGAGCACCGTCGCCTTATGTTTCTTCAGCAGCTTGGCCACCTCGCTGTTCGGATCGTTTCGGTCGCCGAAGATGCGGGCGCTGGCCGGGCAGGAAACCACGCAGTAAGGCAGTTCACCCTTTTTCAGCCGGTGGTCACAGAAGATGCATTTTTCGGTGATATTGCTCCGACGCACATCATCGTAACTCGGATGATTGTACCGGGTGCGGTGCGGCGGGTTGTCGGTCTTGGCTGCTACTTCGGCGCCGTTGGTCGTGATGCCGGGGATCAGCGCCGCCTTGTTGGTGTAGAAGGTCTCGTAAGGCTCACCTTCCTGATTGTAGCTGATAACGCTGGTCTCGCCGACCTTCACCTCCTCACTGGAGTAAGGGCAGGCGTCCTGGCAGGCCCGGCAGCCGATGCAGCGGGCATCATCGTGCATGGTGATGCCGTCGGCGGTCTTGTACATCGCCTTGGGCGTGACCGGGCAGGCCTCGACACAGGGGGCATCCGTGCAGTGATTGCAAAGCACCGGCCTGGTCATGTACTTAACTTTGGGAAATTTGCCGCTGGTCTCATGCTGGTAGTCGGCGAAGTTGTGGGTCTGGCCGTGGCGCCGCAGTGCCGTGTTGTTTTCGGTTTTGCAGGCCAAGGCGCACGCCCCGCAGCCTACGCATTTCTGTAGATCTATAACCATCGCGTATTGCGTCATTATTCAATCCTCCTTTCGCCTTAAATTCGATCAATTTTGACGCCGGTAAAGCCGCCGTTCCGGACATTGCCACCGCTCAGCCGTTCGGTATCGAAGGGCAGGATGGTGTTGTTATTGCCGCCGCGCGGTTTCGCCTTGGCGTAATCAGAGGTAGCCGTTTTGCCGTAGGCCCAATGCCCCTGGCCGTAAGACTTGGCCACCGTGCCGGGCCGCACCCCTTCCCAGAGTTTGGCGGTGCATTCGATGCTTCCGGCGACCGAGGTCACCCGAATTGCGTCGCCGTCTTTGAGGCCAAGCTTTTTGGCGTCGGCCGGGTTGATCTTGAGCACGTCCTCATGACCCACATCGCCCGGATCGACGTGCTTGAACTCATAGTACCAGGGCGCGTTCTGGCTGCGGCCCTCGCGGTTCAGGCGCGACTTGTAGTCGATGAAGGTGAAGGGGTATTCCTGCACGCTGCCGTGGCGGAAGGGCGGCTCGTAATGGGGCACGAAGGCCAGTTCGCCCGTGACGGTGTAGTTGCAGGTGGCCATGATGTCGTCCACTGTGGTCTTGTGCTTTTCGGCGTGTTTTTCCAGAGCGTGTTTCAGGGTTTCGGAATAGAACTCGAACTTATGCGAGATAGTGCCCTTGGTGGTTTTCTTGCCATCCTTTTCCTCGTCCTTGCCGAACTTGCCGCCCCAGCGTTTCTTGTAGGGCTGCGGGTCAGAGTTCCACATACCGCGTTTTCTAAACTCGGCCCAGCCGTTGATCTTGTCACCGCCGACATCCTTGCCGTTCCAGAGGTCCTGGGTGTAGTACTTCACCGCGTATTCGGTGAACTCTTTGGAGTTGGTCGCCTCCCGGCCGGTCTCGGGATCCTTGAACTCTTTTTTAAGGAAATCGATCAGGTTCGGGAAGCCGCGCTCGGCGAATTTCTCACCCAGCATCCAGGGAAACTCGGTCTCGTCATTGATCACCTGCCACATAGGTTCGACCACCGGCTGCAGCAGGGTGCACTGGGCGTAGCGGTTCTGTTTCTGCTTCACCCAACAGAGCTTTTCGTACTTGGAGATGGCGCCGGGCAGGACGATATCGGCGTACTGGGTCATCTCGGCGGCATTGGTGGTGATGTGGACGAAGAAGGGGATCTTCTCCATCGCCTTTTCCCAGCGCTCGGCGCCGGTGCAGGAGAAGGCGAAGTTATTCATGTAGCCCACCGCCACCTTGATCTCGTAGGGATCGGAGTTCAAAATGCCGGTGGCGGTGTTGTTGGTGACCACGCCGCCACCCGGTTTCCCCTCCTTCAAGGCAGGGAAACCCTTGGTGCCGCGCTGGTCGATCTTCTTGTTCTTGGTGCCTTTCTTGGCGATCTCGTCTTGATAGGCGCTGAGAGACGGCATATGCTTGACCGGCACCTTGTTCGAGGGCAAGGTGCCGCCGATATTGTCGACGCCGCCGACCAGGCCGTTTAAGGCATTGACCGCCATGGCCGAATAGGCGCCGCGCACCTGCATGGCGGCGCCCGGCCCCATCCAGACCGCGACGTTGGGCGCCGCCTTGGCCATACCGCGGGCAACCCGAATGATCTGCTCGGCAGGCACCTGGGTGATCTTGGCGGCCTTCTTCGGGGTCATGTCCTTGACCGCCAGGTTCCACCAGCGGACCACGCCGTGGGATTCCTTCTCCTCGAAGGCGGCCTCATCGACCTTCTTGCCGGCCTTGAAGAGGTTTTTGCCGTCCTTAAAGTCGCCGACGAACTCCTTGTGCCAGATTCCCTCACTCAGAAGCACATGGGCGATGGCCAGGGCCAGGGCGCCGTCGGTGCCGGGCAGGAGCGGCAGCCATTCCTGGGCCTTGGCCCCGGTGTTGTTCAATTTCGGATCGACCACCGCCACGGTGGCGTTGTCAAGCACGTCGCCGAGGCGACTGATGGTGGCGGGAATCATCCGGTTGGAACTCACCGGGTCGCACCCCCAGACCAGGACATACTTGGAGTTGCTGAGGTCATAGTCGCGGTAGCCCCACATGCCTTCGGTGTAATAGGCTCCGAAGTTCTCGGCCTCGGCGCAGATGGCGCTGTGAGAGATATTGTTGGGCGAGCCGAAGATCTTGGTCACCCCGTCGTAGATCAGATCGCGCATATAGGTGTAGCGGCCGCGCATCAGCAGATATTTTTCCGGTTCGCCGTTCTTCCGCAGTTCCATCATGTTATCGGCGATGGTGTTGAATGCCTCATCCCAGGAGATGGGGACGAATTTGGGATCGACGCCGCGCCCCTTCTTCGGGTTGGTCCGCTTCATCGGCACCTTGACCCGATCGGGGTCATAAACCTGCTGCAGAGAGAGATGGCCGCGCGGGCAGACATAGCCGTCGTTCTGTTTGGAATGTTGGTTGCCGCGGACCTTGACGGCCCGGCCGTTCTGGACGAAAACCTCCACCGGGCACCAGGTGGTGCAGCCCTGGCAGGTCGAGGCCTTCCACTCGCCGGGCAGCTCGCCGATAGGTCCGGCACCTTTGGCATCCTCGGCGAAGGCGTTCAGTGTCGGCCTCCCCAAGGTGGCGGCCGCTCCGGCGACTGCGGACAGTTTCAAGAAATCCCTGCGTTTGATCTTCATCCTTTCCCTCCCGATTGATTGAAATAATGAACAGTCTCAAGTTGGTTGATGATACAGTCTATCTATATTTAGCCAATGTAATACAGCATTTTTTATGCCATGCCGAAAAACCGTGCATCCAAGCCAGACCGTGTTACGATAATGTAACACCTGTGAATTATTCAAAAATAAAAGCTCGTACTTACAGTGTGATACGAGTCATTGGGGGAACGATAGAGGGCAGTGGTGCGTTTGTTTCTCACCGTGGCCCGTCCTGCAAGGGAAAAACCGATCTGCGGGTGGATGGCTGTTTCAATAATGTAACTAGTGCCTGTCCATAAATGGTCTTTTTCTCCGATTACGTCGTCGCTTCGTTCTTTGAAAGTGCTCACGGACACCAGTCCGCTGCGCTTTTCAAAATCCTTGCTCCTCGTTCTCGAATAAAAATCCGCATTTCCGGACAGACACTAACTAGCTTAAGGATGCGCTTACACCCTTCGCCATAAGTCTCGTGCGAGCAGACAAGCTGCTCAACTCAGCTTTATACCGCAAGGGCATAAGTTTCGTTTGAGCAGACAAGCTGCTCAACTCAGCTTTAAACTGGAGGGCGGGGGTTACAGATCGATGTTTCGGGAGGAGATTTTTTCCCAGAGGGTCTTGCGGCTGACCCCAAGAATTTCCGCCGCCTTCGATTTATTGCCGCCGGTAACTTGCAGTATTTTGCGGATATGGCTGTTTTCCGCCTCGGCGGCAACTTCGGCCAGGGTGGCCAGCGGGGTAGTTTCCGACTTCAGTTTTCGGATATGCTTGGGCAGATCATTTCTTTTGATCGTGCCGTCTTCGGCCAGGATCAGCATACGCTCAATAATATTTTGCAATTCCCGGACATTCCCGGGAAAGTCATACTTGACAAGATCCTGGATGGCTTCATCGCTGAAGGTAACCCTGGTGCCAAGCTGGTCATTGAATTTCGTGGTTAAAGCCTTGATCAGTAGCGGAATATCTTCCCGGCGCTGCCTAAGAGGCGGCAGGGTTATCGGAACCACATTAAGCCGGTAAAAGAGGTCTTGCCGGAAATTGCCGTTCTTGACCTCTTTGTTCAGTTCTTTATTGGTAGCGGTGATAACCCGGACATCAACCTTGATAGTTTTAGTACCGCCGAGCCGTTCAAAAGTCTGTTCCTGCAGAACCCGAAGCAATTTGGTCTGGACTGCCAACGGCAGGTCACCAATCTCATCGAGAAATATTGTCCCGGTGTCGGCAAGCTCAAAGCGACCGGGTTTACGGGCGGTGGCCCCGGTGAAAGCCCCCTTTTCATAGCCGAACAGCTCTGATTCGATGAGGCTTTCCGGCAGGGAGGCGCAATTGACCCTGATGATCGGCCGGTCTTTCCTTAAGCTCTGATAATGAATGGTTGAGGCGATCAATTCCTTGCCGGTCCCGGACTCGCCCTGCAGCAGAATGCTGGTGTCGGTGGGGCTAACCTTGTCAATCAGGCGAAAAATCTCCTGCATGGCCGGGCTTTCGCCGATAACATCAGGGAATTGAAATCTCTTGTGGATCTCTTTTCTGAGGCGGCTGTTTTCATCTTTGATTTCACGCAGTTCAACTGCCCGTTGGACGAGGAGCAGCAACTCATCGAGATTGAATGGTTTGGTGATGTAGTCGTAAGCACCGCGGCGCATTGCCGTAACGGCGTCTTCGATGCTGCCGTATGCGGTCATGACGATTACCGGGGTATCTTGGCAGGATGAAGACGCTTCTTGCAGTATTGTCATCCCGCCGACATCGGGGAGCCGAACATCGGTAATGATCACGGTGAAACTGCAATTATGCAGGGCGGCAATACCCTCTGCCCCTGTTTCCACTCCATGTACGGAATATCCTTCTGATGTTAACGCGTCTTTAAGGCTGATCCGGACTGTCTTTTCATCTTCAATGATCAGAATACTGGGTTTCATCTTTCTTCTCCAAATGCACAGGAAAGCATACTGTAAATGTCGTGCCGTGACCGATCCGGCTATCGACGCTGATATCGCCCTTGTTCTTCTGGATAAGTTCGTAGGTCATCCACAATCCCAGGCCCGTGCCCTCTGATGGTTTCTTGCTGGTATAATAAAGGTCGAAAATCTTATCGATTTCGGCAGCGTCAATCCCTGTTCCGGTATCTGAGATCGTAATCGCAGTTCCCGTCTCAATGACGATTGCGGAGACTTTCAGCTCTCCTCCAGCGGGCATGGCCTGGATTGCGTTTATCAATAAATTGACCAGAATCTGGTTCAAATCATGGGGGGGCACCGGCACGAAAAGGTTTCCCGGAACTTCGGCGTGATAGTTGATCTCGGATTTTTTTATCCGGTAATCGACAAAGCGCATGACCGAGGCAAGAATATCGGCAATATTGGCTCGCGACTCTTCGCCTCGCCTTTTGCCGGCACTCCAGAGCAATTGATCAATGGTCTGTTTGATACTGTCAACTCCTTCCTGCATCAGATCAAGATAGCTTCGGCGAAATTCCGCGTCTCCCCCCTGTCTTTTCAACATGGCGATACAGTTTTGCAAGCCGCCGAGGGGGTTGTTGATCCGATGGGCGACACTGGACGACAAGATCCCTAAGGTGGCCAATTTTTCAGATTGAAGCAGTTTCTCGTGGGCTTGTTTCATGGCAAGGTTCGATTCACGGATACGGTCGATCATGCTGTTGAAACTTCGACCAAGCATTGCCAACTCGTTGTTACCAGAAACCTCAACCCGGCATTCCGGCAGTTCACTGTCCATCTCCTGCATGGTCCTGGCCATGGTGGTGATCGGTGAAATAAATTTCCGGTTGAGTAGAACGATCAGGCCCAGACCGACAATGAGTGCGATGGCGAGAACGCCGGCAATCTGACCGAGCATCCGCCTACTTTCATGCTCGATCTCGGCCAGAGACACAGCAAAAATCAGAGCGCCCCATCGTTTGGTGCCGATGGAGAGTGGGGCCGCAAATTCGAGGATCTGGTGCCCGTCTTCCTGGCTACCCGCCCGGTTGATTACTACCTCATCGGTCCGGACAACTTCTCGGATAAAAGCATTGTCGAGAGTTTCACCATAGTGGCTGAAATCGTTATGGGAAATGATTCGGTTGTTCTCATCAAGTACCGCCACATAGAGAAAATCAAGATCCCTTCTGCCGTAAAGGTCACGCACATAATTATCGATCAGCCCGCCCTCTTCAACCAGGCCGAGTTTCTCGTATATTCTTTCGTTGATGATTAGGGCGGCAACGGTCCGGGCCAGGATTCTACCCTGCTTTTCAACTGATTCATGCAAAAGGTAGCTACTCCGGGAGGCGGCCAGATAACCGAGGGTTCCGGTCAGCAGGATGATCCCCAAAAAGGTGATCACCATAAAATTCCGCTGGAGTGATTTGCCTGAGAAAAAATGAGTCATGACTAGAAATGCACCTTGGGATGGCAGCCGATGCCGCAGGTGGTCGGCACATCGTTGATCATCTTGCGAACTCCACTGTAATCGGCGTCTGAGGCCGGGACAAAGCCGCCCTGCAGTTCCGGTTCCATGTTTTTGAGAATTTTACGTCCCTCAGGATCGGCCGCCATGGTTAACAAGGTCTCCTGCACCTTTCGGATAACGGCGTACGGCGCCATTGGTGAAACCACCACCGGCCCGGTGGGGATCGGATCGGATGAATCGATGATCTTCAGGCCGTAAGGCGCATATTTTTCTGCGACAGTCAGGCGAACCGCGCCCGCGTCATATTCCCCACTCAACACTTTCTTAACCACCGTGTCGTGATAATTAAAATTTTCATATAAACTAAGTCTATCCAGATGAATATCTTCCCACGCCAGCATATACCTGGGAAACAAATTTCCTGAAGTTGACCAGAGTGAGGAGAAGGCAAATTTTCTGCCGACAAGTTGCGACACCCTGGTAATGTCACTTTCCGGCCCCACCACAATGACGCTTTGATAAAATGGGGCGTCATCCTGGGTCACGCTTTTGGCAATGGGGACCGCTTCAAATCGGGCATGAGCATCAAGATAAGTGAGGGGACCGAGCAGCGCCAGGTAGAATTCTCCGTTGCCCAAGGCGGCCACCAGATCCTGATAGGAACTTTTCAGGGCCAGTTCAAAACGGGCCCCGGTCTTCATCCCGAGATAATCAAGAAACGGCTGGTATTTCTCATAAGCGATCCTGGGGTTGTCCCAGGGGATCACGCCGAATTTAATCAACATTTTTTCAATAGTGCCACTTTCCTCCGTGGTGGTCGATCCGGCAAAGACTTTCTGCTCAATAAAACTTCTCATCTCCCGGATGGAATCGTAGTTGGAATCCGGGACACGTTCAAAGCGATCTATACGCATGGCCGTAAGAATCTTTCTCCCCTTTGAGTTTTCATGCATTCGGAGAAAGATCTCGCGAAGTTTCTCTTTCAGATACAGCGGCAGGCCCGGCGCAACGACGACCGGTGGAATCCCGAATTGTGGCGATTGATGAATCACCTTCACGCCGGTGGCGTATGGTGAGCCGGAGGCAAGCATATAAGCAAGGACAACCGAGTCCACTGCAGCGCCATCCGCCTTTTTCTTGGCAACCATTTCGACAGACTTATTGTGGCTATAACTGAAAAAATAACGATCGAAAAAGGTGTCCGGGGTCAGCCCTTTTTTGGCGAGCCAGTATGCAGGATAAAGTCTACCGCTGTTTGACTTCGGATCGACAAAGGCAAAGTTCTTGTTTTTAAGACCTTCAAAGGTAGTGATCTGACTATCCCGATGCACAATGATATCCGACTGGTAAAAGCGGTCATCGTTGATGACTGGGGCCACCAGAAGCTCAACCCCAAATTTTTCCTTGTCAATGACATAGGGGGCTGAACAGATGAAGGCCACGTCAACGCTTTTGTCCTCAAGCATCCGGTCGATCTCGTCATAGGTGGTGCGATGCACCATTTCACCGGGCATTTCCAGTTGATCGGCCACGTAATCAACGATTTCATGATAGTAACGAACTGCACTGACCGGCGTCACCATGGAAGCGACCCCGATCCTGATGTTTTTGTGGGGATTTATCTCTGCCGCGACCACTGAAAAGGTCAAAACAAAGAACAAAAACAGTATTGCTGCCATAATTGCATGAGCTTGTCTTGGCATAAATCCTCCGCCAGGAAAATCAATGGATCTCTTCAACCGGCAATAAGCCGGTAGATATGATCCTTGCAAGAAACACACCATTTAAGGAGCGATAGCCACGGACTGAATCGGACAAGATTCCTTGCCCCGGAGATACCGCCGGATAATAGTGCGTTTCTGTTTTGGATTAAGATATTAAGTCAGTGCTGACACTACACAAACACAAGGGATTGCCGCAATAATTATGTTACTTATTTGTAACACTCAAGAAAGTTTGCATACCCTTCGGGTACTCTGTTCAGTACCCCCTTGAGGGGTATAAGACCCTTTACGGTTCTAAGCCTTTTATGGGGTGATTGGAACTACTCAGTAACATCTACTTTTTATAATTCTCTTTCTTCCAAAGAAAAGCTTTCATACCCTTCGGGTATAAGACCCTTTACGGTTCTAAGCCTTTTATGGGGTGATTGGAACTACTCAGTAACATCTACTTTTTATAATTCTCTTTCTTCCAAAGAAAAGCTTTCATACCCTTCGGGTATAAGACCCTTTACGGTTCGCAGCCTTTTATGGGGTAATTGTAACTGCTTAGCAACAACAACTTTTTATATTTCTCTTTCTTGCAAAGGGTCTAAATTCTCTTGCCAACAGAGCTGAGTAGCGGTACCATTTAATGTTCCGCCTTGCCGATAAATTTCGCCTTCGGGTTGAGTTGTTTGCAGGGCACCAACTATTGGCAAACCGGGGAATCCATGGCAAGTAAGGCGTCAGCTGTAAAAATCAAATCAAGCAGACAACAATTGCTGGATTCACCCGTTGAGTTTTTCCCCTTGGCTCCCGAAATCCACTTTGCCTTGGCCAAGATGGGCTTTTCAACTGTCCGGGAATCATTTCGCGCGGCCCTGGCCGGTCGTCTGGCTTCCCGGAAAAAAGGCGGCAAGGACTTTGAGGACAAAATACTCGAAGCGGGATGCGCCATGCTTGGCCATCCCATAATCAGTCGCCAGCAGATCAAAGATTTCGCCCCCGGCTCCGACAAGCAAACAGTAGCTGATGCCCTGCTCCAACTCCACGGTCGCCCCTTTGATCTGTCCCCTGAATTCCTGACCCGCTCGATCAGAGATATCCTCCTGCCCTCTTCCATGCATCAGACAGCAGACGGCTTGGAAATAAATACCATTTCAGAACTTCTGAATTGCTCCTTACAAAAAATACAAGGGATCGATGGCCCGGGCATGACCTGCCTGGGTTCCTTTTTGATCCATATTTTTGACTACATCTTCATCGTCAATGAACAGCAACAGTCGATAAAATCTTTAGAAATAAATCTGCCGCCCGAACCGCCCACTGTTCACTCCACCCGCCTTCTAGCCCCATGGTTTACCGATGAAAAAATCACCGAAGGCCATGACCTCATAAAAAACAGAATACTGATAGATATCATCTGCTTTCGGCATGGCGTCGGGGGACTTTTCCTTTATAACAACAAGTACCGCCGGGCCTTCCTGCTCTTCGAGGAAGCACCCCAGATTCGACAAGGCTTCCGGATCAGTCACTCAATTTGTGAGATATGCCGCACCCCACCCGGAAAACATGAACTTTGCGAACATCTTGCCGCCCTGACCATTTCCATCCTGGATCCTGAAAAAAATGCGCAGCCGAGTCAAAAACCATTCCCCCTTTTCTTCAGGGAATCACCCTGGAACCTGGCCGGGCAGATCCTGTTCGATCTCTACGGTCAGGCAAATCATGAATCGATCGTGGCTCGTCGGGACGGGGAAGAATGGATGCTCTCCATGCCAAACGAGACAGGCCGTCCGTGGATAACCTGTTGGCTGGACCATGATGCCATCCGGCAGGCAGCCGCAATCTTTGGAGATAAATTCCAATGGCTCGACCTGCCGCCGGTCGACGAAGACGAGTCAAAAGAACTGATCTCTCTTTTCTGTCGCCTGACCAATATGGCTCGCACCACCACCGAAGCGGAGTTAAATAGCCTGCACAAAAGGACCCTGGGTCAGGAAAGAGATGAAAGTGTCTGGATGTGGCTGACCAGCCGGATGTGCCTTGAGATCCCTCTCGCCATGCTGCAAATCACCCGACCAGCCGATGAGCCGCTATTTATCCTGTCGGCCAAAGATCACAAATCAGACCGCAACATCTTCGCCCTGACCCTGCCGCGGACCAAGGTCGCTGACCTGATCGACGGCCTGGCGATCACCGAACACGGCGAAAATCTGCTGGCCCCGGCCCATGCTTTTTTTAAGGTTTCCCTAATCGGCAATGCCGATATCACCGTAACGCCATTCCTGCGACTACCGGACGGCCGGGAAATTGAGCGGGACACCCTGGAAGAAAATCGCTATGGTCGCTATTATTACCTGGAAGGAGAAGGTTTTCTGCCAGTAAGGGAACAGCATAGCAAACACTCCTTTTGCGAAGACCGGCCAGCCGCCTTTACGATAAAGGCAAGAAAACTTACCGAATTTATTGAGAAAAATTACACCGCGATCCAGGCCCCGGAAAACATTGTGCCGGAATCTCTGCGCCAGTTCAAACTGCAGGACGTACCAGATAATCTGGAGCTTGATTCGTTCAGTATGGACGATGACTGGTGCTACCTCTCAGGCCACTACGGACTAGGCAACGACAATATCTCCCTGGCCGAACTTCTGGCCGCCCGAAAAAATAATCTCAAATTTTTGCCCGGCGGCGACAAATGGCTACAGCTTACCGGCAGCCCCCTGGAATGGCTGCACTCTCTCGACGAGGATCGCCTCTGGCACGATGAGCAGGGAAAAGTCTGCGGTTTAAAGGTTTCCCGCCGGGAAATGTTACTGATTTCAGGGCTGATTCCTGAAATAAATATGCATAAAGCCGGTAAGGGGGGAACCCACCTGCGGCAACTCCTGGATAGCGACCGCTGGCAGGAAAGCCCGAATATTTTAGCAATTCCGGAACACCTGCGGGACTACCAGCGAAACGGCGTCTCCTGGCTGATGCAGATATACCAGAACCGATTGGCCGGTATTCTGGCCGATGACATGGGCCTGGGCAAAACCCATCAGGCCCTTGCCCTGTTGCGCACTATAAATAATCAATCCGCGATCAAACGAAAATTTTTGGTCGTCTGTCCCGCTACGGTGGTGCCCCATTGGGCTGAAAAAATCGATAAATTTTTCCCCGAAGTGGAATACTTCATCTACCATGGCAGCAGACGCAAGCTGAAAAAAGAGGACGACTTCTCCCTGATGATCACCACCTATGGGATTATCAGGCGGGACACCGAATTATTGACCGAGATCGACTTCGAGGTAATCATCCTTGATGAAGTACAGCAGGTCAAAAATAAAAAGACCGGGGTATACAGCGCCGCAGCCCGGTTGAACGGCAAGGTGATTATCGGCCTGACCGGCACCCCGCTGGAAAACTCGGTCTACGACCTGAAGTCTATTTTCGATATCTGCCTGCCGGGCTTTCTCGGCAGCGATCAAGCTTTCCGGCGACGCTACGCAAATCCGATCGAAGAATTCGGGAACAAGGACAAAAAAGATGCTCTGGCCCGGCTTATTCATCCGTTCCTCCTGCGCCGGACACGATCACAAGTCTTGAAAGAACTGCCTGATATCATAGAAGACATCAGGACCTGCCGACTCAGTGACGACCAGATCAAACTCTACCGGGAAGTCCTTGCCAACCAGGGCAAACCCCTGATTGACGGCCTGCAGGATGATGCACAGAACAACGCCCTGCCGTACATGAAGCTGCTGGCCGCGATAAATTACCTGAAACAAATCTGTGATCATCCTTGCCTGGTCCAGGACAGCACCGACCCATATAAATATGAAAGTGGTAAATGGGACCTGTTTGTGGAATTACTTGATGAGTGCATGGACAGTTCGATGAAGGTTGTTATCTTCAGCCACTACACCAAAATGCTGGACATTATCGAGACCCATCTGCGGGAGAAGTCCATTTCATTCTGCGGTCTGCGCGGCGACATGCCACTTGCGACCCGCCAGAACATGATCCAAAAATTTAACAATGACGAATCATGCCGGGTATTTTCAGCCAGCCTGCTGGCAGGCGGCATCGGCATTGACCTGACCGCGGCCCACGCCGTGATTCACTATGACCGCTGGTGGAACGCGGCCCGGGAAGACCAGGCCACGGCCCGAGTTCATCGGATGGGCCAGAAAAATGTCGTCCAGGTCTTCAAACTGATCACCATCGGCACCCTGGAAGAAAAAATAAACCACATGATCATCAAGAAACGTGACCTGGCCAGCCACCTGGTGCGGGTCGATGACGATACCATCATTAAACGACTGAGTCGGGATGAACTGCTGGAACTACTCTCCCCTCTTGAGGGGTAAAATATCAGGTTAAAAAACCTTTGCCCCCGCCACTTTTTTTCTTGGTAAATAGACCGACTCTCCCATATAATTATCACAGGTAGCCGCTTCGGGAAAATCCGGATTGTCTCTCGGTCTGAGACATGATTCCGCTGAGAGTAAAAATTCCCTCGAGGTCAGACGCCGAGGCGACACTGAACATTATCCAGCCTTGCTGAGAGGAGGAAGAATTGATGAACAAAGTTCTTTATATCGGCAATCTGCCTTTCAGTTCATCAGAAGATGAGATCAGAGGTATCCTGGAAATTCATGGCACCGTCCACTCGATCAAACTTATCAATGACCGGCAGACCGGCAAACCACGCGGGTTCGGCTTTATCGAAATGGACGACCTGGGCGCCATCTCTGCAATCAATGCCTTGAATAATCAAGAGTTCGGCGGCCGTAATCTCCGGGTCAATGAGGCGCGTGAAAAAATAAAACCCCGCAAAACAAAATAATCCCTCCCGCCCGCCATTACCCTTCATCCCTTGCCAACAAATTATCCTGATCACCCGCGCCGCCGGTCATGACCAGGCAAGATCCAGCTACGCCACGGTTCCTTGCCGGCCGGAACACCAGGTGAGGCAAATCACAAAAATAAACTTTGTGTCTGTCTGCCTTAGAGGTTATTTTTAGGCTCGACATAACCTCTAAGGAGACGATCATATGCGCCCAGCCACCTGCGTCAGCCCGGAAGGACTCTTTATTCTGGGCATCCACAAGCCATCTTTCACGGTCACCAACCAGCGGGAAGGAGATTTTCTTGAATCGCTGGGGCAATTTGACGATGGCTCAAGCCACCAAAATCACCGCAACTTCCCACCCGCTGCCGTGGAAGAACCTCAGGCCGACTGGATATATGAAATCCCCAACCCTTTTCCTTTTCGGGGCACCACCTTTATTAAGAAGAACTGGGCCGACGCCAGGGCAAAAAACATAGCGGCAATCTGCCTGCCAAAGCCCGACCACTCATCAATGAGCAAGGTTTTAAGCAACCTGCTCGGCGAGCAGACTCCCTCCCAAATAGACCAGGCCTTCAATCAACTGCCGGCCGCCGTTCATCTCGCGCTGGCCACCAGCTCAACCGACCCCCAGGACCTGATCCGACTGGCCAACCTTTGCTGCGAGTTTACTTACGAACCGACCGGCAGATTGACCGGTCTGCTTTACCGAAAGGACCGGCAAAACCAAATTAGAGCAGTAATCAAAAACCATGCCCTTTTTGAGGCCTTAGTCAACAACCCAGATCTCCCGGACGACTACAAGAAAACCATGGTCTTAAAACCAGGGGTCCAGGGCGACAGCGAGATCGTCGGCGATTGGAACGGCGGCCCGGGGGGGAAAAGTCATATCTACGAATATCTCCGGCGCAACAGCTATATCCCTTGGGGCCATTACGCGGCAAACATGGCCGATGACGCGATCCGCTACAACCTCGACGAGCTGACTGCCCAGGATATGACAGGACTGCGGCATCTTTATTACCAGAGGACCTATCTGAGATTGGCCACCGAACTGCAAATCACCCTGCCCCCGGCCAGAAAACAGCTTACCGATTCGAAACTTGAAGAACTGCGGATACAAATTATCAAGGCCATCCAGGCCCTGCCGACTGAAAACCAACTGCATTTCACCTCAACCCTCTGGGGCTGGAATTTCGGATTTGACTTTGCACCAAGCCATTACCGGTTACATGCCTCCCACCAGCAGATTCACCAGCAGTTTGCCCTGTTGCCGGAAAAGGTTGCTGCCCGCCATGGCGACCGGGAAGAAGGAGTTATTCAATCATACAGTTGCGGCGATCTGGTCCGCGACTTTATCGAAGATTATTATAAGGAGACCGGAGTTGAATTTTTCATAAATTATCTAAAAGCCATCCGCTCAAACACCAGGACTGACTGCAACCAGGACGGCCCGGCCAGCCTGATCATCCAAGAAGATGAGCACAGCATGATCTTTGTGCCCAAGGCGCAAACCTCACAGTGGGAACTACAGATGATCTGCCTGCAACCGGTGGGCAATATTCTGGAAGCCAACACCGCGACCCGCGCTTCTCTTAATCAAGGGATGTTAATGGTCATGAAGATATATGCGGCCCTGGGCGCCAGGATGGTTACCACCATTGAGTTTCCAAAACGTTTTACCTATTCAAGACACGACCAGCGACTACTCTACTCATTTCTGCCCAAACTTCCGGAATCGATGGGGGCCTTCAGCGAAGCACAACTCCGCTGGATAAACGGCCATTACCCGGAAGATTTCGCCGCCGCCTGCCATGCCCAAATAAAAAAATGACCATCTAGGAGCCTGTCGGACTTTCACCTATTAGTCTAAGTCATACTGGGAGTTTTTGAGCTAACTTACTTGAATAATTAACAAAACATCAAAAAACAACTTACGTTCGAGGCACTATTTGTGTATATTTATACATGATATCAA
>JAHJIY010000096.1 GCA_018823175.1 Pseudomonadota bacterium
ATTCAACCGTGATACCACTTGCCTGTGGGGTCATTCCCATATTGCCCTCCTTTGTGGATTTTGTTTCTGGCGAAACATAAAATACCATACTGGAGGGCAATTGTTTTTAACCCTTAGGTCTCCTATTTTCTACGCTACCAATTTTTTTGCGGTGATGGTGAGAGTGGTTTTGTGGTATAAAGCTGAGTTGAGCCGCACCCCAAGGGCACTTGTTGCACTGCGCGTGTCGGCCCAAACCGATAAGCGAGTTTACGAGACATCGAGACTTATGCCCTTGCGGTATAATTTAGATGCACACCTCCTCATTTTAATTAGTCTGTAAAAGATAATGCTGTTTTGCGGCAGTTTCAAAAAGTCCGAGAAATCGGACTTTTTTTTATCTGATTACCACTGTTCTTTAGCTCGTAGCTGGAGTTTGTTGGTCCTCAGATTTTTTTATGTTCTCGCCATTATGTAGTAGAAAGTTAAATATGATTTATTTGCGAAAAGGCAAAATCGGCTGGTTGGGGGGATGCCTGGTTATACCGGTTATCTGAAGTTGTGCGTCGGGTGTGGGTTCCCGGGGTGTTGCAATATTCCTTGATCGGCAAAACAGAAAAAACAATATTTAACTCCTTGATTTTACGAGTGGTAGTCCGACGATACTTTTTTCTTGACAATTTGTCTGTCCCTCTATATATCTTTTTGCTTTATCTAATCTAGTGAAGTCCTATTCATTCTTGAAGGATCATATAAACTCAAATTTAAGGAGATGTGAAAATGTCTAAATTAGTAGCCCCTCACGGCGGAAAAGGTTTGGTTTGCTGCAAGTTGCATGGTAGCGAGCTGGTAGCTGAGCAGGAAAAAGCCAAAGGTATGAAGAAGATCAAAGTTAGCGCTCGCGCTAAAGGCGATGTTATCATGATGGGCATCGGTGGTTTCAGCCCGCTGTCCGGTTTTATGACCAAGGCTGACTGGAAAGGCGTCTGTGAGAAATTTCAATTGGCCGACGGTACCTTCTGGCCGGTTCCTGTTACCCTTGATTGTTCCAAGAAAGATGCCGATGGCATCAAAGCCGGGGACGAGATCGCTCTGGAGAATGACGGCATCATCTATGCCACCATGAAGGTCAGTGAGAAGTACGAAATGACCGAAGCCGACAAAAAATGGGAATGTGAGAAAGTTTTCAAGGGCGAAGGCGAAGAGTCTGCCGATGACAAGTTCTGGAAGATCGCCATGGAAGATCACCCAGGCGTCCAGATGGTTATGGCTCAAAAAGAGTTCAACCTGGCTGGTACCGTTAAGGTTCTGTCTGAAGGCGAATATCCTGAAAAATACAAAGGTGTTTATCTGACCCCTGCCGAGACCCGTGCCATGTTTGACGAGCGCGGCTGGGGTGATGTTGCTGCCCTGCAGCTTCGTAACCCGATGCACCGCTCTCATGAGTTCCTGGCCAAGATCGCCATCGAAGTATGTGACGGCGTCTTGATCCACTCTCTGATCGGAAATCTTAAGAAAGGCGATATCCCGGCCAATGTCCGTGTTGAGGCTATCGACTGTCTGGTTGAGAATTACTTTGTTAAAGACAACGTCATCCAGGCCGGTTATCCGCTGGACATGCGTTATGCCGGTCCTCGTGAGGCCCTGCTTCATGCTACCTTCCGTCAGAACTATGGCGTTAACAAGATGATAATCGGTCGTGACCATGCCGGCGTTGGTGATTTTTACGGTCTATTCGAAGCTCAGACCATCTTTGACAAGGTTCCTACCTCTGGCAAACCAGGTAAAGATCTGCTGTGCATGCCGCTGAAGATTGACTGGACCTTCTACTGTAAAAAATGTGACGGCATGGGTTCTCTGCGTACCTGCCCGCACACCAAAGAAGATCGGGTTATCCTTTCCGGTACCAAACTTCGTAAGGCTCTTTCAGAGGGTGCCGAGGTTGTTGACCACTTTGGCCGTGAGGAAGTTCTGGTTATCCTTCGTAAGTACTACGCTGGTCTGACCGAGAAAGTAGAGGTCAAGATGCAGGGTGCCGCTTCAGGTGATGTAATGAAATAAGCTTTGCTAAAAGCTTATTTTTAGTCTTGCTTTCAAAAGGAGATGCCTTAATATGGCATCTCCTTTTTTTTTATTATTTATTGAGGGTTGAAAATGATCGAAATACAGGTCGGTCTGGCTGAACGGGCCTATCCTATAATAATCCGTGAAGGTTTATTGGCCGAAATCGGCGCGGATCTGAAAAAACGGGCGATTGCCAAAAGATATGTGGTCGTGGGCGATGATCATGTCGCCGGCCTCTTTGGCGCGGATTTGCTGTCTTCCATGCGAGGGGCGGGGCTTGATTGCGAGTTGATCACCTTTCCCCGGGGGGAGGCCAATAAAAATTTAAAGACGGTAGCCGACCTGGCCAGTAAGCTCGCCCGCCTGGGGGTTGATCGCAAGGATGCTCTGGTGGCCTTGGGAGGCGGCGTGACCGGTGATATTACCGGTTTTCTGGCCTCTTCTTATATGCGCGGGATCCCTTTTGTCCAGGTGCCGACCACTTTATTGGCCCAGGTCGATAGCTCGGTTGGGGGTAAAACCGGGGTCGATATCCCCGAGGGTAAAAATCTGGTCGGCGCATTTTATCAGCCCAAATGTGTTTATATCGATAGTACGGTTCTGAAATCACTTCCTGACGATGAATTGTTAAATGGCTTGGCCGAGGTCATTAAATACAGTGTTATTTATGACGCTGATTTTTTTACCTATCTGGAGGTGAATCGGGCGGCCATCTTGGCCCTTGATCTGCCGATCATGGAAAAGGTGATTGCCAAATGTTGCAAGATCAAGGCCGAGGTTGTGGCGGCCGATGAGCGGGAAAGTGATCTGCGGCGTATTCTTAATTTCGGCCATACTTTGGGCCATGCGGTGGAGGCGGCGAGTGGCTATTGTCTGGCCCATGGCATGGCAGTTGCCATCGGCATGCGGACGGTATGCGATATTGCAGTGGGCAAGGGAATTTTTTCAGAAGATGAAGCTGGCAAAGTGGGCAGACTTATTGCTGACTATGGACTGCCGATCAAGGTGCCCGCCGAATATGACCGCTTGGTTGTGAAATCTTATCTTAAAACTGACAAGAAAACGGTGGGCGGTCGGCCATTTTTTGTGCTGCCGACCACGATCGGTCAAGTAGTGATAACCGATGATGTGACCGAAGAGCTGATCGATCAGGCGATTGGCTAATCAGCAAAATCTAGTTTGGAAATATAAGGTGGTGGCGGAAGTTTTGCGCGCCGTTTTATACCGCGCATCGGAAGCCGATTGCGTTAGACCAGGTTTCATGTTCGATCAAACGATGGCATGCGGCGATCATCCCACTTGATGTCCAGCAGCCCCCTTTTAGAAGGTATGAGGGGGGGGCGGCAAGCCCTTTTGCCATTGCGGGCGAGTCAAAGGTGGTGGCGGTCCATTCGTAGACATTCCCCAGCATGTCGTATATCGCAAAAGGGCTGGCCGAATTGCGACCATATCTTTCCACCGGCGTGGTGTCGCCGTTGCATGAGGCGCTGAAGTTGCCCAATTTGTCCTGCCACCTATTGCCCCGGGGAAATAATCTGCCGTCTTGCCCTCGGGCTGCGGCCTCCCATTCGTCTTCGGTCGGGAGTCTTTTGCCGGCCCAGGCCGCAAATGCCATGGCGTCTCGGCGACTAACCTGGACTACGGGATGATTGTGTTTGTTGGCCAGTGATCCTTTTTCCGGTCCGTTGGGGAAACGCCAGTTGGCCCCACTTATCCGCTGGATAATCGTGGAACGATTGATGGTTAGTGTCTGCTGGCCGGTGTCAGGATCGGTGGCCCTGACGCATTGGCCCTCGTGGACCAGACCATATCCGGTCTTTTCGGCGTCTGTTTCGTATCCGGTATCCCTGACGAAAAGTTCAAACAGGTCGTTGGTCACCGGGACCTGGCCGATATGGAACGATTTGAGCGTTACCTGGTGTTCCTTTTGTTCGTATGATTTCGGGTGATTGCTGCCCACCATATAACTGCCGGCCGGGATTCTGATGAACTTTGGCGTAAAGCGGCGCATGATCTGGGCGATATACTCCTCATTGGTCTCGGCAAGGACCTGGCCTTCATCCTGAAGTGCTTCTTCTGCATCTATGTACTCAGATAATACTTTCAGCCTGGGGAGATCTGGCGGGGACTTTTCTTCTTTGTCTGTCGGGGCGTGATTATCGGCGGCAAGGGATTCCGGAGTGAATTTCCCGGTTTCGTCCTCTTTGGTCGCGGGATCGGAGCGGCGGACTACTACCAGCTCTTCATCGTCGGCCAGCTCAACCTCTTCAATTTCCTCCTCCGGCTCTTCCTCTGCTAAACTTTCCGTCTCAATTTCTTCGAGAGTCTCTTCAGCCAGTATTTCTTCGGGTTCAAGCTCTACAATCTCCTCAAGTTCGTCCAATTCTTCGATTGCCGCTAAATTATCTTCTGTGGTGAAGATTTCCTGGTCCGGATCGATCTCAACTTCCTCGAAATCCTCCAGGATCTCTTCGGTCTCTATTTGCTCTTCGATTTCAATCTCTTCAAGTTCTGCCTCGATGGTCTCGGCAAGGTTTTCAGCCTCGGTTTCTCCAAAATCCTCCGCAGCTAATGCGCCGGCCGAGTCTGGCGCAACCTCCCCCGGACCGGTTTCTGCGGAGAACTCTCCGGTCTCGCCCGGTTCTTCCTCCGGGGCGGACCGGCGGACTACCACCAGCTCTTCATCATCGGCCAGCTCAACTTCTTCGACTTCGTCCTCCTGCTCTTTCGCCGCTAAACTTTCTGTCTCAATTTCTTCGATGCTCTCCTCTGCCAGTATTTCTTCTGGTTCAAGCTCTATAATTTCCTCAAGTTTATCCAATTCTTCGTCTGTCGCCAGATCATCCTCCCCGGCGCATATTTCCTGGTCAGGCTCGATCTCAACTTCCTCGAAATCCTCCAGGATCTCTTCGGTCTCTATTTGCTCTTCGATTTCAATCTCTTCAAGTTCTGCCTCGATGGTCTCGGCAAGGTTTTCAGCCTCGGTTTCTCCAAAATCCGCCGCAGCTAATGCGCCGGCCGAGTCTGGCGCAACCTCCCCCGGACCGGTTTCTGCGGAGAACTCTCCGGTCTCGCCCGGTTCTTCCTCCGGGGCGGACCGGCGGACCACCACCAGCTCTTCATCCTTGGCCAGTTCAACTTCTTCGACTTCGGCCTCCGGTTCCGCCGCTGTCAGCTCCTCTTCGTCTGTCCCCATGTCCGGTCCGGCGTCTTCCAGCCATTTTTCCGGGGCAGTGAAGCCGTCAGCCGCTATTTCTTTTTCTTGTAACCCTTGTTCGGGACTTTCAATGATTTCAGTTGTTCCGAGTTCGGCGACTTCCTCTTCGGCATAAACTATTTGTTCTTCTGGCTCCAGCTCGATTTCCTCGAAATCTTCCAGTATTTCTTCCGGTTCCAGCCCCTCGGTTATTTCCTCCTCTTCCGTCAGTATTACTTCCTCAATCACGTCTGCCGGGAGGATTTCTTTTTCTTCCGCATCCAGCTTGATGTCGTTTTGTTCTGCGGCTTCTCTTTCCGGATAAGTACCATCCGACTCGGCCGCGCTTTTTTCTTCACTGTTTTCTGGTTTAAATTCATCGCCGAGGCGGTATTTTTCCCGGATTATTTTTTTTGTTTCTTCCAGCTCGTTGAACAGGGCAAAGATTTCTTTTTCACCTTCATTTTTTGTGCCCTCGTTGAGCAAATCGCGGACATAGGAAATGATGTCCCTCATCGATTTGATTGATCCTGGCGTAATCCCCAGTTGCTGGATGAGGTCGTCTTTGTGTTCTTCGGAAACAATAAAGGTGTTGTCTCGACCGATGATTATGCCTTCGGGATTATTCCCTTCTTTGGTCAGTTTCTTCAGGGTTTTATTGACTGAGGATTTCAGGCTGCTGAGATTTTTTCTTTTGATTTTTATTTCGGCCGGGGATGTGACGTTCCATAAGGTTGTTGCCAGCTCTTCGGCCGCAATGGAAGTGATCTCTTGCAGGTCGTCGTCTGATTTGAAATATGCGCGGATTTCCGTCACCAGGCGTGACTTCAAGGTGTCTTCGCCAAGGGCCAGGTTGGTGATGGCTTCGTCTATTCCCTGGATAGTAACGAGAGAAGGCATGGGTCGGTTTCCTTGGAAAATGATCCTGCAAATTCGCGAAAATATAGCAGGTAGTTGCAACTGTTCTTCTTATAAATATATACTATTTGTCGTAACTGGTGGTTGATTTCTTAAATGTGGATTGGTTGACGTGGGTTGAGAGGAAGGATGAAGGTGGTTGCGTCGGCAGCGCTGAGCCTTTTTTTCTGCTCAATCGGAGTTCATTGTATAGTCTTCGCCGATTCTCACAGAGACACGAATGTTTTGCCAGAGGGCCTGTGAAAGGCTGGGAGTTTTTATATGAGTAGATACTTGGTGGTGGTTGATTCGGAAGCAAAGGCCCGGAGCTTACGTGATCAGATGGGTGGGGACCTGGAAATATTGGTGTTGGCTGCCCCGCCGGTTGCTGTTTCATTTGTCGGCGGCGCTGCTCTGCAAGGGCGTAATCCGGTTTTTAAGTTCTCAGGGTTGCCGGCCGGCAAAGAATTTCTCGAAAAATTATGCGCCAGTCATGATCGGGACTTTTACCTGGCCCTGACTTCCGATATGCAGGGGGGATATTTCAGCTGGACGATAAGCGAATATGTGAAGGGCCATACGCAAGGAATGGTGGTGCCGCGCCATCTTAATTTGATCGGCCTTAATAAGGAAGAACTGGCTGAGTCTTTCCGGTTGGTTGAACCTCTGCAGGCAGAAGAGGCCTCGGCCTATTTTGTGCGAACTCTTTTTGATGGCTGCCTGAAAAAACATCTGCAGCGGTTGATCGGGACCAGGGTAGGGCCGGGTAATTTGCCTCTGGATTTGAGCAGTTTGACTACGCTTTTTCTTCTGGCGGATCGGGAGATGGAAATTCAGACCTATGCCTCTGCATTAAAGTGGCAGGTCAGGGTGGAATTGGGAGACGGAAAAGGCGCCAAATTAGGGGCCAGGCTCGAGGAGGTTTATTCGGTCAGCGGCGATGGATTTTTCAAAGATGCCGCTGCGGTAAGGAAAGTGATTGAGTTGTTTAAAGATCAACCTTTTCTGGTGAAGAAGGTTGAGCGAAAGGAATTTGAGATTAGGTCGCCTGCTCCATATCGAATAGGTGAATTGTTGAAAGACGCATATCTTATTCACAGGGTATCACCACAAAGGGTTATGGAGTTTTTACGACAGATGTTTGACGGGGTTGAAATCGAAGGGCGCTATCTGGGCTTGATCTCTTCTGCTTCCGCCATGTCCGATGCTAGCCGCGATTTGATTGTTGCCAGAATCCGGCGGCAGGTGTCTGAGGAATTTGGCGAGGAGGCATTGACTGCTGACCAGGAGAACGGGGGAGATTCTTGTCTGGGGGTGATTATGCCATTGCGGCCGGAAGTCAGGGGAGACATGTTGGGGGCTGATCAGGATGAATCTTTCGTCAAGATATACGAACTCATTCGTTGCCGGGCCATGGCCGGGCAGATGGAAGGGGCCTTGGGAGAGACTTTAAAGATTGATTTCACGGCCGGAGACCAATGTCTCTTTACCAGTAGTACGCGGGTAATTACTGATGAGGGTTTTTTTGTGTGCTACCAGGATGCAGATTGCCAGGAGCTGCTTGCCGAGTCGATTCTGGGGGAAGTGGTAGCAGGTCAGGAGTTTAAAAGCATACAGATTATACCCGAGCAAACCAGCGGTTTCCCCCCGGAATACTATAATTTTGACACACTCTTTGCTGACCTTGCGGACTTCTCGATGAGAATTGACCTGGCAAATGTTGTAATTGTGCAGCAGCTGATGGATGCGGGGTATATCTCGATCGGCGCAAGAGGTGAAATCCATGGCCAGGAGAATGTCAGTAAGGTGGTGCCGGTGGTTAATCGGGCCTTGCCGACCATGGTTGGAATTAATCTGTCCGCGTATCTGGAGCAAACGATCAGTGAGGTGATGAGCGGTCGAAAGCCGCTTGATTTTGCGATGCAGCAATTTGATCAGACTTTGTTTATGCAGGGCAAGGTGCTGGTCAAAGTTGCTGTTCCCACCCAGATGCCACTCGGTAAGAGATCTACTTCCAGCAAGATTATTAAAGCGGCCCCCAAGGTAGTGGTCGAGGAGGAGAGGGATGGCGAGGCCGTTGTTGAGGAGGTGGCGGCTGAAAATATTGTAGCTTCTGAGACCGTTGATAAATTCCTGGCTCCTGAACAGGAAATTGCCGGAGTACATGTTGAGGTTGATGAGGAAAGCCCTCCGGCTTTGGGCGTTGAGGTCTCAGAGATTGCTGAAGACGGGCTGGCGCAGGCATTTTTGGCCGAAGATTCCGAGGACGACTGGTCGGAGGAGGTCAAGGAGATTTTTGCACAACCTGCGCCGCCGGAAGTTGAGGTGGCGGTAGAATCAGGATCGATAGTTTCTGAGCCAGGAGAAGTCCCGGGAAAATCGCCGGACAAGGATTGCCCTGTTTGCGGTAAAAAGCTAGTGCTCAAGAATGATAAATTCGGTCGTTTCTGGTCATGCTCCGGGTTTCCGGTTTGTCGACATACTGAATCATATGAGAAAAGCGCGGCGGCGGCCATGGACTGTCCTATCTGCAAGATCGGCAGGGTTGTGAGTAAGTTAACTCCGACCGGCAAGTCCTTTTATGTCTGTCCGGAACAGGATTGTGAATTTATGGCCTGGTCGCCACCCCATAAGGTGTCATGCCAGGTCTGTAGTTCACCATTTTTGGTTGAGAAGAAGAGTGCGGATGGTAAAATCCATTTGCGGTGTCCTCGGGCCGGCTGCAACTATATGCAGCCGTTGCCGGGAGAGAGTGGCAATGGCGAGTTGGCGAGGGATGCTCCGGTCCGCAAAAAGGTGATGGTGCGCCGGGTATCCAAGGGCGGGGCAGTAACCGGCGGCAAGAGACGGAAGGTCCGGGTGGTCCGCAGAAAATAGCCCTCGTGGCCTTCCTCCTGCCCCCAACCTACGGTGTCTTCGCATAATTTGCGGACCTGTAGTCCAGCAGATCACGCTCATCCTTGTATCTTGGCCACATGAGAAAGGCCACGAGGGCTATTCCTGTTACTGGGAAAATTAACCGCCGATAATCGACGAGATATAAGCGGTGAGTTTTTCGGCTAAAGGGACGCTGTCGACCAACAGTGAAAACTCGTGGTTTCTCTGCAGAGCGGAATGGGTCAGGTTGTGGCTGCCGACAAAAGAGAATCGCTGATCGATCACCACAATTTTTGCGTGGTTGGTGGTTTGGGGAGAATCGAAATATGTCTTGATCCTGTTTTTTTCTAGCTCTGTGGCAACCATCTCGTTTTCTCGGGTAAGTTTTTCGTCGTAATCAGATTTTTCCAGGACCACCCTGATCTCGACCCCTCTTTGCCGGGCCTTGATTAGTTCCGACATTATTTTTGCCGGACGATTATTTGCGGAATCGGTTTTCTTGAACAGAAACATGTTCAGGTCAATGCGGTCGGTGGCGGCTCGAATGAAGCTGGTCAGGGTGTGATAGTACTCGGCGTCGGCCAGGGTTATTATCTCGCCGGGACTGGTCTTGATCAGCTTCTCTGCCGTAAATGATTCCTTTGGGTCGGAGAGTAATGGCTTGTCTGTGATCAGGGTGGAGGTCCCGTTAATGGATAGATATGGTTTGATCGCCTCCAGAGTGGTGGTCCCGATACTCTTGGTTTCAAGCAACTGCTCAATATTGGTAAAGGGGCCGACGGTTTTTCGGTAGTCGATAATGGCTTTGGCCTTCGATTCACCAATAAAGGGTAATTGACATAATTCCCGGCGATTAGCGGTGTTGATATTCAGTTTGCCGCTGAGCGCCAGGGCTTGCCCGGAGAAAAGAATAAAGACGAGAAAAAAGGTGGTTAGCGTGATTGGCCAGTCAGCCGTCCACCAGTTTGCCGATAGGCATAATTTTTCATTTTTCATTTTAAACTCTTAACTATTTACTGGGCCACCAGTCAGCGCCTATCCTGCGAATACAGTTGAAGCCGCCGCCGAGCACCAGGCTGTGAAATTTTTTGTAATCAAGGAACCGTTGAATTTCGTATGATCTGGTGCCGGCATCGCAGATGATGATCATGGTTTTGTCGGTCGGTAGTTCCCTGTATCGTTGGCGAATGTTGACATATGGTACAGGCAGCCAGCGCGCGCCGTATTTTTTTACAAACATTTCTGATTCGGCCGGGTGGCGGATATCAAGGGCTACCCAGTCAGGGTGAGAATCGAGATTGTCCATCCAGGCCATGAAGTCGGTGATCGAAATGGTCTGCAGGCGGCCTGAGGCCTTGTTGTCGGCCACGTTGGCGGTGGCGTTTAAGGCATCCAGCGCGGTGGCAAACGGTGGGGCGTAGGCCATTTCAAGTTTGGAAAAATCATCAATGGTGCCGCCTTTGGCGATGAGGGCTGCGGCCGCATCGATTCGGGCCAGCACTGCGTCATTCATCGGGCCAAATCCCTGTAGGCCCAGAACTCGGCGAGTTTTTCGGTCAAAAACCATTTGTAGAGGAATTACCGCCTGTTCCGGAAAGAAATGAGCCCGGTCCGATTGGGCCGAGATAACGTAGTCAGCGTCAAAGCCTTCGGCCTTGGCGGTCTGATAGCTTAAGCCGGTGCCGCCGACGCAGCACTCAAAGGCTTTCATCACAAAGCTGCCGATCCATCCCTCATAAGTGCTGGGGATTCCCGCCAGGTTGTCGGCCACAATCCTTCCTTCCCGATTGGCCAGAGAGCCCATGGGGGCCATACATTTTTTGCCGGAAACCAGGTGGGTGTTTTCGATGCAGTCTCCTGCCGCATAGATATCCGGGTCTGATGTCTGCAGGCGGTTGTTGACGACAATGCCGAACTTCGATACCAGCAGACCTGAATCTTCGGCAAGTTGGGCTCGGGGTCTAACGCCGGCCGCCATTATCACGATATCCGCCTCAATCTCACGGTTGGCGGTGATCACCTTGCAGGCCTTGCCGTTAAGGTCTGCTTCTATTGATTGGGCCGCCTCGCCCAGATAGATATTTACCCCGTGGTCCCGCATGTGTTTGGCCAGCATGCCGGCAAAGTCGGAATCGAGAATGTTGGGCAAGAGCTGGGGCATGAATTCAATCAGCGAGGTCGTTACCCCCCAGAGGTCGGCAAAGGACTCCGCCATTTCAAGGCCGATCGCGCCGCCGCCGATAATCACGGCTTTGCTGATTTCGCCCCGGGCTAATCTCTCTTTGATCGTAATGGCCTTGTGCAGGTCGCTGATTATGAATACCCCGTCAAGATCGACCCCGGGAATCGGCAGAATATAAGGTTGGCTGCCGGTGGTAATGACCAACTTGTCATATTTGATCGACTTCCTGGTGCCGGTGTCGAGATTTTCTGCTTCAACTTCTCTTTTATTGCGATTAATAGCCAAGACCCTTGTCCTGGTGAGGACGGTGACCCCTTTGGCGTTTATGAAAAATGATTCATCTCTGGTGGTATGAAAACTTGTATTACGTAATTCCTTTTCGTCCGACACATCACCGGAAATATAATACGGGATGCCGCAGCCGCCGTATGAGATAAGATTGTCCTGGTCGATGATGGTTATTTCCGCTTCCGGATCAAGCCGGTTCAGGCGGCAGGCGGTTTTGGGGCCGGCGGCTACGCCGCCGATAATAAGTATTTTTTGTCCCATGGTTGTTTGTCCTTGAGTGCTTTAAAGTTTAATTATGTAATTAAATTCTGGCGAGCTAGGCCACAATATCCCGGAAAAAAATAGATGTCAAATTCATGTTGTTTTTTGTTGACAAAGAATTGATAGAAGAATATTGTCATTTTTTCTGAATAGTCATTCAATATTGGTTAAATGCGTTCTGGGTCTTGGTTTTCTCTGTGATTTGCAGTAGGGCCGGGACTGCTGGATGAGGTTTTTTGCAATCAAAATTAATTTAGTTTAAGGAGGAAACGGAGATGCCAAAGCATGATACGCCCTTGTTGGACGAACTCGAAAAAGGCCCATGGCCGAGTTTCGTCACCGACCTGAAGAGGCAAGCCGAGAAAAAACCGGAATGTTGGGATATTCTCGGCCAGCTTGAATTATCGTTTAAAGACAGAATTACCCACTGGAAACATGGTGGTATCGTTGGTGTATTCGGTTATGGCGGTGGTATCGTTGGTCGTTACTCCGATGTTCCGAAACAGTTCCCAGGTGTTGCACACTTTCATACTGTACGTTTGAACCAGCCCTCCAGTAAGTTCTATAGCAGCGCAAAATTGCGTGATATCTGTAACCTCTGGGAGAAATACGGTTCAGGTATGACCAATATGCATGGTTCCACCGGTGACTTGGTCCTTCTTGGTACCAAAACCGAAAATCTGGAGCCGTTGTTTTACGAACTGACCCATGATCTGAAACAGGATCTTGGCGGTTCCGGTTCTAACCTTCGTACTCCTTCCTGCTGTCTTGGAAAGGCTCGTTGTGAATATTCCTGTATCGATACTCAGGCCTTATGCCATCACCTGACCATGCATTATCAGGATGAAATTCATCGTCCAGCCTTCCCTTACAAGTTTAAATTTAAATTTTCCGGTTGTCCCAACGATTGCGTTGCGGCCATCGCTCGTTCTGACTTTGCTGTTATCGGAACTTGGAAAGATGATATCCGAATTGATCAGGCCGGAGTTAAGGGCTATCTCAAGGGTGATTATATTCCTAACGCCGGTGCCCATTCAGGTCGTGACTGGGGTAAATTTGATATTCAGAAAGAAGTTATCGACCTTTGCCCCACCGGCTGTATGTGGATGGAAGGCGATACCCTGAAGATTGATAACTCCGAGTGTACCCGTTGCATGCATTGTATCAACGTTATGCCTCGTGCACTGCGGGTTGGTAAAGAGCAGGGCGCAACCATCTGTGTCGGCGCGAAGGCCCCGATCCTTGATGGTGCTCAGTTCGCCACCATGACCATTCCTTTTATTAAAGTTGATCCTGACAATGATTTCGAAGAAGTTATCGAAGTTATTGAGAAAATCTGGGATTGGTGGATGGAAGTCGGCAAGAACCGTGAGCGTGTCGGTGAGACCATCATGCGTGTCGGTCTGCCTACCTTCTTGACCGTTATGGAAATTACGCCTGCGCCGCAGCATATTAAAGAGCCCCGTTCCAACCCCTATGTCTTCTGGGGTGAAGATGAGGTTGAAGGTGGCTGGGAACGTGATGTTAAAGAATTCCGTAAACGTAATGCTCAGTAATTTGCGGTATTTCAGTCAGATTATAAATTAGATAATAAGATATTGCATATATAGGAGGTTTATTATGGGTTACGATCCGGAAAATCCGATGGTGGACAGAATAACTGACATCGGTCCCCCACATTTTGAACAGTTTTTCCCGCCGGTGGTTAAAAAGAATTACGGTAAATGGCTGTACCATGAGATTTTGCAGCCAGGTGTTTTGATGCATAAAGCTGAAAATGGCGACGAATGCTACACTGTACGGGTTGGTGCTGCTCGTTTGATCAGTATCGAATTGATCCGTGAATTTTGTGATGTAGCTGACGCCCATTGTGATGGTTATCTGCGGTGGACTACCCGTAACAACGTTGAGTTCATGGTTGATTCAAAAGCAAAAGTAAAACCATTGTTGGATGATCTGGCTGGTCGCGGCAATAGAATGCCTGTCGGTGGTACCGGCGCCAGTGTCAGCAACTGTGTTCATACCCAGGGTTGGATTCATTGCCATACTCCGGCAACAGACGCCTCCGGTGTTGTTAAAGCGGTTATGGACGAAATATTCGATTACTTCACCAGTCATAAGCTGCCGGCTCAGGTTCGTATCGCTCTGGCCTGCTGCCTGAATATGTGTGGTGCGGTTCATGCTTCGGATATCGCTATTCTTGGTGTACATCGTAAACCGCCGATGATTGATCACGACGCGATAAGCGGTCTGTGTGAGATTCCGTTGGCTGTCTCTGCTTGTCCGCTTGGTGCGATCAAACCCGCTAAAGCTACTACCAGCAGCGGTGAAGAAGTTAAATCTGTTGCGGTTAAAAATGAGCGCTGTATGTTCTGTGGAAACTGTTACACCATGTGTCCTGCCATGCCGCTTGCTGATCCGGAAGGTGACGGTATCGCCATTCTGGTTGGTGGTAAGGTTTCTAACTCCAGGACCTATCCGAAATTTTCCAAGATGGTTATTCCGTTCCTGCCCAATAAACCGCCGCGTTGGCCTGAGGTTGTTGATGCAGTGAAAAATATCCTTGAAGTTTACTCTAAAGACGCACGTAAATATGAGCGTGTTGGTGAGTGGTGTGATAGGATTGGCTGGGAGAAATTCTTCGAGAAAACCGGAATACCTTTTACTATCAAGTCCATTGATGATTACCGGTTGGCTTATGATACTTGGAGAACAACCACTCAGTTTAAATTCACAAGCCATATCAAATAATTAAGTATAAAGACCCTGGAGTCCATGGTTGGCAGTTTATAATTAATTATAAGCTGCCAATCATATAAAAGCCTACATATGATGGAAACTTTAAAAGGGGAGTACTAAAATGGCTTTAAGTAACGATGAATTGAAAGCAGCGATCCTTAATAAAGCAATGACCGCTCCCAAGCCTCAGTTGTATATCAAGGATTTCTATGAATGTGATCCTGATACCAAACCGCGTGCTGTTAAAAATGCGGCCAATGATTTGGTTAAAGAAGGTAAATTGACTTTTTGGTCCAGTGGCAGTACCACCATGTATGCGGCAAAAGGCCGGGCCAAGGATGAGGAACTACGAGACACTGCTGAAGAAAATAAGTAAAGAGTAACTTATTTATAGTATTAATTGATTAAATGCAGAAGCCGTATGGTTTCTGCATTTTTTTTGCTAGTAACCAGCCGGTTTGTTGGCCGATAAGCAGTGTTCCATTAGTAAAGATGTTCTCAGTTGCAATGGTGATTCCGTCGTTAACTCCTTGATTTGAACATGCAAAGCGAAATGTACCCCAAGGGCACTTCCTTCAGGGCGCATTTCCCGCAGCTCGGAGTGTCTCAGGCTTCCTTACCTGCTGCGGGGTTAGTGAGCGAATCTCCGTATGAAAGTATCCTTCCATACGGAGATTCCCCGTGGCTTGCCGCGGGGAGCTTCAATCATGAAGCAGTTAAGCTTGCTCAGCAGCTTCGGCTTTTTTTATGAATTCTGCCGCATGTTTTTTATGTTTGAAATTATTGTGAATGGAGGCGGCCATTCGGAATGAATCAGCCGCCTTTGATTTGTCGCCAACCTGAAGATATAGCTCAGCCAGAGTTTCTAAAGTGTCCACCGAACCTTGCGGGTTTACCAGAGCGCTAAATTCGTCAAGCACATCAAGGTACATTTTAATCGCTTTATCGTATTCTTTGGCTTTGTGAAATATTTGGGCTTTTTTTCGTTCGATGGAAAATAGGCTGAAGCGGTCGGAATTTTTTTCGCAGATCGCGTATGCCCGGTCATAATGTTCTAGTGATCTGACGATGTCGTTATGTAAGGCGCAGATATCACCTAGTTTGTCTGAAGCATTGGCAATGCCGATTTCATTTTTTTCCTGCTCGAATCCGACCAGGGCGTTGTGAAAGGCGTTTGCTGCTTGAGACATGTCTTTATTGTTCAAGAAGTCCTGTCCAGCCTCATAATCTTGCTGGGCCTGGGTTTTATTTTCTGTTTTGTCTTGGGTAATATCAGTCATTTTTGTTTTCACTCCAGTTGTCCATTGTCTCTATGGCCTGTTTGGCCAGCGCTCCCACGGTTATGGTGCCGGGTACTCCTTGTTCGTAAACTTTGAGTTTGGCTGGGTCATTGACCAGTTTTGCTATCTCACTTTTAACTTCCAATGCATTAATTCTACCGAACAGTCTTACGGCATTGCCGCGAGTGGCAGTCTCCTCATGATTTACAAAGTTAAATAAACTGTAAAATGGGGTGCTTCGCACAATATCTGGCCGTTTCTCAGCGATAGTGCCTAGAGCCCATAAAACATGAATTCTGGAGGTTTCCACCCCTCTGAGCATCAGCATATGGCGGGTAAATCCGCCAAAGATATCAGGGCGGGCGGCAATAATTGAGCCGATTGCTTCCACGATGCCCCAGTGGGTCGAGGCCGAGTCGGAACACGCTTCATACATGCGGTGAAGCAGGTCGCTGACCGCGCCTGGTTTCCGGGTGGAAAGGCGGCGACAGGTTTGACCCATTACAAAAGCGCACATCCATCTTTTATCTTCATCCGGATCGTAGAGCAGGCGCTGCATAAAGCGTAATGTTTTCAGATCATCAAGCGCCAGATCAACCAATCCGTCGATATCCTGATTTTCCACCATTTGTTTGACTTGATCTTTCTGGGCCCGTTTCTTTTTTCGCTTGGGATCACGGGTCGGTTCCATGTCAGGAATGTCGCCGGATCGTTTAGGTAAAAGGGCGGCGCTTAAGGTTTGTTTGTGTTTGTCCAGCCGACTTGAAAGTTCAGCAATGTCCTTGTTTAATCTAATAAAGTACAGAACCCCTCTGATTCTACGACCATCAAAGTTGCCAAGCTCATATACCTGGTGGGTCTGTTCGTCGTACTTGTCCAAGCGGCCGGAGAGGTAATCATCATCGGGCATCAGTTCCCAGGCCAGGTCCCAGTTGTCATCACAGGCATGGACCATACATTCAACCATAGCAGAGCCAACATTAAACCCGGTGGGGTCGCAGGTATAAACCGCGCCGCATTGACAAGCGCCGGCGGTAAATTCATTCATCTTGCGTTGGACTTGTTCTCGGGGCCGTCCGACATCCTGGCCGCAAAAAGGGCACCAGGGACGTACCTTAATATTGCTGTTTTTGACCATGTTTATAACTCTTGGGCAATGGCCTCAAAAAAACGCGGATCTACCTGAAAACCAAGTTCCTTTGCTTTTTCGGCAGCATTTTTAGCGGCTTTGAAATCTTTTTTGTAGTAAAGGGCTACGGCCAGATTGTTTTGGGCCATGGGGAAATCAGGCTCAAGTTTTGTTGCTTCCCGGGCGGCCTGCAAGGCCTTGTCAAAGGTGCCGTTCATGATATGAGCGGTAGCCAGATTAATCCAACCCGTTACCAGCTTGGGGTCGTTGCGGACTGCTTCGGTGTAAGAGGTGATCGCTTTTTTCGCATCGCCTCTTTGTTGCCAGATCAGGCCAATATTTGCATGGGATTGGGCTGAGGAGGGTAATATTTTAAGGGCTTGTTCGTTAACTTCCATGGCTTTGTCCAGGTCTCCCTGTTCAAAGTAGATTGCTCCCAGGTTAACAAGAGCTGCCATTGAACTCGGGTCAATTTCCAGGCATCTTTCAAGTTTTTTTATCGCGTCATCGGCCCGTCCGGCTTTCAGGTAAACCAGGGCCAGGTGGTGGTGAGCTATGACATTATCCGGAAGTTCCTTGCATTTTTCCTCAAGCTCTTCTATGACTTTGGGCAGGTCTTCATGCTGATTCTGGTCAGACATCGTGTCAGTCCTCAAATTTTTATTTTAGATGTTGGTAAACTGAACATGCAAAAAAGTTCTTTCTCTTTGATTTTGCTGCCCATTGGACAATTTTAATATGAATAAGCACGGATGGGACGGATATCAAGGAGATTAAGGAAAATAACATGCACTATGTACTTAGTCAAAAAAAATGGGCCGTTAAAAGTTATCTGAAAAGTAGATGAAGGGAGAATGTTTTTGGCTATGCAAAGCGTAAATCGTCCCAGAGGATTGGTTGTCGCGGGACTGGGTGGTGGTTCCGGTAAAAGTTTGGTTTCGGTTGGTTTGGCGGCGGCCTTTGCTCGTCAGGGGCGAACCGTGATTACTTTCAAGAAAGGGCCGGATTATATCGATGCCGGCTGGCTTTCTCTTGCCGCCGCACATCACTGCTATAATCTCGATGCCTTTCTGATGCCTGCGGAGACAATGCTTCAGTCATTTTATGAGCATGCCGGTCAGGGGGAGATCATTATTGTTGAAGGTAATCGTGGACTGTATGACGGGGTTGATTCGGCAGGAACTTATAGTACGGCTGAACTGGCTAAATCCTTGGGATTGCCGATATTGCTGGTGGTTGATTGCACCAAGACCACCAGGACGGTGGCGGCCATGGTTCTTGGTTGTCAGCAGCTGGATAAGGAGGTTGACCTCAGGGGGGTGGTGCTTAACCGGGTCGGCAGTAAGCGGCATGAGGACATTGTCAGACAGGCGGTCGAAAAATATACCGGTGTCCCGGTGGTTGGCGCTATCCCCAGATCGAAGCATGATGTTTTTCCGCAGAGGCATCTCGGGATAACTCCGTGCCCGGAACATTCAGGAGCGGAGGAGGCGATTGATTCTTTGGCCGAAAAGGCGATGAAATATCTCGACCTTGTCGCCGTTTATAAGCTTATGGCGGATGTTCCGGAAAAGTTGATGACTCATGACGCGGTCTATTCCGATTCAGAAAATATTAGCCGCATTGTCCGGATAGGAGTTCTCAGGGATGCCGCTTTTCAATTTTACTATGCCGAGAACCTTGAGGCCCTGAAAGAGGCCGGCGCGGAACTGGTAGAAATTAACGCCCTGACCGCATCGGAATTGCCTGTAATTGACGGACTTTACATTGGGGGAGGGTTCCCGGAGACCAGCGCCGGCCAGTTGTCGGCCAATATCTCTTTTCGCCAGTCGGTTAAAATGGCTGCGGCACAGGGCTTACCGATCTATGCCGAATGTGGCGGGTTGATTTATTTGGGGGGAAGTATGGTTCTGGAAGGAGAAGATTTTCCTCTGGTTGGAATTTTTCCGGTCAAGTTCGGTCTGGAGAAAAGACCGCAGGCCCATGGGTATACCGAGCTTGAAACCACCGGCGACAATCCATTTTATCCGGTCGGTACCGAAATTAAAGGCCATGAGTTTCGCTATAGTAAAATATTGTCCTGGACCGGCAAGGTCGATTCTCTCGCACTTGAAATGAAACGGGGCGTGGGGTTTGTCGGCGGTAAAGACGGGTTGGTCTATAATAATGTTTTAGCCCTTTATACCCATATCCATGCTTTGGGTACTCCGGAATGGGCGCCGGCTCTGGTTGCCAAGGCCAGGGAGTATAGTGGCAAATAGAGTATTTTCCCCTGACAGCCTGAATTTATTTTGATTTAGCAACCAGTGCAGGTTGGAGAGGGGTAATTTGCTGTTTAACCGCTATTCTAGATTACCTCAGATCTTTCCCGCATTATCTGATCATTATAATTCCAAAAATATCTGAGGTATTTTCCCGCAGGGTTGATGTGCATTTTTTATTCTCCTGGTGGGTCGGAATAATTTTGAATCAGGTCATGTTTCTGTGATAAAATCCTTAATGGTGAAAGATTAATTTATTACGGCAAAGGGCAAATATTGCTTCGATGATCAGGTCGAAGATGATTATGTGAAATCTATCCCGTGGGTAATTAAATGAAAAGAGGAACTGGTTTTCTGGTGCTAATTTTATTTATGATGATTGGATTTTTTATGTCATCCGCAAGCGCCGAAACAATCACCTGCTGGTATCCTCCGGCCTGGAAGACGAAAACAGAAAAGGCTGAGGAGATTGTCGCCGCTCTTTCGGACAAATCCGGCCTGAATATCGTGCCGCGGATCGCTAGAAATTATCCTGAGATTCTTAGGGCATTCAGCACTACGGAACCGAACATTGTTTATGTCGGATCATTTGTTCAGGCGATCATTAAGGCGCGGGGTCTTGGTACCGCCCTGGTGCAGAATGTTAATGGAAGGGAGTTCTATTCCGGGGTTCTTGTTTATCCAAAAGGAGAGGATCCCGAAGATATTTTACGTACGTATCCCTCTGAAATAGCTTTTGCCAGGGGAGCCTCTTCCGGGGAATCAAGCGCTCTGGCTGCTACCGGTGGCAAAGCATTAATCGCCACGCCAAATCATGGCGCGACCTGTGCCGCAGTGAAAGCTGGTAAAGCAAAAGCCGGGGTGGTGAAAAACTGGTGGTGGGATTCCCGGAAAGATGATTTCCCGATGCTTGCCATGTATCGGATGCCGGGGATTTCCATTGAGAAAAATCCGGACAATGTATTGACTGTTTCAAATGCGATTTCTGCCAGTGAGGCTGAGAAGATTAAGGACGCGGCAATTGCAAGTAAAGAGGTGTTCGGGGCAAAAGAAATGGTCCCTTTTGATCAGTCCCTGTTGCAGTTCTCCCTGGAGTTGATGGTAAAAGGAAGACTGGACCCCCTGACCTACTCTTGGTAAGGTGTTAAGGATGAAGGCAGCTTAAATTAATCCATTGCGGTTTACTGCCTCTTTTCCCGGTTAGCCGCAGGGGCCTGATTATTGGATCTGCGAGAGGCAGTTAATGAGTAGGATAGGTGCCTAAGACTTTTGCTTCAATCGCTTTGCGTTGGGATTCTTCAGGTCCGGATTTGTCCCAGTGGATGAAGGCCTCTTTCACTCGGGCAAAGGCCCCATCGTCTTCTTTACATTTGTCACAGATGTTCAGGGCTGAGTCCCGGTAGATTATTACTTTACTGGCCGGGTCGCCTTCTTTGTCTACTGCCGCCATCTTCTTGCAACCGCATTCCAGGCGAACCACTGCCACGCCGATTCCGTCCGGGCTACCTTCCAGAATACCTTCAATCATGGCCATCTCGTTTTTTTCAGCGACCAGCCTGGCATCGGGTAGTTTATTTTTTTTCTTTTTGATTTTCATTTTTTTCAAGGAATTCAGATTAAGGACATAGTGTCCGAATATTCGATCAGGCTGATAATCTAAATTATCAAGCCTGTCAGGTCAACCAGCAATTTGTTTAATGATTTTTTTGCTGGTCGAGGGAAAGGTTAAGACGTTCGGTTTTTGCCCAGAGTCATGTTAGTTATGGACGCTTTAACCAAGAGGTCGGTTTGCGCAAAGAGGTAGTTTAGAAGTTTAGACTATCTGGAAAAAACTTTTGAGATAAGATTGAACAAAAAGATAAAAAATAGAGATCTGCCGCCTGACTTTCCGAAGTGGTTTTGTCACAGTATATTTTTGAATTTGGCAGGGAATGTAGTATAATCGGTTTGGTAATTAGTGTAGCCATTTATGGTCAGGTATAAAGTTAACGTTGAAAGCGAGGGATTAATATGAAGAAAACCAACAGACTTCTTACGTTTTTGATGGTGTTTTTGGTCCCGGCCTTATTTGCCACTCCGGCAATGGCCGAGCACTATGTTGCCTGGAAGGTCGGGGCCTCCCTGATGGAGATTGATAATGTTGAAGGAGCCGGTACTTATGCCTCTGAAACCGTTAGCTCCTCGAGTGCGGAGGATGAGGTTTTTGTCTGTAGCATGGCATATGGTTATAATCAGAAACCGGTGAGGTTGGAGGTTGAATTCAGTTTGCGGAGTGCATTTGACTATTCAGCGGATTATATTTTCAGTTCAGATACTGCTGTTGGTTCAATCAGCAGTAGTGTGAATTCCCATACCATTTTTACCAATGTCTATATTGACCTGTTGCCGCAAAAGGATATTGTCCCATATGTCGGTGGTGGGATCGGTATTTCCAGTAATACCTGGGATTGGAAAACCTCAGGGTGGTGGAATGATCAGGAATCAAGTAACGAGTTTGCCTGGAATGTCGGTGGAGGGGTTGCCATTAAACTTAGTAGTCATCTGATGTTTGATCTTAATTATCGGTATATTGATCTGGGCGGCGTTAAAATCAGTAACAAGTTGAGGATGGATAATATAACAGCTGATGAGATTAAATTCGGTCTGCGATTACAATTTTAATCTTCTGATGAGTAGTCAAAGCAGCAGGGTGTAGTTCTGTTTTCTTTTTTTGGAGGTCGAGTTGTTGCCATCTGTGATAATAACGTTAAATCGGGTGGTTAGATGTTAAGAGCTGGGGATTGAGGGGATGAGCCGAGAAGGTCAAAGGCAGGTATTTTTTTGCCAATTAGCCTCTCGCCGAAGTAGCTAAAGTTTTTATTGACAAAAGAACAGGGTTGAATTACAGGAAGTATTCTTGTGCGGTAAAAAGTTAGTTTTTCGATAGATTTGATGCTAGCGATTATGGCACTAAAATTTATAATTATTAATTTTCTCCAGGAGGAATAACAATGTGGCAGATTGATGTCGATAAAGATAAGTGTACTGGTGATGAGGAATGCGTAAACGCTTGCCCCGCTCAGGTTCTTGAGATAGAGGATGGTAAAGCTGAGCCGGTAAATGCTGACGAGTGTTTGGGTTGTGAGACTTGTGTTGAGGTTTGTCCAGAAGGCGCCATTACCGTTACCGAGGTGTAATGTATTCTGGTAACTTTTGTCTGTTGAAAGACTTGGCTCTTACGTAGATAAGCAGAAATGCTGTCGGGGTTAACTTTCTTTTGACACCCAAGGGTCGTGTCTTAATGGTTTGCTAGTAAATTTCCAGCTTTGCTGGATTAGGCCTGTCTCCTGCAAAGGGAGATGGGCCTTTTTTTTAATATCCATTGGCGAAATGTGCTTTATGGGGGTTGGCGGTGGAGCATCTAACCCATTGAAGGGTGTTTGTCGTCTCCGGGAAAAACTCTTTGCTGGTTAAGGCTTTGCTGCAGTTGTCTGTCGTGAGAAATCTTTAATTTGTTCTTGTTTTAAAGATTGATAGCGGCAGCTCTTTTCTGACCGTGGTATATGATATTGGTTGAAACTTTAAATTGTTTGTTAGAGGGGCCGCGGTCCGCCGGGTCGATAGTTCATGGCAAAATTCAAACCAGGTGCTTCGGTTAAAACCCACTTACTGGTTGCCGCCCTACTGTGGAGCCTTGTAGGTGGTTTTTTGTTTTTTCGTGGGGGCAGGTGGGTGTCTGGTTCCGGTTGGGAGATATTTTTGCTGGTGTCCATGTTGCTGGGGCTTTGCAAGTCAAGAATGATCCTGGACCGGGTGGCGAACCGTAATATCGAGCGTATTGTGCAAAGTGGTGATGGAAGCTGTCTGGGAGGGGTATATTCGTTCAAGACCTGGGGGCTGGTTATTGTCATGATTGTGCTAGGCAGGTTTTTGCGGTCTTCATCGGTGCCGATTGTTTTTGTCGGCCTGCTGTACGTTACGGTTGGTTGCAGTCTTTTCTGGTCGAGCCGGATGATGTGGAAAAAGTGGTGGGGCATTCATAATTCCGGATCTTAATTGTGATTGTTTCCCTGGTCTGCGATAGTGTAGGGACAAATAATGTCGTCTGCTTCTTATAATAATATCAAGATTGATCTCGCTGCGCTCAGGTACAACTATGACCAGATCGGCAAACTGGTTGGTGACCGAGTCCGGATTATGGCTATAGTTAAGTCTGATGCTTACGGTCATGGGTTGCTGCCGGTGGCTGAAGTCTTATCTGATGCCGGGGCCTCTACCTTTGGCGTGGCAGAAACCGAAGAGGGTGTTTGTCTGCGGCAGGCCGGCTGTGAAGGCGAGATCGTGGTGCTGTTGGGGGCGCCAGCCGAATCTTTTGCCGAGGTAATTCAGTATTGTTTGACGCCGGTGGTCTATGATCTGGCTAATTTAGCTGCACTCTCGATATCTGCTGAAAAAAAAGGAGCAAGGGTTGGCGTACATCTGAAGGTTGATGTCGGGATGGGACGTCTGGGGATCATGCCGTCGGAGCTCAAGCTCTTTGTCGATGAGATCGGCCGGTTGCCGGGGGTTTATCTGGCTGGCATATTGAGTCATTTCCCTCTGGCTGATAGCAACCAATCGTCGCCTACCCTTGAGCAGGGCCGGAGATTTGCAGGTTTGGCGGCTTCGATTGGCACTGCCTCCGATGGCGAAATGGTGTGCCATATTGCCAATTCTGCCGCTTTAATCCGTTATCCGGAGACATATTTCGACATGGTTCGTCCCGGGATAACCCTTTATGGGTGTTATCCCGGGGCTGAGTCTGTTTTGCGGGGAAAACTCAGTCTGCGGCCGGTTATGAGTTTTCATTCCCGGGTGTTGCAGGTCAAGGAAGTGCCGGCTGATTTTGGGATCAGTTACGGCCATACTTATGTGACCGGGCGCCTGACTTCTTTGGCGGTATTGCCGGTGGGATACGATGATGGATATCTTCGTTCGGTTACCGGTAAGGCAGAGGTCTTGATTAATGGCCACCGGGCCAGGGTGCTGGGCCGAGTCTGCATGAATGCCTGCCTGGCGGATGTAACCGATATCCCGGGAGTTCAGCCGGGAGCTGAGGTCGTTGTGATGGGGCGTCAGGGTGATGATGAGATTAATGCCGATGAAATTGCCGGGTGGATGAATACGATCAGTTATGAGGTTCTGTGCCTTTTGGGCGGCAGCAACAAGCGTTTGTATATTTATGATTAAAAAGACCAAGATTTTTTAAAGAGACAATCAAAAGATGATTAAAGAAAGGTTTGGTGCAGAGCTTGATCAATGTTTTCGGCAGGGCGTGGAGCAGGGGCTCTGGTCCGCTGCCGCAGCCGGCATGTATGTCGTTGAAAATTCCAAACGGGCCAGTCATGGAGATTTTTCCACCAATATGGCGATGGTGGTGGCGGGCAAAGATCGAAAGAACCCCCGCGAAGTGGCGCAACATCTGGTTGTTATGCTCGGCGAGAAAAAGGACCTTGTTGAAAAGGTGGAATTGGCCGGTCCGGGTTTTGTAAATGTTTTTATCAAACCGGAGGTCTGGCAGTCTGTCTTGCCCGGGGTCTGTGAGCAGAATGAAAAATTCGGTCTCAGTGATGTCGGCGCCGGCCGGAAAGTTTTGGTCGAGTTCGTCAGCGCCAACCCTACCGGGCCATTAAGTGTCGGTCATGGCCGGCAGGCCGCTTTGGGTGATGCGATCTGCCGTTTGCTGGCGGCGACCGGTCACGCGGTGACCAGAGAGTATTATTACAACGATGCCGGTCGCCAGATGCGAGTCCTCGGTGAATCGGTCCGCGCCAGATACCTGGAACAACTTGGTCTGCCCAATGAATTTCCTGAAGATGGTTATCAGGGCGAGTATATCCGGGACATCGCGGCGGTGATGGTCAAGGAGCATGGTGATCGCCTGAAAGATCAGGTCGATGTCACCCCTTTTAAGCAGAGTGCCGAAAAGGCCATCTTTGAGGACATTAACGGCACCTTGCTACGGATGGGAATCAAATTTGATAATTATTACAACGAGCATTCTCTATATGATGAGGGCCTTGTTGATGATGTAGTCACGATTCTGCGGGAAAAGGGGCTGGTTTACGACCAGGACGGTGCGGTCTGGTTCAAAACTACTAAGTTCGGGATGGAAAAAGATCGGGTCATCATTAAAAGTACCGGCGAGCCGACTTATCGTTTGCCTGATATTGCTTATCATCGAGAGAAATTCAGGCGTGGTTTTGACTGGATGGTCAATATCTTCGGCTCCGACCATATTGCGACGGTCCCTGATGTCATGGCCGGGATCGAGGCCTTGGGCTATGATCAGTCAAAGGTGACAGTGGTTCTTCATCAGTTTGTGACTCTGCTGCGGGAAGGAAAGCAGGTTAAGATGTCGACGCGGAAAGCAACCTTTGTGACGGTTGACGAGTTGCTTGATGAAGTCGGGCCTGATGTGGTGCGTTTTTTCTTTTTGATGCGCAAGGCGGACAGTCAGCTTGATTTTGATCTTGATCTGGCGACTAAGCAGAGCCAGGAGAATCCTGTTTATTATATGCAGTACGGCCATGCCCGTCTGGCCAGTATTCAGCGTAAGGCGCAAGAACTGGGAGTTGAGCGTGGACCTTTAGCCGAGGTGTCGCTGGAATTGCTGGTTGAACCGGAAGAACAGAGTATGTTGAAGAGTATGGCCGCATATCCGGAGCTGGTTAATAGTGCGGCCCTGGCCCTGGAACCGCACCGGATAATTTTTTATATGCAGGAACTGGCGGGCCAGTTCCATAGTTACTATAGTAAGCATAGGGTAATTTCTGATGATTTGCCGCTTTCCAAAGCAAGGTTGTGGCTGGCGGAGGGGTTGAGAATTATTCTGGACAACGGTCTGACCCTGATCGGGGTCAAGGCCCCTGATTCCATGTAGCCTAAAGCTCAAGTTGGGTCGCTCGACGGCCCAAACGAAACTTATGCGCCCCGCAGGAAGTGCCCTTGGGGTGCCCTTGCGGTATAAAGCTGAGTTGGGTCGCTCGACGGCCCAAACGAAACTTATGCCCTTGCGGTATAAAGCTGAGTTGGGTCGCTCGACGGCCCAAACGAAACTTATGCCCTTGCGGTATAAAGCTGAGTTGGGTCGC
>JAHJIY010000097.1 GCA_018823175.1 Pseudomonadota bacterium
AGTCTTCCGGGCGAATCCATAAGAACAAGGATTGAAACATTACAAGCCAATTTAGATCAACTGCTAATTTGATAGTCTTCCGGGCGAATCCATAAGAACAAGGATTGAAACATTACAAGCCAATTTAGATCAACTGCTAATTTGATAGTCTTCCGGGCGAATCCATAAGAACAAGGATTGAAACTTAAGCAAGTACAACCCATTTAAATATTCTCGTCCTGGTCTTCCGGGCGAATCCATAAGAACAAGGATTGAAACCAACATCAACCATCATTAAGGAGTTAATCATGGAAAGTCTTCCGGGCGAATCCATAAGAACAAGGATTGAAACACATTAGCTAACAATCTGGAGACCGCCGCCCTTGCGTCTTCCGGGCGAATCCATAAGAACAAGGATTGAAACTTGTGACAGTATGGCTTTTTGTTTGCTTACCCTCTCGTCTTCCGGGCGAATCCATAAGAACAAGGATTGAAACTAAACCAGAGTCGAAAGACACAACTGAAGGGATGGGTGTCTTCCGGGCGAATCCATAAGAACAAGGATTGAAACTAACTCTACATCGACACCTAATAACCTGTTATGTAGTCTTCCGGGCGAATCCATAAGAACAAGGATTGAAACTTGAGCAGGTGCAACCCATATTAAATATTCTCGTCCTGTCTTCCGGGCGAATCCATAAGAACAAGGATTGAAACTTGAGCAGGTGCAACCCATATTAAATATTCTCGTCGTCTTCCGGGCGAATCCATAAGAACAAGGATTGAAACAGGATATGGACGATGTGTCCGGCAAGGGCCGTGAAAGTCTGCCGGGCGAATCCATAAGAACAAGGATTGAAACCGGGATCTGAAAACAGAGCCAGCTATCCAAGCATTTGTCTGCCGGGCGAATCCATAAGAACAAGGATTGAAACTTGCGATGGGGCAGGACTGATGACGTTTCCGCCGAAAGTCTGCCGGGCGAATCCATAAGAACAAGGATTGAAACTCCGTTTCCCCAGCCGCAACCGATGAACTCACCCAGAGTCTGCCGGGCGAATCCATAAGAACAAGGATTGAAACACTTTGTCCAAACGCCTAAAATTTGCGACTCAATTAGTCTGCCGGGCGAATCCATAAGAACAAGGATTGAAACCAACGAGACCATGCTTCTGTAACCAATGTTCACCGCCGGATAGGCGGCTTAGAAATCTGGTACCTTTTCGACTTCCCTTGCGAGAAGAAAAGGGGTCAAGTCCGCTCTTAGCTTTTGTTTTAAAAAATTAAATTATTCCAGGTTGTTATGAGTCAAAGATGGTGCCTTTTTGGGCGAGGGTCTGGTTTTACTTATTGTGAAATTCTCTTCAAATGAGCAGGGGCCAAGACAAATTAAGAATCAGATTTAGGTTCAGTGTATTTTTTCGAGGGACTTCTGGAGGGCGGGAAAGTCATTTTGGAGAATTTGCCAGATCAGTACCAGGTCTACACCAAAGTATTCATGCACAATTCGATGTCTCAGGCCGACAATCTTGGCCCATTCAATCTGACTGTGCTTATCATGGAATTCTTTGGGCAATCGGTTTGCCGCTTCACCGATAATTTCAAGGTTTCTTACTACGGCATCGGCTGTTTTTTCGTCAGATTGAAAAGAATCAATAGTCATTCCTGCAGAATATCGCCTGATCTTTTCCATTGCCTCGGAGATATCAGCGAGAAGCAGTTCGATTGTCCTTTTAGACATACAGGAGGTCCTGCTCAATGTACTTATACGCTCGGGGCTTAATAGCTCTTCTCGAAACAATTTCTGTCGGTAGCTCAAGAAAGGCTTCAATCCTGTCCGCAAGTAAAACAAAGTTCAAGCCGATAGCCGGGTCAACGTCTACCAGGATATCGACATCACTGTCGTCGTTTTGCTCGTTACGTGCATAAGAGCCAAAAAGAGCCATGGTCTTCAGCATATATTTCCGCTCAAGCTCAGGTTTGACTTGAGTGAGGAGGTTGATTACTTCATCACGACTTTTCATTCGATATTCCTTCCGGCTGCCTGAAATTTACCCATCCGTTAATATTGATTTCATTATAGCATAAATCTTGTTTTTGCAAGCCCACAGTAACAGTTTAAGGTGAAAAGAAAAAGAAAAGGGGTCATAAAAAAGGGGTCATGTCCGCTTTTGACCTTTGGGGGGTCAAGCGGGTTTGAGTTGTCGACACTTTGTCGACAACTCAAACTAATGAGGAAAACTTGATGACCGTTTTGTCTTTGTAAATTCCCCCCGGATAAAAAGCCAAGGGTCTCGGCCTGGACTCTCGCCCTGGCGGGCCTAAATCGCTTACCGGCTGTTTCGTGCGATTCTTGACTTTTGCCATCAGTCATGCCTATAATTAGATCTTAGGGAACGTTTGAGTCGGGGGGGCCACCCTGTCAGACAGGCTCAAACGAACCGGGTTGTGGTCGATCCGGTCTTTGTCCCTTTTCCCCCGCACTGTTTTCGCCCAGACAAAAACAGCCGCTGACGCTGACGCTCCACATATTCAAGATTCGGCTGGCCTTTTTTGATCGGGACTAAGGCGGTAACTCCCTTAAACACGCCTTGCTCAACCTCAAAGACCAGCAGCCCGCCGACCCGCTTTTTATCCGCCTGTTCCCCTAACACGTGGGGACGAACCAATAATTGGCGTTTGGGCTAACATATACCTAGCACGCAGGGCGTGGATTAAGCCCGTTTATGGCAATGTATGTTCCAAGAGAATTTGATTTACACCCCGGTTACTATTAAGTTATCGTAATTCCAGGTAGTTATCCGAGCATCACCCTTGCGGATATATGATAATACCTGAATCCGTGACAGCTTAGAGCTGTTTATCAGATCAGGTGATTGTAGTTGCGTCAAAAATACTTGTTTAGCTGCGGGAATAGGTATTCACCCGCCGCCCAACGGGGCGCCCGAGAACGGCGCATCTGCTGTGTTGACAACTCGTTGATATACCCAAGTATTATCAACATCGTCGCCTTGCATCTGCGCCGCTCTCGAACGCTCACAAATTCAGGATAATATATATAATGTAGGTTCTTTGATCATTCAGGGAGACGCTCCTGAATTTTTCTTTGGCAAAACGAGCCGACTGATCTTCATAATCAGCCGGAAACAAATCGGGAGTGGACATATGCGATATATCTTTTCGATCCTGTTGATCGCGGTAGTTTTTACGATCATTACCTCAGGATTTTATATTTACCAACATAAAAACCCGGAAACAAACCCCGCTCTGATTATTAACGGCCGCGTCATTTCCACCCCTGAGTTTAACCAGATTTGCCGGAGCCGCCCCCATGATCAGACAAATCGTGAAGAATATATCGATTCGTTGATCACCCGGGAGCTTTTGATTCAGGAGGCCATGAAAATGAAGTTGGAGCAGGAAGAGGATTTCCGCCGTTCGCTCCAGAATTTTTATGAACAGTCATTAACCAAGATTCTTCTGGAACGAAAATATGACTCATTTAAATCCACCCCCTCACCGCCGGAAATTGCTCGTTTTCTTGAATTACAGGAATACCGGGTTGAAATGACTTTGCTCCCGGTTTCTACTCAGGCAGGAGAAGAAAAGGAATATGACGAACCTTGCCGAAATCTGGCGAGCGCAATGCAGGTAGCGCTTATCCCTCTTACGCCTGGCGCTGAATCGGAACCGATTCTGATCAATAACTTTAAATACAGAATTCGCCTCAACCAGCTCCGTAAAATCCCATCCGCTGATGCCTCTGACATCTCGGCGGAAGAGGCCCGGGAGACCATCATCTCCGAACGCCAGGAACAGGCGCTGAACCGATGGCTTTATGACTTGCGCGACCAGGCCTCCGTCATGGTCGCCGCTTCAATCAAGAATGAAAAAAAATCCGGCAATCCCCCGCAAAATGGAGAACCCCATGAACGATATTAAACATTACAAGCGAAAGAATTATTTTATCAAGAAGGGGTTCCAGGGGCGCTACATGTTCAACTTCTACCTGATGCTCGTTCTTCTGCTCCTGGTCTTTACCGTCCTGCTGAGCTATAGCACCGCCCAATACCTGACCATCACCTACGAAAATTACAGTTTACAGGTCGCCAGCACCCCGGCCATGCTGTTCAAACACATCCTGGCCGCAATCTGGATCATCATGATCCCTATGGGATTGTTTCTGGCCTGGGCCGTGATGCGCTATACCCACCGAGTCGCCGGCCCCCTTTACAAGTTTGAAATAATCCTCGACCAGATGAGTCGAGGGATCCTCGATCCGCAGGTTCGGTTACGAGAAAAGGATGAAGGCCAGCAGGTGGTCGCCCGACTGCAAGCGGTCAACAGCTTTCTTTCGGCCAAGGTTCTCCAACTTCGTGAGTTAACAAATAAACTCCAGGCTGAACCAGAGGTTGCTACTTCTCCCGAGTTGCAGAAGTTGGCCCATGAACTGCATGCTGCACTGGCTGTTTTTGAGATCAAGAAATAGCCGGGCCGTTTAAGTGACAAGTCCCGCCTATATAGTACCGAGTTTTCCCCATTGTTACTCATCCCTTTCGTGCCTCTTTTCCCCGCGCAGAGGGAGGGCTGTCAGTAATTTTGATTTTTTATTTTGACTGGGCGGACAAAGATGATGGAGAGATAAGTTGCCGGGAATAATCCTTAAAATTGGCAGCGGCCGAAATTCCAAACTGACCGAGCCACCGATCATCAATGGCTGGTCGATCCGGCTGGTTATTGCCGTCATTTTCTTTTTGTTTCCCTCAATGATCGAGGCGGCCGAGCTGCAGACCCGTTATGCCACAATCCATTACGAGCACGCAAATCAACTCCAGAAGTTAAATCGCGAGTTGGTGCCGAGCAAAAACCTGGTCTACCTGTTACAACGGCACAAGATAATGACGGTGAATGACGAGGTGGCCGCCAAAATTGACATAATCATTGAACAGGTCCAGATTGTCCTGGAGATGTTCCCGGAAAAACTGCGCTTCGAGATCATGCTCTATTCAACGGCAGCAGAAGCACAGGAGGCCCTCTTCAAACGCTATCGAAAAAAGGTTAATTACATCTCATTTTATTCCCGGCGGGAGAATATCCTGTATCTTTCTGCCCAGCATGGCAAGTTGGGAGTGGTGGCCCATGAACTGGGTCATGTCGTGATTGAACACTATTTTAACCGATCCCCGCCGGTCAAGATCCATGAGCTGATGGCCCAATATGCGGAACGCCACATTACCGATTAAGAATCTAAAATTGAAGCTCCCCGAAGGAAGTGCCCTTGGGGTGCATTTCGCTTTGCATGTTCAAGCAGGATAAATCAATCTATGCGGCCGTTGCCGATTATTGGTTTGCTACTTTTCGGGCCGGTAAAGTCACCAGTTTTTCGCGGGGGCCATCGGCGACCAGCCGCCCGCCATCCAGCGCAATGATGCGCTGCACCATCTCGAGCATAACCGGACTGTGGGTGGTCATGATCAACACTGCGGAATTGTCCAGAAGTTTGGGCAGCCGCTCAGCCAGCTGCCGCTCACTTTCCGGATCAAGACCCAGGGTCGGTTCATCCAGCAGCAATATCCGGCTGGCCTGGGCAAAGACCCTGGCCAATGCCACCTTCTGCCGTTGACCGCCGGAGAGATTATTACCGCGCTCCTCCAGGCTCATCCCCAACGACATCCGCCCACTTTGGAATTCATTTTCCAGGCCGGAGACCCAAATCGCCTCACTAAACCGCTTTTGCTCCGTACAACCGGAAATCCGCAGATTATCCTCCAGGGTCCCGGCAAATACCGCCGGGTCCTGGGCTTTATAGGCCAGCCATTTAACCCGGTCAAAACGGGAGATATCATCCAGGGCCAGACCGTCAATCAGAATCTGGCCGGTATCCGGTTGACTAAGCCCGCCCAGACATCGCAACAGGGTTGACTTCCCGGCCCCCGGCCGACCGAGCAAGGCAATCCGCTCTCCAGGCTTTATTGTAAAAGAGATCGCCTCCAGGGCCGCCGGTCGCCCCTCATAGTGTTTACCCAGTCCGACTACTGAAATATTAGCCACAATATCCGGCCGGGGGGTACATTCCCGTTCCTCAATCTCGGCCAGACTGTCTCCCATACGGGCGGCGGCCCGCTTGAAATCCTGCCACTTTCCAGTTACCGCAAATAAAGAAGCCACTTGCGCCATGGCCCGACCCGCCAGGAGATTGCAGGCAATCAGCTTGCCGATACTTAATAACTGGGCATGAATCAGGTAAACCCCGGTCGACAAAATAACGACGGTCGCCAGAGTCTGCATGATCAGGGAAAGCATCCCCATCTGATAGGACGCCAAACGTTTTTTCGCATCAAAGCCGGTCGACTGCGCCACCAAATGGCGCCAATGCCGGAGAAATGTGCCGGCCCCAGGGGTAGTCCGCACCACATCAAGACAACCCAGGGTCTCACCCATAAAGGCTAATTTTAACGTATTATTGCGCTCAGCTTCTTTGGCCAGATTGTTCAATCGTGACTGCAACAAAAATCCAGCCCCGGAAAACAGCAGAATCAGCAGCATGATTACAATCACCAACTGCCAGGCGATTAAGCCGATAACCGTCAGATATAAAAAAAGAAAAGGGATATCGGCAATCGATAAAAGATAGGTGGAAGAAACAAAATCCCGTGACTGGGTCAGATCACGATAATTGGATAAAAACCGGGGAAAACCACCGGCCGGCAGATCAACCTGCGCCACCAGCTTTGACCAGAGTTTTTCATCGCCGCGCAAGGTCAAATCGACACTGATCCGTTCCGTCACCCAACTTCGCACCAGGCGCATGCCGGCATCGGTGACCAGATAGAGCCCCATGCCAAACACCAGCGCCCAGAGCGTCTCAAACAAGCCGTTGAGGGCAATCTTGTCATAGATCAGCAGGGCAAAGATCGGCAGAAGCAGTTGTCCGGAGTTGATGAACAGGCTGGCGAGCCCGACTTCGGCCCAGGCCGCGCGCAGTTCCGGCCACAAGGCCGACAATGAGGCAAAACCGCCGAACTTATCACTGCCGATCGGGATATTCATCACGACCGCTTCAATCTTGTCGCCGTCATCGACAACCACCTCAACCGGCAGCGGCAGACCATCCGCCCCGAGATACTGCCAGCGCTTTTCCATATAGTGCAGTAAAGCGAAACCGTCGTCGTTATTACGCAACAGAACAAGATCACTCGCCAGTTCAAGGGCCTCCCGCAACGGTCCGAAAAAATGTCGGGCCGAAAGTCCCAGACGCTCCAAGCGCACAATCTCAGCGGACCAATTAGTCGAGGCGGTAAGACGATTAAGTCCCTTTTTTAGCGGGGCCATGGCCACCGGATCTGGCGCAGCAAGAGCCGAGACCGCGTTCAACACCGCCTGCCGGTCGAGTTTTCCGACAAAATCATTTACCGGGGCTATAGGAGAAGTATCGGTCATCAAGATGGTCTCTTCACTGATCAAACGATTTATGATGCTCCCCGCGGCAGATAGCAAACAGGGTGAGATTTCGAGCCACGGGGAATCTCCGTATTTAAGGATATCATCATTAGATTCGCTCACTAACCCCGCAACAGATAGCGAGTGAAACGAGACCGAGCTGCGGGGAATGTACCGCGTCGCAAATACCCTTGAGGTGCGATTCGCTGTGCATGTTCAAAGCGCCACCTTGTTGCATCAAAACTCATGGTCAGTCGGAAAAACATCGCAAAACTTTATACGACCCAATGGATCACGGCAGTCTGTCCCCCATCGGTAATGGTATAATCGGCGGTCAGATCAAGCACAAAGGGGACGTTCTGCGCCCCGCTGTCCAGCACAAACGAATCGCCGCTATCGGCTAAAATGGTCAGTTCGGATGAATTACCATCACCCACCATATTTAAAATATCCTGGCTGTTAATGGTAAGCTCGGTAGAATGGAGATCGCCACTGATATCCAATGTCTCAATATTGTGGGTAACACTGGCAAGATCAGTCAAGTCGTAACCTGCCCCCCACGCCGCCAGATCATGCAACACCATGACGTCTCCGGTGCCGCCGTTATCACCTTCGCCGTCAATTGAGGTTGGCAGATTGGCAAGGTCTGCCGAGACATGAAAGATATCGTTATTGATGTCACCTTTTGCCGTGTCGTTCCCCTGATCGGCATAAATGGTATCGGCGCCGGCCCCGCCATACATCAGATCATTACCCCCACCGCCGTTGATGATGTTATCAAAGCTGTCGCCGTACAGGGTATCGTTGTAATCAGAGCCCGTCAGATTTTCTATATTATAGAATCTGTCCCCCACCGCATCACCGGGAAAGAGGTCCTGGATATCCCAGAGACTGTCGTTGAGTGAGGCCCAGACCCCTGTCGGCCCACTGGCATTGGCGTAGCTTGCCGTGTCGCCCCCGGCATTATTGGCGCCACCACCCAGGATATCGGCGCCGCCCCCCCCCATAAGAACATCATCGCCAAGACCGCCGCTGAGATGATTATGGCCGCTGCTGCCGATCAGTTGATCGCTGCCGTCACCGCCGATCAGGTTTTCTATGTCATCGAAGGTATCACCCTGGGCGTGTCCGCCAATCCCGACATCGGCAGGGCCGTCGAGTGAAACGATAACGCCAGCGATATCACCTGCGTAGCTGGCCGTATCGCCAAGGATGGTGTTGCTGCCGCCATGCAGTTGATCGGCGCCGATCCCGCCGATGAGAAGATCATCGCCGGCGCCACCATCGAGAATGTTATTTTGATCGTTGCCGGTCAGACTGTCGGCCATGCTCCCGCCAATCAGGTTTTCGATATCGTAATATTTATCGCCCTGCGCATCACCGCCCGCTCCGGTATTGGCCGCCAGGGAAACAGTAACCCCGGCGTTATCAGCTGCGTAACTCACCGTATCAAGATCATCACCGCCATAAAATGAATCGGTGCCGGCCCCGCCGATAAAAATATCATTACCGATCTCACCGTAAAGGGTATTCGTACCAAGGCCGCCATCAAGGGTGTCGCCACCAGAACCGCCATAAAAGGTATTATCGTTATCGGCGCCGGTCAGACTGTCGGCCATGCTCCCGCCGATCAGGTTTTCGATATCGTAATACTTGTCGCCTTGCGCATCGCCGCCCGCTCCGGTATTGGCCGCCAGGGAAACAGTGACCCCGGTGTTATCGGCGGCGTAACTCACCGTATCCAGATCATCGCCGCCATAAAATGAATCGGTACCGGCCCCACCGATAAAGATATCATCACCGGTCTCGCCATTAAGGATGTTCGTGCCAAGGCCACCATCGAGGGTGTCACTACCGGCGCCGCCATCAAGGACGTTATCTTGATCGTTACCGGTCAGACTGTCGGCCATACTCCCGCCGATCAGGTTTTCAATATCGTAATACTTGTCGCCTTGCGCATCGCCGCCCACGCCGGTATTGGCCGCCAGGGAAACGGTGACCCCGGTGTTATCGGCGGCGTAACTCACGGTGTCGAGATCGTCGCCGCCATAAAAAGCATCAGTGCCGGCCCCGCCGATAAAGAGATCATTGCCAGTATCCCCATAAAGGGTGTTGGTGCCAAGACCGCCATCGAGGGTGTCGCCACCAGAACCGCCATAAAAGGTATTATCGTTATCGGCGCCGGTCAGACTGTCGGCCATGCTCCCGCCGATCAGGTTTTCAATATCATAATACGTATCGCCTTGCGCATCGCCGCCCGCACCGGTATTAGCCGCCAGAGAAACGGTGACCCCGGTGTTATCGCCGGCGTAACTCACGGTGTCCAAATCATCGCCGCCATAAAAAGCATCGGTGCCCGCCCCGCCGATAAAGATATCATCACCTACATCACCGTAAAGGGTGTTGGTGCCGGTACCGCCAACAAGGGTGTCATTGCCGGCATCGCCATAAAGGGTGTCGTCATCGGCTTCACCATAAATGGTATCATCGCCCGCCCCACCATGGATGATATCGTTGCCGGTTCCACCGTAAATCGTATCATGTCCGGCCCCGGCGTTGACGGTATCATTGCCGTCACCAGCCAGGATATCAACCCCCAGACCATCCCGCGGCAGCACCATGACCGGATTCCCCGACGGTCCGAGCGGCAAGGTAAAGTCCGCCTCGGTAGTAGCATCACGCCAGGAGAAATCCATACTATTATTCACGATGAACGGAATAGCTCCGGCATCGCCCTCAACAGTAACATCAGCGCTGAACTCCACCGGCCCACCCGTATCTGAAAAATCATATACCACATTTAAATCCAGACCATCGACCAGCATCGCGGCCGTCGGTGTGATTTCCCAACTGTTGCCCGTCCTGACGACCCCGACTCCCTCAATATCAAAACCGGCGATCGCGGAAATATCATCGGCGATAACTATCACGATAGAGGTCAGCAATGTGAAATTACTAAAGGTGAAATGCAGCGTTTTGACCCACTTTAATGGGTCTGCGCTAAAGGCAGGATTATGATCAATAAAATCGTCACCATTTGTGCCGGAAATAATTTCCCTGGTCGCCTGCCCCGCCGGGCTTGAGGCCTGATCATGCTCGGCGTTTGTCGCCCCAACCACATAAGAACCTGCCGGTGGATCATGTGGAACAGGGGTTGTAACCTTTAAAGATGGAGAGGTATAAAGCTCAACATCAAAGACCGGAGCCTTGGTATCGATTACATAATTAGCGCTGGTTCCACCAGTCCCAGCATTACCGGCCAAGTCGGTATAGGTGTCCGCCACCGTCACCAGGTTGCTGGTATCATAGATATCGGCGTCCGGGGTAAAGGTCGCCTTCCAGGTCGTCCCGCCGTCTGTAGTAACAAAGGCGTCAACCGTGCCATTTTCCACCGTGACATCGGAATTATCAAAATTTGTTACCGCCTCGCTGAAAGTAATTGTCACCTCGGAGGTCTCACCGATCTTCAAGTCTGTGTCCGTCATCGTGACGCTGGAGATCGTTGGGTATAAGTCATCTACATCGGTCACCGTAACGTTGATCGTCTGGTCGCTGGTCAGGCCATTCTGGTCATCGGCCCGGACCGTTACCTCATAGATATTGTCACCGTTAATATCGACCGGGGTCTCAAAGTCAGGACTACCGATAAAACTCAAGGCGCCGCTATTGGCGTCGATGCTGAACTGGGCTTGATCGGCACCACCGGCGAGACTATAAACAACGGTCTGGGCCGGCAGGTCGGCGTCGGTGGCAGTGACCGTACCAACCGCAGAGGTGTTCTCCACCACATTAAAAGCCGGGCCCGTGGTGAATGACGGGGCATTGTCGTTAACATTGGTGACGGTGACGTTAATCGTCTGGTTGGTGGTCAGACCATTCTGGTCATCGGCCCGGACCGTTACCTCATAGATATTGTCACCGTTAATATCAATCGGGTTCTCAAAGTCAGGGGCACCAATAAAACTCAGGGCGCCGCTATTGGCGTCGATGCTGAACTGGGCTTGATCGGCACCACCGGCGATACTATAAACAACGGTTTGGGCCGGTAGGTCGGCGTCGGTGGCAGTGACCGTACCAACCGCAGAGGTGTTCTCCGCCACATTAAAAGCCGGGCCCGTGGTGAATGACGGGGCATTATCGTTAACATCGGTCACCGTGACGTTGATCGTCTGATCGGTAGTCAGGCCATTCTGATCATCAGCCCGGACCGTTACCTCATAGATATTATCTCCATTGCTATCGATTGGAAGATCAAAGTCAGGGGCACCGATAAAACTCAAGGCGCCGGTCGCAGGATCAATACTGAACTGGGCTTGATCGGCACCACCAACAATACTATAAACAACGGTCTGGGCCGGCAAATCGGCGTCGGTGGCAGTGATTGTACCAACCACCGAGGTGTTCTCCGCCACATTAAACGATGTCCCGCTGGTAAATAGTGGGGAGTTATCATTAACATCGGTCACCGTGACGTTGATCGTCTGGTCGGTAGTCAGGCCATTCTGGTCATCGGCCCGGACCGTTACCTCATAGATATTGTCACCGTTAATATCGATCGGGGTCTCAAAGTCTGGACTACCGATAAAACTCAAGGCGCCGGTCGCAGGATCAATACTGAACTGGGCTTGATCGGCACCACCGACGATACTATAAACAACGGTC
>JAHJIY010000098.1 GCA_018823175.1 Pseudomonadota bacterium
AATAATTATCATCGATGACCACCCGCTCTTTCGGGACAGCACGAAACAGATGATTACCGGACTTGCCGGATATGAAGTGGCAGGCACTGCCGGTGATGCCCGGGAAGGGGAAAAACTTGCCATGGAGCAAAAACCGGATGTGGCGATTGTTGACCTTTCACTCCCGGATAAAAGCGGGATCCAACTGACCCAGACCTTAACGATGCTACTCCCGGAGATGAAGATTGTCATTATCAGCATGCATACGAAAATTGATTACATCATCAACGCTTTACGGGCCGGCGCCCTTGGTTACATCGCCAAGGACTTTGTGGCTAAGTCCCTGCCCGCCTGCCTGGAAGCGGTGCTTCAAAAAAATTACTACCTGGACCCGTCATTATCGCAAGAAATCGCCGCCAAGCTCCTTGACCTTTCCGAAGAGGACGAATTCGCCGATTCAGGCTACGGCGGATTAAGCCCCAGAGAACAGGAAATCCTGCGTCTGCTGGCCCAGGGGGTTGCAGCCAAGGAAATTGCCGACAAATTGTTCATCAGCCCCAAAACCGTGGCCAACCACCGGACCAACATCATGAGCAAACTCGATCTGCACTCAACCGCCGAACTGGTCCGCTACGCCGTGCAGCTCGGCATTTGCCGCGCCGATATGTAAAGCGGGCAACAAAAACAGCCCAGGTGTGATCCGGTCAGACCCCGGACCGATTAATGCGTTCATCCTCAAATCATCCCCCGTTTCTCCCGATAGCGCCGGGAACATTGCCCAGCAGATTGAGGCGATCCCCTTATTGTCCCGGGACCACAATAGCGGTATAAGAAAACATAATTCTTGAAAACGTCATATCGGGGCTACGGTGTGACAAGACAATTTCGGCAAGCGATTTTCCCTGGCAGGACCGCTTGCGTTCAAGACTCATTCCCCCCAAGGAAAGAGAGCCCCGATAAAATGGAGATGCTCCTGTTGCCGGACCGAAAGCCCCCCTCTTTCGCTGACAACCACAACAGGGGCATTGCTCTCCATAATACCTTCTGCCGATCGCGGGAACCATGTAATTTAATAAATTATCCACCGGCCTCGTCGGCGAAGCAGGCCGCTCGTCACTAAATATAATCAAAAAGAATCACTCCCGTTACCGTCTCATCACCCCAGAGCCCCCCTTTCTTTTTATTGACGGTAACGGGATTTTTTCCCATGCCTCGATCACGCCGCCGAACCGATTATCTTAAAAGAGCTTAAACCGCAAGACGTTTTCCCCCTCACCATTACAAACTCCCACGCCCCTAACACCGATAAAAACACCTTGCCTTCGTGGCAAACTTCTCTATTTTTTGCAGCATCGTCAAAGTAGACGTCAAGCACAATCTTACCGATCAGGAAATCGAGTCCCAAATACGCTAGCACCGGCCAGCACCTTATGCAGGCAACTGGAGCAGGCCGGGGTTACTCTTCTGGTAGAGTCGGTGTTTCTGAAAGGAATTACAAGCGGTCACAGGGATAGCCATGACTAAGCAAGAAAGCTTTAAGCTTTCCAGATCATTTTCGCAAACTGCTTTCTCTCTAACTCCATCCCGGTGCGACAACATACCACATTTAAAGAGCGCCACTTTGTGGTAAATAAGTACTACATAGTGGTGATTTTTTTCCTGAACAAAATCCGGCCGACCGCAAAACTATTGTCAAAAAGAATTGTATTATGACCTCTAACGAATTCACATCAATCCGCAAGAAAGTCGGCAAAAGCCAAATCGAACTCAGCCAACTCCTGGGACTCTCGGTTAAGGCTGTCCAGAGTTATGAACAAGGATACCGGGGCATACCTGCGCATGTGGAAGCCCATTTGTACCTTCTTCTTTCCCTAAACACCTCAGCCAAAAATGAATTCAAATCATGCTGGGTAATCAATCAATGTCCAGCGGAGAGGAAAAATCGTTGCCCTGTATTTAAATTGAAGGCTGGAAGCGTGTGCTGGATGATCAGCGGCTCGTTTTGTCGGGGAACGGCCCAAATAAATTGGCGTAAAAAAATGGAAAACTGCCTGCAATGCAAAGTCCTTGACTTCATTAAAGACAATTAAGCGCACGACCAAACCGGATATTTTCCCTGCCGCCGCAACCGTTTTTCCGACCCCGCTCTTTGACCGGACAAGATGCGATTCCCTCTCATAAGAAAGAAAGGATGTATAAATGGGAAGAATAAAGAAAATGACCGATCATGCCGTTTCACAAAGAAAAATCATGCCGGGCGCTGTCTGCAACGCCGATAAATAACGATCCTTCCAAACGACGTATGATTTTCAAATGGTGGGGACAGTTAATGATTTAGCTGAAAGCAGGTCGGCGACACCGGCCTGCGGGAAACCGGAGTGACCAGCTTTTATGCTTCATCGAGCCTGGTCTATTTGGTCCAGCCCGCCTGTTAACCGACAGGGCCAACGTTTATCGCGGAAAACTCCAGGTCAGAGGGCATCCTCTGATGGGGTATTTCGATTGGATCCTGAGTCTGTTCATGCACCCATTGATCACCCGGCAGGGCCTGTGGTGACTGCGCGGTAAGTTCGACAACCTGCGGCAATACATCGTCATGGTTGGTCGGGGGACGGTCTTCTTCGTTCAGGCTATCTTTCAGCGAATTGGCGGCTCGCTTCAACTCGACCATCTGCCGGGCTAAAGTTTTAGCCAGCCCTGGCAATTTTTCAGGACCAACGACAAGCAGAGCGACGCCTATAATCAAGATCATCTCAGGTAGTCCGATTCCAAACATTTTCAAGCCCTTTCTAAGAAAAGAAAAAATTACCTTGCTCAGTTTTTGACGACATTCACTTCTTTTCTCCCAGGCTCGCCCTCTTCCAAGGTGGGCTTACCATGCTCGTCTACATCGCGAAGGCCGGTTTTAAATGCCTTAAGCCCTTTTCCCAAACCCGCACCCAACTCCGGCAGTTTTTTGCCGCCAAAGATCAGAAATGTGATGCCCATGATCACGACTAATTCAGGCATTCCCAGACCAAACATACTGTTCACCCTTATGTATTTATACCTCGCCAAACAATACAATCGTTATCTTGCCGTCCTTAACGTGCTTGGCGCATAAAAATAGCTTGTATGCCTCGGCCCGAAATAGAGAGGCGAGACATACAAGCCAGCCGGAACATGTCCAATTAACCGGCTATATCAGTGTTTACCGGCCGCAGGTTTTGTTGCACATTCGGCACCTTCTGCGGTAGTAATTGTCGCATAGTTACCCGGGTTAGGGACATTGTCGCCGTGGCAATCCGTGCAATTATTTTGGGAAGTGATGCCGTTAGCCAGCACGTTAAAGAGCGGCTTATGCTTGGGAGTATATTTCCCATTTTTCTTCCACTCATTCAGCATGTTGGTCGCTTCCATGGCGATATTGCCGGCAAGCCGGGCACAACGCTCGGCCCGTTCATTACTGAGAAAATCCACTTCTTCCTTCTTCATGAAACGGCCAACCGAGATATGGCAGACCGGAGTGCCGGCAATGGTCATGCTCTCTATATCGGCAATCAGATTTTTCGGCGGGGTAAAGCTAGGCAATTCGGTGGATGAATAGTAAAAAGCCAAGTCATTGGTCATCGCCTCAGCGATGTCGGTGTCCGGAACAATCAAACCGATCACGGCGCCCGCCCCGGTCAAAGTGCCGCAGAGAGCGCCCCAGCCGGCAAAACCACCATGAGCCCAGCGCATCGCGTCAATGGGATAGGTCTTCCATGGTCCGCCTACTTTAGCGGCTAGTTCGTTAACCAAACCGGCAATAACTGAGGAGGCGCACCACCGTTTGGCATAATTCTCATAAGCTATCTGACCGACCTTTTGCGGATCAAGCAAGGCATATTTGTAGCCGGTATCAATTGCATAGGCCTGAGCCTTTTCACTTTTTCCTGCCAGAACAGTGGATGCAAGAGCAGCCCCCGCCAACATCTTACCACTGGTGGTCAAAAAAGACCTTCTTGAGGCCCCCTGCTCTTTGCTTCTATTTTCTTCCATTGCAAAACCTCCTGTTATAATTGTGAAATATCTCCGGTCAACCGGCGCATTTATACCACATTGTAACACTCAAAAAATGGAATCCAATGCGGTATATTGTCGCACCAGATTGTCTCGACAACAACGATTAGATACTTAACACTATCCTCTTCAGCTGACATGAAAGGAGACCCTCTTCATCACAACTCTCAGTTGGTGGCAACCCATTCCTGATACGACCATTTCTCCATGCCATCGGTCAGAATGAAGAGTTCCGCCTCCGGCACCCCATGCTCCACATGGAGGTCTTCGATATGCACGCCGCAATCACGGAGATCGGAGGCAGTCGGTTGTCCTGTCGCTGACCATACCCCTTTTGCCTCAACAGCACGCCCCACCGCAGCCCTCTTCATTGTCGTTTTTGACCGAGGCAGGGCCGCAGTCAAAGGGGCCGAAATGGGTGGCCCGGTCGCCGGTGACGGTGAAGTGGGGGGCATATCGGGTTTCGCCGACCATGGCGGCGGTATTACCGCAGACCAGCATGGGTTTGCCGCTGATAAAACGGTGGTGGTCGTCCAGATCGAAGAAGTGGGGAAAATCAGCTATGGTACCGTGGTAGATGGCGGTCTGGCCGTAGTCTTCGCAGATATCCTCCAGACTATCCAGTTTAAAGGCCCGGATCGTGACCGAGTAAAAGTCCACCAAGCCGATCTTCATTTCTATTTCAGGGTTACCGAGATTTATCCTGCGACTACTAATCTGCCGGAAATCGAGACAGCCCAGGTCGCGCAGCAGGCGGCGAAAATCCTCCCGATACATCGCCCCGGCCAGGCATTCCCCGTGCAGCACCGGGTCAAGCTGGAATTGTTCCGGCACCCTGCGTCCGGCAAAGACATCGGCAAAGAAGAGTTCCCCGCCGGTTTTCAGAACCCGAAAAATCTCCGCAAAAACCCTTCGTTTATCCGGCGACAGATTGATGACACAGTTGGAGATCACCACATCCACCGAGTTATCGGCGATATTCAGGGCTTTGAGATCTTCAATAAAACCCTGTCTGAATTCGATATTCGGCACGGCAAATCCAAATCTGCTCATCTGGCTGTCGATATTGCGGCGGCCAACCGCCAACTGTTCCTCGGTCATATCCACCCCGATGACATATCCGGAGGGTGTCCCGGCCAGCCGTGAGGCCAGGAAGGCGTCCCGGCCGGAACCGCAGCCCAGATCAAGCACCGTGCAGCCATCAAGCCCCGGCGGCAGCGGTGATCCGCAGCCATAGAACCGGTCGAGGATTTCATCATTGACCAGGGCCAGCGCTTCCTGCACCGAAGGGGCAAGATTCATCTCGGTGCAGCAACAGGCACCCGTCTGCAGATCCTTGCTGCCTTGGAGGATTTTTCCGTAATAGTCCTGTAACTTCTTTTTATCAAGGGTATCGAGGGGCATTCTTTTCTCCCGTGTCATCAATTATCAATCACAACAACGACAGTCGTTCTTTTTATGCATCATCGGTTCGAGAAATCGAACAAACAGCAAGGAGGCGGCAGCCCCGCCGAGCAGCGGGGCAAAGACGTAAATTACCAAAAAGCCATACCGGGGATCAGGAAAGGCGGCTCGCCCCCAGCCTGCCAGCCAGGCGAAAAGCCGAGGTGCCAAATCCCGGGCCGGATTAAGGCCGGCCTGGGTAAGAGGCGCGATCACACAGATAATAGCGGCCACGGTCATTCCAATAAATAATGGCGCCAAGGCGTCATCAGGCCGTCCGACATTGCAGCCCTCAGTCAGGGCAAAAATCATCATTACCAGAATGAAGGTGCCAACCGCCTCGGCGCCAAAGGCGTTCCAGTAAGAAACCGCCGCGTTGGTGCCGGCCACGGGATTGGGATAATATTCCCCAAAGATCATGGCGGTCCGGACCGACTCCTGACTGCCCCGGACGATGCCGTGCATGGTTTCAAAGGCGGTAATTGATCCGGAGAACAGGGTGTAAAGCACCGCAGCGGCCAGAAAAGCCCCAAAAAACTGGGCGCCGAGATAAACCGGCAACTTGCGGATAGTCATCCGGCGTCCCAGTACCATGGCCACGCTCACTGCCGGGTTAAGATGCGCGCAGGAGAGATGGCGGGTGGCGTAAATGGCCAGCGTCACCCCCAGGCCCCAAACTGCGGCAACCTGAAAAAGACCGGAGTGAGCCCCGAAAAGTACCGTTACCACAACAGAGCCGCAACCGAAAAACACCAGAATAAAGGTGCCGATCAACTCCCCGAAAAATTCAGGTGAATTCCGCATTTTTTCTCCTTCTCAAAGTCTAGGCGCGCAGGGCAAATCGCGCTCGGCCAAAATTCGTCCGTCGCCATGCTTGGTGGTATAACTGATCTGATCGAGATATTCCAGCACCGGCAGACCAATGCCGCGACTGAAATCAAGCGCCTCCTTACAATCCCGCAGACAGAGTTCTCCCCTTTCGACGATCCAGCGACCGACTCTTTTCTTGATTTCCGCCAGGGCTGAGGCGGTTAGATAACGACCATTATTCAGACGGATCATCTCGCCTGTTTTACAGAAGAAGTCAAGAGTTCGTTGGGTCTGGCGTAAGGTAAACGGTTCGGCCACCGTCTTCACAAAATATTCGGCGCTGAACGGCCGAACGCCCTGATCTTCGGCATGACGCCGCAGCAAGGCTGCCACCCGGGCCAAATCCAGCGGAATCCGTTGTTTGAAATCGGCGGGTCGCCCCCCGCCTCTTTCCTTAATCCAATAGCCTTGTCGACTGAGGTCCTCAACGATCATCAAGACCAGTTGTTCGTCACAGGAAGGCCGGCATTGATGCATGATCTCTTGAACCTGCATGGGTTCCCGGTCCGGCTTAGTTTGAAAAGCCGCCCGGACAATTTCGGCAAAACGACGGGTAAACGTTTCAAGGTCGGAGACTCGAACTAATTTACCGGCGGATAACTCAAACATTGTCCCGTTCTTGATTCCCGAAACAATATACTGTTCAATTTTCTCGGTCGGCCAGATGGTATGGGTGGCGAGATGATTCAAATCAATGGGCCTGCCAGGATGTAATTGGCAGAATTGTTCGAAGTAGGCGGCAAAATCATCGGCCTGGAGAGCCGTAAGCCGGCTGGAAATTTTTTCCTTGTTTGCCTCACGAATCTTTTCCTCGCAGAGCTCCAGAACGATGCCACCGGCAATGACGGCGTTCCTGTTCAGAGGCGTGACCACAAAATGATCCCCAGCCGCAACCACGGCGGCTCTTTTAAATTGCATCTGCACCAGGCAACTCCCGGCTGTTTCATCCGGGGGTGAATCGATGAATTTGACGATGGCGGTATGGACCGAGACGCCAAGATAGAGTTTAACCTTCTGCCTGTTCTTGATCCGTTCCCCGATGTGGGGTGAGATTTGCATGGTCGCGTTAAAGCGAGATACGGGCTGGTATTGTCCCGGCGCAGCAAGGCACATGCCACGGCAGATGTCATCCACTCCGACGCGGTGGAGATTGATGCCGATTCGCTGGCCGGCAAAAGCCTCGGTGACTTTGCAGCCATGCTGTTCCAGGGAACGGACCCGGGTATTAATCCCGTTCGGCTGAACCTGAAGATCATCGTTGACCCTGATTCCACCGGCGAGAATGGTGCCGCTGACCACTGTGCCGATCCCGGAAAAACTCCTGACCTGGTCGATCCAGAGCCGGAAAGGCAGATCCGGTGATTTGCCGGAACATAGCGCCATAGCCTGGTCAAGCCGGGCGATGACCTCTTCCCTGCCGCTGCCGTTCAGGGCCGAAAAACGAATGACCGGTTTTCCTTCCAAAAAGGTGTTCGCGGTCAGTTCCAAGATTTCGAGTTCGGCCATTTCCATAGTCTCGTCATCAACCGAATCCGTTTTTGACAGAACCACCATCCCGTCGTTGACCTTAAAAAATGAGAGGATGTCCAGATGCTCCCTGGTCTGCGGCATCACGCCGTCATCGGCGGCAACCACCAGAACGGCGAGGTCGACTCCCTGCAAACCCCGGATCGTATTTTTGAGGAAATCACGGTGCCCGGGAACATCGACCAAGGCCGCCATGGTGCCATCAGGACGGGACCAGCCGGCAATACCAGAATCCAGGGAGAGCCCCCGTCGTTTTTCTTCGGGATGGCGGTCCGTGTCGATACCGGTCAACTGCCGGACAAAAGAGGTCTTGCCGTGGTCCACATGACCGGCAACCCCGATGGTGAGATGTTTCATTTCGCTTCTCAATTTAAGTGGAAGGGGCAAGGGGAATCGAACCTCCTCCCGGCTTTGCAGGCCGAGCGCACGGTTTTGAAGACCGCCGGGCGCACCAGCACCTTTGCCCCTGTCAAATCAGTTGGTGGCAACCCATTCCTGATACGACCATTTCTCCATGCCATCGGTCAGAATGGTGAGTTTTGCCTCCGGCACCCCATGCTCCTTCAAATAGTCATAGGTTCGCTTGGCGCCCCCCTTGCCGCGCGGGCAGATAACCACCACTGCTTCATAGTCCTTGGCCCGACTAACCGCAGGGTCAATGGTCTGTCGCTCGGCATCCGACTTCACCGGGTAGGCGTTGGTCTCCAGCGACCCCCTGATATGGTGGGCGGCGAAATCCTGCTTTTCCTGGATATCCACCAGGAGCACCGGCCTGGCCGCTTCGAGCCAGCCTTTCAGCTCCTCGGCGGATACATACTGGTAGTCAGCGGCCATGCCATGCTGCGCAAAGGCCAGAAATGCGGTACAGATGATCAGAACAAGTTTTTTCATGATGATATTTCTCCTTTGTTTTTTTGTTTCGCAATTATTTCAATGTTGGTCAGCAATAATATACCGCAAGGGCATAAGTTTCGTTTGAGCCGACGAGCTGCTCAACTCAGCTATATCTGCCTTTCAATTCACATTTTTCATTCACACAACAGCGATCACATATTTCATACCGAACCCGCTCCTCAGCGCCCCAGAGTTGCCGGACGGTCAAGGCACACCGCAAAACACAATCATTGCAGGAGGCCGGTTCATCGGTTCGGACAAGGGTCCACTGATCATTTTCCAGAAGGGCCTTTTTCTTTTCGTTGCAGGATGCACAGAGAAACTGGAAATGCACGGCCCCTGCCTCATCTTTCTTCTTCCAGGTCGCCATCAGTTTTCCGCCGCATAAAGCGCGGCGCCCATCGCCCCAACCAGGTCCGGTTCAGACGGGGTCAAAACCGTTGCCTTCTCCAGGCGATCCTCCAGGAGTCTGACGATACAAGGATTTCGCGCCACCCCACCGGAAAATATGACCTGCTCTCCGTAGCCCATCCGATTGAGCATCCCGACCAGCCGGTTCACGACGGAAAGATGCACGCCCATGGCGATATCCTTCACCGGCAAACCGCGATTTTTCATCGAAATCACCTCTGACTCGGCAAAAACCGTACACATGCTGTTGATGCCGACCTCAGCTGATGATTCAAGGGCGGCCGCCCCAAACTCATCGAGCCGGAAACCAAGGGATGCCGCCATGATTTCCAGAAACCGGCCGGTGCCGGCAGCACATTTGTCGTTCATCTGGAAATTGACCACCCGACCATTCTCGCCCAGAGAAATCACCTTGGAGTCCTGGCCGCCGATATCGACAATGGTCCGGCACTCCGGATAAAAATGACGAGCGCCAAGGGCGTGGGCCTTGATCTCGGTGATCACCTCATGGGCAAAATGTTCGGCGGCCAGATGACGGCCATAGCCGGTGGCCACGATCCGGCCCGAGTCATATTTCCCGATCAGCGCCATCGCCTGGCCATAGGGATCAAAACCACTTTCGACCAACTGCTGATCCACTAATACCCCGTCCCGAAAGGCCGCCACCTTGATAGTCCGCGAACCCAAGTCAATGCCGATATGCATATTCATTACCAACAAAATTATAGAAATCTTTCATCCAAACCAACCCACCTCATCCGGTAAACGGTTAGAGGTGCTGGAAATTTGGAAGGTTGAGCCAGTTCGCCATAACATAAAAACCAAAACCGCCACTCCATCCGGCAAACCATCCGGTAAACGGTCGGAGGGGCTGTAGATTTGCGGGTTTGGGGCTGTTCGCCATAGTAAAGCTATGCGAACAGCCCCAAACGCGTGAAGATGCAGTGCCTCCGACCGTTTACCCCCGGATCTGTTCGAGGAAGGCTTCTATGCGGGTCTGCAACTGACCGACATCCTCGGGGGAATAATCCGTCTCAATGGAAAGATAGGGAATTCCTTCCTTCTCGCACATCTCACGGATCTTGATCTCCTCGATATTGTAGGTGTGGCAGAACTGCAGAGAATAGTGGAGAATTCCCTGGGCCTTTGAACTGCGATATTCTTTCAGCACCTGCTCAACCCGTTCATCGTTCGGAGTAAAACAAGAACAATCGATCTGCATATAGCGGTCGGTCAAGGCATCCAACTGCCGGTCCATCTCGGTCTGCTGCTCATCGATCAGATCCTTGAAATAACGGGTGCCGATACAGGACTCCTCATTGACCACCACCGCCCCGGCCGTTTCCAAAAGGTTGTGGATCTTCCAGTTGGGCAACGCCATCGGAGTACCGGAAACCATGATTCGCGGCGCTTCAACGCCAATCACTCCCTCACCGGCCACAACCCGCTCCTCCAATTCATCACAGAGCGCATTGACCTTCTCGGCAAAACGCACCGGCTCGTCGTAAAAGGCAATCTGCTCGATCAAGAGGGCGTCCTTGCCGCTGATCGGCGCCGGGCTTGCCGCCCGCAGAGCGGTTAGGCGCTGCAGGGCTTTGCGTTTATTGTTGATCACCTTGATCGCTCCGGCCAGATCAAAGCTTGAAACCTCTTTATTGCAGACCTCCTCGACCTTGGCCTTGAAATCTTTCACTTCCTCAATCCACAAGGCCCGGTCCCGCGCCTTTTTCATCTGGGGGATCTCCATGACGTAGGTGGGCACCAATCGATCAAGAATCTCCCAGGTTTTTTTCTTGGCATCACAGGTGGTCTCGCCGTAGACAAAATCAACCGTCTGAAAATAGGGGCAGATTCGGCCGGCCTTAAAACCATAGGCCGATTTGACCATCGGGCAGATATTACGGGGCAAGATCTTTTCAGCATCAGGGATCGACCCCGCCGAACCGCCACAGAGACCAACGCAAACACCACCTGCCGCCACCACGATCTCTTCCGGGATATAAACGCAAAAGGTGCCGACTATCGGCTTGCCGGTTTTCTTAACCTCCAGCATCTCCTTGATCCGGCCCCCGAAGATCTCGGAAACCATATTATCGAAATAAGCCATCTTCTCCGGCCGGTTCACCTGGCTCAGATACATCTTGCCGTAGACCTCGCCCAACATCTGCCGGGCCTTGTCAAAGCGGGGCACGTCCATATCAAGCTCAGCCCACATCTCGGGATAGGCCTTTACTTCAAAATTTTTGGAACTCATATTATTCTCCTCTTGGGTCAAATTAACATCCACAACTGCCGCTACCACAGGAACCACCGCAACCACCGGCAGCATCGGGAAGGGGCTTTTCACTTGTTATGGAAAAACCGCCACCTCCCCCGCAACCGCAGCCTGATTTTTTTTCGACAAAATCCAGAGTGATCTGGCCACATTCCCCGGCCAGGTCCTTGGCAACCAGCAGGGTGAATTTCCCGTGCTCCAGGACATGGTCGTTCTCTTGGCGGTCATCCAGGGCAAGCCCCAGGGACATGCCGCCACAGCCGTTCATCACGGTGATCCGGACCGCCGATTCGATATTGTTTTCCAACAGGTAGTCGGCAAGCTTTTCCGCCGCCAAAGGGCTTACGGTAATCATCTGTATCCTCCTTGTATAATAGTAAAAAAGGTTTGGTTTATTTTGTGGTCTGCGTCTGGTCGGATTTTTTCTCCAACCAGACGATAATTTCCTCAGCGGTTTTAAATCCCGGCACTACCCGGCCATCGGGAAAAACCATGGTCGGGGTGGAGCCGATTCCTAAACGCGCGACCAGCTCCAGATTCTGGTCAATCTGATCGGTTTCACAGGCTGGCTTACCGATTTCCTTGTCAGCCAGACTTTCCTCCAGCATGGCGAGTGACTTGGCGCAAACAATAGCCTTGGCCCGCTCATAGGATTCAGGATGTCTCTTTAAGGGAAACATCTTGAGATAGAAGGCGATATCAGGCCGTTGCTCTACCAGGCGTTTAATTTCCTGCTGCAGCTTGCCGCAATAGGGGCATTGCGGATCATCGAAAATAATGATTTTTATTGGCGCTGAGGATTTGCCAACAATCAGGGCGTCATCCAATGGAATCTGCGTGACATCGACCCGGTTGAGGTCGACGAACCGCTCCCTGGTGAGATCCTGCTGATCGGCGATCTTGACCACCGATCCGCTGATCAGATATTGTTTGGAAAAGTCGATAAACAGCGGCAGCACTTTCTTTGCCTGCTGCAGATCAATTTCCCAGAGGCCGGGAACCTCAGACATTTTCAGGGCCAGAATATCTTTCTCCTCAACCTTCAGCAGATGGGCCGCGTCTTTTTTAGTCAGTTGATGACATGATCGGCATTCCCCGTCGCCACAGCCATCTTTGGTAAAAGCCAGCACGACCTCGACCGGGAGCAGCAACAGCAGTAAAAAGTACAAAGATGACACCATAAATTTGCGATTCATAAAAATTTCCCTCGGCTGAATTGATCAGCCTTTGCGCGCCTTTTTCCTGAACAGCTGGTCCAAGGCTACAGTTAAACCAATTAAACTCCGAATTTTTGCCGCCAATAACTGCCGTAAGCCACCCCCATGGGGTTGTTGGCCAGGACCCGGTCCTTAACGACCAGCACGGTGACCGGGACCTCGGCATACTTCTGAAAAAGGATGTCATGGCCCAGACAGAGACCCATCTGGATATTGAGCTCGGTTTTAGCCCGATTCAGCATCTGGGCCTGGCCGATGGGGTTGCAGGCGATCTCAAACTGGTCCGGCTTGATCTTGCTCATGCCGTGCTCGTCCTTGTCGAGACCACCCATCTTGCAGCAGACCGAATCGACTTTGAAATGTTTGGCCAGAACGGCGGCAACAAAGGCGGCCTCATCGGCCAGACCGATACAGAAGGCCACCCCCAGTCGGGCATACCCGGCCCGCTTGGAAAACTCGATAATTTCCTCCAGCCTGGTCTGCGAGTTGCCGTATTGGCCCCGCATCTGCTCGCTGATATTATGGCAGGCCTGGTTCTCCGGCAGGGCATAAGCGGCCGGATCGAGACTGCCGCCGGTACAGTCAAAGCCTTCGCTATGGCAACGGTTTTTCGGTTTTTGGCCACATTGCGCGCATTTCATAGGTTCATCCTCAAATGTTTTTAGGGATTATTTTTATTCTGTTTCACAGCCTAATTTAAACGTTCAGCAGTGGGCCAGATGTGGGGGAACAGGACGACGAGCAATAGCAGCGCTATGCGAGTCGGCCTGATCGCCTGCAGATGGTGTGCTGCTGTACTTTTAAATGTTGATAACACTGTCGGCCACCTGCATGCCGGTGACGATGTCCAGCATATTGGTGATCTCCCCCACCTCTTTCCGATCCAGCAAATGAAAATGGTTCAAACAGGTGCCGCAGACCAGGATGGAGACGCCGACGGCGGCGAGTTCCTGCAAAACCGGCAGGGACTCAGCCCCTTGCACGGCGAGTTTCACGCCGTTGTTGACCATGACCAGGCGCCAGAGGTCCGGGCCCATCTCCTTTAAGGTTTTGAGGAAGTTGAGCATCAGACCCGCCCCCAGGCCGTCATCGCCGTGGCCCAGCCGGTCGGTACCGATTACAACCAGGATCTTTTTAACGCCACCGGCCAGAGCGGCCAGTTCCGTGTCTTTCATGACCTCGCAGGCCGCATCCCTGCCGCCGCTCACCTTAAAATCGTTGCCCATCGCCTCCACCGACACCTGGAAACCCTGGTGGGTGAGAAAACGGCTGACATTCTCACTAGCGGCCTCGTTGTCGACAAGCACCGCGATGGCGGCGGGATTTTCCACAGCCAGGATATCCCGGACCTGCATCACCGGCGCCGGGCAGGCCTGGCCCCGGCAGTTAATTTCTACTGTCATCTCTTTCCTCCTATGGTTATGCAACTAAGATCATTTCCTGGGGCTCCGCCACCACCTCGCCGATGATGGTTGCCGCAGCCACCCCGCCAGCCTTAAGGGCAAAGAGCAGTGAGTCCGCCTCCCCGGCCGCCACCGCGATGAGCAGGCCGCCGGAGGTCTGGGGATCAAAACAGAGATCCCGCCTGGTCTGCACCACCGACTCGACAAAGGTCACAAAATTGCCCCGGAATTTTTTGTTGTTATAGGCCCCGGCCGGGATCAAGCCCATGGCCGCCCACTCCAGGGCCTCGGGGTAATGGGGCAGAGTAGCCGAATCGATCCGCATCCCGTGGCCGGAATCCACCACCATCTCGGCCAGATGGCCCAGGAGGCCGAAGCCGGTAATGTCGGTACAGGCGTTGAGCGAAAAGTCGGCCATTACCTCGGCTGTCACCCGGTTCAGGGTGGCCATGTTGCCGATCACCCGCTCGGTCACTTCCGTCCCGGCCAGACCCGCCTTGATGGCGGTGCAGACGATACCGGTGCCCAAGGGCTTGGTGAGGATGAGCTTATCGCCGGTTCGTAACTGCTTCTTAGTGAGAATCTTCGCAGGGTGGACATAACCGGTCACCGACAGGCCATACTTCAGCTCGGGGTCGTCGATGGTGTGGCCGCCAACCAGCACCACACCGGCCTCCCGCATGGTGGCCAAACCGCCCTCAATCACTGCCCGCAGCACCGAGATATCCATAGTTTTGGCCGGGAAGGCGACGATATTCATCGCGGTCTTCGGAGTGCCGCCCATGGCATAGATATCACTTAAGGCATTTGCCGCCGCGATCCGGCCAAAGGCGTAAGGATCATCGACCATGGGTGGAAAGAAGTCCAGGGTCTGCACCAGGGCGAGATCGTCCGACACCCGATAGACCCCGGCATCATCAGCCCGCTCCAGGCCGACCAGAAGATTATCGTCTACCGGCAGGTCGAGGCCGCACAGGGCCCGGTCCAGATCGCCGGGGGCCAGTTTGGCGGCACAACCGGCGCCTTTGACGGTCTGGGTTAAACGAATCGGCTCTCCAGTCATCGCCCGATGCTCCCGCCAGCGGAGATCTCCTGCAGGACCTTACCACACTTGTCTTTAACCAGCGCGGCAATGGCGGGCCGGGAGAAATCCCTGCTCTTCATCATCTCCCGGGAGGCATTGATCAGACCGGTGCGAAGCTTGCGACCTCTTGCCGCATAGGCCGCCTCGCTCAACTGCCGCCGTAAATCCCTTTGATCGATCTTCTCCGCTTGCCCCAAAGGGCCAAGTTTTCTGATCTGCTCGGTAAAGGCGGTAATAATTTTAACGAAATTCGGGCCTTCGGCGGCCGAGGCCCAGTCGATCAAAAAGCGCTCGCGGACAATACCAAGCCGATCCAGCATCTCATGGACCAGCGAGGCCGAAACCAGGGCGTGGTAGTTGCCGTCCTGGTAATGGCATTCCCCGGGGTGACAGCCGCCGACAAAGATACCGTCGGCGCCACCCACCAGTCCCTCCAGAGGGAATGAGGGATCGAGCCGGCCGGTACACATGATGCGGATAACCCTTAGGTTTGGCGGGTACTGATAGCGGCCGACCCCGGCTGAATCGGCGGCGGTGTAGCAGCACCAGTTACAAAGAAATCCTAAAATATGGGGATTATATTCGTTGGTCATTATTCATCTCCTTGCGGGTTGAAGGCCCGTACCTGGGCCATGATCCCGTCATAAGTGAAACGGCCCATATCGATGGCCAAGGTCGGACAGCGGGCGGCGCAGACTCCGCAGCCCTTGCAGGAAGCGGTGATAGTCCTGGCCTTTCTGAGCTTACCGTCTTTGTAAAGTGTGATCGCCTTGTAAGGGCAAAACGATTCGCAGGCCCCGCAGCCGATGCACTTTTCCGGCTCGACCTTGGAGACAATGGGTTCCGGAGTTATTTTGCCATGGGCCAGGGGTTGACAGGCACGGCCGGCGGCAGCCTGGGCCTGGGCGATGGACTCGTCGATGGACTTGGGCGCATGGGCCAGGCCGCAGACAAAAACCCCGTCTACCGCCAGGTCTACCGGTCGCAGCTTAACGTGGGCCTCGAGATAGAACTTGTCGCTGGTCACCGGCACCTTGAGAAGCCTGGCCAATGAAGATGGATCTTCCGACTCTATGCCGGTAGAGAGGATGAGCAGATCGGCGCGTCGTTCGACCTCATCACCAAGGATCGGATCAAAGACCTTGACCACCGGTTTGCCGGTTTTCCCTTTGCCGACCATCACTTCGGGCGGCGCCTCGGGAGTGAAGCGGGTAAAAATGATCCCCTGCGCCCGGGCCCGGCGGTAGTCATCCTCCATGAAGCCGTAGGTCCGCATGTCCCGGTAGAGGATGGTAATCTGAGTTTGGGGTGAAATCTCCTTGATCCGCAGGGCATTCTTGACCGCCTGCCCACAACATATTCGACTACAGTAGGCCAGATCGTCACCCCGGGAACCGACGCACTGGATCATGACGATCTGTCGGCAATCAGACGGGAAAGGTTTCTTGCCGTCCAGCCTTTTTTCCAGCTCGATCTGGGTCAGGACCCGGTCCGATTCCCCATAGCCGAATTTTTTCGGCACATGGGGTTTGCCGCCGGTGGCAATCACCACCACCCCGTGATTAATCACCGTGCTGCCCTGCGGCCCATCAATGGTAGAGGTAAAATTACCGACGTAGCCGGATATGGCGGTCAGTTCTGCCTCGCATAACAGCTTGATCTTCTGGTGTTTTTTGACCTTACCGATCAGTTCTTTAACCATCTGACGAGGATCGTTGCCATACCGGTCCCTTGTCAGCAGCATGGTCCGGCCGCCAAGAATTTTTCCCTTTTCCACCAGGGTGCAGGCAAACCCCTGGTCAGCAATGGCCAGCGCCGCGGTCATCCCGGCCAGTCCGCCGCCGACCACCAGAGCCGACGGGGTCACCGGCAGTTCCTGTTCCACAAGGGGGGTCAGCGTCCTGGCCTTGGCCACCGCCATGCGCACCAGATCCTTGGCCTTGTCGGTAGCCGCTTCCTTTTCATTCATGTGAACCCAGGAACACTGGTCGCGGATATTGGCCATTTCAAAAAGGGCCCGATTCAGTCCGGCCTCCCGCATGGTTGTCTGGAAAAGAGGCTCATGGGTACGGGGGGTGCAGGCCGAAACCACCAGCCGGTTCAAATTGTGTTCCTTGATAATCGAGACGATCTGACCCTGGGCATCCTGGGAGCAGGAATAAAGATTGTCGGTGGCATAGGCCACGCCCGGCAGAGTTCTGGCATAGTCGGCGACCGCCGGCACATTAACGATGCCGCCGATATTGATGCCGCAGTGACAGACAAAAACGCCGATGCGCGCTTCTTCGCCTGCGACATCCCGTTCTTCCGGCAAAACCGCGTCCATGGTCTCCGAATTTCTACCGGCGGCCAGAAGTCCGGAGCAGAGCCCTGCCACCCCGCCTGCCTGAGTAACACTATCAGGAATATCCTTTGGTCCCTGAAAAGCGCCGATCACATACACTCCAGGTCGGCTAGTGACCAGCGGCGCATAGGCATCGGTTGCCGCAAATTGATAGCGGTTCAAATATATCCCGGCCGCCCTGGCAATTTGCTCCGCATCTTCCGGGGCTTCAAGCCCTTGGGAGAGAACGACAAGGTCGAATTTTTCATAGTGGTGTTTGCCTGAATCCTCGACCCAGGTAAGAAGCAGTCCACCGTCAAAGACATCTTCAACTTGCGGTGGCCTGGCGTAGATCACCCGGAAGTTGTTCTCGGCGATGGCCCGCTCCCTGGCGGCGTCAAAACCCTTGCCGTGGGTGCGGACGTCCATATAAAAAAGAGTGATCTCAGCCTCGGGATCATGCTCGCGGGCCAGAGAGGCCTGTTTGATCGCGTACATGCAACAGACCGAGGAACAGTAATTGTTGCCGCAGGTCTCGTCCCGGGAACCGATGCACTGCAGAAAGGCGATTTTTTTCGGGTGCTGGTGGTCACTGATCCTGACAATTTCACCGCCGGTGGGCCCGCTGGCGCACATCAGCCGTTCATGTTCAAAAGCGGTGAGCACGTCTGTGAACTTACCCCAACCATAATGGCGGAGAACATCGTTGCTGATCCGGCCAAAGCCCGGAGCGAGCACCACGGCGCCAACCGATAGATCAAGGATCTCTTCGGTGTCGTCGAATCGGATGGCGTTTTTCCGGCAGACCACGGCGCAGAGGCCGCAGGTCTGGTGGTTTAGTTGCAGGCAGCTCTTGGGATCGATGTGGTAACTGGTCGGCACCGCCTGGGCGTAATCGATATGGGCGGCGTGGGTGACCTTGAGTTCCTCGTTATAGTCATCACCGATCTCTTTCAGGCAATAGAGGGTGCACTGACCGCAGCCGTTACAGATTTCTTCATCGATGTAGCGGGGTTGTTTTTTGATTCTGGCGACAAAATCTCCAGGCCCGCCTTCCAGGGAAAACAACTCGGATTTGGTCAAAATTTTGATATTACTATCCCGCCCCGCCTCCACCAGTTTGGGGGCAAGGATACACAGGGAACAGTCGTTGGTGGGGAAGGTCTTGTCGAGCCGGGCCATGACTCCGCCGATGGCGCCGCTTTTCTCGACCAGATAAACCTTGTAACCGAGTTCCGACAGATCAAGAGCGGCCTGCACGCCGGCCACACCGCCGCCGATGACCATAACAGCACCGCTGGTGACCACGGATTTTATATTTGAAGCTGGGGCATTCACTGTAACTTCCTCCTTCATGAATCAACGGCAAAAATGGTCTGGTCAGACAGCCGCATGCATCCTGATTCCGAGGAGCAGAGTCCCTAAAGAGACGTAGACTCAACAAAGAAGGGGGAACGCGGAGCCGGCATTGAGTGCCACCCGAACCGGACGGCACACCAGACACAACATTCAATATGATGGATTTCTATGGCAATTCATGTTTCTTCTCATATCTATGATGACGGATATGTTCTAATATCAAGCAGTTGGGCGCTGTTCCCTGATCAAAAGAACAGCGCCGGGAAAGTTGATCAGTTTGATACAACCGGCAAACCAGCCTCTTTCCAGTCGGCAAAGATGGCCTGGTTAATCTTTTCGTAGCCCAGCTTCATCAGCTTCCGGTAAGCGTTATAGCTGCGGCCGCCGGAATTACAGTAGACGATGATCTGTTTTTTCTTGTCGAGCACGTCCGACTGTGAGGCAAAGGAGGCCACCGGGATATTGACCGCGCCGGTAATATGGCCCTCGACAAACTCTTCTTTGTCGCGGACATCCACCAATTGAAAGGTCTCGGCACCGCCCTTGATCAGAGCATCGAGATCGGCCGGCGCAATCTTGGTGGTCTCGATCCGCTCTTCATAGTTCGGCCCGGCATAGATCGGCATCCCCTTCTCTTCCCAGACCGGCATCCCATCGGCATAGACCAGAACATTCCGGTAGCCCATGGCAATGGCCTTTTTCGCTGCCTTCTTACTCTTGCCGCATTTGACTCCGTTGCAGTAGAAGACAATCGGCTGCGACTTGTCGGTCGGCAGCAGATGGGCATTTTCGGCAAATTTCTTCTCGGGCAGACTCTCGGCGCCCTTAATATGAACTTCCTGAAACTCTTCCGGATTTCGGGCATCAAAGACCGCAACTTCCTCCCCGCCGTCAAGCAGGGCTTTCAAACCTTCGGTATCGATCAGCCGGAAACCATCTTCGGTCATCTGGTAATTATTGAGATCAACCTTGTTTGCGGCCAGGCCTTGGGCGGCCAGCAACAGAGTCAGCCCACACCCTAAAACCAACAACTTTGTAATTCGTTTCATTGCTTTTCTCCTTTGCAGTACATTTATGGAGAAGAGCGCGCTTACCGTGGCTAACGAAAATGATTCTCACAAACAGGGGTATAGAACCGGAAAAAACGTGACCAGAGAAGAGCAGCGCCAAATGACGCCGACAGGATCAGGGCAGCAACGATTTTGCTGGATTCCATCCCGATGCGGGGATCAGTCCGGAATCCTGGATCTTGATGGAAATTACGACAGGCAGGAAAAAGCGGAGAGACACCCGACATTATGAGAATCGACCCGGACCGGGCCGGACGGCTGAAGCCGTCATCGTCAGATATGGTAAAACATCACTCGTTTCTCCGTTTTCAAATTGATTGGAACCGATTTATCTACCAGCTATCGGGAAAGATTGTCAAACATTTTTATTTACCGCCGGCGAATCCCGGACATGCCGGCAAGGCTCAAATAGCTATCACGAAAGGTTGTAAGGATACGAGGTCCGAACAAAAATGACGGAAGTCGAGGCAGATTATTTCAGGCCAAGCGATAGATTACCGGCACCACCAATTCGGCCTTGACCGGCGGACAGGGAAAGGGTGCCGCCTTTTTTATGGTGGCGATGGCGTTTTTGTCCAGAGCGGCAAAGCCGGAGCTTTTGATAATCCGCAGATCATGGACCAGGCCATCCTGATCAACCATAAAACTGACGATCACCTTGCCTTGCCAGCCCATCTCCCGGGCCAAACGCGGATATGAGATCCCTTTCTGGATATTGTCCTTAATATAATGAAGGTTTGCCTTAACGTAGATTTGTTCGCTCAGTCCCAAGTCAGCGACTTCCGGGCCAGCGCTTGCCGTCCCGCCTTCTTCCTCTTTAATCACTGCTTCAGCCAAAGGTTGGACCGCTTCAGCCACAACTTCCTTGCTTGATTCTTCCGCCATAATCGATTCCGCCAACAAGGGTGGCGGATCCACTTCCTGCTCCGGCTCGGCCTGAAGTTCCGCAACCGGCGCCGGCACCGATATTTTGGTAAAGGCCCGCACGGTCCGGGTCGGGACCGCAGTCTTTAAGACCGGCGGCGCCTGCAAAACCGGGGTAGTTACCACATTTTTTTGAGGGTCCACGCCAGGGCGTTCAACCAGGCTGAAATCGATAAGTTTAACAATCTTGGCGGTCGGCAGCAGATTGGTCATCGAGATCAACGAGCATAAAATAATCCCATGCAAAACAAATGAAACACTAAAACCCTTCAGATTATCGTTCATGGCACGACCTCGGTCTGCAGGCTCACCTTGGTAAAACCCAGGCCTTTCACCAGATCCATCACCTCGACAAAAATCTCCAGGGCGATGGATTTATCGGCCCGAATCATGATCGAAGTTTTTTTATCGATCGGCGCCAAGCCAAGGCGTAGTTCGGCTAGACTGCGCAAGTGTGAATCCAGATATACCCGGCCCTGACCGTCGATCTCCACGGTTGCTGATTTCATGGCGGCGGCCGAGGCGTTTGCCGCCTTGGGCAGTTGCACCGGAATGGCGCCGACCGCAATAAAGGTCGAGGTGGTCAGGACGATGGTCAACAAGACCAGCATCACATCAACCAGCGGGATGATATTGATCGATTCAAAGCCGCTGTCTTCCATCACGGATCTCCCATTGCATGATCATGACCTTTATTTTCCGAAGCAGCAGGTTGTAAATAATCACCGCCGGAATGGCGACCAACAGACCAACGGCGGTGACCTTCAAGGCCAGGGCCAGACCGACCATGATCTTGTTGGTATCCATAAAGCCGCTCTTGCCCATGGCATAAAAAGTCAACATGATCCCCAGCACCGTGCCCAGCAAACCGATATAGGGAGCGCTGCTGCCGATGGTGGCAATCAGGTGCATCTTATTGGTCAATTCAAGTTCCAGACTTTTGCGGTCGGCAAAATCCTCAATCCTGATTTTTTTAAAAAGCAGATATCTCTCAACCCCGACACTGACTGCGATTAAGCTCATCACCACCAGCAGGCCGATGATCCCGTAATCAATCGCATACTTGAGCCAATCCATTATTTAATCCCCCCATAAATTATATTAACCCCCAGCAAGATCATGATCGTCATCGCCAGACCCTGGAGCCAGGGGGTGAATTTTATCACCTCCTGCCGAAGTTTCCGGGAGACCAGGGCCAACCCGCCCCCGATCAGCAGCAAGGGAGAGATGATTATGCCCAGCCCGTAACTCAGGCCAAAGCCCATGCCGGTCACCATTGATCCCTGGCCGGCCGCCATGGTCAAGATCGCCAAGACCGGCGGACAAGGCACCAGACTGGTGGCAGCACCCAGAGTCAAAAGTGAAACCAGTTTGCCGCCCGGCCGACATTTATCGCGGCAACTGCGCCTGGCGACCAGGGGCATAGTAAGGGCCACCCCGATTAATACCAGGCCCATCGCCCAGCTCTGAGCCGAACTGGAAATCAGTTCCCGCCCCAGATAACCGGCCAAGCCACCGAGAAAGACATAACAGCAAATTTTACCCAGACCAAAAAAGAGCGAGCTGAGCAGCCCATCCCGAAAGCCGTCGCCATTGGCCAGCAGATAGGGGCCAAGATATGACAGACAGGTCATACTGCAAACCGTAGCGCCATAGATCAGCCCCAGACTAAAAAGACCGACGCCATCAACCATTGGCGGCATCCTTCAAATAGGCAAAAGTCTCCCGGGCAATCAGAGCGGCGCCCAGGGCCGTGGTCATCTGCGGAAATTCCGGCACCACCACCGGCCGCATCAACTCGGTTTCCAGGGCCTCAATCAACCCCTGATTCAAGGCCGGGCCGCCGTCAAAAAAGACCATGTCTTCAATCCCGACCCGTTTGGCCAGTCGACTGATCCGCCGGGCAATCGAATAATGGACGCCGGCCACCAGCTCTTCCTTACCGTTACCGTTGGCCAGCAGACTGATGATCTCCGATTCGGCAAAGACGGTGCAGGTACTGTTGATCGTCAACGGCACGCCATTGGCCTTTTTATGACACGCACCCAGTTCCGCCACTTCCATCTCCAGATTGCGGGCGGTCATCTCCAGGAAGCGACCGGTCCCAGCGGCGCATTTATCATTCATCGTGAAGTTCTTGACATGGCCATCCTCATCCAGGGCAATGACCTTAAGATCCTGCCCCCCGATATTGATGATGGTCTTGACCTTACCGTGGGCGGCCGCCGCCTTGTTGGCGCCGCTGGCATTAGCGGATATTTCACTGACTGAGTCATCGGCATCTTTAAAAAGTTTGCGACCATAGCCGGTGGAAAAAACATAGGCCACATCCCAGCGGGAAATCTGGATCCGAGCCAGGAGACTCTCAAAGGCTGCCAGGGTATTTTTATGAAAATGACTGCCGGTGGGCCAGCAGTCCTGGCCGACAATCCGCTCATCCTGATCGATTAATACAATCTTGATCGTGGTCGAACCGATATCGATCCCGGCAAAATAGTTGAAATTCCCCGCAGCAGACGACGGCGCTTTCGGGTCGTTTTGCATGTTCATTATTTTTTCCTCCTTCGAGCCTTGATCGATTCGATAAAGGCCTCCACTCTGGTTGAAAGCTGCCCCAGGTCCTCGTTGCCGTAATCGGTTTCCAGATAGAGCATCGGCACCCCGGCCTCATTCATGGTCTGGCTGATCGATTTCTGTTCCATCTCATAGGGCAGGCAGCCGGAAAAGGCCTGATAAATCACCCCCTCCACCTTGTGGCTGTTGACCAGCTCGACAATCTTTCGGTTCCGATCGAGATTAGGGGTGAGACAGGGACAGGTGCAGGGTTTTAGATAGCGGTCAGCCAGGGCTGACACCATATCATCAAGATTGACTTCGTCATAGGACACCGCATCGTAGAGCAATCGGTTTGAGGAACAGACCTCATCGGCGACAATAATGCCGCCGGTCTGCTCAACCAGAATCGGCACCTTGAGATTGGGGAAAAGCGGCGGCGAACCGGTCAGCAACAGACGCGGGGCCTGACGGTTGGTGACGGCCAGATCATTTTGCTCTCGTTCTTCCAGTTCCGCAATGAGTTGGCGCACCGCCTGTTGCCAATTGCCCATCTCGTCAATAAAATAGGCGCTGGTCACCAGGAAAATGTCCTTACCGAAAATCAACGGGGTTTTACCTTTGCGCAGGTCGTTTAGTTTGCGAAACAATCGGCAGCATTCCGTCTTCTCCCCGATTACCGCCTGCAAGGCGGCGGAGGTAATTCTGGTACCGGTAGTTTCGCCCAGATCAAGGGCGAATTTCTTGACCGATTCCTGCCAGTAAAACCGGGCGGCATCACTGTCTTTACTGGCCGGCATTTCCAGGATGTAGACCGGATAGCCCATCTCTTTAAGCATCTCCCCGCCCTTCTTTTTCTGATCACAGGTGGTCGGGATCACGATGGCCGATACGTCCTCACCCCACACGGGCTGATTGATATGGAGCATGCCGGTGGTTGCCTTGACCACCGGGCAGGATTTGGCCGGCAGAAACTCGGCCCCGACCTGCTCGTAGGCATAAGCCCCACTGCACATCCGGACCGGAACCGCGCCCGCCGCCAGAATCAGTTCATCCGGCACCTGCAGACACATGGTGCCGATTACCTTTTTGCCGGCCGGCAGCTGATGGCCGTTTTTATAAAAATTTCGGAACAGCTCATAAAAATAGGTCATGGCCTGGGGGGTATCGGCAAACTCGGTGAGTTGCTGCAGGGTGTTCTCGGCCTCCATAGCCAGATGCAGGCCGGTGGTCTTTTGCATTCGGACAAACCGAAGGTCTAAATCACTTTGCATCGTCACGCCCCCGCATTCGCTTAAAAAATCCATCCTCAGTCGCCTCGAAAACCGGCACCCCCAGAAACTTGACCTGCAGGCAGCCCTGTTCCGGACACATCTCCACACATTTCAGACACATCATGCAATCATCCTTGACTATATTTTTATGTTCAAGATCATCGGCAATCGCCCTGATCCCGACATCACAGGCCCGGTAGCAATTCCCGCAGCGGGTACACTTGGCGCCATCCTTATTAAGCCGCAGCAGAGCAGCCTTGGCAAAGATGTAATGAAAGGCGCTCATCGGACAGAACAGACAGAAAAATCTTTTTTTGATGAATGAGCCGGCCAGAAAAATACCGGTGATCAACAGACCCAGCGCCGTAAAAACCATCTTCGTTTTAGAACTCAGATCAATGGCCAACTGCGAAAAATCACCACTAAAGATCGGCAGCAAGGTCCGCCCCGGACAGATCTGGCAAAAGGGGACGCCAAAATCATGGTTAAGGGTGGCCAGCCCGAAAAACGAGTTGCCGATCGCCATGGGGATAAGAATCAGCAAAGCCAGCAGGATGTATTTTATTTTACTGAGCCGCTGAAATACCGGTTCGCTGTAGCCGCCATATCGGATCTTGAACTTGTTGCGCAGAATAGTAAGCCAGTCCTGCACGGTACCAAGGGGACAGACAAAACCACACCAGGCCTTATTAAAGACAAGGAATAAGCCGATAAAGGTCAGCAGGCCGACCAGGATTCCGATGCCGCGCCCGGAAAAATAACTCGACCAGGGTGTCCCCATCTGATGCTGCAGACCCAGAAGATAGCAGGAGCCGCCCCGATGTTCACTGAAGATGCAGGCAAAGGTCGGCAACTGGTCACCGATGTTGATCGCCAGATAACCGCCATAGATCAAAAGAACAAAAGAGGCGATCTGAAAATAAAAACGGAAACGGCTGAGATGGGCGTTGTTAATTGCTTTTTTAAAACTGTTCATTGACGTTATCCAGCCAGGCTGATCCCCTGATAAGGTTTTTTGCGTCGTTGCCGGTAGAAATAAACGCCACCGCCGGTCAGGGTAAAGCCGAGCAGACCGATAATCAGCCCTAAAGCGTATGAGGAATAATCCGCCGGGGCCGGAGCATACTGCCAGGGCAGAGTAGTTAGATAACTGACCCGTTGATAGGGCTGCTCGGCAAAAACCCCTTGCTCTGCCGCCTCACAGGAGGCGGTTACCAGAAATTCCGCCCTTTGGATCCGCTTAAAATCAGACCAATTGCCCGGGTAATAATCTTTGATCAACTGCAGGGCGGCGGTGCCGTCCGGACCGGTGACCACTTCCTTGACCCATTTCTTCTCGGTCTGCACCCGGACCTTAGCCCCGGCCAGAGGTTTGCCGTAGTTGAGCACGGTAATCGTCAAATCCTGACCGGAGGTCACTCTGGCATGGAAATTAGTGTCCCAGAGATCATTGACCACAATCTCCAGGGGAATGGTCTTCAGCGCCTGCGGCCTAGTCCGGGCCGGATCAAATTTATGATCGTGGCCCCAGCCGCAATTATGATGCATGGTGATCCACTGGGCGGTCCGCACCACCAGCACCTGATCTTCAACCCCCTGCTCGACCAGATAAACATTATTGGCGCCATGGCCCGGCCCCTCACCCATCGGGGTCGGAAAAGAAAGATTGGGATTAACCCCCAGCTGCAAGGTCGGCTCGATAAGCGAGCCATCCGGCCGGCGGACCACGGCCTTGATTTGGGCCTGACGGCGATGTTCGTTAAAATAATAGGTGCGAACCGGTTGCGGCCGATGCTCTGATTCCAGGGCCGGTTTCCCGCCGGATTTTTCAGCCGGTCTGCCGTTTAGTTTGCCACCCGGCTTTCCGCCGCTACCCTTTGTGGGCCTGGCGCTATCCGCTTGCCCCGGGTGCTGCTCACATTCCGCCCCACCGGCCACAGGTGAAGGGAAAAGACGCAATGGCGTCAGGTCTTGCGCCTTGGCCTGAGCCACGCCCACCGCTAAAAGAATGGCAATCGCCATAATCTGTCCACAGAGAAAACAGAATCCTTTCGTGATCAAATACTGACGGCACTTAAATATCTGCTGGTCTCGCCAAAAGCCCCCGCGGAACAAGGCAATATCGAGATGGCTAAGCAAAAATTCCGATGACCCAGGAGTGGTGCGCTTTTGTGAGCGCGGCCATACATACGGTATGCCGAACGAACAAAAGCGTGCCACGACGCCGGAGATCGGAACTTTTCGCGACGCCATCATTATTTACCGGCTCCGAATTTATAAGAGAGTCCGGCAAAAATAGTGCGCGGCGCGCCGGAATAAAGGTTCATGCCGTCGGCATCATCACTGACATAGGTGGCATATTCCTTGTCGCCCAGATTAAGCAGATGGGTCCAGAAAGACCAGGCCTGCCAGTTGTAAGAGGCCCGCAAATTAAAGAGGGTCGGCCTGGTATATTTATGGAGATTGGCATCATCGGCGTACTGGGTACTGATCTCATCCATCTCCAGTTCCACCTCCAGATCCCGAACCGGGATCAGGGTTACTCTGGCGTTGAGATGATGTTTGGGTGAACGTGGCTGCCAATTGCCGCTGTAATCAATGCCGCCGGTGGCATATACATCGTATTTGTTTTGGGCGTAGGTGTAAGACAGGGCCACCCGGACCAGATCGATCGGGGCGATGGAAGCCATGACCTCGGCCCCTTGCTGGGTTGATTCGCCGGCATTCACGTACATGGTGTCATCGGCGTTGACCACGATTTTATCGGTGATATCCATCGAATAGATGGAACAATCCATTTTCAGCCGCTTCTGCCAGAAAACCGTCCGCAGACCAAGCTCGTAACTGGTCGCCTTTTCCGGCCGCAGATCGTTGTTATCATAGCGTGAGGTCCACAACTGGCTGGTGGTTGGCACAACAAAACCTTCCGAATAGCTGAGATAACCGTTCACCGAAGAGGCCAAGTCATAGGTCAGACCAACCTTGGGGCTGAATTTGGAAAATTTCTTGTCGCCGCCGGTGCCGCCGGCCAACAGATCTTCAACCTCATATTCGGCCGAATCGTAACGGCCGCCGACTGTGATTCGCAACTTTTCAACCGGTGATGATTCCAGCTGCAGATAGGGGGCTGTCACCTTGGTCGCAATATCATAGGATTTGGCCAGGTCACCAATTGTGTAGGAGGTAAACTGGTTGAGAATCTCGTCTTTGGTGACCGCCAGATTATAGTTTTCGGCATCCGAGCTACCGCTAACCAGGTCAAGACCGGCGTTGATCTTACTGCGCCCCTGGGTAAGGTTATAACTGTATAAAAGCTGAAGATCCAGGTCCTGGCTATCCGTATTGGTCAAGCTGCCGATATAGGGCCGCGGAAAAGGGCCGTAAGTTAACTGGCGCACGCTGTAGTTGGGAATGGTCTCTTCCTCAACATCGCGCAGAGACAGGGTGGCGCTTAACTCCGATTCGGTAAAGAAATAGCTGTAAGACAGGGCGGAGGCGATTTTATCGGTTTTTTTGTTGGTAAAGGTTTGATAACTGTGCTGCCAGTCTTTGTAGAAATCGGCCTCACTCAAGGTGCCGGGCGAGTCGTTCTCGGAGTTAAGAAAATCAATTTTAAAGGACAGGAGTGATTCTTCATTTGGGGTATAATTGGATTTAAGGGTGGCTGCCTTCTTCTGCAAAGAGTTGTTATCGCGCCAGCCGTTACCGTCAACCAGACTCAGATCGAGATTAAACCCCAGTGGCCCGCTGCCGCCGCTGCCGGAAACACCGCTGCGCCACTGACTATAATCGCCCAGCTCACTCCAGACTTTGACTTGCGGCTCAACCGACGGTTTTTTGGTGATGACGTTAATGATGCCACCGATCGCATTGCTGCCGTAAAGGGCGGAAGCCGGTCCCTTAATAATCTCAATCCGGGCAATATTATCACTGTTGAGCTGGCTGAACTGGCTCGAACTGCCGGAACCATAGCTGGTGGTCGGCAAGCCGTCGAGCAAAACGATGGTATAGGGATTGGTGAAATGAGTCGGCACCCGGATCGCGGTAAGTTCCGATTCGCCGCCGAAATTCTGGGAGTTGATCCCCGGAATGCGATCAAGAAACTCCGCCGGATTACGGGCCTTCACCTCTTCCAGGTCTACTTCGGAAAGGACATTAACCGAAACCGCGGTGTCTTTGATTTTCTCACTGACCCGGGAGGCGGTCACCACCACTTCATCAAGTTCCTGTTGTAATTCCGTCGCCGCCAGCCAACCAGGGAACAGAACAATCGTCACCACCAGAAATAAATATCGCACGAATTTCTCCTTCATCAATTTTGAAAATAATTTTGAAAATGATCCCAGCCGTCAGCTCAACAAAGTTGAACTAAATCTCAGTCGGCCCCAAGGCTACCACGGTGTGGTAGAGTTGAAAATGTGGCAAATTGTCGCAGAATGGTTGAATTTGCTCAGTTGAGAAAAAGTTAAGAGAGTTACGGCGGGCAAGAAGAAGTAATTTGGGGAGATATTATTTTTGGGGAGGGATGATGAATAAGCGTAGTTTATCGAATTAGAACAAAAGCCCAACCATAATGTTTAAAAATTCAGACTCGATCTAACAAGATACCAGATAAGGATTAAATTTGATTTGACAGTTCAAGTGTAGATATACAGTAGACATCTAAAGTTTTGAGGTAGGTTATTTTCTGATGATGTAGTCCTGCAAAATTTAACTATCAAGTCAGTCAAATATTTAGGGCGGTATATTGTCCGACCACAGAAAGATCAAAAGCGGATATAGCCTCTTGCCAACAAAGTTGACAAAAGTTGACGGATTGAGGTATAAGGATATCAAGACCGTGGAGGGGCACTTATGAATAAGACACTAAATATTAAGACAGTAGAATCAAAACTCGAAACAATGGGGTTATCCCAATCTCAAATAGCCGATACACTAGGTGTCTCTCGCCAAATTGTTTCTCAATGGTTAAAGGGGTCTAAATTCCCTAGGCCGGCAAAGTTATTACGCCTATCCAAGCTTGTTGGATTACCTTTTAATGATCTTGTAATTAAAACTGATACCTCTCTGGAACCAGTCGTTGCTTTCAGAAAGAAAGGCTCTCACAAAATCACCGAGGCGTATTTAGAGGATGCCAAAGACAAGGGATATCTGCTCCAGCAACTTGTTCCATATCTACCTTTCGACAACCAATCCCGCCCCCCATCTCTCATAGATCCAAAGCTTGATTATGGGTACATACAAAAAGCTGCTCAAAGAGCCCGAGAAGAAATAGAGAAAAAGGTCGGCGAAGTAATAAACTTTCACGAAATGATCGATTTCTTTTCCAGATATCACGCTGTTATCATTCCAGTTTTTTGGGGCAGTGTCGCCAATCATGAAAACGCCCTGCATGTATATCTTCCTTCATCAATGACCACATGGATATACTTGAATCTGGACAGTAAAATTCATGATTTCAAGTTCTGGATGGCGCATGAACTAGGCCACATTAAATCTCCAGATTTATCAACTGAAGATGATGCAGAAGATTTTGCAGAGTATTTTGCCGGGGCATTTTTAGTCGGACACGATTTGGCTGAAAAAGAATACGCCACCCTGACTAAACTTGATTCAGAAAACCTACAGATTAAGAGAATTATTGAGGTGGCTGAAGAACTTGTTGTTACACCACTGACAATTTATTTTGAAATTAATCGTTTTGCGGAAAATGCGGGTAAGCCCACCATCGACCTGGAAAAAAACAAAGCCATTTATAAGGCGAACACAAATTTTCAGAAGTCATATAAATCCGTTGCAGATTATCTTTTTGAAACTCTTCCTCCTACACCCAAAAAATATATTTCTGTAGCAAGTGAAGAGTTTGGCAGTCCTTTTTTTGATGTACTAAGAACATATATGTCGGAAAACAAGAAATCTGTTGGTTTCCTTCAGGAGTTACTAAATTTGTCACCGGCAGATACTCATACTCTCTACGAAGAAATCTGCTGATGGCCTGTTCAATACTGGTTGATTCCTGCTCGTATTTCCGACTTGCCCAAAGCCTGCACCCCCTTTTAAATACACCTTTCTGTGAACAGAAGCACTCGCTTGGTGTTATCAAAGAGCTTCAGGATGAATACAAGAAAAACTCTGCTCTGAAACACAAATTTTTCTGGGTAGATCAGCTGGAGTTTGCCGAAAACAGGAAAAGATGCTTTTCAATTTCGGCCAATCAGAAGGGTGACATCCAAAATGCCTTCTACTTTATCAGAGAAACGGCACGTGACATGGGACTCGGAGTTTCAAGGGTTGACATAACCTGTTTGGCTCATGCCTATGTTCTGCAAATCCCGGTTGTCTCAGATGATAGTGATTTTCTGATTCTGGCCAAAGAGTACGATATAACTTTTCACAAAACACTTGAAATACTAAAGATAATGTACGACTGTGGCCATATTACGCTCAAGCAGGTAAGAACAATTGCAGAATATTGGCAATATTTGAAAGACACACCAAAATCATACAAAAAAGATTTTAAACGGCTATTCGGCGAACCAGTACCATAAACATCAAGCCACCATCCCCTGCACAAAAACTTCCACGAACTCTTTCATCTTGGCCAGAATCCGCTCCCCAATACCCCTAGCCTGCAACACACTGGGCCGGTTATCCAGGCACTTGAAAATATCATCTCGCAACGGTTCCTGTTCACTGAAGATATAGGCGGCGCTCAGGGCCAGTACTTTCTGTTCCTGCCAGTACTTTTCAAACTCATCGGGAATGGCGTCGGTATCGTCAATTTTCGGCAGATGTTCTTCAATAAACTTCTCGATCAGTTCCCGCTTGCTGCGCAGGTCAACCTCACCGGCCAGCATATCCATAATTGCTTTCTTCTGTTTGGCTGCGTCCTTAGTTTCAGATAGTTTCAATCTGGCCAAAAACTTCGGGATATAAGCAAAATTGATTTCATCGCGGTGAATCAACTCAAGCTCAAAGTCCACATCCTCCAGAATGGAGCTTTTCTCTTTCTTGCGATCACCCTTGACCTTGTCGTACAGATCAAGATATTTGCTCAGGTTGGTGGGTTGGGGTCATGGTGGGTTGGGGTTGGGGTCACCCATTACAAGATACCAGATAAGGGTTAAATTTGACCTGACAGGACAAGTGAAGATATACAGTAGGCAGCTCAAATTTACAGGTCAAGATATGCAAGAAATATTTTTAATCGAACACCATAGAAAATAATTAAGTAAACTGTCCCCGGAACTATTTTTACAACACTTAAACCGAAATTTTTAGATAGCGGCCGGGTCGAGTTTTTCTGCCGATGTTCAAAAGACAAAATGACCGGATATTTGCGAAGTCTGGCCAAAGAGGACAAGAATGATCTCCTGGAAAATGATCCGTTCCCTGTGATCATCCGCTGCCATCACTGTAATTCCGCCTATCAGTTCAACAAGGCTGACTTGATGACACTTGCCGACTAACGCTAAAAAATCCTTATTTGAAAATCATTTATTAGTTATTTCAAACAGTTAATGTTGCCTGCCCCCAGCTTCCAGATTTGGCTTAGAGGTCACTTTTTCTAGGCTAAAAGGAGGTTCTAAGAAAAAAAACAAGCAGTTTTTTGGGCTAATTAAACGGGTTATCAACTACTTGGCTTGGCCTGACCCCGCCTGAGAGGAAGAGCGATAGAACGGTGGCTTTTTTACTCTCTTGGTTTTTTATAGAGCATTCCCAAACCACAGCAACCCGCCAACCTTTCTTTTTGAGATCGGCTATATTGCGTTGATCACGCTCAACATTCGCGGCAATCTTGTTCGCCCAAAATTCTTTCCGAGTCGTTGGCAACTTTGATTTTGGACATCCTGCGTGGCTATGCCAAAAACAGCCATTCACAAAGATTACAGCCCTGTGTTTTTTCAAAACGATATCCGGCTTGCCGGGGAGTTTTGATTTGAGCCGATACCTGAAACCCGCAGCCCAAAGCATTTTACGGATGAAAATCTCCGGGGTGGTATCTCTCCCCCTAACCCGAGACATACAGCGATGACGCTGTTTGGGTGTCATGAAATCAGTCATCAAAAAGAATTATCCTTTGCGTCAATTGGAACCACTATGGGATGAACGCATTACGGAAATAATTTAAATGGACGGATTGCAGTACGGTTCCAATGTACAAGAGGTGTTTGAAGCGGTAATGACAGCAGAGTTTCTTAGATTTTTCAAAGTCTGTTGAATGAAACTCGGAAAGGCAACCCCTCGATAAGAAACAGGGATCCAGTTAATGGAAAGTGAGGGGATCATTGGCCACGGGCCACTTCAACGATCACAAAAAAGTCTCAACCACTCCGACTCAACGAGCCCGATTCTGGTCGCCTCGGTGCCCATATGAGCTGCGATTCTTTGGGCGTGGAGAGGTTTTAGCTCGGCTACCCACTCAATAATCATGCCCTGGACGTCAAACCGGAACCGGTTGTCGTTTCGTTTAGCAACGACTGTGCCTCCCTGGCTTGGGATAAATTTTTGTTGCCAAAGCATCCCACGAATCTTACCTCCGGCGGCGAGACATTGTGTGTTATTCTCCGGATCAATAATGACAATGCCGTTCCTTTTACCGACATTGCCACTCTTTGCATCAGCTTTGAGGCGCCAGAATGGGAAGTTCCAAGGCTCTGTCAATCTCTGACTGTCACAGATTGGCATTAAACACACGCTGTATTCCCATGGACTTTCTTCATTATTCTTATGGCGCACCACTGTTCCAAAACTTAGCTTGCGGCCGTCATCTCCGTATTGAGTGCGGTTGCAGAACAAGGCGGCAAGTCTCTCTGCCCATGACTCGCCAGAGTTGAGCTTCTCATCGAAATCTTTTAGGAGTTGTGCTGTAATCCCGCGGAATCCCCCTTTCCCCAACTCCTTCTCTTGGTTGCTTTTTTTCAAAGATGCACGGAATTTCGTTTCACCACCGAGGAGCAACTCGCGAAATATCGGATCACAATCAAGTGCCTTACCTGCCGAATTCGTCCAGGTGCGTCCAGCCTTGACAATTGGTAACTGTTCAATCGCTGCCGAGGCTATTTTGCTAACGGTCTCGCGGTTGAGCCGCGTATCCTCGAGAACAGCAAGGATTTCATCACTCAAAAGATCAGGCAATTCATCAAAGGCGTCGCGGTCATCAAGCACCAAAGCTCGATGCAGGAGAAAGGCCCCGTCTAGTTTTGCATCGAATCTATCCATCAACCGCTTGGTATTTCTTCTGACAGATGCCAACCCGTGAAGCGCGAAAGCGGGCATTAGTCCATGGTGTAAACTCGCGAACTCGGAAATGACTGTATCCGCAAGGTCGGCCTCCTCGACCTCGTAAGGTTTATCCTCCGGTGGTCTGCCTGCGGTATGAGGTTTCCCAAAAATTGAAATTCGCGTAGCCCCGGAAATTAATTGCAGCTTTTCTTCAATTACATCCACTGGGCAACCCTGTTGAGTCAATTTTTCAAGCAAGCGATCCATGATCTGATGCAGGTTAGGCCTATCGGTATAGAGAGCACAGAGGCGGACATGGTGGGGCAGGGCGGCCGCACTTTTTTTGATCAATTCCGCAAGCAACGCGGAGACACCGTCCCCATCGTCAGTGTGTAAATCCCAGTCAAGAATCACAACATCAGCTCTTTCACACAAACAAAAAAGGTCGGATGTAGGGTCGCTTTTAAAGCCTTTCCTCGGTTCATAAAGAGCGCACACAATTCCGTATCGGGCAAAGCTTTCCATCAAATCTCTTGGATGAAAGACCTCCGATCCCTCAATGGCATTATCATGTTTGACTGAGGAGTTTTCTTCTTCGTGTCCTGCATTATTTTTCTCAGTAGACGCTGTTTCATCGGTATACTGCGATTTCAAGCCACTAAAGGAGTTAGGAATGATGTTTTCATTGTCTTGCGGCGACTGATGGACATAAATTTTGTCGTCAACGAAAACTACGCTTTGCAAGTAGTTAGCGGCAGTCTTTCTTATAAAATCATCAAGGGAAGTCATGGGACCAACCTCAGGCTTGGAATACGGATATGGAAAGAAGCCCCGAGTCCTACAGGTGGAGCCTCGATAGAAAGGGCCATGTCCTCCGCCGCCAAGGCTCTGGCTGAAATGAACAAACCAAGTCCACGTCCACCTGGCTTTCGGCTGAAACCCCGTTCGAAGATTCGCTTACGGTCTCTTTCTTCAATTTCAGGTCCGTTATTGGCTACAACAAGAACTCCGGCCTCTGCGTCAAGTCGAATAATCCGTTCACCACGGACAGAAGATACCCAAAAAATAGCATTGTCGATGATGTTGATCAGTGCCGGATAGATCGTTGAGGGGAAACATTCAACCTGGGAAGCAAGAAAAGACTCGGTCCACTCCAATTTAACCTTATGACGTTCGAATCGGTTGGCGAAAAGATCCCTAATGTAGTTTCGCATGCTCTTTCCGGTGATCGGAATCGCTTTGCGATAAAGGCGCCGTTGGAGAGGCGTGAAAAGGTTTAAATGGCCATCCAGGTGCTCAAAGCTGGTTTTAATCGACTCATAAATAGGGCGGAGGCCATCCGCACGCCGTGATATCTGCCCTAGATCTTGAACGCTACGTCGCACCTGCCTGATCGCGGCAGCAAATTCATGATTGATGATCGCTACAGCCAATCCTAATTGCACCATTTCAAAGTCTTGATCCGCCTGGTCTTCCAAGGCGAGCATCCGCTCCTCCAGCGCTTCCATCATTTCGGCGGGCTGTTCGCCATCGGAACCACGTAAGTTTTCAGCCAGCGACGCCAGCATGTCGCGGGCAGCCATCAAACCGTCTCGATGGCGAGTCTCAATTTCGGTCAGTTGATTCTCCCATTTCGAACGTAGGGCCTCTACTTCTTCGGGATGCATGTCCTGTATTGGTGTGCGGTTCATGTCTGCTTGGATATTTCGGATGGTTTCATCCAGGGCCAGTCTGGCCTTCTCGGTAATCGATGTAACCGTCCGTCTTGTCTCGGAAGCACTTTCATTCGCCATCTGGGAGGCCTGCTCCAGTTGCTTCCGGCGTTCGCTTGCCAAGGACTTTATTCTTTCGTCTAAACGTTTTCTCTGGTCGATATAAATCCTGGCCTGACGCGCCACTTCACCAAGTGTAGCACCAACCTCTTGCTCGAAGGGGCCGAACAGCTCTTTCTCCAGCCTAGAGTGTTCGGTAAGATAAGCCTCCCAGTCATCATTCAAAGATTTCGTCAGCGCAATACCCGAAGGCTTCTTCCGTTCATAATCCTTCCGCAGGGCTGCGATTGCAGAAGACGCATCCTGTTCTGCCCGAATCAGACTGGCTGCTGCTTTGTCCTGGTCGGTAATTTTTGACGCAGCCTCCATTCGGCTCCGAGTCTGGGTTCTAAGGCTTGCGATTTGGGATTCAGGGAGTTTGTTGTTAACCCGATCGGAGAAGGTCTGTAAGCTCAAGGAGAATCGCTTCCGCCGCTCATTAGCTCTTTTTTGTTGATTCTCCAACGCCTTGGCGCGGCGCTTTGATTCAGCTTGATCTCGCTCAAAGGTTTCGGTGTGGGTACCGCCTTTTCGAAAAAATTCAGCTGCAAGTTGAACGAGCAAGTTCATCAAGATATCACGAAGGTCACGATATGCGGCGTTCGCCTGAAATCCTTCTCGACCAGCCTTTTCCTCGAGGTCAGGATTTTTATTCTTGGTGAGCAACACGGCCCCGAACATCCGGCGAAATGAAAAGAAATAGTAGCCAGACCCTTTGTTCCGGCGTTTCTCAACCTCTAACCAATCAAAAGAATGATCCCCGTATGGCAGAATTCGGATATTATCTCGGTAAACGTAAATACCTCCGAGGTTATTCAATTTGCTATTGATTCCGCCCCACTTTTCCGGATCCAAAATAGACTCCTTTTGGTGTCCTTGAATGTAGCCAAACAACATTTGAAACTCTCCGCACCCTGACATCCTTCCTCGACTTCCCGGCCATGGAATCACCAAGTCGGGATATTCTTTTTCATACACCCGAAGCGATCCTTTGAATTGGCCGAACCCATCTACAGTTCCAGTCAGGAAATGGTCAGAAGAAGTCAGCAACTCTTCAGTCATGAAGAATGTTTCGGGCAACAAATATTCTTCACCAACCGGTGATCCCGGTAGCCAGCGCATGAATGAAGTTGAAATCGGAGCGGTTTGGCGATTCCCGAAAATTTGATCATAAAATCCAAGAAGTTGTTTTCTGAAACTAAAGTCTCCCTCTCGGTCTTCGGCCCGTAATTCAAGTTTTATGACGTGATTTGCCGGGCCAATAAGAAAATGGGTCCCCGATCCAGCGCCTGACAACGATAGCGCGTTGCTGTCTCGTTCCTCGAAAAATGAATTCAAATAAATCGGATCTGGATTAAATGATTTGATCTCTGCTAGGATTCGCTTGAAATTCGCCTCTGGATGTAAAGAAGCAATTGCCTCAACACTATCAATCAACCTATTTTTTAGATCCGCAACTTGAGATTTGGAGGGTAGTGTTCCACCTTTGAAAACATTAACTGGGAGATCAATATCCTCCAAATTCAAACCGGGGATTTCAAAGAGACCCCAGTGGAGCCAACATGCCACCAAATCGTGTAACCCATCTTCCCGTCGAGCCCGCGTGAGAACAAGGACCTGACTCCCTAGCAACGCAATTGCCAATCGACCGATACCCTTTTCCCCTGTGATCGGGCGCTGAACCGCTCCGGGTGGGATGAAGTGTTTCGCGGAAGCGGTTCCGACTTTACTCTCCGTTCCGAGAACAAGCCATTTGTCCTCGAAGTCATCACGGGTCATTCCGACACCGTCGTCTCTTACAATGACAAATCCTTTATCGCCTGGGCCGGCATCCTCAAAGTAGTCAACACGCACACTCTCGGCATATGCATCATGGGCATTTTTGAAAAGTTCACTTAAGGCATTCTGGATCGTGGCAATTTGCTGGCGCCCCAGCATATCAACAGCCCTGGCTCTAGTGCGAATTTTAGCCATCAATTGCCTCGATGTGTTTGATGAAGTGGCAACCCATTGCATGGGCCAGGTCAACGGGTACGGCATTGCCGATTTGTCTTGCCATTGAGTTTAGATTTCCTATGAATTCAAAACTGTCATCGAATCCTTGTAGTCGTGCGGCTTCCCTGATGCTTATAGCCCGGTCTTGTTCCGGATGCCCGAATCTGCCGTTGGAATAACTGATACAGCGAGTTGTTAATCCCGTCGCCGGTCTATTCCACCAAAGACGACCATAGCAATCAGTGTGCCCGGAATGAGCTTCACCATCTTCATTAGTGCGGGTATAACAAGGTGGCCAGAGATCCAATGACCAATTTCTGCGGCCGCCTCCGTCATGGGTGGATGCTTTAATCCTTTTCATGTTCAGTTCAGATAGTTTAGCGGCCCGATGATTCGGCAAACGAGAATCATTGTATGTCTCGCCTGCAGCAATGGCTGGAAGATCAGCAATTGCATCACGAACGGTTTTGTAAGGATTATCCTTGTCTTCGCCATGAGTTGGCGAAGGGATATTTATTTCGCCGTGTTTACTTGCCAATAAGACAAAACGACGACGAAGTTGCGGCGCACCATAGTCCTGGGCGGCAACAACTCCATAAGTGAGGTGATATCCCATCTCAATCAGTAATTCTTTAAACGCCGGGAAAGGGCCTTTCTTATGCTTGGGGACTTTTTGTAGGCCCGGAACATTTTCTACAAAAACAAAGTCCGGTTTGTATTCTTCTACGAAAACTCCGAACTGGGTCAACAAACTCTTACGAGAGTCATTTTTCGGGCTTTCCGTGTTTTGCCGGGTGAAGGGCTGGCAGGGAGCACAACCACAAAACAGTTTGTAGCTATCTTTGTATTTGTCTAGTGCTGGCTCCAGATCAGAAGCCTTAAGGTCAGTTATGCTTTTGCCGCAAAAAATGGTTTCGGGGAAGTTTTTGGTAAATGTGCTCTGAGCATCCGGGTCTATATCCAAGGCAAAAGCGATATCAATACCCGATTTCTGAAATCCGCTACTGGTCCCACCACAACCACAGAAGAAATCGTATACGGCTATCTTATTATATTTATGATTTTTTTCCATTGACGAACATATTTGTGTGTAATTAAAAACTTCTCATCTAATTTACTGTTATTTCACTAGTTAAACAATCTAACAGACCGAAAAGTAATGAACAATATCCAATTGTTCACCCGATGCCAGTCAACATATTTCCAAAACAGTTTAACTGTTAGGATGAAGGTTACTGACATAAATAATAAATTGCACCAAACTTATGACTTACTGAACATTTAAACTGGACTTTTGTCAGATTTGATTAAGACATATGGTGTAAAGTTGTCAGGTTAGATATGAGTTTTTACACATAAGGGGCCATGACGATCAATCCTTTACAAAAATGACACCCGTCACCGACGACAAAATCAACGAATCTTAAAAGCTATAGAAATTTGTTTTTGGTTCCAATTTGGGATAGCTAACAATATCATACCAGCCTCAGAATGAGAGCAGGTAGCGTCTCAGCGCGTTAACGCCAGCCATGGCTGGATTGTTATCAATTTTTTTTTCTTTGCAAATACATTTATTCTCCTGAATATCTCAAAGTATGTGCCATCTGTTTGTTTTGTTAGTTGCAAGGTTTCTTCAACAACATATTTTCTGAAAGATTCTTTTGTAAAGTCATCTGCGTACCTTGCGAATTTGTGGCCCCGCTTTTCCAGTTCCTTATCCAGAGGGTCGAGCATGATATTCGCAAGCAGCGGCGATAAAGGCCCGCCTTGAGGAACACCTTCCCGGCTTTCGACAAAGACCCGGCCATCCATAACTCCTGCCCGCAGGTAAAGTTTAATCAACCGAAGAAGACGTTTATCCTTCACCTTATAACCAAGACAAGTCATCAATAAATCATGATTTACCCGGTCAAAGAATTTGGAGAGATCAACGTCAACCGCTATAAGTCTTCTTTCGATGTTGATAATCCCTTGAACCTGTCGAACCGCCTGATGCCCATTACAATCCGGGCGGAACCCGAAACTGTTCTTCGAGAAATCCGGATCGAATATGGGGGTAAGAACCTGAGCAATAGCCTGCTGGATCACCCGGTCTATGACGGTTGGGATCCCGAGTTGGCGTTTACCGCCGTCCGGTTTATCAATCTCAACTCGCCTGACCGGAGACGGTTTATACCGACCTGTTCGCAGATCAGTCATAACCAGTTTCCAGTGGCCTGAATTTGCCCAAGCGGGGAACTCATCAACG
>JAHJIY010000018.1 GCA_018823175.1 Pseudomonadota bacterium
AACTTCAGACCACCTGACCTCGGGAGATTTTATCATGACACCAATTCGTAAACCAGGCGCATAGAAGTGCCGGGAAACTGGGTTCTGGTGGCATTCAATTCCTTGCATAAATGTCGCAGGACCTCACCGCTCATTCGATTGGCCAACTGGTGCAGTCGAACCGTAAGGGTCCCGGCGTTCTCGTCAGGTATGAGGTCCGCCTCGGTCTCATAAACGGCTCTCAATAGACTCCGAGCATCGTCGGGTCTGCGCATCTTCTCCTTAACAGTCGCTGCCATTGCGGTTTCCGCCCGGTAGGCGATCATTTTGATTGTGTCGATAAAATACTTGCTTTGCGTGGCAAGCTGTTTAAACCGATCTTCTCTTGGCAAGTCCGCCATGGTCACATGCTTTGGTGTGGCTTTTCTGCAGGCTTTCAGTTCCGATGTCTCGTGTTCCAAAGCGAGTATCTCTTCAAATAATTCTGCCTTGGCCTGCTGATATTTTTCTACCAAGCCGGGCTCAATCTCATCGCTCAACATGAGCGCACCAAACTCCTTGCGCTTCCGATTCAGCTTGTTCAACGTTTTGCGAACCTCTCCATCCACTTCTCGATACTGCGGGCTGACAACCTTTGTGGTATCGGAAACCTCCTCGGTTGCATAGTCGATCAGGCGGTCAAGGTTATAATGTTGACGCATGTAACCGAAAAAGTTTTCTTGAGACCACCTGGCAAACATTGCCGCCGCAACAGGTCCCATCTCATTGATATAGTCAGTTACCAAAATCGATGTCTGACGGCCGCTTTTTCTCTGTTTACGTATTTCTCGAACCCATAGCTCCTTGCCTTGAAAAACTCCACGTTCTGCAAGCATCATCTCCACAACATTACCGTCAGCAAGCTTCACGGAATTGAGATGGAATTCTTCCTCGGGCCAATCAGCACCGGGAAACTTGTTATACGTCAGGCAGGCGATTCTTCTTTCCCGCATTCTCCCCATGAAAGCCGGGCTATAGCCTTCTCGGTCAAACACCAGCGTAAACCGGTGCATATAGGAGGATGACGCCAATTCAAGAAGATCAGTTTGGCCAGGAACATCCCGCTCAAGGCGTGGGACAATCTCCTTTTCCAATACCTGCAGTAAGCCAGGATCCACCGCCTTGTTTACCACAAAAAAAGGCTGACCATCCATGGCGTTGATCCAGTAATCCACCGTTGCCCGCAGACACAGTCTTTCCCGGCTTACATAATGCCGAGGTAACTCCGTCTGGCTGCCGTGATAAACACGGACATGACCGTCCACATAGAATACGCCTGCCGCATCCGAACTCTGCGCCATCCATTCCCGGCACAACTCTCCGGACCACGCCGCTGGCTCACCCCCATACGACAAAATGCCGATCTTCTCCCGGAGTGTCTTGACCTCGGGAATGCGGTCAAAGCCAAGAAGCTTCCCCCATTCGCCAGGGGAACAATAGCGGAGCGACTCCACCGTTTTCAGCCGGGCCAAGGCAGTGAACGCCAAAAGCATGAAGATCGTGTCCATCCGGTAAAATCCATCCGGAAGACGGAAGTACCGTTCCGTATGCGTAAGCAGGCCAACCGCGAGAAGTGCCGGCAAAGCAAACAGAACTCCCGCTTTCGAGACATCGTTGCAGGTGGTAAATGCTGGAGCAAACGCCTCACACCGGAAAATGCTGGTAGCCAGGCGGCCCATGATGTCCGTGGCCCCCATACCAATAACCGCCGATGCATCGATCGCACTTCTCTCGCTTTTGTTGCTGCCCGGACTTATTGCTACAGATTGCTCACCGTTTTTTTTTGAGGCTTATGGAGTTTACCGGCCCGCACTGCCTTGCGCAGTGTATCTGCCAACAAATCGAGCCGACTCGCGATCTCTCCTATTTCCAGACCTTCATCAAGAAGCCCCTGCACTTCTTTGAGTACTTCCGGCGTCAAAACCGCAGCGCCACGGTGCCTTGGTGGCTCGAAAAATCCCGCTATGCCTTTTCCCCTGTACAGTTTTACGGAGCGCTTGACGCTGATTCGACTGACCCCAAACGCCCGGCAGATCTCAGACTGTGTGGCACTGCCGTTGACATAAAACTGGCTGGTTATCATGCGGAAGGAGCGCAGGTCATCAGCATCGTGCATGAAGACCGGTATATGCCCATAAAAATAGGTGAGGCGATTGTCCTCACGCATGTAGCCAAGATTGGCGTTGATCAGCGTCATGCCCTTGGCAAAAATCGGTAGTTGGAGTTGCGGCATGGTGGCACCTCTTCTGGAAGCAAAATTCGACCTGACATTGACTTCCGGTACCGTATCAAAATCTCCCTACGTCGGCAACAACACACCGCTTATCACCGATAAAATGAATTTATCTTATGAAAAATCAACATATTAACGACACTGCCACTGAATGACGAAAACTCTCGAGATCAGGTGGTCTGAAGTTACTTAGAAGCGAAAACATGATGGCAGCAGGAATCAGAACTTTTTCAGCTGACCGGAAAAGTCCAGATTAGAGAGTTTGCCCCTCTCCGCTCAAACATTTGGGGGCATCTTAACTTTTTGACCTACCGCAAACACCTCCTTGTAAAGGTTAAAGGTTTGACTCCCTCCTTACTCCGTACCCCTGTCAACACTTCGCCGCTCCCTTGCGGGTAACCGACGCATGACTCGGAGGCCATAGCTGGTCGCTATCCTTTACTATGCGGGGGGCTTCAACCCCTTACTCTTTGCCGGCTTTTACCGGCGCTTTCGGTCTGACCCCTCTGTCTTTCCCACCTCACTGCCTTTTAAAGAGCTTTTGCGATACGCCCCTTAATCTCCACTATCTCAACCTGTGAATATGAGATATTTCGTCGAGGCCTGTGGTGCAAACATCCAAATCTTTTAATATGCCATCTTCAATTTTATATATCCAGCCATGGAC
>JAHJIY010000099.1 GCA_018823175.1 Pseudomonadota bacterium
ATATTTGTAATAATATATTTCTATATATTAGGTTTTGTTAAGGAAATCTTTATCTAGAAAAGGAGGTTCGGGATGAGTAAGTCACTTGTGGAAATGGCAGCCGAAATAGTACAGGCACAAAGTTCTTCAAAAGGCCTGTCTACTGAAGAGATTGCCGTTGCCCTGCAAAGTACTTTTAGAGCGCTTCAGGGATTGCAGGCCGATGAGATTAAAGGCATGCCGTGTTTGACTGAAGGTGCCGATTTGGCCAAAGTAACTGATGTGACTCCGGAGAAATCAATTCAGAAAAACAAGATTGTCTGCCTCGAATGCGGACAGGAGTTTCGGATGCTTTCCCCTAAACATCTTAAATCTCATGGCCTGACCGGTCGGGAATACCGAACCAAATGGGGCTTTTCTCTTCGGCAGCCATTGTGCGCCAAATCTCTTTCGGATCGTCGCAAGAAAGCAGGAAAGGCCAGAGGTCTTCCTGATAATTTAAAGAAGGCGATAGCCAAACGCAAAAAAGTCGGTAAGGCCGCAAAGGTCGCTAAAAGTAATTAATTTTTTGAAAGTTGTTTTTGCCAAATCGATAAATTAGTCTGCGCTACTACAGAGAGGGCTTTGTGGTAAAGGCGAAGGACGCAAGGGGGACTTGCCCGTTAAAGGGCATGATTCCCCTTGTTTTTTTGCCAAATGGAAGCAGATATATTAGCCTGTGTTTTTTTTATTTAAGCGATTCAGGTCAGGATATAAATGATTGGTATATTCGATTCTGGAGTGGGCGGGATGACGGTTGCCCGCGCGGTGGAAAAAGTTAATCCATCCTGTCCCATTATCTATTATGGTGATCTGGCCAGGACTCCTTATGGTTCCAAGAGTCCGGAGACTATTATTAAATATTCCCGGCAGAATACGGAATTCTTGTTGTCTAAAGGCGCCAAGCTTATAATCATTGCCTGTAATTCGGCATCCAGTGTTGCTTCGGAGGTTCTCAGAAAAGAGTTTGCCGTGCCGATTTTTGAGGTTATCACTCCGGCGGTTCACAAGGTGCTTGCGACCTCGGAGAATGGCAGGATAGGGGTTATCGGCACCAGAGCAACGATTAAAAGTGATATCTATAACCGGCAGATAAAAGATGGAGCGCCTGATTTCAAGGTATTTTCACAATCTTGTCCGCTGCTGGTTCCCCTGGTTGAGGAGGGTTGGCTGGATCATCGGGAGACAAAGATGATTGTGCGTCGTTATCTGCACCCTCTCAAGTTAAAAAAAATAGATACATTGGTTCTTGGTTGCACCCATTACCCGTTGTTGAGCAATCTTATCCGCCATCGGGTTGGAAAAAGGGTCAAGGTTATTGATTCTTCCGAGGCGGTAGCCCTTGAGTTGCAACAATACCTGGAAGCAAATCCCGATCTGGCGGCCGAATTGTCCTGTGACATTGCAAGCAGTTTTTATGCTTCTGATGTTACTGATGCCGCCATTGCTACGGCGAAAAGGATCTTTGGAAGAAATATTGATTTGATCAAGGTTGACCCTTATTGCTGATGAGTGATTTATAAAGTTGAGTTGAATCCCCGGCGGGTTCAAACGAAATTTGTTCCCCTGCAGTATAAATATAGTTATCAGGTGATTTGAAGTGGTAAATGACGCGCTTAAAAAAATATTGTTTTTCGCTATCTGTGGGGTTTTCTTCAGTCTGTTTTTTTTGGTTGGCCCGGGATCTGCCGCTGACCGATCACCGGAGGAAATTGCCCGGCTGTTGCAGGAGACATATGATAAAACAACCAGTATGACGGCTGATTTTCAACAGGTGACTTCCATGAAAATGAGCCGGCGTGATCGGCGCGGAGAAGGTACGGTGGCCATTCTGAAGCCGGGACGGATGCGTTGGGACTATGTGAGTCCCGATCCTCAAGTTCTGGTTTCCGATGGTGAAACGATGTCCATGTATTTTTCCAAATCAAAGCAGATGATGGTCATGCCGGCCAAGGAATATCTGCAGTCTGATGTAACTTATTCATTTTTTGCCGGGACCGGTAACATTCTCAGAGATTTCAACGTTATGCCTTGCGAGGAGGTTGAAGGGGAGGAGATCTGTTCACTGAAGCTGGTTCCGAAGACGCCCCATCTTCAGGTGGAGTTTATCCGCGTCTGGGTGGATAGTAATTTTCTGGTCACCCGTTTGTGTATTTATGATAACTATGGCAGTGTGACCGATCTGCATTTTTCAAATATTATGATTAACAAGGTTATTTCTCCTGATTTTTTTTCCTTTTCTCCTCCTGCAGATACGGAGATTGTCGAGCAGTAGATGGCAAAGTCCCTCTTGTCCGATAAGAATATTCCGTTTTGTCTGACTCTTGTTTCGATGCCCTGGTCGATTTTTAATCGGCCTTCCTTGCAGCTTGGGGCGCTGAAAGCATTTGTTGAAAAATCAGATCCCGGCACGGTTGTCTCTTGTTGCCACCCATACCTGGATGTTGCCGCTCGTTTGGGGGGGGATGTCTATCATTGGATTTCACTAAAGCCTTGGGTTTGTGAAGCCTTATATGTCCCGCTGATTTTCCCAGAGAAGACGGACTCAGCCCGGAAATTGGTTGCCGAAGAACTTCGCAAGAGCAGTGGCGAGATATTTTTTGATTTTGATCAGGTTGTTGCTGTTTTAAAAGACAGTCTCAACGCATGGATTGATGGATGTGATTGGCATAAGTGCGGACTGGTTGGTTTCAGTGTCTGTTTTAATCAGTTGTTCGCCTCATTGGTTGCGGCCAAGGCCCTTAAAAAAAAGTATCCTGATCTATTGATAGTTTTTGGTGGTTCTTCCTGTGCCAAAGAAACAGGGGTCTCACTCATAAGTGAGTTCCCCCAGATTGACTTCGTGGTTCCCGGTGAGGGAGAATTGCCGCTGATCGCGCTTGTTGAATTCTTGAAGGGTATTACTGCAATTTGGCCTTCTTCGGTTATTGGTCGAGCTGGTCATGGTGCCGACCGGCCGGAAAGGAGAGCTGCTTTTCAGGTTCATAATTTGCATGATTTGCCGGTGCCGGACTATGGCGATTATTTTCGGGAAATGGTCGGGGTCTTTGATGAAAAGCCTTTTATTCCAGTATTGCCGTTAGAATTTTCCAGGGGCTGCTGGTGGGGAAAATGCGTTTTCTGCAATTTGAATCTGCAGTGGTGTGGTTATCGCCATAAGAAGGCCGATCAGATGTTAAAGGAAGTGGTTACTCTCTCCGACACTTATCATTGTCTGGATTATAGTTTCACCGATAATGTATTGCCGTCGAAAGAGGCGGCAGTTTTTTTTAAAGAGATAAGTTTAATGAGGCGAGATTATAATTTCTTTGCCGAAATTAGGGTTGATCAAGGATCGCATCTCGAACTCTATCGGGCTGGAGGGCTGATTACCGCTCAAATTGGGATCGAAGCTTTCAGTAATAGTATCTTGCAGAAATTCAATAAAGGATCTTCGGTTATTGAAAACTTTGCCGTTATGAAAAAAGCCCTGGCCTGCGGAATGGAAATGGAGGGGAATCTGATTATCGAATTTCCGGGCTGTACTTCGCAGGAGGTAGCTGAAACCATGATAAATCTTGAATTTGCTTTGCCCTTTTCTCCCTTGGCCACGGCCTCGTTTTTTCTGGGCGAGGGCAGCCCGGTCGCTAGAACTCCTTCGGACTTCGGACTCAGGGCCATGGTCTGCCACCCGCAATACGCAAAACTGGTTCCGGAGGAAATATTGAAAAATCTGGTTTTGTTGATTAGAGGATATCGGGGCGACCGCAAGGTCCAGCAAAAGTTGTGGGCACCGGTGGTCCGTAAGGTTAAGGGCTGGCGGGATTTTCATCGGCAAAGGGGGCAATCGGCAACGGCAAGGCCCCTTCTTTCTTATCGTGATGGTGGTGATTTTATGGTGATTCGGCAGGAGCTGCCCGGAACGCCGGTTCTGCGTCACCGGCTGAAGGGCCTTTCCCGGCGCATATATCTGGCCTGTGATCAGATATCTGATCTGCATAATATCCGGCGAAAGTTTCAGGGGGTAGCGGTGGAAAATCTTTTATATTTTATGGATGATCTGGTAAAGAAACGGCTGATGTTTCGCCAGGGCGATAAATATTTGTCGTTGGCCGTCCGTGATAAAGCTGAGTTGAGCAGCTCGTCTGCTCGTACGAAACTTATACCCGAAGGGTGAAATAAGGCAGTAGGTAAAATCAGTTGAAAGAGGCTGGGAGAAAATGGCAAACAAGCCAAAGGTGATACACGGCGGGAATATACTTTCGGTGGCGCAAAGGCTTGGCTGCGCGGTTGAAGAATTGACTGACATGAGCAGCAATCTGACGCCTCTGGGGAAGGTGCCAGGGCTGCGTGAGGCCATTATTGAGCGGTTGGATGAGATAAGTTTTCTGCCCGAAACCGGCAGCGAGACCCTGCGGAGCTGCTTTGTAGAGAAGTATGGTCTCAAAGATGATCAGTTGCTGGTCGGTAACGGAACTACCGAGTTCATTTTCGGGGTGCCGGCCGCTCTTGCCCCGGAGCGGGCGATAATCGTCAATCCTACATATTCGGATTATCATTTGGCCTGTGAGTGGGCCTCGGTCGCGATTGAGAACTTCACTCTTCAACGTCGGGATAATTTTGTAATCGATTTTGATCAACTGGCGGCAAGGTTATCCGGCAATGAATTGGTTTTCATCTGTAACTCCAACAATCCAACCGGCGTGCTGACGAAGTCCGCTTTCCTGCATGAGTTTATCAAGACGCATAAAAACACCATGTTTATGATTGACGAGTCCTATCTGCCGTTTGTGCGGGAACCTTCACTCCTGGAGTTTGATTTTCTTGATAATTTGCTGGTGCTTAATTCGTTTTCCAAGATCTACGGAATCCCAGGGTTAAGGCTTGGTTTTCTTGCTGCCTCCCGGCAGAATATGGCCAGGCTTGGCGAACAGCGCAAGCCTTGGGGGGTCAACCGGATCGCCCAGATTGCCGGGGAGTTTTTGTGTCACCAGGCCGATGGTTATGTTGAGGACGTTATCTCCTTTCTGGAAAAGGAACGGCCCTTGTTTGTCGAGCAACTTTCTTCCCTGCCCGGGGTTGAGGTTATTCCAGGCGTGGCGAATTTTATTCTTTGTTGCCTTACAGGGGAGATTCGGGCCCCTTTTGTTCAGGAGAAGATGCTGGCAAAGGGTATTATGATCAGGAACTGTGATAATTTTTCCGGGCTTGATGACCGCTATTTCAGAATATCGATGAAGAGTCGTGAGATAAATAACCGGTGTGTTGAAGTGCTGCGTGAGATTTTGACCCCATAGGAACCTCCTTTCTATTTTATCTAAAGCAATTATTTAATGGGCTTATAAGAATGAGAATTGCTATTTTATCGGATACCCATGACCAGATTGTCAATCTGCGGGCGGCAGTAATTTATTGTAATGCCTATAATGTCAGTATGATTATTCATTGCGGGGATCTGATCTCACCATTTATGCTGGAAGAATTGGCTCGTTTTGGCGGGGCGGTTCATCTGGTTTATGGTAATAATGTGGGTGATCAGCATCTGATCTCGCAGTCCTGTGGAACCAGATTCCCTTCCATTACTCATCACGGTAATCTGGGCGCGGTTGAGGCCGGGGGCTTGAAGATTGCCTTTACTCATTATCCTCAAATGGCGCGGGGCTTGGCCAGTCAGGGGATGTTTGATGTGGTTTGCTGTGGACATAATCACCGCTATCAGGTCGAAAAGATCGGGGACTCTCTGTTGGTTAATCCCGGCCAATTGCTGGGTGAGGTTCAGCCCAGTTTCTGTGTGTTGGAATGCGCCTCGAAAAAGGTGGAAAGGGTGGAGGTCGGCGAGGCCTTTAAATTAGATTAATATAGAATTTGTCGATATTTTATAAATACAGAGGAGACAATTTGTGATGTCTGAATCAAATGGGGAACAGAGTTTTGCGGAGATGATGGGCCAGAGTTTTGATCAGGCGCCTAGGGCTATGGAGCCGGGGGAACAGGTGGAGGCCGTGGTCGTAAGGGTCAGCAGCAACAGTGTGTTTCTCGATATTGGCGGTAAAAGCGAGGGCTATATTGAGAAGAGTGAATTTATCGATGGCTCGGGCAACGTAACCGTCCAGGAAGGGGACAGGATAAAAGCCTATTTTTTGTCTACCAGAAAAAATGAAATGCTTTTTACCACCAACCTGGGAGGAGGGCCGGCGGCCAAGTCCCATCTTGAAGAGGCATATCACAGCAAGATTCCAGTTGAAGGAAATGTCGTCAAGGAGGTCAAGGGCGGCTTTGAAATCAAGGTGGCCGGGTCGGTTCGCGCCTTTTGTCCTTATTCGCAGATGGGTTTGCGGCGGGTTGAGAGTCCGGAGGAATATGTGGGAGAAAATTTTTCTTTCCGGATCAGTCAGTATGAGGAGGATGGGCGCAATATCGTTTTGTCCAGAAGAGCTCTTCTGGAAGAGGAGCGACAATTGCAGAAAGAATCCCTCAAGGCATCATTGCAGGTTGGGATGACGGTCAAAGGCAAGATTACCTCCATCAGGGAGTTTGGTGCATTTGTCGATACCGGCGGGATTGAGGGTCTGATTCCTGTTTCTGAAATCGGCTGGGGGCATGTTGATGATATCCATGGCGTAATTTCAGTTGGTCAAGAAGTCGAGGTCTCCATCCTGAAGCTTGACTGGGAAAGTGATAAGTTCTCGTTTAGTCTGAAAAACACGATGCCAGATCCCTGGGATCAGGCGGCGGAAAAGTATCGCGAAGGCACTTTTTATACCGGCAAGGTGGCGCGGCTCGTTCCCTTTGGTGTTTTTGTGACCCTTGAAGAAGGAGTGGACGGCTTGGTCCATATTTCTAATCTGGGCGGTGGTCGCCGGATAAATCACCCGCGCGAGGTTGTTTCCGAGGGGGAGGTTATTGAAGTACGGATTGATTCGGTTGACCGTGAGAAAAAACGTATTTCACTTTCATTGGCTGTTGCTGCCAGAATGGAGGAGGAAGAACAGGAAGTCGAGAAAGAAACGAAGAAGTTCATTGAAAAATCGGTTGAAGAATCGTCTGGTTCCATGGGGACGCTGGGGGATCTCTTTAAAAATAAATCGGGTAAATAAAAAAACTCGTGGTGTTTATCAGATGGATATTCCGGTATTAAATGAGTTGGTCGAGGCCAGGATTCTGGTTGTTGATGACGTTGAACTTAATGCCGTAATTCTTGCCAGACATCTTGCGAAGAAAGGTTATAAGGCCGAGATTTGTCTTAGTGGGCATGATTGCCTGAAGCGGGTTGAGCAAGGGGCAATAGATATGGTCCTGCTTGATTTGATGATGCCGGGGATTTCTGGTTTTGATGTTTTGAAAAAGGTAAGAGAGCAATTTGAGCCGATTGAATTACCCATTATTATGGTCACCGCGGTTGAGGATAAAGAGAAGATCGTGGAGGCTTTAGGCCTGGGCGCCAACGATTATCTGACCAAACCGGTTAATTATGATATTGCTCTTGCCCGGATCACCACCCAGCTTACGGCCTTGAAGTTTTACCGGGAAAGTTTGCGTATTCAGAAAAATAGCACGGTGCAGGCTATGGTCGTTACCTGCAATCATGAGATCAATAATCCATTAACGGTAGCCATGGCCAGTATCGCTATGGCCATTCAGAATGGTGATGTGAGTGACTTGGGGCAGGCCAACGCGGCATTAAAAAAAATTGCCTCTATTGTCAGAAAAATCAGGGGGTTGACCGGCGATAACCTTGAAGAAACTGACTATGTCGTGGGTACCAAAATGGTCAAACTTAAGGATGATTGAAGGATTGTCCTGAAAATATCGAAACTGTGTTTATGCAAAGGATCTGATAATTTAATTAGTCGTTGTCATCTTGAAAGTTAAGAGGCAGGTATGTCGTTTTCGTGTAAAAATTATGATTATGGAACCGATAATTGCAGGAAATTAAAGGCGGAGTGTATTCCCGGTCGACGGGGATGTGTCTTGGAAGGAAGGGTCAACTTGAGTGAGGAGCTGGAAAAACGGTTAAAGGAATTGGATCAGAAGAAAGGCTGAGGCGAGATTTGAATCTCTCAGGGTTAATTCCCCGCCGCTTGCGGCGTATAAGCTAAGATGATACAAAAGGTTCATGAGTGAATATATCCACAAGAGCCATAATGTATCAGTTTTGTTGTATCATTTTGTTTGCCCAGCCAAGTATCGTCGAG
>JAHJIY010000100.1 GCA_018823175.1 Pseudomonadota bacterium
CCTTTAAGTGCCAACACCCGGGTAATTGCAGAGGTTAACGTGGTCTTGCCATGATCGATATGACCAATCGTCCCTATATTAACATGCGGTTTTGTTCTTTCAAATTTCTGCTTTGCCATATCATTTCTCCTCTGCCCTGATTTCTCATCAAACGATTAACTTTATTTCATACGTATTTTAGGCAATGGAGCCCACGACCGGATTCGAACCGGTGACTTCTTCCTTACCAAGGAAGTACTCTACCTACTGAGTTACGTGGGCAAATCCACATCCAAAGACAATCAACTTCAAAAATAATTTCAAACCTTAATCAAGCGACTTAACGAATCGCAAAAAAATTGGAGCGGGAAACGAGACTCGAACTCGCAACCCTCAGCTTGGAAGGCTGATGCTCTACCAATTGAGCTATTCCCGCTCATCACTAAAATCCCGCGCGGAGAGCTGAACCCTTTTCAATTACACTCTAAAGGCAAGCAAAACTCCCTTAAAAGTGCGCCTGATCAAAATGGTGGAGGGGGGAGGATTCGAACCTCCGAAGGCGTCGCCGACAGATTTACAGTCTGTTCCCTTTAGCCACTCGGGAACCCCTCCAGCTCAAATATTCAACGCCATGCAACAAAAATGCATGGCGTAATTATTTCTCATGGACCAGCCATTCTAACCCCGGCCCAGCAAATCATTAATTTTCAAATATCCCAAAAATGATCTTGCCAGAACATCATCGAGAATAAATTTATTATAAAAAACATTAATAATAAATTAAAAGTCCAGAACCCTCCCTGGACCAGAAAAAATACTACCTTTAAATTTCCAGCAAAATGTTATGCAGAAATTCACTTCACGATGGAGCTGGCGATGGGACTTGAACCCGCAACCTGCTGATTACAAATCAGCTGCTCTGCCAATTGAGCTACGCCAGCGTGACGCGACATACTAATATCTTCGCAATCAAACATCAACCTTTTTTTACAACAAGGTAATAACACCTCAAAAAAAACGATGCATAATTCCAAAAATATAATTGCGTAGAAAATGGAAGAAGCTGGTATTCCGGAAATTTGTTTGCATAAGAACACATAAGGAAAGAATAAACTCCCCAATATGTTCTTATGCAAAATTCAAAATAATAATGAATAAAGGTATCTACTGCTTAACAAATCCGCTTTCCCGATACTTCTCAAAAGCCATAGCAAATGTCCGGTATGCCATATGAGCAAACTTAGTATATGGCATATAGAGGAAAAGCATAAAAACAGATACCAGATGCATGAAGTAGAGAAGATAAGCGGGGGTTACTAGTCCAGCCAATCGGAGTAACTCTGCCCCAAGACCGGTTACACCGACTGCCATTATCTCTCCAATTAAAAACCAGTCGTAAAAGGTTCCACTGGCACCGGTCTTTTCTTCCTGGTTTGATCGATTAGCCCACAAAATTGCTATACCAATGATCATAGCGATGGCACTGACATTAGCCAGAATTTTAATAGGGTTGGCTAAAGCGATCGGACCATGAAGGCCCTCAACAAAGTAACCAATAATATCCTTTACAACAAAAGCGTAGTTGGTCACGATAAACAAACCGATAAAAGCCAGCACCAGCGGCAAATGACCGTTGACACGATTTTTATTTTCTCCGCACTCATTAAAACGTTTATGCTGTATAATTTCGACAAGAGATGGCCACAAAAAGTCCTTAGCAAACTGTAATGCGGAAGGACGGAATGTAGTATCGGCATTAACGCTTTTCTCCATTTCCTTCCACATATTTGAAACCCCACGAAAAGTGGCGAATAAAGCAAAAGCAACAGCAGGCAAGAAAATTGCGTCAATAAACACAACGTTTTTGGTCAAGAAATGTAAGTCCCAATGTCCAAAAAAATGACCGAAACCAACTTCCTTAAAGCTTTCCGCATCAGGTAAATGCATTCCCCCATTCGCTAAAAAAAATAGGATTCCGATAAGTAAAATCGGCATACCAATCAGCATCGGCAGATTTTTACCGCTACTGCACAGCTTAGCCAAACCCTGCGGGAATCCAAAATGGGTATAGGCATAAGCCCTGATCGCACCCAACACATCGCCGGGTTTGGCACCGCGAGGACAGTAAGCAGTACAGTCGCCGCACTGGTGGCATAACATAACGTTAACGTCACCAATGAGTTTGTCTTTCAATCCCCACTGCGCCGAAATCATTTCCTTACGCGGGAAAGGGTTGTCATCTGAAGACAGCGGACAAACAACCGAGCAGGTCGCACACTGATAACACTTTTTAAGTGTGTCACCACCAGCATTCTTTAAAAATTTAATAAAATTTAAATCGGGTTCAACCCTCATTCCTTCTGCCATTTTTTCGGCCTCCCCTTCGTCCTTATTCTTTTATATTCCTTAAACACAAATGGAATAATATATCAAATAAACAAGTTAAGATAATTCTTCTTGCGGCATCTTTATCAAATTACCGCAAGAAGAACACAGAATTATGACTAGAAGCCCTTAAACGGGTTCGGGCCAAGTGCAGTAATCTCGTCAACAAACTCCTGAATAATCTCCGGAACCTTGTTGAATTCATTAATCGCCACCTGGCGCATGGCAACTCGTTCCGGTTCAAGGCCAAGACTTCCCAAAGTCTCACCAATATTAGCCATCCGTTTGTCGGCCAACTCACTACCCTTCACAAAGTGACACTGGTAATCATCGCCGTATTTACAGCCCAGCAGGATTACACCATCCATCCCTGATGAGAGGGCGTCTTTAATCCAGACGACGTTAACCGAGCCAAGACAACGAACCGGAATAAAGCGAACCAGATTATTGATACCATGACGCCTCATGGCGGCCATATCAAGAGCCGGGTAAGCATCATTCTCACAGACCAGTGCCAGGAAGCGCAGTTTATCTTCATCATCGTCCGGCACCTCAATCGCTTTAACCATAGAACCAATCATGTCAATATTGTAGTTTTTAAAACCGATGATCCTTTCCGGACAAGCTCCCATACAGGTGCCACAACGACGGCAACGGGTCGGATTAGGAAGAGGAGTTCCTTTTTCATCATCATCCAGGGCTCCAAAAGGACATTCTTCGGTACATCGTTTACATTGGGTACAACGCTGAAAGAAAAATTCAGGATATGTGCTGTCACCAGAACGAGGATGAACCGCCACACCACGATCAGCAGACTCAATACACTGAATGGCCTTCAAAGCGGCACCGGTCGCATCGTCAATGGTTTCTTCCATGGTGGTTGCCTTACGGACACCACCACAGGCATAAACGCCGGTTCTTCTGGTTTCATATGGAAAACAAATAAAGTGTGAATCGGCATATCCGTCAAACATATCAAGATCCAGGAAGGCCGGCCCCTGACGATAAGAAAGATTGATTGTCGGATTGTTAGCAGTGGTCGGCACCATTCCTGCCGCCAGAACTACCATATCAACCTGAATACTCAAATCTTCATTGAGCAGGGTATTTTTCATTTCGACTGACAGTGAACCGTCCCCTTCCTCATTAACCTTGGTGACAGTAGCCTTGGTCATGAAAATACCATCATCATTCTGGGCCCATTTATAAAACATCTCCATGTTGCCTGGAGTACGCATATGCTGATAAAGAATATACGCCTTGGCATCAGAGTTATCTTCCCGTACATATTTTGCCTGTTTCAAAGAAACCATACTGGTTACAGAGTTACAGTAAGGAAAATCTCTGTCGTGCTCTTCGCCGCCCGGGCTCTGGATAAAAGCCACACTCTCAACCAGTTTGCCATCGGAAGGACGGCTGATTTTGCCAGCAGAGGCAAGTTTTTCAAACTCGGCATTAGTGACCACATTTTTGAAATTACCGTACCCAAGATGCTCATACTCAGAGACATCAGCCGGTTTCCAACCAGTCGCGAGGACAACCGCCCCAAATACTTCCGCATTAGGATCAGCATCAGTATATGCCTGCAGACCATTGTTTGGATTTTCCATTTCGCCCTTGGCAATCTTGTCCTGCTCGTCAACACCAACTTTTGCCGGCGCATCCCATTCATTCTTAGTGCCCGCATCTTTAAAGCTCACCTTGAAATGACCAGGACATCCTGCGATACGGGCAACCTCGGTCGCTGTCTTTACAGTTATTTTGGAGTTTTCCTCAACCGCACGGACCAAGCCCGAAATGGAAGGTTCTTCAAGTTCGGACCACGGGGCTTTAGTCGGGAACTGCTTGCGCCAGCCAAGAGCTTTGCCGCCAAGCTTTCCCTCTTTTTCCACAAGAGTTACTTCATTGCCAGCCTTGGCAGCTTCTTGTGCTGCGGTCAGACCGGCGATCCCACCACCCATAACCAGAATTCTTTTATTAAGTTCCTTATCAAGCTTATATGGTTCCGGCAAATCCGTCTTCTTGGCCTGAGTGCAGCCCATACGGACATAGTCAGATGCCTGTTCCTGAACATATTCCTTGTCAGCATCCGCACCGTTGGACCATGCCACTTGCTCACGCAGATTGACCCTTACGGTAATCTTGTCGGCGCCAAAATCAAATTCATCCTTCATGACCCGAGGAGAACAAGCAATGATCACGACAGTGTTCACACCATCATCATTAATGTCCTTCTCAATCATGGTCCGACCGGCTGTACTGCAAAGAGCCTGATGGCTTTTGCATTCCATGCGCATTTCTCCGGTAACAATACCGGTCATTGCTTCTATTTCGACGGCATCTCCGATGCCACATCCGGTGCAGATATATGCACTATATTTCTTGTCCATTGACCTTACCTCCTCGACGCTTGAATGGCTTTCATCGCCGCAGCAGTAGAATTCTGAGTAGTAGTGACTACGTCTGCCGCTTTCTTAGCGCAACCAGCAGCAATCATTGCCTTGTCCTCGTCGGTGACGACGAAACCATTGCTGTCAATGGTCAAACCCATGCCCTGATTAGCAGCCGGCTGCATGCCGGTTGCCAGAATGGCCAGATCAACCTTCTCCTGGACTTTTTCGCCGGTAACCGCGTTTTCAGCAATCACGGTCACACCGCCATCATCGGAGGGAATAATGTCTGCGACCTTCCCCTTGACAAAGAAGACATTCGGATCAGACATCAGTTTCTCACGGAATTTCTCATACTTGCCGGGAGTACGCAGGTCAATATAGAAAACTGTTACTTTTGCTTCTGGATATTGTGCCCGGATGTAAGTTATTTGCTTAAGAGTAGCCATGCAGCAGATGTAAGAACAATACTCAAGATGGTTCTCGTCACGGGAACCGGCGCACTGAACAAAAGCAAAACTCTCCGGTTCCTTGTTATCGCCGGGACGTAAAATCTTGCCACCGGTAGGACCACCAGGAGCGGCCAGCCTTTCCATCATCATATTAGTGATAATCGCATCGCTGGAAGCAAAGTTAAGATTATCCATTTTGGCTGGATCATAGGGGTTCCAACCGGTAGACCAAACAATAGATTTCACATCAAGGGTGAAGGTATTGGCCTCCATCTCAAGATCAATGGCATCATATTTACAAGCCTCTTTACACTTTCCACACTTTGAACAGGCGGACATATCGATCGCATATTTCATCGGAAAGGCATGATCATGAGGTTTGTAAATTGCCTTTGTTTTATCCATATTAAAATTGAAAGCGTTAGCTCTTTCTTCAGGACAAACTTCAACACAGGCATTACAAGCGGTACAGTTATTGTTGACCCCACGAGGCTTGGTTTCTACCGTTACCTGGTAGTTGCCAGCGGAACCATCAACACTTTTCACTTCGGTCATCGGGTAAACCCTGACCTTACGATTGTTTTTAATCCTCTGATAGTTGATCTCCAACCCACAGGACGGCGGACAAAGCTTCGGGAAATACTGATTCAGCTGTGCTACACGACCGCCCAGGTAGGGGTTCTTTTCAATCAGGAAAACATCATTTCCGACCTCGGCGGCTTCCAGAGCGGCAGTTAACCCGCTAATGCCCCCGCCAACGACCAGTACTCCACCCGATCCGGGTGCGCTGCGTTCGTCTGTCATGTGTCTTGCCTCCATATAGTAATTAATTAATAAAAAATTATTAGTTTTCTTGGTTCAATTGGCTCAAAACAGCCAGCTCAAACAAAAAAACCTGTCAGAAAATCAGTTTTTATAGAAAAATCTCCAGGCCCCCCAAAGAGGGGCACCTGGAGATTTCTTTAAATCAAACCACTAAACCAATGGATCGGCAATTAGATCCAGGGATCAGTCTCAACAATGTTGATACACGGTACTTTCTCACACTTCCACTCCTGAGTCTTAGGATCGAAAGTAGAGTTAACAAAAGCCTTCCAATTCTGATCATCAACGGTCGGGAAATCTGACCGGTAATAGAAGCCAGGATAGCGACTCTCTTTACGGAACTCAATATGACGGATATGGGTTTCAACACACCAGATACGGTGATAGTTCTCCCAAGCTCTCATCAGCTCATGCAGATCACCTGCTGCCATCTTGGCAGCGTCTTCCCGCAACATGCGGAGAAGATCAAGGCAGATGTTCAACAGTTTGCCAGAGGTCATGTAATAAGTAGCAACACCACCACCATACTCATCGGTGGCCTTCATCAGACGCATCATGATTCCGGCAGGTTTGCAATAGTTAGGATTAACATCAGCCGCGGTAGTAGCACCGACATGCTCATGATAAAGTCTGACCGGAGCGTAAATCTCGTCAGCCAATTCCTTAGCGGTCTGGGCCAATTCCGGTTTGAAGTTAGCATGATCACGACAATACTTAACCATCTGCTTGGCAACAATCCGACCCTCAGCATGAGAACCTGAAGAGAATTTATGACCGGAAGCACCAACGCCATCACCGGCGGTAAACAGACCGTCAACCGTAGTCATCCGGTTGTAGCCCCATTTGTACTGATGGCTACGCGGACCGTCAACAGTCGGAACCCAGTCTTCTGCCGGACCAGAGGTCCAGATCCCACAACAACCGGAGTGACTACCCAGCATGTAGGGTTCGGTCGGCATGATTTCAGAACCGATTTTCTCCGGTTCGATGTTCATACCAGCCCAAAGACCAGCCTGACCAACAGACATGTCAAGGAAATCTTCCCAAGCTTCAGACTCGAGATGTTTCCAGTATTTCATAACTGACTTCTCGTCCATACCTGACTTACGACGATCATCAAGGAAGGCGTTCAAAGCAACGTCGGTCGCCATATAGATCGGACCGCGACCTGCTTTGAGCTCATTAAGCATCAAGTGGTTACGCAGACAAGTAGGGGTAACCGCCGACTTGCCATAAGGCATAAACTTGGAAAGTTCTTCGTTAACAGAGTCGCTGTTGGCATAGAACTCGCCAAGACCATTCTGTACTTTGGCCTTGAACAGCAAGAACCAAGCACCAACCGGACCGTAACCGTCTTTGAAACGAGCCGGGGTGAAACGGTTTTCCATCATGGTCAGGGTAGCGCCAACCTGAGCACACATGGTATAGGTGGAACCGGCATTCCATACTGGATACCAGGCACGACCTTTACCTTCACCGGTTGACCGGGGACGGAAGATGTTTACAGCTCCACCACACGCACAGAGCGCGGTTTTGCAACGGAAAACATGAACTTTATTTTCGCGGGTTGAGAAACCGACTGCACCGGCAATCTGATTCGCAACATTTTTGTCGAGAAGCAATTTAACAATAAAGATACGCTCCAAGCAGTTCTCTTCGCCAAGAGCGGCTTTTGCCGGCTCAGCAACGATACACTTGTAGGACTCACCGTTGATCATGATCTGCCATTTACCGGTACGTACCGGGGTGCCGCCTTCGCGCAGGGTCGGAGCAGGTTTGGCGCCGTCCAGGGTCTCGCCATCCGCATCTTTCTTCCAGATAGGCAGGCCCCACTCTTCGAAAAGTTTTACGGACTCGTCAACATGACGGCCAAGATCATAAATCAGATCTTCACGGACAACGCCCATCAGGTCATTACGAACCATCTTTACGTAATTCTCGATTTTGTTGTCGCCAATGTAGGTATTGATCGCCGAGAGGCCTTGAGCAACAGCACCGGAACGCTCCATGGAAGCTTTGTCGACCAGAGTGATTTTCAGGTCGGCCGGGGCCCATTTCTTGATCTCAAACGCTGCTCCACATGCGGCCATACCGCCACCGATGATCAAAACATCAACATCATGCTCGACAATTTTCGGATCAACAACGGCAGGCAGTTCGCCCAGTGGCTTATTTGGTAATGCCATAGTCAAATCTCCTTATATAGTTGTAAAATTTTAAATAATTAAATTCGACCAATGCTAAGCCAGCATAGTCGGTTGTGCGAGCGTAGCCTCAAGGAGTAAACGCTCGTCATCGAGGTTCTCACCCTTACCATTGGGGTATGCGTTCGCAGCACCTTCAGCCGTGGTACGGATCGGGAATTTGAATCTTTTCATGTTGCCGTTACGGAATTTAACGGTCCACATGATGGAATCAGAACTCCGCATCGGATGGACCTGGCCACCCATTGGAACAAAGTCATTGTATCCACGGACAAAAATTGCACCCTGAGGACAAATTTTAACACATGAATAACATTCCCAGCATGCATCAGGCTCTTGATTGTAAGCCTTCATCTCCTCAGCATTAAGGACCATAAGGTCATTTGGGCAGATGTACATGCAGGCAGTTTTGTCTCCACCTTTGCAGCCATCACATTTGGAAGGATCTACATAGCTTGGCATTCACTTACCTCCTCAAACTAAATTGAAATTTTGAACTTCGCCATACGCGAAATTCACTTTAACTAAAAACCTCAGCGCCACAACACCAACAGAGAACCAAAAAAATAAACCCTTCTACAATGGAAACAGTGTTGACGCCATATCAAGCTAAACCGTTATTCTAAAAGGACTTAGAACAAGTTTCAACAATAAATGAGGGATCACTCATTTTTGACGCAAAACCTTGTATAATTTTTCACAATCTAAATGTCAAGAAAAAATCTTTGTACAAAGTTAACATTCACTACCTCCAAAAATTCATTACCAGCTGCTCACTCAATCTGTTTGGCAGAATTAATTTTTAACATAATTAACCAGCATAGAGGGTTAATTATGTTGCGGATAAAAAATCATTATATTTGACACCGCGGTGGCTGATGATTAATGTGTGGCCCATTGTTTAAGCAATTTTTTAGATTAACCGCCTTTCGATCAAAATGAAACTTTACTAAAAATCTCTCTGTCAGCCCGAGGCTCCCTGCAGTTGTTTGCCCTTCTGCAATATCAAATAATTTCAATATCAGAACTCAGGAAAACCAATGTCAAATTCAAAACAATCAACCAGTAAGTCACTACCAGGTTTCGATACCAACCCCAGTAACATCATGCCAGCCAAACTTAGCCAGAGCAGCAAGATCAAATTCCGCTGCCATCCCAAAGTATCATGTTTTACCGCTTGTTGTGGTAACATCAATATAATCCTCACACCCTATGATATTCTACGGATCAGAAAAGCCCTCAACATGGATGCCGACGAATTTCTTTTACGCTTTACCACTCCCACTTTCCTGGAAAAAACTGACATGCCCGGCGTCAAGTTACATCTTGACTCTGAGGGTCGCTGCCCATTTGTTACTGACAAAGGTTGCACCATTTATGAATCACGCCCCACTACCTGCCGTTATTATCCGGTCGGCATGTCATTCTTCCATGAATCTTCCGATGAAGGATCGACTCAAGAGGAGTTTTATTTTCTGGTCAAAGAACCTCACTGTAAAGGACACGAGGAAGACCAGGAAATGACCATTCGTGAGTGGCGAAAAGACCAGGGCATCGATGAAAGTGATGAGATGAATCGCGAGTGGATGGAACTAGTCATGCGTCGCAAGTCATTCGGACCACAAGCCACCCTGAGTGAACCGGCCCAGAAGATGTTTTTTATGGTCAGTACCAATCTTGATAAATTCAAAAATTTTATCTTCAACAGCACGTTTCTCGATATTTATGAAATAGACAACGCCACCCTGGACGAAATCAAGAATGATGACATTGCCTTGATGAAATTCTCGAACAAATATTTAGCCTCATCCTTATTCGGCACCCAGGATCTGAAGATCAAAGAAGAAAAAATCATGGCCAAGGCAGCGAAATTGAAAGTTAGCCAGGCCGAAGCGGAAGAAAAGGCCAAAGAGACCTACCAGGAACTGCTTAGAGATAGAGATAAATTAAAAAAGCAGATTGAGAAAGAGAAAAACAGCAAGAAATAAACCAGGCCCTCAGCAAACAAAAATGGGGGCTTTAAAGCCCCCGTTAAATGACCAACTTAATTGACACCCTTTAATAGCAAATCAAATTAGGATAAAGTCGACGACTTGACTTTAAGTTCAACTCCACATCTACCTTCCAAAGATACTTATCCGTCCTTGCTAGAGGACAAATCTCCAAGAAATTCAGCACCAAAGATATCCACCCTAAGTTCTAGCAAATATGATCCTGAAGGTCGTCCCCCTACCTGCTTCACTTTCTACCTCAATTAATCCTCGGTGGCTATCTAGTATATTCTTAACAATAGCGAGTCCCAAGCCTGTCCCACGATTTTTATCGGTAAAAAACGGATTGAAAATCTTTTCCTTTTTTTCTTCCGTGATCCCAGCTCCGGTGTCCATGATTTCAGCAATTACGACTACCGATTCTGGCTCGACACTCCTCCTGGTCACCACCTTCAGCTCGCCCCCTTCAACCATGGCCTGCACCGCATTGAGAATTATATTTAAAAAAGCGCGATACAAAAGATCTCGATCCATCTCAATGAATGGGAGATTATCATCAAGTTCCAGCTTTAAAGAAATGCGATGTTTCTTTAAATCAGGTGCCATAAAGTTGACTGCCTGAGATATCACCTCATTAAGCGAAGCCGGATTTAGTTTGAGAGGTTTGGGCCGGGCAAAATCCAGAAATTCACGGACGATACCGTCAAGCCGAACTGTTTCTTCAATGATAACCGTGGTCAGGTGTTCATTTTCCGGGGCAATTTGCTTAAGCCTTTTTTGTAAAATTTCGGCCGTGCTTTTCACTATGCCCAAGGGGTTCTTTATCTCATGAGAAACCGAAGCCACCATCTTACCAAGACTTGCCAACCGTTCACTTTGATGCAACCTTTCCTCCAAACGCCTCCGTTCTCTTGCCCTTGCCTCAATAATCCTGTCCGCCCGGGCCACAATAAACCATAAAACCACAAACAGAGACGACATGATCAGAAACGAGGTAATAATAATCATGCCCTGCAATTTGAGGGTCGCCTCAAAATCCTCGGATAAATCCTGCACGACCTCAATGACGCCGATAATAACGTTAGTACTAAGACTTAGCTGAACTTCAGATCTGAAAGGAATATAGGATACCAACTGACATCTGATTGGTTCATTGCCGGGCAACAGACTGAGCAGTGAACCATTAGACATCAACTGCGAACTACTATCACCTCTCAAGGCCATTCTGTATCCTTCAACACCATCTTCTTTCTTGCCGACCCGTCCAGAATTTGTACTATATGTCGTCACGTTATCATGAACATCAAGGATGCTTACCGATTCAATGCTTAGTCCATGGGTAATGTTACGGACAATGGCATCAAGTCTTCTGAACTGGTCCTTATTGCGTAATGAGACCTTACCGTGCCTCAGAACTGTAGGCAAAACAAACTGCTGAAAAACCTGATGGTTTATATTGCGGGCAAAGACCTGAGCATAATCCTCACTGTGTTTAAGGAGTACTTCCTGGGTGTTTTTTGAAATTATCCATGACAGGACAACGGTAAAAACCAAAAAAACCACCAGACCGGTAAAGGAAAAAAACTTCACCAACCGAAATGGTTTTATGTTGGCGGCGCCAGCCCCTGAATTACTTGTCATTACACACTCCACACCGCCGACATTTCTTCGTATCGCAGACCGGAGTAGACTTGGCAAACAAAGCCCGCTGATACTCGGACCACAAATAACTACGATTAATCCCATGGTCGATTATTTCCCACGGAAATAATTCATTTTCAGTTCTCGGTCGCATCGCATAATTTTCAGGACTAAGTCCATGTTCTTTAAAAACATAAGTCCATTTTTTCCCTGAATCGACCAAAGACAAAAGAGCCGGACCAAGACGCCGATCGCCCCGAGCGATTACCGCCTGGAAATATGCCCGCAACGGCTGATCAGCGATAATTTTCATATTAGGTAAATGACCAAGCTCCTTGCGCAAGAATTTGATCCTCTCCTTCAAGGTATCCAGATCCGCAAACGGATGGAACTGAAAAGGCGTCCAGGCCTTGGGCACAAATGAATTTACACTGATGGTGATATTACTCAAATATCCGCGCGCCTTCCCGATAACCAATATAACTGTTTGCACCTTTTTGACCAGAGCAACAAGTTCCAACATGTCATCCATGGTTTCAGTGGGGAGGCCAATCATGAAATACATTTTCAGATTTGTCACACCAGCCTGAACCAGAGTCTCCGCCGCCCGCAAGACATCATCTTCGACAATACCCTTGTTGATTACCCGTCGCAATCGTTCGGACCCACCATCCGGCGCAATGGCTGCACTTTTGAGATTACTTTTAGATAGCAGTTCAACTAGTGAATCACTAAAGGCATCGGCCCGCAACGACGAAAAAGAAAGCAAACAACCTTCCGCCACCAGATATTTTGCTATTTTCGCCAGATCATCCGGTTTGGCCATCTCCATCCCAAGCAAACCGACTCTTCGGCTATTTGCCGGGCGATCATGCAATGAACTTATTACCGCATCCGCTGACCACAAACGCGGTGGACGATAAACAAAACCGGCCGCACAGAACCGACATCCCCGACTGCAACCTCGACCAAGTTCAGCCAGAAACATATCGGCAAACTCCGTTTCAGGAGTTAAAATCACGGAATGACCAACCGCATCAGAACCATACGTGACCACCTTTCTCACCCGATCAGGGGCGGGAGCCATTGCCTTTATGCCACCAATGGTTCCATCGGGAAGATAATCAACATTATAGAATTGCGGCACATAACAGCCACTAAAACATTGAACGATATCCGCTAGCAGCTTGCCACGATCAAACAAACTGATCTTTTCCGCGAGATAAGAAACCAGCTGCGGCAGGATCGATTCGGCCTCACCAACCACAAAAAAATCAATAAACGGGGCCAACGGTTCAGGGTTTATAAAAGTGGCAACACCACCACCAATAATCAACGGAAATCCTTGAGTATTTATCGCCTCCGGATATCGCACTTCTGCCAACGGCTCAATGCCGCCCATCCTGAAAATTCTGACCAGACTGACAAAGTCATCTTCAAAACTGACCGAACAAAGAATAAGTGGAAAATCGCGTAAGGGACGTCCCGACTCAATAGAAAGAGGCTGGGAATTATCTTCAGGCAGAAAAATACGTTCACAGACTATATCAGGAAGGGCGTTTAACAGTCCATAAACCAACTGAAACCCGAGATTTGACATGCCCAATTGATAATGATTAGGAAAAACCAGCGCAACCGGCTGCTTACCTTTCCATTTTTTTTTCCAGCCCCCTTTTTCCAGGGACAAATAATCTTTGGGGCCGGGCCTTCTAGGGGGCATTAATCTATTTTTTCAAAAGGATTGATTGACTAAGAAATCGGAGATGGATCCGTTACTCACGGATTTGCTCTATTACATAATACTTGATGGCTTGATGAAAAATCAAACTAACCAAATATCCCGACCTCAAAGAAACTGGATGTTTATGTTCACAAACAAAAAAGACAATCGGGAGCTTTGACGTAAAACCGTCAACAATTCTTTCATACTTCACAAAAAATACAGGCGGCGGGTAAATTACTTTCTTTTGCTCAACAAGGCGTCCCCTGATAGCATTAAATTTACATTATGCCATCAATTCTCATTTTTCCTGATAAAAGTTGGCGTATCCAAACTGTCTTCATCAAGAATTGTCTGGGGGAAGGGATTCCGCTGCCGACAACCGTTCACCACGGTTCTACCCGTATTGCTTTCCCTGAAAGGAAGCGTCTGAGCCACTGTTTTTCTGCGGGGCGGCATAAAAGGAGTGACATTGTCCGTCATCACTTCCGCCTCGTTATTTATCCCAGTGGCAATTACGGTCACCCGCAAGGCCTCTCCCAGAGACTCATCAAAGATTACCCCCAGAATAATATTGGCGTCCTCGTGAACCTCCTCATAAATTCGTGAAGTCACCTCGGTAACCTCAGACATGCTGAGCAATTCCTCCCGCGAAGAAATATTAACCAGGACCCCTTTGGCTCCCTCTATTGAAACATCCTGCAACAACGGACTGGCAATTGCAGCATTAACTGCTTCAGTTCCCCGATTATCACCTACTCCCTGCCCGGCACCCATCAATGCGGTCCCCATTTCACTCATGATCGCCTTGACATCAGCGAAATCTGGATTGATATAACCGGTAAGATTAATGGTGTCAGTTATCCCTTTGACCGCTTGCAACAGAACATCATCGGCCATCTTCATCCCATCAATAAATCTGGTGCCGCGTCCGGACATGGAAAGCAACCGGTCATTTGGGATGGTGATAATCGTATCAACATGCTTTTTCAGCATTTCCCATCCTTTATTTGCATTTCTCATCCGGGTATTACCCTCAAAAATAAAAGGTTTGGTCACCACCGCAACGGTCAGGGCACCTTCTTCCTTGCAAATTCTTGCAACCACCGGCGCCGCACCGGTTCCAGTCCCACCCCCCAGACCGGCAGTAATAAAAACCATATCACTGCCTTTTACTAACTTCCTGATCTCTTCGGCGCTCTCCTCGGCCGAGGCACGTCCAAGTTCGGGATTTGCTCCCGCACCCAGGCCCTTTGCGGTTTTCGGTCCGATCTGCAACCGTACATCCGCCAGGGAGTTCTCAAGGGCCTGCACATCGGTGTTGGCCGCGATAAACTCAACACCAAGGATATTGTGTTCCTCCATGGTGTTAATCGCATTTCCGCCACCACCTCCGACGCCCACGACCCTGATCCTGGCCCGCACACTGTCTTCCGCGAGTTTAAACGACATTTTCCGCCTCCCTTATGTAATTATACCCCGGTCGTCACCGGCGTTAAAACAACAAATCTCAAATAAATTCCATGAAAAATCATTTAAACCACTTAATCGAAGCTCCCCGCGGCAAACTGCGGGGAATGCGCCCTGACGGAAGTGCCCTTGGGGTACGTTTCGCTTTGCATGTTCAAAATCATAAATGTCTACTGCCAACATCAATGATTCCTGCAATCTTACTTTTAACCATCCGATCAACACTCCACTCCGAAACAATAGTACTAATGGGAATTAGTCCCTAAATTTGGAAGCAAAAAAACTCTCCCTCACTTCTATATAAATGACTAAATCGCTCCTCTGAACCAATCTTTCATTCGGCCAGCGATCCGTTCCAGAACGTTTCCTTCAGCCCCGGACCGAAACCCTCGTTGCGGCTCATGTTTCATGCCATACAAAACCAGACCGACACCAGTTGCAAATTTAGGTGAACTCACAATATCGGTTATCCCTCCAACGTTTTGAGGATAACCAATCCTTACCGGCAGATCGAAAATCTGTTCAGCCATATCATCCAGGTGTTCCAATAAAGCCGTGCCACCCGTTATAACCAGCCCGGCGTTAACCATATTTCTGAAACCAGAGTCAATCAATTCTTCCTTGATCAAAGACAACATCTCCTCAATCCTTGGTTCGATAATTTCGCCCATCACCTTCCGGGACAACTTCCTGGCCTTGCGGCCTCCGACACTCGGCACTTCAATCGCCTGATTTTTATCAATCAGGGAAGCAAAGGCGCCACCAAATTGCTCTTTAAGTCTCTCTGCTTCCTTTTGCGGTGTCCTTAAACCAACCGACAAGTCGTTGGTCAAATTTTGTCCGCCCAGCCCCAAAACAAAGGTATGCTTGATAGTTCCTTCAGTAAACACTGCCAGATCGGAAGTACCTCCACCGATGTCAATCAAAGCAATACCAAGCTCCATCTCTTCTTTGGTGAGCACCGCCTCAGCCGAGGCCAATTGTTCCAGGACCACATCGCTAACTACCAGCCCGGCCCGATTACAGCATTTGATGATATTCTGAACAGCCGTTACCATCCCGGTAACAATATGAACCTCCGCCTCCAACCTGACACCGGTCATGCCCATCGGGTATTGAATTCCCTCCTGATCATCGACCGTAAATTCCTGGGGCAGTACATGAATTATTTCCTGATCAGTCGGGATATTTACCGCCCGGGCCGCCTCAACCACCCGATCAATATCATCTTTCCTAATCTCATGATGTCGTACCGGCACCAAGCCTTTGCTGTTAAATCCCTTGATATGACTGCCGGCAATTCCCACAAAAACCGCTGATATTTCACAGCCGGACATTCTTTCGGCCTCTTCCACTGCCTTGCAAATAGAATCAACCGTACTTTCGATATTGACTACCACTCCTCGGCGTAAACCCTCCGATGGATTGGTTCCGATCCCAATAATATCGACATGACCATCATTTATCTCTCCGACAATTACACATATTTTAGTCGTGCCGATATCCAACCCGACAACCACTTCACCTCTATCATTATGAGCCATGCTATCACCCTGCTGTAATTTCCCGAGTGCAAGAAAATTTTTACCACCAAATTATGGCATCTTACCGATTCAACTGGACAAAGACCTGCCTACCAGCACCTTGTTTTTCAAATAATCCATGTCAATATAGGCCGTCGCTGAAAATTCTTCATTTTTATATAGCCAGTAAAGAATTGTAACCAGCATATTATACTTTGCTCCAACCTTGCCTTTGCCTAAATAAATCGGGAAAGGCCGGTTGGTCAAAAACATTACCAATTCATCCTTATTTGCCAGATTAACCTCTGAAATATTTTGCCCGGGCAGCATTGAATTACCCCGCCCGGCATAACGAAGCAGCAAAAGAGCATCCTCAACCATCGGATCCCTTAAAGTCAAAGCCCCTCCTTCTAATCCGGTAATAACCGGAAAATCTATATCGTCCTCCGAACTTACCTTGGCAAAAACATCTCCTCGCCGGTCCAGATAATGCAAACCATCATCCATGTTTATCATCGCAACCGGCACCCTTTCTTTCAGAGTTATGGTTATCCGATTCGGCCAGTTCCGATCTACTTCCGCCCGTTCAATCCACTCGTTTTTTTCCAGCCTCTCTTCAACAATATCTCCATCCATCGCCAGCAGATTCGTATGAATGTCGACTCCGCTCAATTCAAGAGCGATACTTTTGGTGATGCGCTGAGATCCCTGAATTTTAATCGCCGTAACTTGAAAAAAGTCAGATTTGCTCAATCCCCTGTAGACGATAAACCCGATACTCCAAACCGCCCCCGCAACCAGACAAAACCCCATGAAGACAATCAGAAGCTTTCTCTTTAGACCCATGAACCGACTTTGATCAAATCGAACACGTCGATGTCTATATTGCCTGATCTTTTTCAGTTTCATTTATCCTTCAAAGGCATGTCATTATTAAGAATATGCACCTCTGGTTCAAGCCTTACGCCATATTTTTTCCAGACCTTATCCTGAATAATTCTCATCAGTTCAAGAACATCACCCGCGGTGGCACCGCCGGTGTTAACGATAAAATTGGCATGAACCTCTGAAACAATAGCTCCTCCCACTCGACATCCTTTGAGGCCGGCATCCTCAATTAACTTACCAGCCGCCTGCCGGGGAGGATTCTTGAAAAAGGAACCAACACTTGCTACCGCTTGCGGCTGACGCTCTTTACGTTTTCTGGTTAATTCCCGACATTGCGCTTCAATTTCCCGCCGATCTCTTTTGAATAATAGAAAATCGACCATAACCACGATCTTATCCCGGCTTTCGCCCCACTGCCGGTAGGAAAAATCTATGCTATTACTCTCCGCACTGACCAGTTGGCCATCGTTATCCAGCCAGGTAACAGATGCCACAAATTCCTTGATCTCATGCCCCCAGGCCCCGGCATTCATTACCACCGAACCACCAACACTTCCCGGGATCCCAACGGTAAATTCCAATCCAGACAATTCCATTTCCATGCACCAGTTCAACAATCTGGCAAGACTACACCCTGATTCCACCCGAATTCTAACCTGTCCGGAAAATTCCTCTCTGACCTTAATCTCAGAGAAATCCCGCCCAAGCACAATCACCAGACCAGCAAATCCCTCGTCCGGCACCAGAATATTACTGCCTCTGCCGATTACCCGCCAACTAACCCCTGACTTTTGGGCTCCGGCCACAATTACCGAAAGATCTTCAATACAAGAAGGTATGACTAAAGCTGCGGCCAGCCCACCAACTTTCATGGTGGAAAAATCTGCCAAAGGCGCATCCCAAACAACCTCCCCACGCCAGAATCCCTGCACCTTTTCTCTTAATTCAGCATTCTTCACGGGAATATCATATCCTTTCAAGATCGGAAAAAAATAACTGCTGACATCTTGCACTTCTAACACCGATCGCCTCCCAGTCTCCGCAAGATTTCTTCACCGGCGCGCCAGATATCTCCTGCCCCCAGAGTCACAACCACATCGCCCTCTTCAAGTACAGGCACTACTTCCTGGGCCAGATTATCAACCTCCCGGACAAACATGACATGACGCTGTCCATGTTGTTTGACCCCATCCATAAGAGCCTCACCGGAAACACCATCAATCGGCGACTCACTGGCCGCATAAATATCAGTCAATACCAAGAGATCCGCCCCAAAAAAAGCGGTACAGAATTCTTTATGCAAGGCCTGCGTCCGACTATAACGATGGGGCTGAAACAACACAACCAGTCGCCGTTTGGGCCAGGCCTCCCGCAATCCTTCCAGTGTGGCCCTTACTTCGGTCGGGTGATGCCCGTAATCATCGATAACCGTTATGTTATTCACTTCCCCCTTTACCTGAACCCGACGCTGCACTCCTGAAAAGTTCTGCAGGGCAGAAGCGATAACCTCAAAAGAAATATCAAGCTCCAAGCCTACGCTTATCGCCGCTAATGCGTTATAAATATTATAACGACCGGGCAGGGGCAAAGTTATCTCGCCCAACACTTTTTCTCCCCGGCAGACCTCAAACTTTGAAGAAAGACCTTCCGACATCAAGTCCCTGGCATAAATATCGGCCTGGGGGGTAAGTCCATAAGAAATCACCCTTTTGCCAATTGCCGGCAGCAAATCGGTTATATGCGGGTCGTCCATACACAAGATAACCGCCCCATAGAAGGGAATCTTGTTGATGAACGCCAGAAAAGCCTCTTTGATTTCGCCGATATCCCGGTAATGATCCAGATGCTCCAGGTCAATATTAGTAACAACTTCAATGACCGGGGACAGTTTCAGAAAAGATCCGTCACTCTCATCGGCTTCCGCCACCAGGAATTCACCTGCACCCAGTTTAGCATTTGACCCGATATTGTTTACCTTTCCTCCGATCACCACCGTTGGATCCAATCCGGCTTCCGCCAGAATCCAGCCGACCATCGAGGTGGTTGAGGTCTTGCCATGACTGCCAGCCACGGCTACGCCGAATTTTTTCAATCTCATGAGTTCGGCCAGCATTTCCGCTCGTGGAATAACCGGCACATGTGCTTCCCGGGCCGCTATAATTTCCGGGTTATCCTCTTTTACGGCCGACGAAACCACTACCACATCCGCCCCTGCTATCAATTGGCCATTATGCCCGACATTAACCTTCCCGCCGAGGCCAACCAACCTGCGGGTAGTCTCGCTCTCTCGCAAATCCGAACCACTGACCTTATAGCCCAGATTAAGCAGAACCTCGGCAATACCGCTCATGCCGATCCCACCGATCCCTACAAAATGGATGTGCTTTGATTTCTTATACATTTATTCAACCATGCCTCTTTTGGTAACCTCTCAGGCCGCCGCCAGCTGCAAACATTCCTCCATTATCACCGAAACCGCCTGGGGCCGAGCCATGCTTCCCGCCTTATCCGACATTTCTTGCCGCGCCCCATAGTCACTAAACAGACTCACAATTTTCCGACCCAGAAGGTCTTCATTCAACTCATTTTCCAAAAACATGATCGCACCGCCAACCTTAACCAGTTGAAGAGCGTTTTTTTCCTGATGATTATCCGCCGCATATGGATACGGAATCAGGATTGACGGTTTATGCATCACCGTGATTTCTGCAAGCGAGGTGGCCCCAGCCCGCGAAACAACCAAATCGGCCAGTTGGTAAGCACCGACCATATCATCAATAAACGAACTGACTTTTGCTTTGATCCCGGCCTGGGAATATTGCCGGCGGACCATTTCCTCATCCTTTTTCCCGGTCTGATGAATGACCATAAAATCATTGGGCAACTCACTTTTATATTTCTCCAAAGCCCCTGAAACTAAAGAATTTACTCGATGCGCTCCTTGACTCCCTCCCAGGACCAAAAGAGTTGAACCGGCAGCTTTGACCTTTTTAATATCTCTCGTTATATTCACGAACTCAGCCCGAACCGGATTACCGGTAAATACATATTTGCCGACAGGAAAATAACTTTCGCTGCCGTTAATTGATAAAAATATCCGGTCGGCAATTTTGCCCAGCATACGATTGGCCAAACCCGGCACCGAGTTTTGTTCATGGATACAAGTCGCTTTTCCCATTAATCTTGCCATCAATATCACCGGCCCGGTCACATAGCCGCCAACCCCGACAACCACATCCGGGTTAAACCGACGAATTATCATGGCGGCCTGGATCAGACTAATCGGCAACTGCACCAGGGCACGCAAGACCTCCAACCAGGACTTCCCTTTCAAACCATGACAATTCAAAGTTTCTGAAGCAAACTTTCTTGCAGCCAACACCTTGTTGTCTATCATCCGCCCAGTTCCGACAAACAACACTTCACTACCTGGTAATTTATGCAAAACTTCCTCGGCCAAAGCGATGCCGGGAAACAGATGCCCGCCAGTACCTCCGCCGGTCACGATCATTCTTATGGAATTAATTGTTTCCAACTCATCTTCTCTCAAACGACTAGAGGTTTCTTCCCTTGCCGGCCGATTTGCCACTCCACTTATGACTGGCTTCACCAATTTTCAGCATCGCCTTCCGGTGACAATCCGGACAAAAACCATGCGATACCTCTTTTACACTCTCAACCACCAATCTCTGCCAGCCTTCATCAACCTTGGTCCTCTTACAGGCACAACAAATTGTTTTCATTTTTTTATTCATTTCCCACTAATTTCATTACCGCAGATCTGAAAACATCACCGCGCTGGCTATAGCTCGTAAACATGTCAAAACTTGCACAAGCCGGCGACAGTAAAACTACATCTCCGGGTTCGGCGATAACACTGGCCCGACATACCGCTTCCGGCAAACTATGACAAGCTTCTGTTTGCGTATCCTTTGCAAAGTAATCAGCCATTTTTGTCGCGGCCTCACCGATCAACAGCATACTTTTGACCTTTGCTCGGACTATTTCTTTAAGAAATCCATAATCCCCGCCCTTATCACGCCCGCCGCCGATCAAGACTACCGGTCGGTCCATTCCTTCCAACGCCGCGCGAACAGCCCCGATATTAGTACCTTTCGAGTCATCGACATATTTAACACCCCTTATTTCCGCCACCAAAGTCATTCTATGATCCAGTTTTTTATATGACGTTAATGCCTGCTGTACCGCATACGTCGGGCAATTAAGCAGCCTGGCCGCCAAAACAGCCGCCATCGCGTTATGAATATTTGGTTCTTGATTTAATGAACTGCCCGTAAGCTCATACTTTTCTTCAACACTACCTAAACCCTTCATTTTCAGAGTCATATGATCAATTGCAATGCCATTTTGATCGCCGGCTAACTCTGTCCCGTAATAAAATTTTCGTCCGCCCGTCTTGCCCTCCAGCCGATCCATAATTTCAGAATCATCAACGTTCAACACGACGGAGTCATCCTTGTCCTGCGCCGCAAAAATACTGAGCTTTGAGGCGGCATATTCATCATATGATGAATATCGGTCCAAATGGTCCGGAGAGATATTAAGTAGTACCGCGACATCAGGTCTAAATCCCGGCGCCGTATCTAACTGGAAACTGCTGACCTCCACGACTACCACCTCAGCATCTTGCGAACCGCATACATATTCCGCCAGCGGTATTCCAATATTGCCTCCCACAAAAACTTTTTTATTAGCCGCCGCAAACATTTCTCCCAGCAGAGTGACAACCGTACTCTTACCATTGGTCCCGGTCACCGCAACCATTGGGGTTTTAAGATATTCTGCCGCCAGAGACATTTCGCCAACCACCGGCACACCATGCTTACGACATTGTTCCAGGACTGGGAGATCAAGAGGAACTCCCGGACTTACCACCACCAGATTCGCCAGACTAAAGAAATCTGCGGCATGACCATCTGTTTCCACTTCAATCTGTTGATCGCGAAGACGCCGAAGCAGAGCTTGATCAAGGTCTGTTGACGACCGACTATCGGAAACCGCTACCGCAGCCCCAAGTTTTTTTAACAGCTTAACCGCGGCAATACCGCTACTCCCCATTCCCACAACCAACGCTCTGGTCGTTGAATCAATTGTCATCAAGGAAGCTGCTGCCATAATTTTTACCGATTTGTCATTATGCCAATATTATTAAACGGACCTACCGTAATTTAAGGGTTGCCAAAGCAGTGAGCCCCAAAACAATCGATATAATCCAGAACCGGACAACCACCTTAGGCTCTTCCCAACCCTTTTTTTCGAAATGATGGTGAAATGGCGCCATCAAAAATATTCTTTTCCCGCCGCTAACCTTAAAAAATCCGACCTGCAGGATTACCGACAAGGCTTCCATTACAAATATGCCACCAACGATGGCCAACAATATTTCCTGTTTAATAATAATTGCCACCATCCCCAAGGCCGCTCCCAAAGACAAGGAGCCGACATCTCCCATAAAAACCTGGGCCGGATAGGCGTTAAACCACAAGAAACCAAGGCTGGAGCCGACCAAAGCCCCGCAAAATACAGCCAACTCACCGGCTCCCTGCACAAATGGAATCTGGAGATATGAAGAGAGCACGACATGTCCGGCCAGATATGAAAACAATAAATATACGCTGCTGGTCACTACTGTCGGGCCTGCGGCAAGTCCATCAAGGCCATCCGTCAAATTCACCGCATTGGAAGACCCAACCACCACTAAAACGGCAAAAACTATATACCCCCAACCTAAATCAGGTCGAAAATCCTTCATGAATGGAAAACTCAGATGACTATCAAAATCAGAAAAGGAGGCCAGGATGATTCCGGCAACCAATGCGCCGGATATCTGCAGAATAATTTTGCCCCTGGCACTAAGCCCCTTGCTGTTCTGTTTTTTTATCTTTCGGTAATCATCATAAGTCCCGATCATCCCGAACCATACGGTAACTCCCATAAGCAGCCAGATTAATCGGCTGGTGAGATCAACCCACAACAGAGTGGAAAAAATTACCGCAAAGAGAATCAGGAGACCCCCCATAGTGGGAATCCCACCTTTACTAAGATGACTTTTTGGCCCATCCGCCCGAACAACTTGCCCGATCTGCAATCTCTGCAATGACCGGATAAACCAGGCTCCCAGAAATAAGGTCAGTAAAAAAGCGGTCAAGGTGGCACCGATTGAGCGGAAGGTGATGTAGCGGAAAACATTGAAACCGCCAAAATAGGCATGAAGAGGATAGAGTAAATGATAAAGCATTAACTTTTGCTCCCCTGTTCAAGAAGCTCTAGATCTGCGATGATATCCTCCATCTTCATGCCCCGCGAACCTTTGACCAAAATCCAATCACCTTTAGTAATTTTCCCGGCCTTAATCAGACCATTCAACTCGTCAATTATCTCTGATTTACCATCAAAGCTCCGAGCCTGCCGCGGCACCATGCCAGACTTTCTGGCCGCTTCCGTCACGTTATTGGCAAAAGAGCCCAGTGCGAACAGATAGTCGCATTTAAGCCGGGCCACGGTTTCTCCCACAAATCGATGAGCAGCAACACTCTCCCGGCCCAGTTCCAGCATGTCGCCCAAAATTACTACTGACTTGCGGCCTCGACGCAAATCCTGCAAAGTCTCCAAGGCTGCCAACATTGAGGCTGGATTGGCATTATAAGAATCATTGACCACCATCATGCCACCAGCCATTTTCTGGACCTGCATCCGCTTATCGTATGGAGTAAAGGCGCTCAAACCATGAGCGATTTCATCGATATTCATCCGCATACAAGTCGCCATTGCGGCTGCGGCCAAACTATTAAGGACATTATGTTGACCAAAGCATTTCACCTTCAGCCGCGCTCTGTTTCCGCCAATATGTAATGTGAAGACCATCCCCTCGGCCCCGAGACTTTTTACGTGAGTAGCCCGGATAAAAGCCTTCTGATTTCGACCAAAGCTAATTATTTCCTGTGGACTTTTGCGCACCAGACGCCGAACTCTTTGATCATCAAGATTGACAACCAGCTTCCCCCATGATTTTATCCCGGCAAACAACTCCCCTTTTGCCCGGGCCACTCCTTCGATATCATCCAGACCCTGCAGGTGGGCTCCCTGAATGTTGTTGATGCAAGCGATATCCGGATCGGCTATCTCAGTCAAACGGGCGATTTCACCCGGCAGATTCATCCCCATCTCCAAAACAGCGACATCATGTCGATAATCAACCGGCAACAATGACAACGGCAAACCGACTAAATTATTGAAATTACCCCTGGTTTTCAGCACATTCATTTTAGTTTCAAGAATGGTGGACACCATCTCTTTAACTGTGGTCTTACCGGAACTTCCGGTAATGGCCATCACCTTCAAATTACGCATCAATGATCGTCGATAAGCAGCCAGATCACCAAGGGCTTTCAATGTATTATCTACTAAAATCACCGGCACCGATGGCAATACCTCAGGAATCCTGGCAACAATCACGCCAGCCGCACCTTTGTTCACGACATCTTCAACAAATGCCAGAGCGTCGTAACGCTCCCCTTCCAGCGCCAGAAAAAGATCTCCCGCTTCAATAGCCCGGCTGTCTGTGGAAATGCTTCTAAATCCAGCCTGATAGCGCCCGCAAACAATTCTGCCGCCGGTTGCAAGTAATACCTGATCCAGGGTCCATACCGGATTTTGAGCCGTGGCAAAGCCATAACCAAAACCGGCCGAATAACTACCGGACGAAGCCATTCTATTGCTATATACAGAATTCCTTGCCAGCTCCATATTCGTACCTCTTGAAGGTGCTCTTCCAACCGATTAGATTTGTCTGGTTCAATAACTCAAGCCGATCATCAAAAAACCTTCTACCTGATTTCGTTATCTGATAGTTTTCATGCCCCTTGCCGCTAATCAAAACCACATCTTCCGGTTTGGCGTAACGAACCGCCAGACTGATTGCCTCTCGCCTGGAAACAATTAAATCGTAACCCCGCCAACCACGACGCAAAAGGATCTCGGCCCGCATCCTCATTCCGGCCCGCATCATCTCATTACCAGCCTTACCGACCGACAGACCAGCGCAGATCCCTCGTTCAATCTCCGCCATAATCCTCTCCGGCACCTCACTTCTCGGGTTATCGGAAGTAATCAGCACCACATCAGCAATCCGACCGGCAATCTCACCCATTTCCGGTCGTTTACCTTTATCCCGGTCTCCGCCACAACCAAAGACCACAACGATTCTACCAGCAGTCAGCTTTCGCAAAGTGGAAAGCACATTTTCCAGAGCATCAGGAGTATGCGCATAATCAACAAAAAATTTCGTTCCGGCTGTTTCATCAGAGCCCTCGCCAACCATGACTCGCTCTAATCGGCCCGGCACCTTTGAAAGATTTACGATCCCACGTTCGATATCGGTTCCTTTAATTCCTAAAGCAAATGCAACCCCGGTAACCCCAAGCACATTTTTCAGATTAAACTTGCCCACCAATGAAGAACGCAAATGCAATCGATCTCCGAGATACACAACTTCCGCCTCAACACCCTGCAAATCATATTGATAACGATCAACATGGACTAACCCATCCTCAATGCCACAAGTAACCAAAGAAGACTCAGTCGTCCCTGATCCTTGGTTCTTGAGCGGGGACATCAGTTCTTTGGCCAATCTTCTGCCCCACCCTTCTACTCCACTTCGATCAAAAGATTCATCCTCTACCACCACAGAAATTCCTTCTTTCTTCAGATGATTGGTAAAAAGACTTTTCTTCACCTTGAAATATTCTTCCATGTCGTGATGAAAATCCAAATGCTCACGACTGAGGTTTGTAAAAAGGGCCACATCAAACACCAAGCCATACAACCTTTTCTGGCTTAGAGCATGCGATGATACTTCCATAATCACATGTGTAACTCCAGCATCTAACATCTTCCTCAAAAGACTGAACAATTCCGCCGGTTCCGGAGTCGTAAAAGGGGCCGCGATTTCATGGCCCAGATATCGATAATTAACAGTACCGATTACCCCGGGGTTCCCACCGGACGCTTTAATCACCGATTCCAGAAGATAAGTCGTGGTAGTCTTCCCGTTGGTCCCGGTAATCCCGATCATTTTCATATTCTTTTGCGGAAAGCCATTAAAAGCAGCGGCCATTTTGGCCAAAGCTTCCCGACAATCATCTTCCACTATTCGTTGCACATGCCCAGCCACGGTTATCTTCGCACCCTTCATGACAACAACCGCATCACAACCTTTTGCTATCGCATCAGCCACAAATTTGTGGCCATCGACTTTCTGTCCCGGCACCGCAACAAAAACAGTTCCCGGTCCGGCAAGACGGGAATCAGCAACAATTGAGGTAATCTCTATATTCTTACTTTTAAGCGGCCGTTTAATTCCAGCTGCTTTTAACAATTCATGCAACTTCATGCCTTGACCGACCCGGGCGCTATTATCATCAATGAGAGTCATGCGTTCTGCTTGATTCCCTTTAATCATTTATTAAGCCTCAATGCATGACCTGCAATTCCAGAAGACATTCCCGATCCTTTAATTTATACCCGGAGGCAGGTTTCTGTGAAACCACCGTGCCGGAACCGACGATCTTTACATGCAGGCCATAGGGTTGCAACACCTGCAACGCTTTCCGTAAACTGTATCCATTTAATTCAGGCATTATATCGCTTTGCTTTCCCTTACTAAATTGAGGCTTCCCGTCATCGACCTTGCCCTGCATAACACTTCGCCATTTTTCAAAAACTTCCTTCTGGCGTGAGGCCAAGACCTCAGCGGTTGGCAGCAAAACCTCTTCTGTGGCCCATCGGTGCATCCGACGCACTATTTCATGCCCCATTTGCCGAAGAGGCGAAGGTGCCGCCAAATCAACCACCGCCCCATCCAAAACAACAATGAAGGAAATAGTTGGTCGATGCACCGGCGCAACACCAAGCATGATTGCCTGATATTCAACTTGCCGACCTACTTCGATATTAAGGTCGACCATATTTTCTCCGGAAAGAATCGATGAATCACTTGAAGAAAATTCTGTCGCACCAGAAAGATCCTCCCCAGACATCTCTCCCTGCACAATGTTTTTTTTACGCCCGACCAGTGATTCAACAAAAACTGAGGCACCTGGACCAATGGCCTTTGATTTTTTCAATAATCCCAAAATCGCTTTACAGGTTGCAGGTAAAGCTGCCGTCCTCTCAAGCTTTTGGTGAAACGGTTCAAAATGTCGTCCTTCCTGGTTCCAATATCCATACAGCAGGTGCGGGGTAACTGATATCCCACCATTTACCAATCGGCTGAAACCGGTCAACAACTGAGCTGCACTGGCAACCGGGGTGTGTTCAAAAAGTCGCGAGAACTTTTCCTCAGCATCGCCATCCACTTTGCTGACATTTGGAGAAACTGCCTCCGGCAAATCAATGCCACTCTTTTGATTAAAGCCCATCCTGTCGGCAAAATCGTTTAACTCTGTCTCGCTGGCGGCGGCTTCATCAAACCAGGCCAATTCCGGCGACACATAAATATTATCATGCAGCTTCACCCAATTCCGATCTGCAATCATTTGCCTATCATCCGCAACGCCCCGCTCGCCTGGCCCCTTTTCAAAATCATAGGCGGCAGCCAATCTGAACATTCTCCCTATCCCACCGGGCAGGATTGGATCACTGACAATTCGGTTCTGCCGAACAGAGGCCTCGTAATTCCAAAAAACATTAGGATCATACGAAGGCAAATTAACCATCCCAAGCACACTCCCGTCATTTACATCCATGACCATCGCCATACCCGTTGCGGCCCCTGTTTTTGCCATTAATGAATGCAATTCCTTTTCAAGCAACTCCTGCATCCGCAACCCGATTGTCAAGACAAGGTGAGACTCATTTTCTCCTGGGAACCCTGAATCAGAAGAGTGATCATCAACCTGCGAATCTCGCAACAAACTGTCATAATATGATTCAACTCCAGCCAACCCCTGTGCGTCCTTCAAAAATCCGATCGCATGTGAGGCCATATCCCCATTTGGGTAAAACCGCCGGGCCTCATCAATTAAATAAACTCCGGATATCTTCAGCTTAATTACCTCTTCCGCCATCTCCCGCGAAATATGTTGTCCCAGCCAGACAAAACTTCTTTCCGACTTTAACTTCAGCAGCAATTCCTTTTGGTCAAGGCCCAACAAGGTTGCCAGATTATCGGCAACCTTGGTCGGCTCTGATATCTCAAGCGGCCGAGCATAAACCGAAGTAAGCTTGAAAGTAACCGCCAGTTCATTGAATCTCCGGTCATAGATATTCTTCCTGCCGGAAAAGCCTCCGGCCAGAAATAGACTATCAGTTGTCCGAGTGCGACCATCTTCCCCTGCATAATTTTCAAAAAAGGTGTCCCTTATAACAAAAAACAAAGCGGCAATCCAGGCCAGAAAAAATATTGTTCCCAAAACAAAAACCACTACTCGCTTCTTCGCCTTGATAATTTCGCTCATCCATATCGACCTACGGGCGTCTGATCTGTTTTGCCGATGGCGGGAAAAGTCCGATAACAGCCGCTTCTTTTTCGATTCTTTCCTTGGCCAGCAATTTCTCCCTGTCGGTCAGCAATTCCCTGTTGATCGCACTCAACTCCCGCCGGACTTCTTTGTCGTGCCCCAACGCATCAAGATTAATCCTGATTTTCCAGCCAAACCAAAGGCTTGTCGCGCACCCGACAAGTGTTGCTAAAGTTACCACCAGACCTATACCCTTCAAAATCCACCGGTCATCACCATCCTTACTGCCCCTGTGCCATACTTTTTGTCTGACACTACCACGGCCTGTCGGAGAATAACGCCTTGCATGCTCGCGCATTAATTATTCCCCGCAAAAACAGCCACCCGGAGCTTGGCGCTTCTCGCCCGGTGATTCAAGCGGCACTCCTCGTCAGTCGGAACCACAGGTTTTTTAGTCAAAACCTTCAATTTCGGCTCATCTGCAAAAAACCTTTTCACCATTCGATCTTCAAGAGAATGAAAAGAAATGACACAAAACACCCCGTTTATTTTCAGCAGTCCAGTGCCATCGACCAAGACTTTCGACAGATTCTGCAACTCATCATTCACTGCGATACGCAATCCCTGAAAAACCTTGGTCGCCGGATGAATTTTCTTAGGATGAAATCTTTTAGGTACTGCTTGCTCGACAATTTTCACCAATTGATCATTGGTAGCAATTGCCTGACTCCTTCGATACTCTATGATTGCTGCCGATATCGGTCTGGCTTGTCTCTCCTCGCCATAGTAAAAAAAGATATCCGCTAGCTCTTCCTCGCTTGCAGTATTTACAAGATGCGCAGCCGTCTCTTCCTGCCGGTCATCCATCCTCATGTCAAGCGCCTGGCTCCCCTTGAAACTAAACCCACGATCACCACCATCAAGCTGTAGTGAAGACAATCCCAAATCAAGAAGAATCCCATCCACACTTCCAACCCCCAACTCTTGCAGACTGGATTGAATTGTTGCGAAATTACGCCGCATCAGCTGGACCCGACTCCCGTATATAAATAGTTTTTTTTGGGCGATCTCCAAAGCCTCAGCATCCCAATCAAAACCAATTACCTTTCCACCGGGACTGCTTGCTTCAAGAATGGCTGCAGAGTGCCCCCCTAACCCAAGGTTACAGTCAACATATATTCCACCATCTTTAGGTGCCAGATAGGCAATAACCTCGTTGAGCAATACCGACACATGCGTTGCTTCCATAAATCACTTTCACCGAACCTAAATCCTGATCCAAACAAAACCGCCCACTCACTTAACCCACAAAATCCCCAAATAATTTGCCTGTTCGCTATTACAACAATCCCATCTCCAACAAATTTCGCTCAAAACTCTGGAAATCATCAACTGATGGCTTATTCTCAGATTCCCAAGTTGACTTATCCCAAATCTCAAAATAACTGATCATACCGCTGACCAGAACTTCCTTCTGAATATTGCAATCTTCCCGTAGTTTTGGTGGCAGCAAGATCCTTCCTTGTTTATCCAGAGAACACTCGACAACACCGCCCAACATAAATCGCACCATCTTTATCATGTCCGGCTGTTTCCGACCGGTGGCCAACAGGGTCATTTCAAGTTCTTCCCACTGGGGCAGAGGATAGGCCTTGAGGCAATTATGCCACGGCGTAACCATCAACCCCTCATCGTACTGACGACGCAGGACATCACGAAACCTGCTGGGAATACTTAGCCGACCTTTCCCATCAAGAGTATGGTCCGATCGCCCTCGGAAATGATTAACCGGCCCCCTGACTAAACCTTCATCCACCACCAAATCTCCTCTTTGAACCTTTTTATCCCACTTTACACCACCATAGCTTATCTATATAGGGAAGTTAGCAAAAGTGTCAAGGAAAAACAGTATGTTGCCAGTTGATATTAAAAAGACATTCCCCCACAAAGCACCCCTTAAATAAATCTTTTCTCGCCGTTAAATTAGGCAAGATGAACAATCTGCTGTTTTTCCCTTGCCATTAAAGGCTTATCAATATAGTATGTCGTGCTTCGCAAAATGCAGATGGCATCCAGCATATCTCCTTGTACAAACGGAATTATTTATGAACCAAGATAAGATCAGAAACGTTGCAATTATCGCCCATGTCGACCACGGCAAAACCACTATGGTTGATCAACTCTTCAAACAAAGCGGCATGTTCCGCGAAAACCAGGAAGTAGCCGAACGGCTGATGGATTCAATGGACCTGGAGCGGGAAAGAGGCATCACTATTGCCTCCAAGAATGGTTCATATAATTACAAGGATTACTGGATAAACATCATAGACACCCCAGGACATGCCGACTTCGGAGGTCAGGTGGAAAGAGTTTTACGAATGGCCGATGGTTGTCTGTTACTGGTCGATGCCCAGGAAGGACCAATGCCTCAGACCTATTTTGTTCTAAAAAAGGCCCTGGCCAACAATCTGCCGATAATTGTCGTAATCAACAAGATAGACAAACCAGCCGCTCGCTGCGAATGGGTCGTTGATCAGGTTTTCGACCTGTTCGTTAAACTCAACGCCCCAGACGATTTATTGGACTTCCCGGTAGTCTATGCCTCAGCCAAAGAAGGCTATGCCATAGAAAATATGGGTGACAAGGGACGAACCATGTCGCCGATTTCAGACATCATCATCAAACACGTCCCCGCCCCGGTCGGCGACCCCGACGCACCGCTCCAAATGCAGGTAAACAGCATTGATTACTCGCAGTATCTGGGCCGTATGGGAATTGGCAAAGTGGTTAACGGCACCTTGCGAGTTAACGAAAATATCGTAGTCTCAAAACGGGACGGCACCATTACTCCCGTTCGGATCACCAAGATATTCCGTTTTGAATGCGATCAGAAAATACCGGTAGAACAAGCCGGGGTCGGAGAAATAATCGCAGTTGCCGGCACCGAAGAGATCACGGTCGGGGTCACCTTTACAGATCCAATCACCCCTCGGCCTTTACCGCTGATTGAAATAGATCCGCCAACCCTGTCGATGAACTTCATTCCCAACGATTCACCATTTGCCGGACTTGAAGGAAAGTTTGTCACCTCTCGACACTTGGATGAAAGACTGAAAAAGGAGACACTTTCTGATGTCGCCCTGGTGGTTGAACCCCTGACAGACGCCGTAGGCTACCGGGTTTCAGGCCGGGGCGAACTACACCTCTCAATCCTGATTGAAAAAATGCGGCGTGACGGCTATGAATTCCAGGTCACCAGGCCTCAGGTTATCATGAAGCAAATCGACGGCAAGCTGATGGAACCGTTTGAAGAACTGACCATTGATGTCGATGAGAATTTCAAAGGGGTGGTAATCGAAAAACTAGGTAATCTAAAAGGCCATATGATCGACATGACCCAGGATCGCGGCATGGCCAGAATGATTTACAAAATACCCACCAGATCTTTGCTGGGATTCAGGGCCGAATTTATGACCGACACCAAGGGCATGGGGATCATGAACTACGTTTTCGCCGAATACGGCCCCCACGCCGGCGATATCACCAACCGGATCAACGGGGTGCTCATCGCCATGGAAACATGCACGACCGTAGCCTATGCCTTATTTAACCTACAGACTCGCGGTCGTCTCTTTCTCGGAGCAGGGGTCAAGGTATACAAAGGACAGATAGTTGGCGAAAACGCCCGCAATTCAGACATGGTAGTCAACCCGGCAAAAGGGAAAAAATTAACCAACATGCGGGCCTCCGGCTCAGACGAAAATGTTGTTCTTACGCCACCGGTAAACATGAGCCTGGAAGAATGCATCGCATACATTAACGATGACGAGTTGGTGGAAGTAACCCCGAAATCCATTAGGTTACGCAAAAAATAAATCAGCAAAACCACTTCAAGGGGAGACAATTCTGACTGGGGTATTATTCATATCCAACATCCTGGTCTACTACAAACTCAAGACGCCAATTATTTCGTGATCCAGCTGAAAACACGAAATAATTGGTGTCTTTATGAATAAATCAACCCAGATCTTCTAAGATTTACAAAATAACGGTCCGCCGGATGTAACTCACCACCTCATCCGGGTCATCAAAAACATTAAAGACGAAGAGATCATCTTTATCGATCTTGCCGCTGTCCAACATTTTATCCTTCATCCAGTCCACCAGCCCTCCCCAAAATTCTGATCCCACCAAAATTACCGGGAAAGACCGAATTCTCTTGGTCTGCATCAGGGTCATCGCCTCAAAAAGTTCATCCAGCGTACCAAATCCACCGGGGAAACAAATAAAAGCCATGGCATACTTAATGAACATCACCTTGCGCACAAAGAAATACTGGAAATTCATCGGTACATTAGTATAGGGATTTGGTTCCTGCTCAAAAGGCAGGTCAATATTCAATCCGATCGACACCCCCTCTCCTTCCATTGCACCGCGATTGGCGGCCTCCATAATTCCGGGGCCACCGCCGGTAATAATTGGATAACCCGCCTCGGCAAGCTTCCTGGCAATCTCAACCGTCATCTTGTAATAATTATCAGATTCAGGAGTTCGGGCAGACCCGAAAAATGAAACCGCCGGATGCCGCAAGCCGGAAAGAGTATCAAATCCATCGACAAACTCCGACATTATTCTGAACAACCGCCAAGAGTCACCGACCTTGAAATTATCCAGCCAATATTGCTTTCCTTCAGCCGCACCATTACCCTTGGAAGTTAAACCCCTATTCATAATCCCCTCATCCCATTTAAATCAAAGCAAGACCAAAGCTGATCCGTCATTTGTTCGGCCCGTCCTTTAATATTCGTCTAAAGATCTTTCTCGCTTGATCAACTTCACCAAGCTTCTCATAAGCCAGACCAAGCAGGTATCCTGCTTCCGCAGATTTGCCAGACAACCGCAAACTCTTTTGCAGGGAATCTACCGCGCCAATAAAATCATTTTGCATAATCTGCACCTTGCCCAAATTCATCCATAAATCAGCCCGGCTTTCATCAAGATCCACCGCCTGCCGACACAATGACATGGCAATCTCCTCTCCCTGCCCTTCCTCAGCATACAGCTCCCCCAGTTGACTGAGAACGAAAGGATCTCTCGGATTATGTCGACTGGCCTTTTGCAAACAGGACAAGGCCTTATCATTCTCTCCTAGTCCCTTATATGCCTCACCCAAAAACCGATAAGCCCCGGGATCATCCAACCCATCTCCATTATTTTCAGCCAACAACTCAACTGTTTTATCATAAAACCCGTGCTGACAATACAAGCCTGCCAGCTGCAAGGTAATATCGACATGTTTCGGCTCAACCGCCAGCGCCTTCTCAAAAAAAATAATGGCTTTAATCGTTTCCCCCACTTCCCTGAATGCGGCGGCAAGATTGTAAAGGGCCATAAAATCATTGCCATCGACGCGCAAGACCTTCTCAAAACAAGGAATAGCGGCGCGATATTGATTCATCTGCACATAAGTCACCCCGAGACTATTGAGCAGATTAACATTATCCGAATCAAGTTCCAGCCCGCGACAATATTCCTTGGTCGCCCTGAGCAGATCCCCTTCATTATAATAAACATCCCCACTGATGTTCAGACTCACCGCATCAAAAACAGCCGAGGAATCAGGCCCGAAAAACCCGGCATGCAACAAGGCCTTTCTGGCATTTAATGGAATTTCTGTTTTTTTAAATTTGCCACAGGGGTAGAGGGCAATTCCGGCAGAGAAACTCATCTCCGCATCAATCCTGATCATCTCCTTGAAACAGACCACCCAGGACTCTACTTCTTTGGCATTGACTCCAGGCAACAAAACCAAGCCATTCCTGTCATCCATCTCCAGAAAAATCAAATCCGGCCCGAGCAAGGATCTGGCCCTTTTTGAAAAACCACTGACCGTTAACTCCTGATCCTGCCTTACGAGAACAACCGCAAAACTATCCTGCAAACGCCAGAGCTTTTTAAGTTGGGCCAAAACATCGCCGGGAACAGGCCGTAAGGGATGCTGCTCCTGTTCGCGTGGGCTACGATAAGCACAATAGGCAAAAGGACCCCGTTCCCGTGCGGTCGACAAGGATTGCCAGGCCATGGCCAATACTTTTTCCTGATCAAAAGCCTCTTCGCCTTCAACCGAAACTAAACCTAAATGACCTCGGCTAAAGCCTTCTCTCTTCAGACGTTGCAAGACAACCTCCGTCATCTTCAGTGCTTCTGCCGGGTCAACATCCTCCCAGATCGTGGCGAACAATCCGTTCCCCACATGATAAACAGGACAACCATCTCCAAAAAAGACAGTAAGAACGGCAGCCCCTTTTCTGATATAGGATAATACCCCATCCTGACTTCTGAGACCGGGGGCGATCTCGATAAAAACCAGAGTGAAATCAGCATCAACCACGGCCAGGTCTATCCTGTCTTGATCAGAAAGCCATGACTGCTGAATAAATACATCCAATTCATCCCGCAGACAGGAAGCATTCAACAACCCGGTAAGTGGGTCAACCGACCAACGCTTGACCAATAATAGTTCACGGGAAATCAACCGGCTCCGTTCAAGCAGCCAGCGAGCCCTGCCTTTCTCCAGAAAAGCCGGGTCCACCCCTTCCAAAACAGCGGTCCCGATCAGATCCCCCCCGGACCAGACCGGAATAAAAAGATGTAGTTTTTCCAGGTCCCCTTTCGGCTTTTTTAGCCTTTCAACCGAGTCGACCCCTTTTTGCCAAACCCCAGGCACCGGACCTCCCTGAGAGATTTCAGATTCCGCCGCCCCTAAACGCAAAGGGACAAAACTGACACTACCACAAGGCAAGAAGGCCATAACCGTCCGGGAAAAAGCGGTCCGCATCCGGCCGACATCTTCCGGTTTAAAAACTTCTTCCGGCCAGGAGAAAGGAGTTATCATCAGACGTCGGCCCCGAAAAATTCAAGCAGGCAGGAGGATAATAAGGAAACTTCATCATCGGCCACAGTCCGCATATCCAGCAAGAAACAATCGTCCTCAATCCGACCGATGACCGGCACTTTTACCTTGCGCAAGCCCGACTCCAGATCATTCACCGTCATATTAAACGGGTGCAGAGATACGGCCCGACTGGGTAGAGACTGATCCGGCATGGCGCCGCCCCCGACCCGGGAGTCAACGGAGATAACACTGACCGCGCAATAATCGGCAAGCTTCTTTTTTACTCTCCCGAGCAACCGCTTCGCCCGCCGGTCAATAACCTCCGGGGGCATAGTAAGCATGGCCAGGGTCGGAATCGCATGCAAGGCAACCTCTTCGTCAAAGTATAAGCGCAGGACAGCCTCAAGACCGGCCAGGGTAAATTTATCTATCCGCAGAGCCCGGTTCATCGGATTGCGCTTTACCTGATCGATGATCCGGCGTTTACCAATAATCAATCCGGCCTGCGGCCCACCTAAAAGCTTATCGCCACTAAAGGTGACAATATCAACCCCGGCTTTGACCACTTCACTTACGGTCGGCTCCTTCTGCAAACCATATTTTGAAAGATCAATTAAAGAGCCGCTGCCAAGATCCTCCATAACCGGCAGGCCATGCCGTTCACCAAGAGCCACCAATTGCGCCAATTCAACTTCCGAAGTAAAGCCGATGATTTTAAAATTACTGGTATGAACCTTAAGCAACATCGCGGTCTGCTCAGTAATCGCCTTCTCGTAATCCCGCAGATGGGTCCGATTGGTGGCCCCGACTTCAACCAGCCGGGCTCCGCTTTTTTCCATCACATCTGGAATCCGAAACGAACCGCCGATCTCCACCAATTGCCCACGGGAGACAATAACCTCCCGTCCTTTGGCCAGAGTATCAAGAGCCAGCATGACTGCTGCGGCGTTATTGTTGACCACCAGCGCCGCTTCCGCCCCGGTCAATTCGCATAGCAATTTCTCCACCAGACTATAACGACTGCCCCGTTGACCGGTAGCCAGATCAAACTCGAGATTTGAATAACGGGAGCCAACCCGCTGCAGCCAGGCCATGGCCTCTGCTGGCAAGATTGAACGCCCGAGATTAGTATGCACCACAACCCCGGTCGCATTAATGACGGAGATAAAATTGGGAGAGAGCTTCCTGGACAAAAGATTATTGAATTCCACCAGCAACTCCGGCCGCAGCAGATCGCTCTTTTTCACCGAATGACCGGCCAGAATCGCCTCGCGTTTTGCAGCCAGCACCTCCCGCACCGCATCCTTGATCAAGACCAACGGTCCTTGTGTGGTATCATCAAGCCAGCCCAGGAACTCATCCACTTTAGGAATGGCACGAAGCAAATTTTGGATAGCAGCAGAATGATTACCCTCTGGTTTTCCCTGGTCAGTCATTTTAATTCCACAAGTAATCCAGCAGAGCCGGGATATTTTTAGAACCCCCTCACGGGGGACAAGATACTTCTTGCCACTATTTACAGTCCCTTGGCTCACTGGAAACTATTGAGCCCCTCACGTTTCCACCTGAAGAATAATAAGAGCTAAGCCATAAACATATAACCACCTGAAAAGACTTACCATTCGCCAGACAAACTGTCAAGAAACAGGCTGATTGACTTCGGCACTCGTGCAAAAAAGATATCTCCTTAAAAGGATTTACTTAAGTACGAACTTGGACAAGAGCCAAATATGATCTATAATTATTGTAAACTATTGAGCCTCTTGCAAAATGACCAGTTCAACAGGTTTGACAAAGTCAACCTGTCGTATTTTGGTCTCTCAAGCAGACAGACCAAGACTTTCAACACCTATTTTGCTGATTTTTCGTGAATATTATGCCCGCATGGGCGCAA
>JAHJIY010000101.1 GCA_018823175.1 Pseudomonadota bacterium
AAGTTTCGTTTGAGCCGACTAGCGGCTCTACTCAGCTTTATACCACAAGGGCATAAGTTTCGTTTGAGCCGACTAGCGGCTCTACTCAGCTTTATACCACAAGGGCATAAGTTTCGTTTGAGCCGACTAGCGGCTCAACTCAGCTTTAAATTTCTTCTCCACCAACTCATTGATAAATTTTTCGGGTTCATCTACCCCTTGGGCTGTAATCTCAACTTGATGAATATTTTTTTTCTGGGCCAGCAATTTAAAACCATACTCACATTTACCGAGAATATCATGACAGAGATTAATCACAAATTCCTCGCTCCGCGGCCTGCGGGACAAAATATGGTCAATAGCCTCTTCGCTGAAAGTGACCTGCAGATCACGATTACTGAAATCATCGGCACAGGCGCGGATATTAATCACCAGAGTGACAAAAATCTCACAGACATCATGAGGGTCCATATTGTCGCGCTGACATTGTTCCGCCATAAGTTTCAACCGGGCAGAGGTTACTGCTAATTGATGATCGGCCAGATATTCACTTTGCGTCCGTTTAATAAAATCACTAAGCCGCCTGATCTCCTCGACGGCCAGAACTTCATAGCGCTGAAGATGCCACTGCTGTCTTTCTTTACTATCGATCAGCGCAGCCAGTTCCTCAAGTGGGTTTTCCACTAAATGATCATTGACCACCAGACAATTAACCTCGGTTGATGGTAATTTCTTTTCAAATGGCAACAAAAGCTTTTCCATGACACTGACCAGGGCACGGGCTCCGGTCTTCTCCTTGATCGCTCTGGCGGCGATAGTCCGCAACGACTCATCTTCAAAAATTATCCTGATACCATAGGCCTTGAAATCCTGTTTCTTGCCGACAATCACCGAACTGTTCGGATTAACCAGAATCTCAAACAGATTATCCTCCGTCAGTTCATCAAGGACGGTAATCACTGGTAAACGGCCGACAAATTCACTTTCAAAGCCGTACTCGATAAGATCTTCGGCTTTCACCTTTGCCAACAGACCACAATCTTTTTTCCCGGACTTGATGGTCCCCTCAAAACCAATGGTCTGCTGGGCGGTCCTTTTCTTGATAATCTCTTCAAGCCCGTCAAAAGCGCCACTCATGATAAAAAGAATATTTTTGGTATTGACCGCCCTTTTCTCCCTCTTGCCTTTTACCCGGTAATATTCCATGGCCTCAATCTGGGAAATGGGATCATGCGGAACCTTTAGATCAACCTCGGTTTCTTCCATTGGTTTTAGTAAAGCCCGCTGCACCCCGGTCCGGGAAACATCGTGTCCTAAATTATTCCTGGATGAGGCGATCTTATCCACTTCATCAACATAAATAATCCCGTACTGGGCCCGCTTTATGTCACCATCCGCCTCCCGCACCAGGTCGCGAACCAGATCCTCAACATCACCGCCCACATAACCGGTCTCACTGAACTTTGTCGCATCTCCCTTTACGAAGGGCACCCCGATCCTTTGCGCAATCAGTTTGACCAAAAAGGTCTTGCCGACTCCGGTTGACCCAATCAACAAGACATTACTCTTGATTCGACCGAAGTTTCGCCGCTCGGTATCAAGATGTTTCTCGGCGTATCTTATCCGATTGAAATGGGTGCAGATCTTGGTGGCAAGGACATCTTTCGTGGCATACTGGCAGACCACATATTCATTAAGATAGGCCACCAACTCTTCCGGTTTGAGATCAAAATTAAAACCATGTTCAACCGCCGGAGCGCCCCCCCGATTACTGGAATCATCCTTTGCTTCATCGGGAAAAAGGTCCGCTGAAATAATCTTCACCTGTCCGCCATATTTTTTCGACAGGTAATCACTTATTTCTTTTTCCAACTCTTTCTGGCTTGGCAATCCGGTTTTTTCTTTCGGCATATCTGAAATTATTTCCAAATCATTAATAAGTTAGATTGAAGATCCCCGCGGCAAACCACGGGGAATCTCCGTATGGAAGGATTCTTTCATCAGATTCGCTCACTAGCCCCGCAGCAAGCTGCGGGGAATGCGTTTCGCTTGGCATGTTCAACATCGCAAAAAAAATATAATCATCGATCAGCGACCCTGCAATTATTGTCTTTTGTCATCCCGATCCGCAAATTATTCATTATCAACATCAAGAGACTTCATCTTCTTGTGCAAATGACTGCGTTCCAGGCCGATCTCTTCGGCGGTTTTGGCGATGTTGCCTTCGTTTTCCCGAAGTCTGGTCCGCAAGAACTCCCGTTCAAAGTTCTTTTTCGCTTCCTTGAATTGTTTGACCCGATAAGGAAGACTCCAGGTATCATCAAAGGTTATTTTTTCCATGCCGGGAGATGCTTTCAACAACATGGTTACAGTCTTTTTATCGATCTCGGGCATCGCGGTCATGATTGATATTCTTTCCACCAGGTTACGCAGTTCCCGGACATTGCCGGGCCAGGTGTGACCCATCAAAACCTTGACCGACTCATCATCAAACTTCTTTTTAGAAAATCCTTTTCTAGATAATTCTTGCAGGAATTCATCAATCAGACAGGGGATATCATCCGCCCGGTCTCGTAAGGGCGGAACTTCAAGCGGCACAACATTAAGCCGCCAGAACAAGTCTGCCCGGAAGTTGCCTTTTTCAATCTCTTCTTCAAGGTTCTTGTTGGTTGCCGCCAATACCCGAACCTTAACCGAAATTGTCTTGGCGCCACCGACCCGCTCAAAATTTTGTTCCTGCAGAATCCGCAAGATTTTGGCCTGGGTTTTCAGACTCATATCACCAATTTCATCCAGAAAAAGCATACCGCCATCAGCCTGGTCGAATTTACCCCGCTTACTTGCTGTCGCCCCGGTAAAAGCCCCTTTTTCGTGACCGAAAAGCTCGCTCTCAATCAACTCTTCCGGAATGGCCGCACAATTCACCTCGACCATCGGTTTGCTACTGACCTGAGATAACCGGTGAATCGTCTGCGCCACAACCTCCTTGCCGGTACCATGCTCACCGGTAATCAGCACCCAGGCCTCGGTAGGCGCCACCATCTCTATCTGTTCTTTTAATCTGACAATGGCCTCTGAATTCCCAACCAGGCTGGGCTTTCGGCCCTCCTTATTTTTAAAAATCAGGTTCTCCTCTTCCAGTTCGGACATATGCAAACCGTTATTTACCGCCACCACAATCTTGTCATAGGAAGGAGGCTTTTCAATAAAATCAAAGGCCCCCATCTTGGTGGCTTTGACCGCGGTCTCAATATTGCCGTGCCCGGAAATCATAATCACCGGCAGGAGCGGATGCCCCTCCTTGATCTTCTCCAGGGCCTGCAGACCATCCATGCCCGGCATCCAGATATCAAGTAGCACCAGATCGACCTGTTCCTCTTCCACCATGGCCAGACCCCGTTCAGCCGATTCGGCACATAACGGTTCAAAACCCTCATCGGAAAGAATCCCGGCCAGAGAATCGAGGATACTCTTCTCATCATCAATAATTAATATTCTCTTTGACATAGTAAAAAAATACCTTTCATGGCTACTTTATCGGTCATAACATCTTCAAACTAACCAAGGCAACCACCGAAAACAATTATCCAGATCACAGCGTTCCCATCGGCAACTCCACAACAAACCTGGCCCCAGCCGGTTCATTATCCTTCACTCTGATGTAGCCGTCATGATCCGAAATGATGGTACTTGCAATGGCCAGGCCCAGACCGGTCCCCGATTTCTTCGTTGAAAAATATGGTTCAAACAGTCGCAACTTATCTTCATCCCTGACTCCCGGCCCATTGTCACGAACCTCCAGAAAGGCCTTTTTCTCCTGTTTGTCCCATAGAAGTTCAATCTCAACCTCACCCCCATCTTCAAGAACTGCGACCGCATTATCAAGCAGATTAATCAGTACCCGTTTCATCTGCTTCAGATCAAACGAGAACCGGGGCATCTCATCCCCCTGCACAAAATTAAAATTAATATTCTTGTGTCCTTCCTGGTAAAGGACCACAACTTCCTCGACCATCTCAGACATGCTGTTCTGCGACTTCTTAACCGCCGGCATCCGAGCAAAACTCGAAAATTCACTGACCAGACGTTTAAGATCATCGACCTGGTTGATGATCGTCTTCGTGCACGAGTCAAAGACATCCCTGCCTTCGGTAATCTGCTCCAGATATCTTTTCCGCAATCTCTGGGCCGAAAGCTGAATCGGGGTCAACGGATTTTTGACCTCATGGGCAATCCTTTTTGCCACCTCGCGCCAGGCCGCCATTCTCTGGGCCTTTTCAAGTTCGGTCAGATTGTCAAAGACCAGGACCACACCCAGATTATTATTGTTCTCGTCGCGCAGCTGGGTGAAATTTACCCTTAACGAAAAAGATTCATCTCGAACCACAAGTCGAATCGGATGCTGAATTGATGATTTCCCCGACCTCGTCAGTTCCGCAAAAAATTCATCCATTATTTTCAGATGATCTGACCGCAATACCTTCCGGTAATCATTACCGACCAGCGCCGCGCTGTCAATTTTCAAAAGATCTTCGGCAAATCGATTAATCGTGGTTATTCTGCCTTTTTCATCCATGGAAATAACCCCGGCCGCCACATTCTGCAAGATTGTTTCGGTATACTGCCGACGCTGATCCAGTTCCTGCTTGCTGATCAGCAAATCACTGGTCATCTGGTTAAATGAATCAACCAGGGTCCCCATCTCATCGCCGGATTCCTTTTCCAGCACAAAATCCAGCTCACCCTCGGCCACCCTTCTCGTTGCCTTGGCCAGTTTATCAATTGGCCCGGTCAACCCCCGGGCCACATAAAATCCAAACCAGATAGCACAAAAAACAATCAGGAGGGTAACAATCAGGAGCACCACCAGCAAACTTGTCTTAAGTGGATTCTTCAGAATAATCAGCTGCCGGTAAGCCTCCAGCCCCCCGGAGACCACCTCCATTCGACGCAACTGATTGCGCGGAATCAAAAGAGAGGTAACCAGGACATCAGTCCGCAAAACATCTCCCATCCCGAATTGAACAGGGGTCAAACCGCGAACCAGTTCACCCTCTTCGATCGCCTGGATCGCCACCAGTTCCTTTTCCCCATTCAGGGCCCGACGCAACAATTCCGGCGGCACATCCGGCACCCTTTCCTTGGCGACCTGCTGACCGAAAACCCTGACCATCGGGGTCCTTTGCTCGGAAATCAATTCAATGCCGGCCAGACCATGACTCTCAGAAATATCGGCCAGAAACCGATCAAGATGTTGGGAGATCAAGGGGCGATAAACCTGGGATTCCAGGCGAACAGCAATCGATTTCCCCTGGGTCGTCACCTGACTTCTGGCATCCTCATAAACATCCTTGGCAATATTCAAAGATTCCTGCAGTGACTCCTCTACACTGATATTGAACCAGTAATCCATACTGGTCGAGACAAACTGCAGAGCGATAAAGAAAAGAAGGCTGGTCGGGATCAGAGAAAGGGAGACAAAAGAGATTACCAGCTTTGTCCGCAACTTGGTGCCCAGAACCTGCCGCCGCCGCTCAAAAACAAGCTGCACAAGATTTCTGAGCACCAGAAAGACGATAAGAAGCAGCAGCAGAACATTAATATTAATTACCAGGAAAACCAGAACATTGCCGCTGACCGGGAATGGTACCGGCCCCAGTTTAAAGACCCTGGTTTCAATAAGAGTCAGCACCGGCAAAAGACACAGGCAGATTATTATGACCAGCCAAATGCGCCTTTTCTTTTGCCGGGCCTTCTGCTGCAGATACTCTTTGCTTTCCATGTTAATAAGTCAGCTCTACATTATACCAGTCAGTCTCGATGTCCCCAAACTGCCAGAAAGGAATTATATAGTGAAAATAAAGAGGCAGGGTCTTCTCATATAAACGGGCCTTGACCCGCAAGATATACTTAACGCCTGGCTTAAGCTCAAGAAGGTCGCAGATCTTCAAACCGTTGACCTCGGCCATCAGGGCCTTGGCCTCGGCCAGAGATCGAGTCACCACCGTCCGATCACCCTTCTCGGTCTGCCTGACCAGATATTCTTCCTTCAGGTTGTCATAGGCCAGGGTATGCTCAAAAGACAGGGAAACAATCTCTTTATCCAGCCAGCCGGCCCGAACCAGCTCAAGCTCGACGTAAAAGGTAAAAGTAGCCGGTAGTCCGTTATGGATCGCATTTTCCATCTCAGGGACAAAACCATCTTCAACCAGCAGATAGAGCATCATGTCCTTCGCCGAATTGGTCACCACCAGGTCCTTGATGATCGGACTCTGGGCTTGCAAGTCTCCAGCCGTTGCCAGCAAAAATAGGAACCCGCAGCAGAAGACCGCCAGAACTCGGCAGATTTTTATCTTTGTGCTCGCGCCGACTGACCGCAAACGTCGTGAGTCTTCAGACTGTGAGTAATCCATTGCACTCCGCATGTTCAACAAATATTCCTTTCGATACTTATGATTGTCGACCGGGCACTGACCTGACCGGAATATAACTTTTTTTAATTACCATTTCCAAACAACAACAGATGGATAATAAATCAAGAAAAATCAGCTGTGATCAATGATGGGTCATCCCATTTTTTAAGAACCATCTGCCGGGCCCGCTCAAAAAATGGCCCGAAAGAATCACTGCGCAGGGCACTAATCGGCACCGCCCCATAAATCTCGACCTGTTTTTCGACAAATTCCGGATCAACCAGGTCAATCTTGTTAAACAACTTCAGACAGGGAATGGTATCAAGTTCCAGTTCGTGAAGTAAATCATCCACCACCTTCATCTGTTTACTAAAAACTGGATTACTGATATCAATAACATGAATCAGGATATCCGCCTCACCCAGCTCTTCAAGGGTCGACTTGAAGGCCTGCAGAAGTTCATCAGGCAGAGACCGGATAAACCCTACGGTGTCGGTAATGATCACCTCCATATCCCGGGGAAACTTGAGACGCCGACTGGTAGGGTCCAGAGTCGCAAACAGTTTGTCTTCCGCCACAATCTGACTATGAGTCAGCGCGTTGAGCAGGGTCGACTTTCCAACGTTTGTATAGCCAACCAGGGAAAGAACCGGCAGGTCTTTCTTCCGCCGCCGAGCCCGGCGTTGATGCCTTTCCTGACCGACCTTCTTTAAGCGGTCAGCCAGTTTCGCCAAACGGTCCTGAATGCGCCGCCGATCAACTTCCAGCTTCGTCTCGCCCGGACCACGCGCCCCAATGCCGCCGGTCAGACGGGACAAGGCATCATCCCTGGTGCTGAGTCGCGGCAGCATGTATTTAAGCTGGGCCATCTCCACCTGCAGCCGGCCCTCACGGCTCAAGGCCCGACTGGCAAAAATATCAAGAATGAGCTGAGTCCGATCAATAACCCGCAACTCGGTATGGTTGGTAATCGAACGAATCTGGGACGGATTCAACTCCTGGTCAAAAATTAAAAGATTGGCATCAAGCCGCAAGGCGGCTAGCATGATCTCTCCCAACTTGCCCCGGCCTAAAATAAATTTCGGATTAATTTTATCCCGGCGCTGGATAAAATTGTCCAACACCACCACATCGGCCGCCCGGGCCAGTTCCTGTAACTCATCAATCGATTCCTGGGCCTGAATCTTCAAAGAGGTTGTTACACTGATCAGGATCGCCCGGTCTTTTTTAAGATCAACCGCTTTGACCGGCCGGGAGCGGGAGAACTCATCTTCCAGCGCCGAAATAAAACTCCTGAAATTATGGGACTGCTGGGAAGGAACCACCGGATCGAGCAGGAGCCAGTCCTTACCGGCAACCGGGGTCGGCACCAGATGCGCGGAGTAGATCCGCTCCGGCAAGCCGTCATCCTGGACCTTGATCACCGACATCATGTCCAGTCTTAACAGCAGCAGATCCATAAAATCATCTTCCGTCAGATCCTCTCCGGCCAGATGGGTATGCACACACCTTAATCCTTTAAGTCTGCTGCCGACGGAACGAAGCTGAGACAAAACGGGAATTTCAATCCTCCGGTGATCGCCGACCACCACAAATTCGACCCGCCCGCCCCGGGAAATGATCACCCCGACCTGACGCCCGATCTCGCGGGAGATCTCCGCCAGTTCCCTGGCGACCTCCGGACTGATAATCAGCTCGGGAGAAACACGCCGGCCGGCAATCCGCTCCAGCCATTTGATCTGGGCGGTCTTAAGCCCGCCTGTATTACCGGTGACCGTGCTGATAATTAAAACTCCTTGAGATGATCATCATCTCCCGACTTATTATTTTATCGTAATTTAAAAAAATGATAATTTGATTGCGCATTGCCGGTCGGCCCATTAGGCGTTCGCCCGGAAATTCATGCTTTATGACGTTCCCGCAAAATCCGTTTATCACCTACCCGTAAAGTTACCTTTACCTTATCAAAATACTCAAGCAGCGGAATAGAAAATTTACGGGACAGCCCGGTCATCGTCTTAAATATCTGAGCATCCAGCTCTTCTTCCTTTTGCAGAAAATCAACCATTTTCTGTTCAAGCTCATTTAAGGCTGAGGTATGATAATAAAGATCCTGGCTGATTTTAGTCAACACCAGCTCCCTGGTCATAACCTCAAGAACTTCCAGCACCAGCTTTTCAGGTGAATTGGCAAATTTTGCCAGCAGTTCCTTGATCGTCGGCACGTTAAGTCCGGCGGATACATAAAAAGATTCCATTTCCTGCCGGAGTTTCTCGGTATCCGCCGCCATGGCGATCTGATAGCCGGCCAACCGGACAATGGCCTCATCCTGAACAATTGTTCCTTCTTTCACCAGGTCGGCCAGTAAAAATTGGAAAAGTTTCTGGTCCAGACCCTTATGAAGCCGGGAACGCAACTCCTCTTTCTGCACCCCATCCTTCAGCGGGTTTTCCGCATGAAAAGAGGTTATCGTCTCGCAACAAGTTTTTTTCAGACTTTCATGGACACTACTTTCGAGCAACCTCTGCTTTTCAGAATCAATAACCAGAATCCGACGAGCGGAGATCGGAGGATCAATGATTTTTTTAAGCTTCTTGCCAAAAATGCCGGTTTTCACACTGATTTGGTCAAAGGTCAGTCCGGCAATACCACTTTCCCGCAGATGAAGAAGAATAATCTCCTCGATATTACCTTTCCGATACAGCTCAAAGGCCTGTTGATTGACCTCTTTAAAACGCCGCCGCTTAAGAAAAGAACCACTGAAAATCTCCCCGCCGCCAATGGTGTTGACCGGAGAATAACTTCGCACCACATATCGGTCGCCGGGCCAAGTCCCGACCGGGACCTCAAGAAGCAATTGCACGTTGGCCTGATCTCCGGGCGCAAGCTCTTCATCGTTTAATAATACAATGCGTCCCATGATCTCGGCGGTACCGAGATGGACCCGCACCCGGGTCCTGTTTTTCAATGTTTTTTTATTGCCGGAAAGATAAAGAAAGTCAGCATCAAGCATATAGGTTGGGTCAAGACAACCGGGGGTCGCCAGCATATCACCCCGCTGGATCATTTCCTTTTCAACCCCCTGAATATTTATGGCCGTCCGTTTACCGGCCTCAACTTCCTCAACATCCGCGGAATGGACCTGAATTCCCCGCACCCGCCCGCTGTGACCTGACGGATAAAAAGTCACCTCTTCGCCGACTTTCAACCGGCCGGAAATAGAGGTGCCGGTCACCACTGCCCCGAACCCCTTCATGCTGAAAATACGATCAACCGGCAGGCGAAAAGGACCATGCACCTCATAAAACTCACTGGCGGCGACCAGCTGATCAAGAACGGACTTTACCTGGTCGATCCCTTCACCAGTGATCGACGAAACGGTCACCAGCGGGGCCTCGGCCAGAAAACTATCGGCAAAATATTCCCGGACATCATCCTGGACCAGGGCCAGCCATTCCGGGTCGACCATGTCCTTTTTGGTGAGGACAATCAGCCCTCGTTTAACGCCAAGCAGGCGGCAGATCTCAAAATGTTCCCTGGTCTGGGGCATAATGCCTTCATCCGCCGCAATCACAAAGGCGACCAGATCAACACTGGCGGCGCCGGCCACCATATTTTTAACGAAACGTTCATGACCTGGCACATCAACAATACCCAAGCGGTGGCCGCATGGCAGATCAAGAAAGGCAAAACCAAGTTCAATGGTAATGCCCCTTTTCTTTTCCTCCTTGAGCCGATCCGTATCAATCCCGGTCAAAGCCCGGACCAGACTGGTCTTGCCATGATCAACATGACCGGCGGTCCCCAGAACGATTTCACGCATTACCAGAAATCTCCGGCTAGGTATGGATTAGACTTCCTTTCCTCGCCGATCGTTGATTTAGCGCCGCCATAACCATGTCCGGGCCAGACCACGGTCTCGTCCGGCAGGGCCAGCAATTTCTTAGTAAGCGAGGCATAAAGCGCCTTACTGTCGCCGCCGGGGAAATCAGTTCGGCCGACCCCGCCGACAAAAAGACTGTCGCCGGAAAAAAGATCAGGCGCCCGGTAAAGACAGATCCCGCCGGGAGTATGACCCGGAGTATGGATAACCTTTAGCGCACAATTGCCAAATTCGATGGTATCTCCATCCCGAACCAGAAGATCAGGCACCGGCGAGAAAGCCAGACCCAGCATAGAAAAATATTGCTTTGCTTCAGGAGTGCCGAAAAATGCGGCATCATCCTCATGCATGACGATCTTTGCCCCGGTAGCCTTTTGTAGAATAGCGTTGCCACAGACATGATCCGGATGGCCGTGGGTGGCCACAATATATTTTACCGTGACCCCAAGTTTCTTGACCAGAGCGAGGATCTCATCCTCATTGCCGCCCGGATCAATAATAATCCCCTGGCCGGTATCTTCACAACTTACGATGTAGCAACAAACCGCCATGGAGCCGACCGTTAGTGATTTGACCAGCATACTTCCTCCTTCTATTTGCGATGAGAGAGATTGATATTTAACAATCGCAGGTATCAGGATTGCAAACCCCACCGCAACCACAACCGGCATCAACCGGGGCCAGGGTAATTTTGCCGGCCATCGCTTTCTCAACATTGGTCACCACCTCTTCAAAAGCCTTGACCGCAGGGCTGTCAGCATCAGAAGACAGATATGGCTGGCCGGAGTCCCCGCCCATCACAACCTGCGGATCAATCGGGATGCGGCCCAGAAATTTAAGACCAAACTCCTTGGCCGTTCTTTCGCCGCCGCCGCTTTTAAAAACATCGATTACTTCCCGGCAATGGGGACAAACCAGGCCGCTCATATTCTCAACCACCCCGACAATCTTCATCTTGACGTGTTTGCAAAAATTAATCGATTTACGCACATCAGCCAGGGCCACTTCCTGCGGCGTCGTGACCACCACGGCCTGCGCATCTTTAATGGTTGAGGAGATGGTCAGAGGCTCGTCACCCGTACCGGGCGGCGAATCAATCACCAGATAATCCAACACCCCCCAATCAATATCGGAGATAAATTGCCGGATCGCCTGGATTTTAAGAGGCCCGCGCCAGATAATCGGGTCATCCCGATTTTCCATCATATATTCCAGCGAAATTACTTTCAGATTGTCGCTATAAGCCATGGGCGGGACCAGACCTTTGCTGTTGGTCTGCCGCAGATTCTCGGTCAGATTCAACATCCGGCAGATATCCGGGCCATGCAGATCAACATCCATCAATCCTACTTTATATCCACGATTGGCCAGACCCAGGGCAAGATTAGTCGAAACCGTACTTTTCCCCACGCCGCCCTTACCGCTCATGACCAATATCTTATTTTTAATTTTACTCAAAGATGACTGGATCGCCGTTTCCTGCTGCGCTACGGAAGCCTTCTTCGCCGATCCGCAGGTCTCGCTCTTGCTGCCGCAGGAGCCACTGCTGCACTTACTACTCATTTAAAAAACCTCCAATCCGAAAAATCTGATTAATCAACATGGGGCTCACCCGAAAAAAAGCGCCCTCATAAACAAAATATATATACTTTAAAGCATGCTCTTTTAAAAGACTTAAGCCGGATATTTCAAGAGAGGTGATCAGGCCGAGCAGAAATCAAAACAAAAGAAAATTGTCGCAGCTGTCGCTTTAAATCTAATCTTATTCTATCGGCAACCGGATTGGAATACTGCCAAGGAGGGCACCACAAGAGTCTACCTTTCTCTTAAGATTATAGTTCGAGGCAGTCTCACCGGACAACATATTTGCATACAAAATCGGAGCACGCAAAGAATCTAAACCGCAACCTGATTACGGCCATTGCTTTTGGCCCGATAAAGGGCCTGATCGGCCGCTTTGACCACATGATCCGGGGTATTATAGTTTCCGTTGCGCTCGGCAACCCCGATACTGATGGTGACCGACACTTGCTTCTCGCCCCCGGCTTGCATGTTCCCTTTAGCCCGATTATCTTTCCGGCCCTTGGCACGGCCATGCCCTCGCACCGCAAAGCCAGAAGACTCTATGTTTTGCCGCAACTTTTCAAGACAGGGCAAGACTTCATCAATCCCCTTGCCCGGGAATGACACCGTAAATTCTTCCCCGCCGTAGCGAAAAGACTTGCCGCCCCCGGAAACCCGGGCAATATGCGAAGCCACCATTTTGAGCACCTGGTCACCTACGTCATGACCATACCGATCATTGAATTTTTTGAAAAAATCAATGTCAAGCATCGCGATACTGTAACTGCCCGGCAATTTCAAAAAATGCTCATTCAGGGCCCGGCGGGAAGGCAGACCGGTCAACTCATCGCGAAAAGCCATACCATAAGCCGACTCGAGAACCGACACCACCAGGATTAAGCCGCTGGTACTGAAAATAAAAGTTGTTAACATTCCAGAGCCGGTCATCGTCAAGGCGAAGAAAGCGGAAACCAGCGCCCAGATAAAACCGTTGATCAGTGGATCTCTGGTTCTTATCCATTGCCCCACAAGGAAAATAGAAGAAACAAAAACTGCGGAGAAAGACGCCTGGGACAGGGGAATAAAGTCAGGAAGCGGGAGGGGCAGAAATTCAATGTTCAACCATACCACAACCTCCGGCCTGGTCTTGTAGAGAAAGACCAGAACCAAAGGCTGCATAATAATCAGAAATAAACGCCACCATCCCCGCAGGTTAATGATGCCGCGCTCATGAATCAATGACAAAACAACAAAATTAAGCGGCAACAGCAAAGCTGCCGCGTTGGTCACAAAGCTTACGACATCAGGCGGCGCAGTCTCGGAAAGCCATAGGGCCCGGTCGACCGCCACCAGCATAATAATGGCAAAAAAAAGTCTGCTCCGGTTAAACCGCCAGCCCAAGAGAAGGCCAACCCCCACCACCAGGTATGGATAAACCTGGACCACGTCCGTTAGCCACCTTGCCTTGAAATCAAAACAGATAAATGCTGCGACCACCAGAAACAGAAAGCCGCCGGGCATAAAAAAAGAAAAAAACCGTTTAACCAAAACCATTTTTATATCAAAGCAACCAGGCTATTTTTCAATAGACAGTAATTCGACCTCAAAAAGCAGAGTGGAATTAGGCCCGATATCCGGACCCACAGCTCTTTCACCATAGGCCAGAGCCGCCGGCACAAAAAGCTGGTACTTGCTGCCGGTTTTCATCAGTAGCAACGCCTCGGTCCAACCTGGGATTACGCCCTTAACCTGGAAAACCGCCGGAGCATTTCTCTTGTAGGAGCTATCGAACTCGGTGCCGTTAATCAATGTTCCACGGTAATGGACCTTGACCTTGTCGTTCTCGGTCGGCACCGGACCATCGCCTTCGGTCAGCACAATATACTGCAGACCGCTCTCGGTGGTAACCACCCCTTCTTTGTTCTTGTTTTCAGCCAGAAATGACTCACCTTCCTGCTTGTTCTTCACGGTCAACTCATTATTTTTCTTGGTAAATTCTTCCTGCATCTTACTGGAAAATTCCATTTTGACCGCCTCAATCTCCTCGGCAGTCAACAGGATTTCTCCGCCTTTGAAGCTATCTTGAATTCCCTTATAAAGTGTATCAAGATCAACCTCTTTGCCCATCTCCCGCAGAGATGAGCCAATATCAGTGCCTAAAACATAACTTAACCGGGCGGGGAAACTTTCAAGTTTTACTTCTTTGTTCGGGGCCTGCGCAGCTCCATCCTGTCCCGGTTTTGAACATGAAATAAAAGAAAAGACCAGGGCCGCCATCGTCAGACAAAAAAATATTTTTTTCATTCCTCTTCCTTTTTGTTGAATGCAAAGCACATAAAAAAATCGATAATATATATTTTTATGACCATTAAATTTAGTCATCGTCCTCATTTAACGAAATTAAAAAGTCCACATACCATGTAATAAATTTTTGATCATTTATAATTTAATAATAACCGGAAAATATCCATCTAATTGGCCAGCAATTTCATGGTCTGAACAGCAAAATAATTACCTTTCTGGGCCGCCTGGCCGTAATATTTCTTGGCCTCATCTAGGCTGTGCTTCACTCCGGAACCTGTTTCATACATATATCCGAGATAAAACAATGCCATGGAATCACCTTTTTCGGCGGCATCCTGCCACAATTTGACTGCCTGAGTGTAATCCTGGTTGACGCCCTGACCCAGACAATAGGCAAGGGCAAGCCGATATATCCCTTTCACGTTATTCTGCTCAGCCGCCTTTCGATACCACCTGGCCGCCTCTTTATCATCACGCGCAACGGCCTGGCCATTGGCAAAAAACAGCCCCAAATGATATTGCGCCGAACCATGTCCCTGTAAGGCGGCCTTCCGATACCAAGCCGCCGCAGCCTCATCCGATTGTGCAACCCCGTTGCCGGTTGCATAACTCCGGCCAAGACTATATTGGGCCTCAGCATGTCCCTGATCAGCTGAAGCCAAATACCATTTAACTGCCTCCGCCCGATCCTCCTTGACATCTTTTCCCAGATCATACATCAACCCCAGCCGGTACTGGGCCTTGGCATTCTTCTGTTTAGCCGCCAGATGAAACCACTTCATCGCCTCAGCCTGGCTCTTTTCAACCCCAACCCCGGCGGCATAACTTTCCGCCAGATAATATTGACCGTCAGAGTTTCCATCTTCCGCCGCCTTTTTATACCATCTGACCGCCTCAGCGGAATCTTTTTTGACCCCCTTGCCGACACTAAACATCCGACCAAGATCAACTTGCGCTGCACCATACCCTTGATTGGCCGCCTTGGATAACCAGAAAAACGCCTTCGCAAGATCCAACGACAAACCTTCACCAAGATTATACATGTTCCCTATTTTATATTGCGCCCGAAAATCATCCTTTTCGGCCGCCTTCAAAAACCATTTTGCCGCCTCAGCATCGCTCTTCGTAACCCCGGTACCAGAGCTATAGATTAAACCAAGATCATAATAGACCTGATCAACCCCGGCCTGAGCGGCCAGCAGATACCACTTGAAAGCTTCCCGCTCACTCTTGTTAACGCCCTCACCCAGACTGTACATCCGGCCCAGACTATAAAATGCGCCGGGATGATTCTGCGCGGCGGCCTTCAGATACCACTGCAGAGCATCAGAAAAAGACTTCTCAACCCCCTGGCCCGTTGCCAGTCCCTCAGCATACATAAACTGGGCTTCGGCATTACCTTGACGGGCGGCGGGAAGAAACCAGCTCATCGCGTCCTTAACCGACTGGCGAACACCCCGGCCGGCAAAATAACATTCACCCAACTGATACTGGGCCGCGGCATATTCCTGTTTCGCCGCCTTCCGATACCAGTTAACGGCCTTGGTCGCACTTTTGGTTACCCCTTTCCCCTCATCGTAAAGACGGGCCAGTTGAAACTGAGCCTTGGCGCTGCCGTTTTCAGCCGCCTTGGTCAACAATTTTATGGTATCAAGATCAAAATTCCCTTCCCCGGCCAGGATCCCTTCAAGCGCGACGGCTTTCTTTGCCAGACCCGCTTTAGCTTTTTCATGGCCCTGGGCCGCGGCCAGCCCCCACCACTTAGCCGCTTCCTCATCGTTGACGGCAACCCCGTCACCGTATGCGTACATGGCTCCCAACCGATACTGCGCCTCCACATGGCCGGCTTCAGCCGCCTTTTGATACCACGGCAAAGCAGCCGCCTCATCTTTGACAACCCCGATTCCCTCGGCATAGATCGTCGCAATCTTGAACTGGGCCTCAACATGCCCTTTTTCCGCGGCCTTCAAATACCATTTTGCCGCTTCCGCGTCATCTTCCTTGAGCTGCCCATCACCTTTATCATGCCGCAAGGCCAAGTCATAAAGAGCTTCAGCCTCACCGGTGCCAGGCATCTCCCAGATCATTACTTTCCCGTCACGACCACCGGACACGATCTTCCGACCATCCGATGAAAATTCAGCAGTAAGGACTGCCCCCTGATGCCCGGATAAAGAATCAAGCACCCGTCCATCCTCAACATAAATGACTACCAGTGAATTTTTTTCAGTCCCCGCCAGGATATATTTCCCATCGGGAGAATAGGCAACCGAATAAACTTCCCCCCACCACCACTCTCTAATATTCTGAATATTCCTGCCGGAAGCCGGGTCCCAGATTCTGATACTGCCATCCTTGCTGCCGGAAAGAATATTTTTCCCGTCAGGAGAATAAGAAACCGAATAGACCCAATCACTATGCCCTTTGAGACTGGCACTTAACTGGTCTTTAGCGGCATCCCATAATCTGATGTTAAAATCCCAACTCTCACCCGACACAATATGATCGCCATCCGGCGACCAGGCAACGGACAACACATCACTCTTGTGGGTTTGCAGAGAACTCAGCTCTCTACCGTTTCGAGTGTTCCATATTCTGACCGTATTATCTTCACTACCAGAGGCGGCCATTTTATCATTGACGGAAAACTCTACCGAATTTATCTGCTGACCATGACCTTCAAAAACCTCAAGCAACTTCTGTTTTTCCAGATTCCATAGTTGCAAGACATACTCTTTCTTTTTATTCTTTGCCGCAATCAACAACTCTTTATTGTCATGAGAAAAAGAAACTGAATTAACCGAAAGATTGTCACCCAGGCTGTAAAGCAGGTTCCCGTTTTCAGCATCCCAGATCTTAACGGTCCCGTCACTGCTCCCGGAGGCGACAATCTTGCCATCGTAAGAAAAAGCTACTGAATTAACCGCCTCAATATGTCCACTCAAAATCAATTTCAGATTCAGGGAATCAGCCGCGACAAAGGAAGGAACAATGCAGTAAGAAAATAGAATAATTACCCAAAAAAGTAAGCGCTTTAATGTCTTCACCAAGTCCTCCCCATCTGAACACCCCAAGATTAAGCAACCAAGAAACATCTTATCCCAAGCAAAAATTACTCAAAGTGATGCAGCTAATTGCCAAAAATCAAAACCACTAACTTTTCCCCCGCGCCAATTAACATCCTCATCATGATCCGTAGCGAAAAGCCTCAATATTTTAATATTACATTTTATACTAAAATTTTAAAATAATCACTCTTCCAAAAAGTGTTTGCCCAAATTTCAATCAAGAGCTACTCCGGTCAAAAAAGCACATATCCGCCTGACAGCAAAACGCATTCAAGCTTACTTGGCATACTGATTGACAGCAACTTTATTGTCCATCCTGACAGCAATAAATTGATTAATTATAAATTATTAACTACCATATATTCATTTCACGATATTAAGTTAGGAAGAACCATAAGAAAAATAATCCAAACAAGAGTCAAAATCACTTTATTGCAGACTACAAAAAGATCAACCCCAGGAGGAAAAACAATGAGACTAACCGTTCTTTTTTCAACAATTTTCATCTGCTTTATGACGATTTACGGATGCTTGACCACCAATGCCTTGGCCAAGGAAAAGGGATTAAAATACAGTATTGCAGTTTCGAAATTTGAAAACAAGGCCAACTGGTCCGGACAATGGAACCTTGGTGACGCCTGGGGGGCCGTTCTTACCGACAGCCTGAACCAGACCGGCAAATTTATTGTGCTAGGCGAAAAAGACATGCGGGCCGAGGCCATGGCGGAGCAAGACTTTGCGTCCAGCGGCCGGGCGGCCGGCGGCGGCAAAAAAGTTGTAACCGGCCAGATGACTCCGGGCCAACTGTTAATCAAGGGAGATATTACCCATTTTGAGGAATCAACCGGGGGCGGCAGTGGCGGCATCGGATTTGGCGGAGTCAGAGTTGGCGGCAGCACAAACTCTTCGGAAATCAACGCCGTCATGTACATTATCGACTCCTCAACCGGCCAGGTTCTGGCCTCAAAAAAATGTAACGGGAAAATCTCAAAAAAGGGCCTTTCCGTCGGCCTTAGCCGAGATGGGTTCAGCGGTAACATCGGTGGTTTTAAAAAAACCAACGCCGGCAAGGCCATTGAAAAGGCGGTCGATGAAGCCATCCAGTTCCTGATTGCGCAAATCGCCGAAATTCCCTGGACCGGCTCGGTAATCATGGTCAAGGGCAAACAAGTCTACATTAACCGCGGGGAGCGTGAGGGCGTCAGCGCGGGCCAAACCTTTGATGTCGGCGAATCAACCATTCTCCGGGATCCGGACACCGGCGAAGTTCTGGACCAAAGCCTGGAGACCGTCGGAAAGATCAAGGTAAAAAGCGTAAAAGAAAAAATGGCTATCTGTGACATTGTAGAAGGATCTGGTATAGCCAAAGGGATGACCGTTAAATACTCTGAATCATAATTCCCAGTCCTGCCCCGCAGAAAAAAAAGCAAACGAGTTTAAGGATAATCATTACCTCAAACCAAATTAACCCATGAGGATCGTCGGTGTTGAGCAAAAATAGAATTTTCAATGTAGGCATAATCCTGGCGATCCTTTTATTTTCAGTAATTCCCTCTTTTGCCGCTGATCCGCCAGCACAAGAGGTTATCGCCACCGGCTTCGGCAGCGGCGACCAAATCGCCGCCGCCCGAGACGAAGCGATCAACGATGCACTGCGCAAAGCGGTTGAACAGGGGGTTGGCGTAAACATCAGCTCCCAGACCACGGTGGAGCAAATGGTCTTGATTGAGGATCGTATTTATTCGGAAAGTCGAGGATTTATCGAAAGCTACAAAATAATAAATGAGGGAAAGGAAGACGACGTTTACCAGGTGAAAATCTCCGCGCTGGTCAAGATGGCGGAACTTTCTGAAAAGCTTGCCGCGATTGGCATTATCCTAAAGAAAAAAGAAAACCCCCGGGTCATGGTAATTGTCCACAGCCGGGAGCTAACTGATTCGATCATTGGCTTTGAGGCCGGTGGCAACGCCAACGCCGAAAACCAGCTCGAAAGAATCTTACTGCAAAAAGGATTTCGTCTGGTCGCCCCCGACCAACAAAACAAGAGAAAAGATCTGGCCGAGCTGTTGACTTCAGGGGATCCGTCTCGCGCCGGGAAAATCGCCAAGGATTTCGGGGCGGAAATATTAATCGAAGCGGAAGTTCGCAGAGAATTTGCCGGCAACCGCTCGGTTCTTGGCCAGGATATAAAATTTTTCACCAACGAAATCCGCCTGAAAGCCCTGGAGGCCGACACGGCAAAGATCATCTATTCCGGTTACCGCACCAAGCCGGCCTCGGGGGCCAGCGCCCTGCAGGTCCTGGAAGAGGCCACCGCCGATCTGGCAAAAGAAATGGTGGACACCATCCTTGACCAATGGCGCAAAGATGTCTACCAGGCCTCAAATTATCAACTAAACATCAGCCAGGTGACATTCAGCAAACTTGCCCAGATTATCGAAAACATAAAGGGGCTAAGGGGGGTCAGCGATCTCCAGACCAGAAACTTTCAAAACAACTCGGCCTTTCTGGAGCTGAAATTCCAGGGCGGCATCAACGATCTGGCCGGGAAAATAGGCCAGATCAAAAACCCGGCTTTAGAAATCACCGGATTGCGGGCCAACACCATTGACCTAGAAACTAAAGACCGGTAACCGGGCCGATATATTTCCAATGCCAAGGTTCCCAGGCAAAACCCTTGTTAGATTTTTCCGGATAACTCTGGACAAAAGAAAAGAGATAGGCATTGGCCAAAAGCCATTTATTGGCCGCTGTCTCACTGAATGTCCAGTTACTGGGGACCAGATCAAGGGTGGTTCCCAACATATGTTCCGAATAGCCGGGCGGTGCGACCCATCGTGAAATATCGTAGAAATCATCACCTTCTTTAATTTTTCGTTCAAATATCCGACGTTGATAATCGACACTACGATATCCTGAATCCACTTCAAGGATAATCCCCTCTTGCCGAGCAGCGGCAGCCATATCCAGAAAGAATCTACTGGTCTCATTAGTGACGTATATCTTCCGCCGCTCGAAAGTAAGATCAAGGGGCAACATGACCAGATTGTCCGCCTCAGGCAGTCCGTCCTGACTAATTCGATGCCCCACCCACGGCGGCATAACCGCAAGATCATCACCGGAAATATTTACATACTCCCGAGAAAAACCGCCGGGCCCAATCTTGCTGGCGCCACTTATGACCGGAGTCTTATACGAAGCAGATTTAAGGTCAGGCAATCTGTCGCGACCACGGTCAACCACCGGCTGATCATGGCCCATAAAACAGCCGGCCAAAAACAAGATCAACCCGAGGCAAGCAGACAATAAAAGGATCATGGACTTTTTGGCATTCATTGTATATGGATAACCAGATTAATAATTTATTGTTATAATTATATTTTAATCATCCTATCTTAATAGATGACAAAGAATTTTATATTATTAACAGATTTCCATATTATTGACCGTGCAAAAAAACTAATTTCACCGGCGCAGGTTATATTCATGCATAGCAGAAAAATTATACAATTTCATAATCTCAATCCTGATCTGGTCATTAATCTTGCTGAAAAAAATCTTGGCGCCACCTGCACCAACCTATGCCGACCACTCAACAGCTATATCAACCGGGTTTTTGAACTTCAACTTGAAGACGGCGAGGGAGTGGTTGCCAAATTCTACCGGCCCGGACGATGGTCAAAAACGGCAATTCAGGAGGAGCATGATTTTCTGCTTGAATTGACGGCCCATGAAATCGCGGTCATCGCGCCATTGACCCTGCAAAACGGACTGACCCTCGGCCAGGAAGGAAATATGTTTTTTGCCCTTTTCCCCAAAAAAAGCGGCCGGAACTACGATGAGTTCATGCCGGACCAATGGCTGGAATTAGGGCGTCTGATGGGCCGAGTCCATATGATTGGCGCCGCACAGCGCCCGAAAGAACGTCTGACCATGACTCCCAAAACTTTTACCGGCCAACAGGTGAATTTCATTCTGGAGGGGGAACTCATCCCGGCTGAACTGAAATCAAAATTTTTTAAAATCTGCAATTCATTCATCACTGAAAACGACAAATTATTTAAAAAAACCGAAATGATCCGCATCCATGGAGACTGCCATTTTACCAACATAATCTACCGGCCGGGAGAATCTTTTTTCCTCATCGATTTCGACGACATGGTGGTCGGCCCTCCCATCCAGGACCTATGGATGTTATTACCAGACCTGCCGGAAAATTCTCTGCGCGAAATCGACCTTTTTCTGGAAGGATATGAAACTTTCCGGAAATTTGACCTGCAAAGTATCAATCTTATCGAACCCTTGCGAGCCATGCGCTTTATTCATTTTACCGCCTGGTGCGCCCATCAAGCCACCGAAGAAGGTTTTGCGCAACTGATTCAAGGCTGGGGCACTCCTGAATTCTGGCAACAGGAAATCGCCGAGATGGAGGACCAGCTCACCAGAATAAAAGAACGCTCCAACCTGGCGTCATATTTCACCTGAACCGTTACTAAAACCAGAGGAAAAATCGAACTGCCGACAAAGATTATGAGCCCAAAACCATAGGCCTTGGTTTCACTACATTCACTTCCCAGCCAACAGTTGCCAAGGCCGGATCAAAAGCACCGCAATTTAAAATTGGCCGGAAGTCTTTACCTTGACAGAACAAGGGCATGAGTCGTATTGTTATGATTATAAATATGAAATAAACTTCAAAGGCGGACATCATGGACAAAGAAAAACCAGAAAATCTTAAAAAACAACTCGAAGATCAATACGATAAATTTGCCGCCAAAACGCAGGAAATATACAAGTCCGGCCGTGATAAAACCAAAGAAGCTTTAGAAAAAGCGATAGAAACAGCCAAAGAACAGCTGACCGAATCAGGCGCGTTCAGTTCAGAGCAGGGTGAAAAATTCAAACAATATCTTAAACGGGACCTGGCGCAAACCTCAGAACAATTACAGCAGCTCGGTGGAGAAGCCAAAGAATATCTGAAATCAGACCGTTTACGAACCGGCGCCCTTTCATCGTTATCGGCCATTCTTAACAAAGCAGAGGCCGGCCTGAAATTTCTACGGAAAAAAACCGATGCGTTTCTGATCTACAAAACTGGGGAAATTACCACCGCGGGGCCACTTACCTGCGTAGAATGCAACAAGACCATCAACCTCAAAAAGACCGGACACATCCCGCCCTGTCCCAGCTGCAGCAAAACAAAATTCAGGAAAGGTTAGACGAAAAGTAAAGTGTTACCGAAAAACAGTCAGGGATTAATAGAGAAAAAAGAAACCGGTTGCCAGACGGCAACCGCCACCCGGCCGGGGAAATCATCCTGAAACCAAAGAAGTGAAAACCTTTTTGGTTAATCGTTTAGATTCTGATAGGTTGGTCGACAGTTATCAACCGCGTCACCAACCCGCTGGATCTGTTGATCAATCGTTGTCAAATCCACTTGATCCAAAATACCCAGACAATCAAGCCGGTCACGAAGAATAAGCATTTGACCCATCAGAGCTTGCACTCCGTTACGGGCATGATGAGTAACCTGCAGGCATCTTTCATTCTTCATAAGTCCACTCCGCAAGATAATTTAAATACTTATAATCTTAGTATCATAACCAGCCGTCCCATGTCAAATAAATATACAACATATAGCGCCTCCCCTCTCAACCAGACCCTACATGTTGTGGCAGATCCAATTTAAAAGAGTTTAGACAAACGTCATTCCCTGCCTTAACAAAAGACGGAAAATATAAATTTAAAAGGAGCGAATTGCGGATCAACAATAAAGATTAGATGAATAGCCGTGCAACAAACAGATTCCCCTTGCCAAATCCAAAACATTGAGGCATATTCCAGCCTGCTCTTCCGGAGCCCTCCGGGTGAGTAATTCGGCTGTTCATATCAGGGTCTTTTGCGCAATATTTTAAGGGTCTGGAATGGAATGGAAGAAATCAATGTCTGTCTGACCTGCGGTGCCTGCTGCGCGTCCTTTCGGGCCTCTTTTTACTGGGCCGAAGCCAATGATGTCACCGAAGGCGGGGTTCCCGTCCATCTCACTGAAAAGCTCAACGATTTCCGTCGGGTAATGATCGGCACCAACCAACCGAAGCCGCGTTGTATCGGCCTATCCGGGAATATCGGCCATGAAGTGAAATGTGTAATTCACTCACAGCGGGCCTCGATCTGCCGGGACTTCGATGCCTCCTGGCTCAATGGAGTTCATAACCCCAGATGCGACCAGGCTCGGGCCGTCTGGGGAATCCATCCCCTACGCCCTGAAGACTGGCTGCGCCCCGGACATTTCCCAAAGGCCGCCTGATTCTCCTTGCCGTCCTTCATTCGCGCCGTCCTGCTCCGCCTGCGCAGACTCAGACAAAAAAATAAACCGGAGATATCTTTTTCTCCCAGCCCGGCTCCAATAATTTTTTTTCTTCAACCATGAAGAGGACTTGTCGGGCCATCCACTTCTCAGGCAAGATTAACCTCAGACTAAATCGCAACCAACAAACGACAATAAGCCGCCCAGTTGACCAAGAACTGGGCGAACACCCCTTTTGCAGCCCAACCGCCTTGACCACCGACAAGGTCAAACCATGATTTTATTGTTAGCGATAACCAATTAATATTGTTAACATATTTACGCATCGGCCCGACAAGTCTGGGAACAAGGGGAATAATGATGATAAACGAAACTTTTGATCTATGGCAGTTACTGGCCGGACTCGGCATTTTTCTCTTTGGCATGTACCTACTTGAAGACTCAATAAAAGCGTTGTCCGGCAAAGCTTTCCGACGAATGATCTCCAATTACACGCGGGGGAAGTTGCGGGCGATCGGCAGCGGCACCTTGATAACCGGGGTCTTGCAGAGCAGTTCAGCCGTCTCCCTGATAGTCCTGGCCTTTGTCGGGGCCGGGGTAATGAGCATGGAAAATGCCATCGCGGTAATGATCGGCGCCAATGTCGGCACCACTTTCAACGCCTGGATCGTCGCCTTTTTCGGTTTCAAACTAAAGATCGACAGTTTTGCCTTTCCGTTCATCGGGATTGCCGGCATTGGCCTGATCTTTTCCGAGACCAACTCAAGGCTCTTTAATTTGAGCCGCCTGCTGATCGGTTTCGGTTTCCTGTTCCTCGGCCTCAATTATATGAAGCTCAGTGTCGAAGGCTTTTCCCAGGCCTTTGACCTGAGTCACTTCCACGATTACGGCCTTTGGTTTTATCTGCTGCTGGGAACCGGTCTCACCGCCATGATGCAAGCAAGTTCAGCCACCATCGCCATCACCCTGACCGCCCTGCACAGCCAGTTGCTTGATTTCAATATGGCGGTGGCGATGGTGATCGGCGCCAATATCGGCACCACGATTACCGTACTGCTCGGTTCTCTCGGCAAAGGAGTCCTGGCCAAAAAGATCGTCGGCATCAGCCATCTGGTCTTCAATCTGATCACCGGTTTTATCACTTTTCTCTGTATTGCGCCGCTGACCTGGCTGGTCGGGACAATCATCGATATCAATAGCAATAGCGTAATGGCACTGGCCCTGTTTCATACTATATTTAACGTGATCGGGGTCATTGTTTTCTACCCATTCATCGGTCTGCTGGCCCGCACTCTGCTCCGGATCTACCCATACCGAAAGACCATCCTGACCGCGTATCTGGACCGAACCCCGGTCGAGGTAATCGAAGCAGCCAGTGCCGCCCTGGTTAAAGAAATTAGCCACCTGCTGGAGGAATGCCAGCTCTATAACCTCCGGGTCCTGGAAATCGACGAAAAACTTGTTTTCAGCCATGATCTGCCTTTTAAAAAGATAGGCGGCAAGCGGTTCGGCCTTGATCAACTATATGCCAATATCAAACTGCTCCACGCCGAAATATTTGCCTACTACGCCAAACTGCAGGCTAATAAACTGGAGGTCAGCGAAACCCATAATCTGGAAAAGGTGATTTTTGCCTCCAGAAATATCATGAACTCGATCAAAAATTTCAAGGGGATCAAGACCGACTTCGATGAGTTTGATGGATCGTCAAACCTTTACCTCAACGAGCAATACCGGTCATTTCGCCGCAGGTTATTGGCAATCTACCATGAGATAAATGAAGTTCGGGTCTTGGAAAGCCGCGAAGAACAATATCATGAACTGCTGAGGATTTTTCTGCATATCGAAGAAGCGGACAAAGATTTTATCCGGGAGACCATTCAAGCGGTGGCCGATAATAAAATCTCCGGCATCGAGATTTCCTCGCTCCTGCTGGTCAACCGTCTATTCACCCAGGGCTGCCGGCTCCAGGTCTTCGGCATCAAAGACCTGCTCTTAACCCAGGAACAAATCAACGATTTTGACCGGGCCCTCGATATGAAAGCATTAATTGAAGAGGAAAAACCCCGGGCGGAAAAGTCCGAACCAACAGAAGGTCCACCCGAAAACTGATTTTACCTGCTTCACAATTGCACGATGATCAGGGCGGTGTTATAGATTGGGGCGGCGGACGGGCCTTAACCGCACGCCCCTTCATGGTCCATTGTTCGACCATGTTTTTTATATAAGGAGCCATCTGCGGGTGGCTCCTTTTTTTATAGTCTCACTCAGGAATAAATCCGGGGTTTGGTGATCTTGCTGATCGTCTTGTAGCTGTCGTAATTCCAGAAAAAGGAAATGCCGGTGGCAAATAAACTGCGGGTCTTGATAAAGGTCTTGACCCCTCGTTTAAATGAAGGCCATGGGGAAGATACCGTCTGATAGGCGTCGATCAGCCCCTGATAAAGTTCTTCCGGGCTCATGGTTTTGGGCTGATAGACCGGCTCGAAAATATTATACGCCTCCCAATCCTGCGGGTAGTTGTTTAGAAGCAACCGGTTCTCCTCGGCCAGCTGCTGATAGAGGGCCGTACCGGGCAACGGGGTCTGGATACTGAGCTGCACTGCGTCGACCTCAGCTTCCATAATAAAATCGAGCGTCCGCTTAAAGGTCTCGGCGTCATCATTATCGGTGCCGAAAATAAAACCGCCGACAATCGCGATCCCGTGATCATGGATCTTCTTAATCGCCTCTTTAAAATTCCGGGTCGTGGGCCGCATATTGACCTTTTTGCCCATTCCCCCGAGCACGGCCTGCTCGATGGATTCAAAACCAATCAGAAAGGCCTTGGCGCCGCCGTCCGAGGCCGCCTTCAACAGACCATCGTGCTCGACGATATTCAGACAGGTCTGCCCGCCCCACTCCTTGCCGGTCTCCTTTAATCGCGCAAAAAGCCGAAAGGCGCGATCAATCGAGTTCTGACCGGAACCGATAATGTTATCATCGATGATAAAAAGCCGCTTATCGGGAATACCGTTGATCTCATCGATCACGTGGTCGATCGCTCGCATCCGGTACTGGCCGCCATTAAACCTGGTTACCGAACAAAACTTGCAGTTATGGGGGCAGCCCCGGGAGGTCTGCACGGTCTGGACAAAATACTTGTTGGTCAGGAGATCCCGACGGGGAGCCGGCAGATTGGTGATATCCGGACGGGTTTCGACCCGATATAATTTCTGCAGCCGGCCGCCGGTAAAATCCTGCAACAGCTGCGGCCACAACTCCTCGCCTTCCCCGACCACCACCGCGTCGGCAAACTGGCCGGCTTCCTCCGGCATCATCGACGGATGAATACCGCCCAGTACCACGACCACCCCCCGTTTGCGAAATTCACGGCTGATCTCATAGGCCCGAGGGGCCAGAGGCGTCATACAGGTAATCCCGACCAGATCTACCTCGGTGTCATAGTCGATATCGTCAAAGGCCTCATCAAGAATCCGGACTTCGTATTCGGCAGGGGTGTGGCTGGCAATAAGCCCCAGATTAAGGGGCGGCAAGGCCAGAACCCGGACATTCTCAAGAAGTTTGGTCCGATAGGCCGGGCTGATCAGCAGTATTTTCTTCATTACAGGTCTCCGTTTATACTAAAAAGAGCAAAAAACAAAAAGTACTGGGCAATATCCCCCTTTCGGGATCCATTTAGCCTGTTTACCTGAAAGTTACAAGTAACTAGTTTCTACCCTTGTTAATCATCACGTTCAAGCTTCGTTGTTCCCGTTCGCTGAGATGGAGGAGCAACCACAGCATGCCACCTTAGACAAAAAACAGACAGGACATGGTTTCCAACGAGTCAGTAGAAAAAGCCGCTTTGGGGAGGAAAATCATTATTGTCCAAGTATGTTTTTTCTGTAGCCCAACAATTATATTTTGAACGAAGTTGATACCTAAGCATATCAAAGAGTTGTCAACGCGGCAGATACGCCTTAATCAATTGCCCCACAAGGCGACAGATGAATTTATACCCCCGCAGCAAATAAAACATTATTAACTAACCAACAGCCACATATCCCAGTAAACAACACAAAGCCGTCACTGATTCGGGTTTATTTTTATATTTTGTAATTCTTACCCAATCATTCGGTTAAATCCCATCTTTTTATTTCCTTAGTTACTGCTTTAGGTACAGTTAGACCCAGATTGGTAGACCTTCCTGATCTTATGACCCATGAAGTACAGTAACCCTTGATTGCTTACCTTGGCCTTGCCTTTGAGGATAAGATGTTCAAGCCGATGGTGCTATAGATATTGGCGAAGACTGGTTCCACGATACCCAACCGTTTACTGTAAAAATAGCGCCCAACTTCTGAATCTTTTTTGCTCTTCATTTTTTTCGGAGAAGGTGTTTTTGCCCTTCTCCGAGCGACCATGAAAGAAAACCACTTGCCTGATCTCGGTGGTATCCGGTTTTCGGAGACATTAGCTCCTGAGTTTGCATGGAACACAGGCCGGAGTAATCCACACCATGATCCACCAAATGCGGTGGACACGTTGCCACTGACGGATTTCTCTGTAGAGCACTTTCCTTTCCCCATCCCCCAGTTTTTTAATTTACCGTGTATAATCAGGAAATTACGCCATCTCCATCCAATTATCTTCTCTGGCACGCTAGTTGCTATATCCCTTGTCAGCATCTGAGCGCTTCAGTGCTTGATCCCCAAGTTTATGTTGTGATTATTGCCATTGGCGCTTGGTGGTTTTACAACAAGGATTTTTTCGAGAGTCAGCCAGGTCGAGAAGGTTTTAGGCAAGGCACAAAAGAAACTGACGGCTGAATACGCCAAAGACGTTGATGGCATTAAAGATGTAAAGAACCGGATGACCATCTGATATCGATCATCTCAATGCCAGGATTAACACTGTCTGCTAATACATGATTTGACAAGAGCGGCGGTGGCAGCAGACAATGAGAAAAAGGGGACCCTCTCCTCCTTTCTCATTGTTGTAGAATGAACACCCACAAAAGGAGTTACTCCTTCCCTCCTTTGTGGGTGTTTTTTTTCAGGCAAGCGCTGAGCGTAAATCCGTTGCAGCCCTCTAAAAACTTCCAGCAAATACAAACATATGGCCCAGAGGACAAAAGAGTTCCAGAGTCACACCCCGGTTATTATGATGCAACAACCGGGGAGGTCAAGCATCATCTTGACAATGCGATCCCATGGGACCGAAACTCACCGGAATCTCTTTTCAATTATCTCGTTGCTTGTAGTTTTAGTTCTCGCGATATTCCCAGACACCGACGTTTCCGCCTTCATTGGGCCTTAAAGTAGTAGCGATTCAGGTCAAAAAGCCCGCCTTCTTCCGGTTCGTCTGCATAAAATCGCTTCTGGAACCAATCATAGGTTTCCCAGAGTCTATCGTCCGCCCGGTTTATGGCGTACTTGGCGAAACGCGCCATATCCTGAGAATTTTTCGGGTCGAAACTGGCCAGTAGATCGAAAAAATCCGGCAGGTCATCTTCCCGAACGTCAATAAAATAGTTCGGGTAGGAGCCAATCAAACCTGGGATAATATCGACGCTGTCTTTAGTCGGATCAAGCCGCTCATCTTCACCAAGAATGTAGGCGACATTGTCATGCCAGCGATTAATGACAATGGAACCGGCAAGATCCTTGCCGTTCTTCAGGCGGATGCGGAAATAGGCAAGATTGGCGTTGTGGCCATTAATCAGAGTGAAGAAGGGCGTGCCTGGTTGAATATAGTTCCCGAGTGTCCGCAAATAGTCGTCGCTGGTGGAATATTTTTTCGGCACCGGCGGATAACCAACAGCGGTCGGTCGATAATTGACGGAATCAAAACCAATCCTGGTGGCCGGCAACAGGTGTTGTTTTACCAGATATTCCATGAATTCCCGTTTCGGCTCTGCGGTGGTATAAGTTATCTGCGCCGGCAAGACGGAAGGGTAGTAGTTAATCCTCTCAAGATCGCTGCCGATATTCCAGGACTGCATCGTCTCCCGCCGTTTTTCCGGGGGGAGAAAGTCAAGGAAAGAGCTCTCGCCTTCGACCCGCAGGGCATCCATATAAATGCGCAGCGCCAGAAGATGGCCAGCCGTGCCATACACATCGAAACCGGCCACCAGGGAGTAATAAATCCGCTCCAGCAAAGGATAATCAATGACCCATATGGTTTTCGGCATATTTCCCAGCAACCCCTTGTGTACCGAGGCACTGTCAAAGTGGCGATAAACAGTGAGTACCGGGGCATCAGCGCCGCTATTTCCCTTCCAGATCGAATCGTAGCCAAGTCCGGAATAGTTGTGGGAGGAGTAATAATCTTGCCGGGCCCGGTAATACTCAACGGCTTCTTTTCGATATTCATCGGTCAGGGTAGACATGATTTGCTGGCTGCTGCCCTGTTCGATGGGCATCCGCAAACGGTCACTGTTCACCCGCAGAAAACCTGGATATTGAACACTCAAGTCATGCTCGGGGTCCATGAACATCACCCAGAAGTGATCATTGATCACATTCAGGGCAATCTGCCCTTTGCAGACCGGGCCCTGGATAAAGGTCTTGATCGAGTAAAGTGAATTATCCAGCAGGAACTGATAGCGGGATTGGGCCGGGATCTGCTCGAAGACCACAAAGGGATTGGCGCTCATTTTCTGGTCGTAGCTCATCAGGTGGGGCGGCTGCAGCCACTCCGGCTTGATGAAGAGTTCTTCGAACCGCAGGAGTTGAGCGTCGTCCAGAGAGAAAACCATGTGGGTCTTGACGACGATGGTGGAGTAGATCTTGCGAAAGCGATAGTATACCCGAGCAACTCCGGGATCGTCGTAAGGGCGTACAGTGGGAATCAGTTCAAGGGGCTGGCCGGGCCCAGTCCTGGAACGAACCATCTCATAATACTCGTTGGTCCTGGTCCCGAAGTTCAGATGGGCCAGAAAAAGATGCTCGTAGAGGTAGCGGGCCGTCATCACATGCTTGGGGTCGTCCTGATTAAAAAAATTCTCCCACTTCTCGATGGCCACAGCGTCAGGGGCTTTGGGAGTAATTAATTCCGCCTGCTGTTCAGGATTAGGGCCTTTGGCGCCCTGCACCAGCCAGCCGGCGATGATCTCGAACTCTTCCTGTTTGAGGGGCGGAAAGCCATAGGGCATGCCACGATTGGGGTGCTTCTTCAGGTATCCCGCCACCTCACTGCGGTTTTCCGAACAGGTCAGATCGTCGGTTTCCGGACTGTACTCACCAGAGCTCTTCGGATTCTTCATCTTGTGAGAGAGCAATTGAATCATCAGCGAATCATTGAAGCCGTTGTTTACGGTACTCTCGGTAACACTGAAGAAGCTTTTTTTGCGCCACTCTTCAGTAGATTGCGCATCGGTAAAGAGGCGGCTCGGATCCATGGAGGTCAACCGGCTGGAATTGTAGACGGCCTGTTTGCTGGCGCCACGATCGATCCCCTCAAAGGAATCCATTTTCAGCTGGCAAGGCGAATTGTAGCAGGAATGGCAGATCGTGCAGCGCTTGTCGAGCAGCGGCTTCACCTCTTTCTGGTAATCAATGGTGTGGGTCGGTGGTTTTATCTGTACCGGCGGCAGGGCCTTGGTGGCACAGCCGGCAAGGAACAAAGTCATAGTCACAGAAAGCAGGGCAGTGAGTTTCATGAAATTATTCCCCTGGTTGATTACGAACTAAACAAGTAAGAGATTTCCCCCCTGAAGGGGTGCTGGCCGATTATCTTGCCATGAGTTACTCTCCAATATATTTATAAAAGTTATTGACCATGATTTTCAGACCGGAGTTGGTCGTTCGGTGCTTGTTTAGTTCCGTCTTGCAACTCCGCTTTAATCTCGGTCAGGGCGGCGACTACCGGTTGCAGGGAGGTCTTTAAAGCCTCCAAGTCATTGGCGGTATTGTTGGCAACCGGGGTAATGCTCTCGATTCCTTGCTGAGTCAAATCGTTGGAGAGAAAGATCTGGATTTCTTTCAGGTCTGACAGGTAAGCCAGATAGGTAACTTTGATTCCTGCCCCAGCTGCCGGCACCTTGGCGTAGGTTTCCGCTAATTTTAAACGGCGCTCTTCGCTGAGTTCACGAATACGCGGATTCGCATAGGCGCTCCCCTGCTTCTCCCACTCGGCAAAATACTCCTTGCTTTGCGACTTCATTTCCTCCAGGCGTTTGATTACGCGGTTGCCTTCATTTTCAAGCTGGACTACATTTTCCGAATAGGCTTCGAACGTTTTTTTCACTTCGGTTTGCTCCGGATTAAGCAAGGTATCTAACGAAGCAGATGTCTTATCAAGTTGGATAATCATTTTGCCGATTTCGTCATCCACTTCCTGGATGGAATTGGAGGTCTTGACGGAGCGGTCCATGCCGGTAGTCGCACAACCAACCAGGAAGGCGGCCGTGCCGATCATCAGCATGGTTAATAAGGCGACTGAGTACTTTCTGATTTTCATAATGATCTCCAACGTCTGTGTGTGGGTAATTAATTCTGGAGAGGGACTCTCCACTATCCTGGTTTCTCGGGCCATAACAGCTCGACAAACCTCCTGAGTTTCCTACAAAGCAAATTGCACGCCAAGAAGCCAATAAATATCAGAAGATTAATTTGATTGATAAGAAACTAAGTCATAAATGCCTACTAAAAGTAGTGCCGGCTGGCTTCTCCTTAGGCATGATTCCCAAGTTCACAGCCTGCCAAGGCGAGAGAAAGATCATTCTCCTGGCAGCAAGTTCCGGCTATGAAAAATCATTGCTACATCCAAGGATATCTATTGTGAGAAAAGGTTATCAATAGGCATGAAAAAGGCAGATGAGCCTCAATATTTGGTAGAACCACAGGATATTGAGGGCTCGGAGTGATAATATCCCCCTTTCTGGATCCATTTAGCCTGTTTATATGAACGTAACAAGTAACGAGTCAATAGTAACGAGTTTCCACCCTTGTTAATCATCACGTTCAGGCTTCGTTGTTCCCGTTCGCTGAAATGGAGGTTAGCAACCAATCGCAAGCATGCCACCTGAGGCAAAAGACAGATAGGACATGATTGCCGACAGCTTGAGAGGCGCGCCCAACTCTCAGCAGAATAAACCGGCCATGTTCCTGCACACATTTTACCCAACAAGAACAGCGTGTCATCAATCATTTATGCACCACAATCATGCATGAACACAAAAATCGCAATCCGGTAGATTAAGGTTTAAGCAAGAAGCAGGACAAAAAAAGAGGCATGATATATTCCATGCCCCATTCCATATCTATGGCAATGTTCAAGACAACTGCAACAACCTATTCAATCGTGGCACAAGCGTTATTAACCGGCATCAGACTTTCCTCCCAGTCAACATCCTGTGGCGGAAGCTTCAGGACTCGAAGAGGAAGTGTGGCTAAATCGAAATTTTCCAGCACGACATAACTGTCGTCCGGCAAAAGAGACTCATACGGGTTATTAACCACGCTTCTCGGATCAATCGCATAGAAACTGATCCCGCTGTCACCATTGGTATCGACGATCAGCATGCCATACTCCTGCATGGCTTTGGCAATTACCATTTCGTATGAGGTGAGGGAAAGAGGGGTCAGATCAAAAGCGGGGTCAAGCTGGATAATAGCGCCTTCCGGGATGGCCGTATTACTGACGGTGATCCCGTCACTGTCAGTGGCCGGAGCCACGGGACCACCGGCTTTGGTGTAAGGATAAGCCATGGCCAGGACATGATCAATCCGGCCCTGGGCCAGTTCATCCGGCCAGATCACTCCGCCCGTAAACGAAAAGCCTGAGCCCCTGGTCGACATGCCATTGGGGAAGATCCCGGTACTGTCCATGCTGATACCACTGGCCCAGCTTGACTGCCATTGCCCCTGACTGGTTCTCGCCTGCCAGAAAGTGTATTCACATCTGTCGGCCAGATTGAGGATAACCATATGATTATCCTGATCGGCCCCGCCCCCGCAACCAATCACGGTAAGATCCGAACCACCGGAGTCATCTGATGGCTCAGCCCAGTCCGGAATGGGTACATTTTTCATGGTGCTGATTCCCAGCCCCCATTCCGGGCCACAGAACAGCTCAACATCTTTTCGTGGGGTATCGGCATCAGCAAAGTATACCGGCGAGGCGAACTCTTTAACCTGCAGAATAAAATACTCGGAGTCGATCAGACTCTGGACCAGAATTGCCGAATTCGGATCAATCTCAGGGTTAGTCGCAATTTTTTGATTAAAGGGACTCGTTGCGGAATATAATGAGACGCTATTAAAGGTCGGCAGGGATTCTGGTTTTGAGGAGACCGCAGGAATGGTATCATCAACAGGATTATCCGTGGGATTATCCTCCACAACGGGATCAGAGCCCCCCCCGCTACTACATGCAAAAAAAATAACTCCGAACAATAAAATTATGACCAGAAAAAGATTCTTCAACATTTGAAACACCACATCATTCAGTTTTTTCTAGCGATGAAATTCCTTTAACTGAAGGATTACCCTGCCAACAATCACATTTCAAAGAAAATAAACTTACAGGCTCATCAAAAAAATTATCTGATATTTAAACTGGCTGTAGCTTGAGACATACCTATATGCCGACAAAGGTGGCATCACACCCTCAAAAACTAAAAATATAGTGGTCAGCACATCACTCCTTAAATCAATAACTTCTATTCCGTCTGCCGGACATATCTTCACTCGGTCGCTTCCTGAATTAGCATAATAGCAACAGGGATCCAAAAATCGAGTCAGCCTTCCACCTAAAAGTGAAAGTAGAACGACTCGGGCCTTGACTCCTTCTCCACCGAAAATCTTAATAAAAAACAATTTTCAAAAAGCAGATGGTAATGGTAGTTAAAGGATGTATTCCAGAAAGCTTTCACCTCATCTATACCAACAAAATTAGCAACTTATATTACTACTCAAATCATAGATTTATCCTTTTTCATTAACAACCGGTTCGGCCTTAGGCGTCTTTGGCTTTTCTTTTTCCTGAGATATTTCGCCGAGATATTGCGGAAGATCAATCCCAGCCATGCCGGCCACATCGTGCAAGGGCGGCAGGCTTTTAATCAAGCCGGACAAAAAGTTCGCAGTTGTTGTGCCGTTTTTATCGCCCCCGGCCGAGTCCCAGACCGTGACCTTATCGATGTTGATGTTGCGGATCGCCTCAACCTGCATTTCAACAATCTTCTCAATTTTCTCGGTCATAAGGAGTGTGGCGGCGGCTTTGGCGTCACCATTACAACCCTTGACCAGACTGAGATACCCGGCCGCCTTGCTTTCGAGAACCTTGCGCACACCTTCAGCCTCGGCCTGATATTTAAGCAGAATCGCATCGGCCTGACCTCTTGCCTCGCGGCGGGTTTTTTCCGCTTCAGCCTCGGCGGCAATTTCAACCTTAGTCTTGTTGATTTCCTGACGGACTACTTCTTCTGCGGTTAATCTTTCCTGCTCAGCCTTGTACTGTGCTTTCTGAATCTCGACCTCCGCCTCGCGCCGTGCCACCTCGCCCCGTTGCAGGGCAGAAGCCTGTTTTACCGCCAGTTCGGCATTGGCATCAGCGATATCGGCCTTGGCGCGGTTCTCCCCATCCACCGCCTGCGCTTCCTGTTGCTGGACGACAATTCGCCGATCAGCCTCTGCCTTTTTCTGACCCTTTGCCGATTCAGCCACGTTTTCCGCAACCCTGATATCCTGCTCGCGGTTGGCCGCCGCCTCACCAATGGTCGCTTCCGCCTCCTGTTGCTGAACAAAGATCCGCTGATCCGCCTCAGCCTTTTTCTTGCCCTTTTCCGATTCGGCGACATTTTCCGCCACCCGGACTACTTTCACCTTGGTTGCTTCCGCCTCGCCGATGGCCCCCAGTTTTTCCTGTTCAGCCACATCAACCTTGGCCTGATTGATCGCCTCGGAGGCTGCCTTTTTGCCGATCGAATCGATATAGCCAGACTCATCGGTGATATCGGTAATGTTAACGTTAATCAAAAACAAACCGATCTTATTAAGCTCCGGCGAGACATTCTTACGGACCGACTCCAGAAAACTCTCCCGGTCCTGATTGATCTGCTCGATGGTTAACGAGGCAACGGTCAGACGCAACTGACCAAAGATAATCTCCTTAGCCATCTCCTCAATTTCAGTCTGGGAAAGATGGAGCAGACGTTCGGCGGCAGAGGTCATGACCTCCGGTTCGGTACTGATCCCGACCGTAAAAGTAGAAGGGACATTGATTCGAATATTCTGCAGGGAAAGGGCTTTTTGCAGGGGGATACTTATCGTCATCGGGGTCAAGCTGATGTAGGCATAATCCTGAATCAACGGCCAGATCAGAGCGCCACCGCCATGGATACAGTTTGCCGATTGTCCTACCCCGACTTTCCCGAAGACCACCAGTATCTTATCGGATGGACAACGTTTATACCGGGAGGCCAGAAAGATAATGGTTGAAACAATAAGAATAAGAAAAGCGGCAATGGGCAGAATCCAGAAATCGAACATGATGGCTCCTTTAATTATTTAATAATTTCCACTTCAAGGATATTAGCGTTTACCTTCACAACCCGGACCGGCGTCCCGGTAGAGAGCTCTTTTCCGTTTTTTTCAGTGGCATCAAATTCGCGCAAGCGGTTCTGGAAATTAAGACTGACCCGGCCGGTTCCCCCTTCGGGAATGGAAAGATAAACAGTGCCGGTACTGCCCACCGCATCGGCGGTCTTGAGGGTGCCGCTGGATTGGAGATTTACCGCCCCTTGAAAAAGCTTGCCGATCACCCAGACCGAGGCCATGCCGGCTACCACCGCCCCGATCATGGATATTATCACGCCCGCCTGGCTCTGTCGATAAAAGGCTAGACCGACCAGGCCGAACATCATGAAAAAGGCGGAAAGTCCATGCATCGAGAGAAAACGAAAACCAAGATCGGAATCCACATGATGAGGATCAATACTAATCTCGCCATCCACCCCGAAATCCGTGTCGGTATCGCCGCCGACAAATTGCATGATCAGTTTAAGAATAACAAAGAACCCGCCAATAATGGCGCAAGCCAAAAAAAACACCTCCAGCCCATTAAAGTCTGAAAAAAGTTTTACCACGTCCAATCTCCCCTTTAATCTATTCGCGTAACAATCAAACAACCGGCCGATTAAAAATATTATGTCTCATAATATCCAGAAAACAGAAATCTTTTCTGATCATTTATCCCTAAAATTAAGATCCCCATGGAGCCGATATTGAGCACGACCTTTCTCACTGAAAAAATGAGACGATGGAAACACGTAAGGGCTTTCAAAATACCGATCACTACATTCACCAGAGATCTCTAATTTATCCGGTTCACCAAACAATTGCCTTACAACTTAACTACTTTCAGGAGTGAACACAACAAAATGATCGACGCTTAAAAGAAATGTCAGAAAGACCACAACCTAAAAAGATTATTTCATAAAACCCGCATAAATGTTCATCCTGTTTCCCAAATATCCAAATTTGATATTTCACTTCACCAATTTCACAAATTATTGACCCCGATGGACTCGATATATGCTTCACTTATGCTTACATTACTTAAAGAAATTACTAGCCCCTAATTCTTTCCCACTTTCCGATTGTTTGACCATCAGTATTTCTGTTACCCTTTAACAAGCAGTTCACCAAATATCTGAAAGGAGACCCTCGTTGAGAAGAACGAAAATAATAGCCACCCTGGGACCGGCCACCGACAATCCAGAGGTCCTGGAAAAGATGATCAAGGCCGGCATGGACCTGGCGCGGCTTAATTTCTCCCACGACCCGGTTGAATTGCTATTGAAACGGGCCGCGATGGTCAAGGAAATTGCCAGAAAACTTGACTGCTGGGTTGGGATATTAGTCGACCTGCAAGGCCCCAAAATACGAATAGAAAGTTTCAGGCTGGGAGAAATAACCCTCGCGGAGGGGAACATTTTCACCCTCGACACCACCTGTCCACCGGCAGACGGAGACCAGGACCGTGTGGGCGTTACCTACCGCCAATTACCCGAAGATGTTCATCCGGGAGATATCCTGCTGCTGGATGACGGCAGAATTGTGCTGCATGCGATCAAGGTAGAAAGTCAAAAGATTGTTTGTCGGGTCGAAATAGGCGGAGAATTATCCAACCACAAAGGGATAAACCGGATGGGCGGCGGTATCTCGGCCCCGACCCTCACCGAGAAAGACCATCAAGACATAAAAACCGCCGCCCAGATGCAGGCTGATTACATGGCGGTCTCCTTTCCCCGTTCGGGACAAGACATCGACCAGGCCCGCGAGTTGTTCATGGCCGCGGGCGGCAAGGGAAGAATCATTGCTAAAATAGAAAGAGCCGAAGCGATGGACAATCTGCCGGAGATTATTACGGCCTCCGATGCGGTGATGATAGCCAGGGGTGATTTGGGGGTAGAAATTGGCGATGCCGCCTTGCCGCCGGCCCAGAAAAAAATTATCCAGCTGGCCAGATCGATGAACCGGGTGGCAATTACCGCCACCCAAATGATGGAATCGATGATTGAAAACCAGATTCCGACCAGGGCCGAGGTCTTTGACGTGGCGAATGCAGTGCTAGACGGCACCGACTCGGTAATGCTCTCAGCCGAAACCGCAATCGGCCGACATCCGCACAAGGTGATTGCCGCCATGTCCCGAATCTGCCTGGAGGCCGAAACCCAACACAAGGCAATGACCTCGAGCCACCGGATCCATAGTCAGTTCTCCAAGGTTGACGAGGCAATCTCAATGGCGACCATGTACGTTGCCAACCACCTGGGGGTAAAAGCGATCGCCGCCCTTACCGAGTCAGGATCGACTCCGCTCTGGATGTCGCGGATCAGTTCGGGCATTCCCATTTACGCCCTGACCAAACATGCGGCGATCAGAAGAAGAGTGACCCTTTATCGGGGCGTCTATCCGGTAAATTTCAAAACAGAGACCCTCAACCACGCCCTGGTTAACCAGGAAGCGGTTGAAGAACTGCTCAGTCGCGGCATCGTAAGTAAAGGCGATCTGGTGATTATCACCAAAGGGGATTTAGCTGGAGTTCAGGGCGGCACCAACGCCCTGAAAATTGTGAAAGTGGGGGAAATGGAAGAGCCTCAGACAAATATGAACGAATAAAATGTATTGCCCTAAAAAGCTATAACCTTCAAAGCGTTATTTCACCTGATCTGGCACGACCAGAGGCAGAGTAACCATGAATCTGGTCTTGCCGGCCGACGATTTAATTTCCATATTGCCATGATTATCATGAACAAAACGGGAAATAATGTTGAGCCCCCGCCCCTTCACCTTACCTTTTTTCATCTGTTCAATATGGGCAGCCGGGATTTCTCCGCTGTTTTCCACAACCAGACAGGCCATGTCCCGTCGTTTGAAACACTCAACCTCAAACACCCCGCCTGCCGTCGGCACAGCCCGAACCGCGTTGCCAAACATATTATCAAGAATCCTCTCCAGCCCGAAACGCGGACAAGAAACAAAAAGATCTTCGGCGATACGCAACTCCCCCATCTCCACATGGTCCATCTTTGACTCTCGCACCACCTCACCGACAATCAGATATCGCTGCCGGACAATTTCCCCCAGGTCCAAAACCTCCTCGCGCCCGGAACCACTAAGGGCCTGGGCCAGGTCCTGCATCCGCGCCGACTCTGAGGAGATGATCTCCAGATAACTTCCCAGCTTTTCCCTGACCTTGTTCAAATCCTTTTCCTGAAGCAGGGCCTCGGCTCTCTTGGCAAATCCGGCCACCGCCACGGCAGGATTTTTTATGTCATGCAGGACATCGCCTAAAAATTCCAGCTTTGAGGCCTTGATTATCTCCTTGCCGAAAAAGATCAACAGCTCTATTTCTTCTTCAAGAAAGGTCTGCCGATTCCTGGTCGCATAAAAAGCCAAGAGATGCCGCACCTTGTCACTAATCTTCAACGGCACCAGAAGGATGGAATGAATCTGCTGCTCCTTGACAAAATCCCGCATCCGATCGGTAATCATCTCGCTTCTGGTCGGTTCTTTAATATGAATATATGATGAGGTTATCCGTTCCGTATCATTTTCAACCGGTAGTGCCCCTTGCACCGCCTTCATAAAATAGGGATGATTATCCACGGTGTAGTTGTGATATGGATCATGATAAGTGGCATCTTGCGGGTAGGCGGCCTCCAGCCGGATAACCTGCCGATCATCGGAAAGGGTGAACAGAGAACATCCCTGCACCTCCAGCATTTCCTTGAGCTCCGGGATCAATAGAATAAAAAGGTCCTTTATTTTAATGGCTTCCCGGTGACTCAACTTTTCAAAAATCTTATTGACGATGGTTTCCTTGTGGCGATTAAATTTCTGGAGATCGAGAATCTTCTTTTTGGCCAGGACAAAACTGATGCGCCGGGCCAGTAGCTCGGCCTGGATAATCTCCAACCGGTCAAAATGACGGCCTTGTTCCCTGAAATAAATCTGCAGGGTCCCAAGCAGATCATTGTCTTTTTCCTGGGGCATCGGGGTCAAAAGCGGGACGGCCATCATCGAATAAAAGCCACGGGCCTCGGCAATGGCCTTATCTTTGAACATCGGATGACCTAAAATATTTGGAATGGCCAACGCCTTATTTTTACGAACCACCTGCCCGGCAATCGAGTCGGCAAAGGGAATAGAGTCCATCCGCTCGTTTTCCGACACCCCACAGGCACCAAAACTTATCATTTTCATGGTTTCCGGATCAAACAACCGGATGGTGGCGGCGGCGGCGCCAAGGCTGTTGACGATAATCTTGGCCGCGACTTCAAGAATTTCCCGCATGGTATGATTGGGCGGGATAGACATGATCTCTTCGATTTCTTCAATAATCGCCGACAGAAACCAGGCCTGATACTCAATCTCAAGACCGCTGATCAAATCCTTTTGCTGATCCTCACTGAGCCTGTTTCCTTCAAACAGATGATAACGCTTAAAAAATTCCTGTAGCTTTTTTTCCATCACCACCCCAAACCAGCAAAGCTGGAATTTATGTCATACCCCCCAATCACTCTGAAGACCAACTAATCTCGAGAACAACAAATCATGAAAGTAACCGGTAGCGAGGCGCAAGGGAATAAACTCGTTCCTATTCTCTTGTTACTATTTACTATTCACTCGTCACTCGTCACTCGTCACTCGTCACTCGTCACTCGTCACTTCAACTAAACATTATTCTAAATTACCCGGCATCTCGTCGACATATTTTTTTATCAGGTCCCGGACCAACCGATAATGAACCAGAACCTCCTGTTCCGAAATTGCGCCGGTGGCCAGCTTCGGCGGGTCAGGAAAGCTCCGGTGCACAACCTTTGTCTTGCCGGAATATGTCGGACATGCTTCCGCCGCATGATCGCAGAGAGTAACCACATAATCAAAGTCCATCGCCGGCAATTCATCAATCAATTTTGATTGTTGGGCCGAAATATCAACCCCGACTTCCGCCATCACCTTGACCGCATGGGGATTCAGGCCATGCGTTTCGACCCCGGCCGAAAAACTCGCAAATTCATCGCCCTTTAACTGACGAGCCCAACCCTCAGCCATCTGGCTCCGGCATGAATTTCCCGTGCATAAAAACAAAATTTTCAACTTTTTATTATCAGCGGTCATTTCCTTGTCTACCCGGATAACTTATCGACAATAAGCCCAAAAAAATCATCTTCCGCTCCCGAAAACTGCCAACCGAGATGCAGGCCACAGGAAGCACAATCCGCAAATCGCCACCGGTAGCCCAAAAACCAGGTGTTTTCCAACGTCGGCTCACCGTGCCTTAAACAGCCTGGGGCATCCCTGAAACAACCGACCCGGAAAATGACCCCGACTTGATTATAGCAGATATGCAAATGACGGCCAGCCACCCTGATAACATTTTCTTTGCCGGTAATCACCGCCCGACACTGCTTGCAGAAAATCCCGTTCTCTTCCTCCGTCAATTCCTCTATTCGAGTGCCACTACGCATGGCGGGATCCGAACATCCTCCCTCTTCCTTAAATAGCAATGGACCACCAATTTTTGTCGCCACTAACAAATTTTCGATCATTTCAGTTTTTCTTCGGCCATCTTCGATTTCGACTCTTGCTCCATTGAATTATCTAATTCCATCTTAGCCTGTAAAGATTAACTCTTCATCCAGATATTCTCTTAGAGAGATCTAAATATATCCGACCGGCGACAAGACAAAAAAACAATTGCCCTACAATCTTTAGGGTGCTATCTATCTATCTATTATTATTTATTTTTAACAGGTTATGGGGAGATGAAAAGGATTAAGAATTGTCTAGATAATTGCGACCAAAATTTGGCGGCCATCTTAACAGCAGCCACAGAGGCTGCTCTCACTGCGGGCAAAGTCATCAAGGGTCTTTACGGAAAACCGCACCAAATCAGGCACAAGGGCGCCATTGATCTGGTAACCGAAGCTGATGTCGCGGCCGAAGAAGCTATCCTTGAAGTCCTGAACAAAGCATTCCCCCATTTTGCTGTATTGGCGGAGGAATCCCACTCAGATTACCGTGAAATCCCGAATGGTCCGACCTGGATTATCGACCCGTTGGACGGCACCACTAATTTCGCCCATGGTTTCCCCTGGTTTGGCCCTTCGATTGCCTGTCGCCTTAACGGCGAAATCGTGGTCGGAGTAATCTACTGCCCGATGCAGGAAGAACTCTTTTATGCCGTTGCCGGCCATGGTGCCTGGCTTAACGATAAACAGATAAAAGTCTCCGCCACAGACTCTCTAATCAAATCACTTGTTGCCACAGGGTTTCCGTATGATGTCGAAACAACCCTCAAGCAGGTCATGGAGACATTAGGCGTAGTATTGCCAAAAGTTCAAGATGTCCGCCGGGCAGGAGCCGCCGCCCTCGACCTGGCCTATGTGGCCTGCGGCCGACTGGACGGGTTCTGGGAGATGAATCTCAAACCATGGGACACTGCGGCAGGTCAGCTTCTGGTGGAAGAAGCCGGCGGCCAGGTCACAAACTTCAAGGGTCATGCTTTCTCGCCTTTTGTCCCGGAAATCTTGGCTTCCAACGGCAAAATACATACCGCTTTAGCCCGGCTTATCAGCTAATCCGCCATTAGATTCAAAAATTAAGGATAGCTACTTGATTTTCTTGACAAAATATAAGACAATCCATAATAGCTTATTGAAATGTTTCAGAAATAAACGATAACAAAATGACTAAATTCATAAACACAACCTTTGACCTTCTCAGTCAATTTACCGGCGGCCGCGGCGGGATCGACAACATTGTCCCTTTCGGGATCGCCGCCCTTTCCTGGGGAGTCCTGTTGCTCCTGGCCTGGAACCGTCAGACCAACGAAAATCATCCCCACGAAAAAATGTTGCTCTGGGGATTTAGTTTTGCCCTGGGTCGGGAAATCTTCATGATCATCATGGCTTGCCTTAACGCCTATAGCATAATTCCTGCCGCCACTCTGCACGTCATATTCCCACCCTTAGACCATGCTATCTTCGATATCGCCGTCATACTGGTCGCGGCCGCTTTTCTCCGCTATCTCCTGCCCAGTCCCACCATTTCCAGCCACTACCTGAAGGTTGGCGTAGCCACCGTACTTATCTGTTTTCTTGCCACTTTCTGGTGGTGGGGCAATTTTATCTGGTCAAACCCTTCATCCCAATTCGGCCAGACCTGGTGCGACTGGTTGTTTCGGATAAACGCCTCTCTACTTCTGGGCTATCCCATTTATGTTCTACTCATCAAGACCAAGGGATTACTACGCAACACCATCTGCCTGGCCCTGTTATTTATTTTTCTGAACCAATTCCTCAAAATCCCTGATATGTACTGGGGAGAAGTGTACGAAAACATTTTCACCCCAATCCGTCACGGCCTTTATCTACTGGCTATCCCCTTATTCGGCTTCGTTTACATTCACAACCAATCCGAAGAACAAAAAACCGCGGAAGACGCCTTACAGAGAAGCGAGTTTTTATATCGTTCGCTGGTCGAAAACATAAACCTTGGTGTCACCCTGATGGACGTAGACCATAACATCATTATGGCCAATACCGCCCGGGCCGCCATGTTCAACAAGCTGCCGGGTGAAATTAAAGGTAAAAAATGTTTCATCGAGTTCGGCCGGAATGATAAACCCTGCCAAGAATGTCCCGGTAAAACAGCCATGGCAACTGGTCTGCCCCAGGAAAAAATCTCCGAAGGGGTCTGGGCGAATGGTGAGCCTTACAAGCTGGCGGTAAAGGCCTTCCCAGTGATCGGACCGGAAAACGAAGCCACCGGGTTCATCGAAGTTATCGAGGACATCACCGAGCGTCAGAACCTGCAGGATATCCTGCAAAGAAGTGAAAAGCTTGAATCCATCAGCATGCTGGCTGGCGGCATCGCTCACGATTTCAATAATCTGCTGACCGGGATCCTCGCTAACATCTCCCTGGTTGCACAGCAAATCGAAAAAGGCAGCAAAAAAGAACAACAACTGGCCAACGCCGAAAAAGCTGCGGAAAGGGCCCAGGAATTGACCCACCAACTGCTGACCTTTTCCAAAAGGAAAGAGACTCTGGAAAAGGAAACCGCGTCCATTGAGGACATCATCAGAGATTCGGCCGAATTTTCGCTGCGCGGATCAAATGTCAAATGCATCTATCATTTCCAGGAAGACATCTGGCCGGTAAAGGCGAGTTCCGGCCAAATTGAGCAAGTGATCCAGAATATTATCATTAATGCCGATCAGGCCATGCCAAACGGCGGAGAAATAACCATCCATGCTGAAAACGTGGAAATCTCCGCCGAGAGCACTCTGCCGCTGATCAGAGGGAATTATCTGCGGATTAAGATTACCGATCAGGGCGGGGGAATCCCGGAAGAATATATCAGCAAGATTTATGACCCTTATTTCTCAACCAAGGGCGGAGGCAGCGGCCTGGGACTGTCTATCTGCTACTCTATTATCCAGAGTCACGATGGGTTTATTACTGTCGATTCAATCCCCGGCAAAGGGTCTACTTTCACGATTTACCTCCCCGCAGATTCTGCGCACGCCGTCTCCGCCCAGAACAAGAAAGCCGAAGAACCGCCCAAAGGAAGCGGAACCATTCTGTTGATGGATGACGAAGAAGTAGTAAGGGATAGTGTGGCCGCCGGCCTGAAACATTTCGGCTACCAGGTAGAAATCGCCCGGGATGGAAATGAAGCGCTTGAAATATACCACAAGGCGGTAGAAACAAAAAAACCATTTGCCGCCATCGTCCTCGACCTGACCATTCCCGGCGGCATGGGGGGCAAAGAGACGCTGAACAAAATCCTGTCCATCGACCCAGGCGTTAAGGCCATTGTCTCCAGTGGTTATTCGGAAGACCCAACCATGGTAAACTTCAGACATTACGGCTTTGTCGGCGTGGCGCTCAAACCTTACAAACTGAAGAAACTACACGAAATTATCCAGGAAGCAATCAGGTAGCAGAACCTACTTCACCTTGACCCGGCCAATGGCATTGGCGAAAATCAACAACATCCCCCGCAGGCTGGGGGGCATCTCATTGAACTTTATCCCCAAGGCACCGACCCTCTCATTATCGATGGTAAATTCCTTACTCCAGGCCAAGGTCCCGAGGATACTCATTGAAACCGTCTCATCGGTTAGACTGATCGTCACCTTCACTGTCCGCCCCAACATGGCAGCGGAAGGAATATCCCGGTATTTCGGGTCCAGCGTCACGCTTACCCCGCCCAAAGATATATCACTGGAATACCCTTTGAGGACCAATGGACTCAACCCTGATTTATGAGGATAGATCCGGGTCGTCATCTTGATTGAAAGCTGCTGCCTTGAGGTCTGCCGCATCACCTTGAAGGCCTTGGCCCGGCCGGACCTGAGATAGTAATTACTGAGGACCTTGAGACCGGTCTCCACATCAGGATAATGACCGCAGATGGTCATCAGGTCGGGCTTGTTTATTTTAATCAGCTCTACTTTCGAGGTGGTCTGCACATAGAGCTCCGACTTCTTTCTCTCCTTAAAGGGATAGATATCACCGAAAAAATAGTTTTCGGCCAAATGCCCCACCGGAACGACAGAAGAGTCCTTCCCTTTATCGGCGACAGGCTTTGAAATACTGTCAATCAAGGAACCGGAGACAATCATATACAGGGCGAGTTCTTCATCCCCCGCCTTTCGCACCAACTCGCCGGCCGGCAGGCTTACCAACTCCATCTTTTTGAAAATTGCACTGGCCTCAGAACAAGACATTTTGGCCAGACATTCATCCAGAGGCGCACCGGAAGGTTTTGTCTGCTGCAAGGCAACATAAAAAGCCCGGCGATCACGATTCCTTGGCTCAACTATTTTCCATTCCCTCAGTTTTGAACCAATGGCCTGCAAGGCCATACCTGCTTCAAAAAAAAGACTGGTGGCAACCCGGTACTCACTGGTGGCGGCAAAAAACTTTTTCTCACTTAATAAATAATCACCAAAGGCCTTGTGCAGCTCCGGATTATCAGGAAATATTTCCAGAATCTGCTCGAATTCCGCCGATGATTTTATCTCAACACTACCCGCAATTATATGGGGAATAATGCTTACATCTTTATTAATGATCTTCATTAATTTTTCATCCCAGCCCCGATTAAAGAGCTTTAAGAATAAACGAACAGAAAGCAGCAAAAAACCCCTTAAATAAACCTTCTAACAAAAAAAATATCAAGGATTTTAGTATGATATCATCATATTAGCGTTACCCTTCAAAGGTCTTGCGAACTTCAGCAATTAATCTGACTCTGGTAAGCAAGGTAATCTGGTCTCCATTCAATATTCTGGTGCCACCGTGCGGAATATAAACCGTGCCGTCGGCCCTTTCGATCGAAATCAGATTAACGCCATGGGGCAGCTTGATCTCGGCTACACATTTATTCAGACAGGGGCTGCCTGAACTGATCTTGATGTCAATAAACTCCATGTCCTTGACCGCCCGCAACGACATCTGCTCACTGACCTTCGGCGTCTGTTGTTTACGCATCAAACCGATCTCATATGCGCGCAGGATATCACTGCGACTGATTTGACCAACCAACAGCCGCTCATCCTCTCTTGATACCACCGGCAACCTGGGCAAATCATTGGGGGTCATTTTTCTGATCGCCGACCAGACAGGTTCATCAGGGAAAACAGTCAACATAACAGGCCGCGCCACATCCTTGATCTTAAGATCGATTATCCTGGTGTCCCCGATCTCTTCCAATGTTTTTTCCAAATCATGGAGGGTCACCATGCCAAAAATTTTACCGTGGTCCGCCATCACCGGAAAGCCGTTAAAGTTATTTTCCTGAAAAGCGGCAAAAAGCTCCGCCACAGACTGGTCCTGGTGGACGGTAACCGGATTTTTGTACATTACCTCTTCGACCCGCACCCCCTGCATGACATCAAGATCACGGCCCTGCTCCAGCTTGATCCCTTTTTTGGTCAACTTCATGGTGTAGATAGAATCCGGATGGAGCCAGTGGGCCACGGTCGAGGCAACCATGCCGGCCGCCATCAGCGGCAAGATAAGATGATAGTCGTTACTCATCTCAAAGACGATCAACATTGAGGTAAACGGTGCTCGGGCCGCCGCCGCAAAAACCGCGGCCATCCCGACCAGGGCGTAAGCCCCGGTCTCTCCTGATATCTCCGGGAAAAAGTATTGCACCACATAGCCAAAGGCCCCACCCAGCATCGCGCCGGTAAAAAGAGATGGCGCAAAGACCCCGCCCGAGTTGCCGGAACCCAGGGTAAAAGAGGTGGCCAGTGGTTTTAAGACAATGAGGGCGGCAAGAAGCAAAAAGGAGACCTTGCCCTGCAGGACCTTCTCGATAAAAGTAAATCCCGAACCAAAAACATGAGGGATATTTTCAATTAAAGGCATCCCCAGCCGGAATTCTTCCGCCGAATAATCCAGAAACCCACTCACCCGCAAATAAACATAACCCAGCAGACCAAGGAGCAAGGCACCGACCGCCGGTTTCAGAGCGGGCGGAAAGTCCCAATTATCGAATATATTTTCGAAACTATTCAGCATCCGGATAAACATGATGCCAACGATAGCGGCCAGCAGACCAAGCAATACATACAGCAGAATCTCCCAAGGAGAATGCATGGTATAACTCGGGACCTCAAAGGCCGGCCTTGAACCCAGAAAGATCTGACTGACGATACTGGCCGATACCGCAGCGATCACCACATTGCCAAACATCCCGACCTGCAACTCACTGAGCAGGACCTCGGAGGCGAAGGCCACTCCGGCAATCGGCGCATTAAAGGTCGCGGCGATTCCGGCCGCCGCCCCACAGGCCACCAGATTTTTTATCCGTTCAGAATTAAGTCCGAGAAATTGTCCGATCGAAGAACCCAAGGCAGAGCCCACCTGGATAATCGGCCCTTCCCGCCCGGCCGACCCACCCGTCCCGATACAGATCGCCGAAGCCGCAATCTTGGCCAGAGCAACCCGCGGTCGAATACGTCCGCCCCGCAGGACCAGGGCCTGCATGACTTCCGGCACCCCGTGCCCTTTGGCTTCAGAAGCCCAGAAGGCGATAATCGGTCCGACAATGAGTGCGCCCAGGACCGGAACCAAAACAAAAGACCAGGCCCCTAAAAAGGGAAGAAAATTTTGGGCCGCAGAAAAAACAAAGATCTGAATAGAGGCGATGAGATGGATAAAAAAAACAGCGGCCAGGCCGGTGGCGGCACCGACTACAACCGCCAAGACCACCATGACCAATCCTTTGTCGGCCGACAATGTTTTTTGCAGAAAGGTAATGAGATTTTTCAACATAGGCCCGGCAGATGATCTCAAATAAAAAATGTTATGTATTTATTAATAATTTACAAAAAAATTAATAAATCAGAAATCCAGGTGTGTGCTCACCAAAGATACCAAAAAAGTACCGGCAGAACACTTTGCATTTTCCAATCAATACCCTCAAGGCTTTTTATACTTTACAGGTAAAACCATACCCTGCTTTCCCCTTGCAAACAAAGCTGAAATTAAAATCATCCAGACATTGAAACTCCCCGCGGCAGATAGCAAACAACGGGAGACTTCGAACTGCGGGAAATGTGCCACGCAGCAAATATCCTTGGGGTGCGCCCCGGAGGAAGTGCCCTTGGGGTCCGTTTCGCTTTGCATGTTCACAAAAGAGATATTCGCTTCAGTATCAACACTCAAGATTTGAACAAGAGAAATGGCAGAAAAATGAAGGAGGCAATTCTCGGCTTTAGAATAATGATAGAACCGGCCGGAATGACTGCCCTGACTATGACCAAAATACTGACTGAGCTAAGCTCAAATACTCGCACCAAGACAAAATATTACCGGCGTCAGTCACGGCTCAGGCGGAAAATCTTCTTTCACTATCCAGGGTCTTGCGGACCATTACGGCCAGATCTCCGGGATTAAAAGGCTTATTAATAAAAAACAGGCCTTTCTCCATGATGCCGTGATGGGCGATGATATTATCAGTATATCCGCTCATGAACATCGAACGAAGTTGCGGATTGATCTGAAGTGCCTCCCGGACTAATTGTCTGCCGTTTTTCGCCCCCATCACAACATCGGTAAGAATCATATCGATATCGTGATGCTTTTTCTTGAAAATATCCAGAGCCCGGTCCGGACAGGAGGCCCCCATCACATCATAGCCAAGCTCCATAAGACATTCTGTGGTAAATTGCAGAACATCCTCATTATCCTCAACCACCAGAATGGTCTCCTTGCCGACCGGCAACTCACCTGGAAAAGCGTTGTCGCCCAAAATATCAATTACTTCATCCGGTTTATCGGCCGAAGGCAGATAAATCTTAAAAGTCGTTCCTGTATCCTTTTCGCTGTAAAGGTTAATATGGCCGCCATGTTGATGAACAATCCCGTCCACCATGGAAAGACCAAGGCCGGTACCCTTATTAACTCCTTTGGTCGTAAAATATGGCTCAAAGATCCTCTTGCAAACTTCCTGGTCAATGCCGGCACCGCTATCCGAGACCATCAAAACAACATAAGGACCAATAATCCTTTCCCCGCAACTTCGGCAATAGGTCGAAACATCCTTATTATTCAAAGTTTCGATGAGCAGAGTTCCGCCGGTCGGCATGGCGTCTCTGGCATTGACCGCCAGATTAACCAGGATCTGTTCAAGCTGACCGCTATCGGCCGAAATCAGCCATAAATCATCAGCGAGTTTCAATTCCAGGGCAATATTTTCCTCGACCAGATGTTTGAGCATACTGGTGGTCTCTGTTACCCGTTGGTTCAAGTCAACAAGGGTCGGGTCCAAGATCTGACGCCGACTGAAAGCCAGAACCTGACTGATCAGGGAAGAGGCCCGTTTGGCACATTTCCCGATCGCCTCAAACCGCGCAATCATCAAATCATCAGGAGATAATTTTCGGCGGGCCATTTCAACATGACCGATAATCGGGGTCAACATATTATTGATATCATGGGCCAGCCCCCCGGCCAGAGTGCCAACCGCCTCCATCTTCTGCGAGTGGGCAAGTTGGGCCTCAAGGGCCTTCTGTTCACTGATATCCCGCGCCACAGTCAACTTGACCAACCGACCATCGATCCAATCCATGGGGAGTTCCAGTAGATCGAATCTCTTTTCAATACCCACAAAGGTGAATTCCCGCAGGATCTTGCGCTTATCCAATAACACTTTATGCAGCTTGCACTCTTCGCATCTCCCTTCCCTACCCATGGTCACCTTGTAACATTTATCCTGTGATGAGATTTGCGGAAAAAGTTCCTTCATTTTACGATTATAAAAAATTATCTTAAAGTCCTCGTCAACCACGTAAACCGCGTCTTCCATGCCGTCAAAAATTGCCCGCATCCGCAACTCGCTGGCCTCCGTCACCGCAACCATTGCCTTACTGGCCGCAAGATCAAAGGCCGCCTTGTCCATTTCACCTTTCAACTGACCGACCTTTCGATAATAAATGCTGAAGGCAAAAATTACGGCAAAAGTAAGGGTATTTCCTGCCCCGCTAAAAGGAGCCAGGGCAGACCACCACTCCACATAATTATAGGCCAGCAGGATTTGCTTGACCAGATGGCCGCCTGAACGAAAAACCGCAAACACGCCAATAACCAAAGTCAACATGAACAGGTAGTTGGCAAAGACATCTTCCCCTCTGATTTTTTTCAGGCGAAAAGCAAGATGAATCGCATAAAAAGCGATAAACACAACCACCAATGATCCCAAGATATCGACCCAGACGACAGGCCACCACGGTGTGTTCATCCCTGGACCTCCTGCGCTTTGATCCATCTCTGCAACGCCAGGACCAGAAAAATCAAAGCCGGCACTAAAATCAGATGATCAAGTTTTGAGAAGTAAAAGATAAAACTAAGCAAACTGTCGATTACAAAGCCGACCCGATGACCATCCACATTGACAAACTCGAACGATCCTGCGGCAAGATCCAGCCAATGGCCGCTAAAGGTAAGAATATTCCAGAGCAATAAAAGTACGAGAAAATACTTGAACTGTCGCCATCCGAACTTGAACCAGTCACTTTGCGGGGAATAAAAAAAGATAAACAGGATCCCAAGGATAAAAAGAAGATGACCTGCCTCATGGGAAACCATCCCTTCCAGGCCCCCGTGAGGTTGAACAGCCCAGCACAGAGATGGACACATGAGCACAAATAGAACAAATAATATCTTTAGTAACATCTGCCGCCTCCTTACCATCGATACTTAGCTTCCTCTTAAAATGAAATCAACAGACACCATCTGTTTGATTACCACAAGGTGACACCTCTCGCAACAGCATCTTCATCAACGGAGAAAGATCCGGCTCAAAAAACAAATAACCGTGAAAATTTAGCCGCAGTACATTATAAATAAAGGGTTATGACAAATCTTAATGACGCCACCTCAACAATACTTAAAGACGCCCGAAACCTTCTGCTTTTCCATCGCGAGATCGGGATCGACTCCTATCATCTTACTCCGGAACTCGCCTCCTTCCTGGATTCCGCCAAGGAGAAAGACCATACTTCGCCAGAGCAGATTGATGCCCGAAAGATACCGTCTCTCCCTAAAACATTAGCCGCCGCCACCAAAAATGATGCTGCCCCCAAAACCGACCTCGCAACAATTGTCGAGATCAAACAGGAAATCGACCGGTGCACCCGCTGCCGACTGCACGAAAAACGCCGCACCATTGTCTTTGGGGAAGGCGACAACAAGGCCGGATTGTTAATCATTGCAGACCACCCCGGCCCGGATGAAGACCAAACCGGCAGGCCATTTCAAGGTGAAGCCGGTGAACTTTTTGATAAAATGATCGGCGCAATCGGTCTAAAAAGAGAGGAAGTGTACCTGACAAGCATGGTTAAATGCTGTCCCTTTGAGCAACCATTACAGGAAGCCGAGATCAAAACCTGCCTTCCCTTCCTGCTTCGACAGATCACAAGTATCTCACCAACGGTTATCTGCGCCATGGGACTAAAGACCGCCCAGACCCTGACCAAAAACAACAAAGACATCTTCAAACTCCGGGGCCGATTTTACGATTTCAATGGGATTCCGGTCATGCCCACTTTCCACCCGCAACTCCTTTTAAAAAATGGGGAACTGAAGAAAGCCACCTGGCTCGACCTGCAGATGATCCAGCAGAAATTGGCCCTCTGAAACTCGTTCACTTAAGGTCTGCTGCCTGATGAATATCTCTGGCGACAAGACGCCAAGTGTGATAATTTTTAATAATTAAACATTTCCTTTAACACTTTTTCCCGCCGGGCCGACAAAGAAATGAGCTCCCAAGCGCTGACTGTTTTACTAATCGCCGTTTCCATTGCCATGAGCGGGGTGATCTTCATCTTCTTTTTGGTCTGCCTGGGACGAATAGAAAACAACCTGCTCAAATCCCGGAAAAAACTGGAGACTGAAGTAGAGGAAAGGATCAAAGCGGAGCGTCAGATCAAATCATCCCTGGATGAAAAAGAACTTCTGCTCATCGAAATTCACCACCGGGTCAAAAACAATATGCAGATCGTCTCAAGCCTGCTGAAACTTCAGTGCCGACAGACCGATGACCCCCATGTAATCGAAATCCTCAACGAGAGCCAGAATCGTATCCAGGCCATGGCCCTGATCCACGAAACGTTTTACCAGCCCGGCAACCTGACAACCATTTCCATTCGGGAATACATCAAAAATATGGCGATTAATCTTTTCGACACTTACGCCATTGACCCGGAACGCATCCAGCTGATCACCGAATTCGAAGGGATATCAATGGGCATCGACACCGCAACCCCTTGCGGATTAATCATCAACGAATTGATCACCAATTGTCTTAAATATGCCTTCCCGAACAAACGGCCTGGAAAAATCAACATTACGGTCAAGAAGGACCCACTGTTAAAAGAATTCCAATTAATTGTGCAGGATAATGGTGTAGGCTTGCCGCGAGATCTTGATATTTACCACACAAAAACTTTGGGTTTACAACTGGTAGTCAACCTTACCACCAATCAGCTGCAAGGCTCGGTGGAGGTGCATCGAGCTATCGGCACCACGTTTATCATCTCATTCAAGGAACTGGAATATAAAAGAAGAATTTAATCCGGCAAAGCTGGAAATTTCTATTTCCTTCGGGTAATCTGTTAAATCCCGGTTGGGTTCTATCTATTCCCTGATAAAGATAAGACACTTCTCCGTTTGAAGGCTTCCCGGAGACACAGATCTAGATTTGGAGATAAACATATGGCGAAGACAAAAATCATGGTCGTTGAAGATGAATGGATTATCGCCAACGACATCAAAGACAGCCTGATTGAAATGAAATACATGGTGACCTCTATCGCCACCTCCGGGGAAGAGGCGATCAGAAAAGCCGAAGAAGACAGACCGGATCTGATTCTAATGGATATTGTGCTGAAGGGAGAAATGGACGGCATCGATGCGGCAAAAAACATCTACGACAAACTCGGGATCCCGATTATCTACCTGACCGCCTACGTAAACGAATACCTGGTGGAAAAAGCAAAAAATTCCGAGCACTTCGGTTATCTGTTGAAACCATTCAAGGACAAGGAACTTGATATCGCCATCAACATGGCAATCCACAAGGCAAAAAAAGAGAAATAAGACTTTCACCTTTCAATCACGCCGTGGTTCACAGGTATTCCGGCTGAAAAGCAATTACTTCATCGATCGTGGACTTTCCGGTAAAAAGCATGACCAGACGATCGATGCCCAAAGCAATTCCGGCGGCCTCCGGCATTAAGGCAAGTTCGGTCAAGAACCTCTCCGGCAACGGCCCAGGCTGTCGACCGTTCGCTATGATCCGCTCCATCTCCTGTTCAAAACGAAGGCGCTGTTCATCCGGGTCATTCAGCTCAGAAAAACCATTGGCCAGCTCCACCCCGGCGACATACAGCTCAAAACGCTCCGCCACCATGGCATCATCTTTTTTCAAACAGGCAAGAGAGGCCAGGCTGGCCGGATAATCAACCAGAAAAGCCGGACACTCCAAGCCCAATTCCGGCTCAATATGACAGACCATCTCTTGATCAAACTTGTCAGCGGCCAGGGCAGCAGCCACCTCCATCGAGCCATAACGGCGATACGCTTCCTCTACTGTGATGCGCGGCCAGTCGCCAGTCAGAGAGACTTGCCGCCCACCAAACTCAATCGAATCCCGGCCGATCTCCCGACCGACAAAGCGCAACAAATCTTCACAATCGGTCATCAGATCTTCGTAGTTCGCCCCGACCCGATACCACTCGAGCATGGTCAATTCCGGAAGATGAAGACGTCCCCGCTCGCCACGCCGAAAACATTTACAGATCTGAAAGATATTGATCGCCCCGGCTGCGAGCAACCTCTTCATGCACAATTCAGGTGAGGCCTGCAAAAACCAGCCGCCGGACGTTTCCGGTTCAATGTGGACTTCCGGCGCCGGGGCAGGAATCCGAACCGGCGTTTCCACCTCCAGAAAACCACGCCCCATAAAAAAGCAGCGGACCGCCTGGATTATCGCGGCCCGCTGCTTAAGTAGTTCAACTGAAATCATGAGAAACTTCCCTGCAAACTAACCATGATTTATCGTGGTTAGACCATTGCATCTGCTGCGTTACCATGGGGTCAACGCAGAAAACCGATTATTCTTTAACCCTGGTTATATATGCCCCGGTCCGGGTGTCGATCTGGATTTTATCCCCTTCCTCGACAAAAGGCGGGACCTGCAGCTCATAGCCGGTCTCAACGGTAACCGGCTTGGTGTCGGTGCCGCTGGTATCACCCTTGACCCAGGGATCAGCCTTGGTAACGGTAAGATTGACAAAAATAGGCAGGGTTAAATCAATCGGCCTTTCCTTGAACAGGAGGACCTTCACATCCATATTATCCCTCAGGTATCTGACATTTTCTCCGACCTGCTCAGCCGAAAGAACAATCTGCTCGTAATTCAACGTATCCATAAAGTGATACTCCCCGCCCTGGGCATAGAGAAACTGCATGTCCCTTTCATCAAGCGGGGCCGGTTCAAATTTATCGTTGGAACGGTAGGTCCGGTCAGTGGAGTTGCCGTTGATCAGGTTGCGCAGACGGCACCGGTACAGAGCCTGTCCCTTGCCCGGTTTAGTAAAGTCAAAAGTAGCAACAATGTAAGGATCTCCATCGATAATTATTTTCAGACCTTTTCTCAGATCGGACGCACTATACATATTAATCTCCAGTTTTATTGAATAGCTCAGACCCAGCTCTGCCGGATTAACTCTTGTCCCAAAGTGGCACTATTTAACCGTAATATTGTTCTTTTTCAAGCTAATAAACCAATCGAACCCCCGACATTTTCGACAAACCCCAGCTTTTGCTTGATTGCGGCTATGGCCTGCGAAATATCCATGAATTCTCCCTAATTTTTTTCCTCGAAAAATCTATTTATAATTGTTTAGCCCCATTCCTGCCAGGGCCGAAATTATTCGGCAAGCAACTTGACTGGACCTTCCTGGTTGTGCGATAAACATAGAATAAGGCAACGACACACCATTTTTAAAAAACCCAGGAGTAATCCATGGCCCGTTGGTATGATAAGCACGAAAAGCTCAGAAAAAACATCGACAAACTTAAATTTTCCGAAAAAAACTTCCGGGATTATCTACTGTCCGGCGTAATGGTCCTGATCAAAAAACACCGCCCCAGACTGCTCGAAGACTTCGTGCAGGACTTTCCCCTGGAAATTCACCGCCGCCGCTGGTACGACAAAGACCCATACCTGTGGCTGATCATCAACGGATTGCGGCATGCCGACCAGGAACTGCTGGATGAAGTTGCCTCATACATGGAAGCGGAACAGGAAAAGGCTGCCAGCAACACCGGCCTGATGACCAGATAATTCATCCTGATCACCTGCCCCGATTGCCGGATTACACCACCCCTCTCAAGATTACATCCCCGCATCGCAAACCTCACATTTGGCTTTGACAAATAAACTGCTGCCAGTTAACCTGATTAAGCTTATCCTTAACCCCACAAACATTCAGGATCCCCTTTACTTCTGCTGGAGAGAGCCATGAAAAAAGTCCTTCTTGACGAAAATGAGATGCCCACCCAATGGTACAACGTCATTCCAGACATCCCAAACGGCATTGCGCCGCCCCTTGATCCGCTAACCAAACAGCCGATGGGCCCTGAAAAACTGGCGCAGATCTTCCCCATGGGTCTGCTTGAGCAGGAGATGAGCGACAAGAGCTGGATTGATATCCCCCAAGAAGTACAAGAAGTTCTCCATATCTGGCGCCCGGCCCCTCTAGTCCGGGCCGATAACCTGGAAAAAGCCCTGGGCACCAAGGCTAAAATTTTCTTCAAAAATGAAGGAGTGTCACCATCGGGCAGTCACAAGACCAACAGTGCGGTGGCCCAGGCCTATTACAATAAGGCCGAAGGGGTAAAAAGGATGTCCACCGAAACCGGGGCCGGGCAATGGGGATCAGCCCTGGCCTTTGCCACCCACAAGTTTGGCCTGGCCTGCAAGGTTTACATGGTCCGCGTTTCCTTTGACCAGAAACCTTACCGTAAATCGATGATGAATACCTACGGGGCAGAGATTGTCGCCAGCCCGAGCAACGACACCGCGTTCGGCCGGCAAATAAACCGGGAATTTCCAGACACCGCCGGATCTTTGGGGATTGCAATCAGCGAGGCGATTGAAGACGCGATGGGCCGGGAAGACACCAAATATGGCCTGGGCTCGGTATTAAACCATGTCATCCTGCATCAATCCATTATCGGACTCGAGGCAAAAAAACAGCTGGAAAAAATCGGGGAGTATCCCGATGTAATCATCGGTTGTTGCGGCGGCGGGTCAAACGCGGCCGGGATCATGACCCCTTTTCTCAGAGACTACCTGGACGGCAAGAAAATCCGTTTTGTCGGGGTTGAACCGGCCTCCTGCCCCAGCCTGACCCGCGGCACCTATGCCTATGATTACGGCGATGTGGCCAAACAAACTCCTCTGCTCTACATGTACACCCTGGGCCACGATTTTATCCCGCCCGGCATCCACGCCGGCGGCTTACGCTATCACGGGATGTCGCCGATTCTTTCCGCCATGGTCCGGGAAAAAATCATCGAGCCCATCTCCGTCCACCAGCTCGAATGTTTTGAGGCCGGTCGTCTCTTTGCCCAGACCGAGGGAATTATCCCGGCCCCGGAAACCTGTCACGCCATTCGCGCCGCAATTATCGAGGCGACCAAGGACCTCAACGACCCGAAAACCATTCTCTTTAACTTCTCCGGCCATGGTATGCTGGACCTGGCAAGCTACGACAAATTCTACTCAGGCGATCTCCATAATTATGAATACCCGGAAGAAGATATCGCCAATGCGATCAAGAATCTGCCCAAGATGTAAAAGAAAAAAGAGGCGCCAGAGATAAGTGGATCACCGATAAAGGTCAGGGTCGCTTAACAGCGCCCTGGCCTTTTTCACCTTCTCCACCGTTCGCTTCGCCTCGCCGATCGTATTGTCCTGGGTCTGTTCGATAAAGTCTTTAAACGAATCCACCCCGGTCTCACTCGACTTGGTAACCCCGGCCACCTTAGCAAGACGTTCGTTGATCACCGAAAAATACAAGACATAAAAAGAGAGCATCACCACCAAAAGCATCAGCCCCTTGATCATCGCTCTTAGAATCAGACTTTCACTGTTGTGCCTCATAAAAGCAAGGCCCAGGAGCAAGACGAGGACAAACAAACCGATACCCAGTTGGATGGCCCTGAAATCCACCTGTCTTGTTTTCTTTTTAGGCGGCGGGAAGGCCGGGGTGATCTCCGGCGGCGGCCCAGGTTGCAAGGCCAGCGGCCGGTCGTATCTCGACTTCAACACCTCCACTTGCGGCCGGTACTCAGGGGGAATCAACTTGGGATTATCGGTCACCATCAACAGACCGTGCTCATCGACAAATCCGTAATACGGCTTGGCATCTTCTGCTTCAACCGAATTAGCAAGCGCCGGCAAGCCCCAAAGAGGGCCTAAAAAAAACATCGCAATAAAAAGCAGCAAGATTGGCGGATTATATATTTTCATCGTCCGTTAATAGTAAAAGAAAAACCTAACTAACGACAACCAAATTCTTGAAAAGTGCCCATATTCCCCGATAAATTTCAGGATTAGACATTCTCCGTCCCCGACCGATTTTTTTACCAGGTGCCAAGTTATCCCGAGGCGGCCATAAAACGCATTGATAAAATAAGGGATATACAGATAAGATTAGAGAGGGTTGACCCACGGAGACCTCCCAGACAAAAGTAGAGCACTAAAAAACATCGGCCAGGATAAGTTAACCTTAATAAATTATCGCCACACCAGGAATAAAAAATGGAACTTGAAAAATTAAGATTGGTTCTCTATTGGTCAGGCCTCGCTTTATTTCTGCTGTTGGAACTTTTCTTTACCTACCGCCAACCCTCGGTTTCCAAATTAAAAAGATGGCTGACCAACCTGCCGCTGTCCATCGTCAACGGAGTGGTCTATCATTGGCTTTACTTCGGGAGCATCCTGGCCATCCTGACTAGAAATGACGGCGGCAAATACGGTCTCCTCAACCAATACCCCCTGCCCGACTGGCTGCAGATTGTGCTCGGGATCCTGCTCCTTGATTTCGTCATCTATATCTGGCACCTGCTCAACCACGAGGTCCCTTTTTTCTGGCGCTTCCACCGGGTCCACCATTCGGACATCAACATGGACGTCTCCACCGCCAACCGCTTCCATCTGGGGGAAATTCTGATGTCCGGCCTGGTAAGGCTGGTGGTGATCTATGCTTTCGGCATCTCACTTTTGAGTTATATACTTTTCGAGATCATGGTCAACATCGCCATCCAGTTCCACCACAGCAGCATCAGACTGCCCGCCGCCTTCGAAAATATCTGGATGTTCCTCCTGGTGCCGCCGTCCATGCACCGGATACATCACTCCGTAAAAATCAAGGAACGGGACAGCAATTACGGGGTTATATTTTCGCTATGGGATCGTTTTTTAGGGACCATGACCCGAAAGATCGACCAGGATAAAATCGTCATCGGCCTCGGTTCACATCGTGACTTCACCAAACTCGGATTCGGGCGCGTGATGCTGATGCCTTTCACCCGCCGCAGCTTGTAGGCCCTTGAAATCAGATAACACATCAGCTTTTTACCATTTAGAGCCCCACCAAAAAGTTAATTTTTAATGATGTTTTTCCTGACATGACCTAGCGATAACTGTCAGTCAACCTTATAATCAATAATTTCAACCCTACCTTCACTAAACAAATTTCACATTAATATTGACAACTCATTGTTTTGAAATAAGAATATGATTCTTTTTTTGTTCCAGCCAGCTCATAATATGTTAGGCGCAACACAGGTGACCAGTGACGATTAACAAAAAGCTTACTCTTCTTTTTATCTTTCTGACCATTACCCCCTTACTTTTCCTGGGTTACTACAGCATTGACAAAACTACCGGGATTGTCAAAAATTACGCCGTTGAAGAGGCCAAGGCCCAGGCCGAGATTATCGCCCACACGCTAACCCTTAGAAATTTTTTCACCAACCAGGCCGCAAGTCAGACAAGCTTTAATGATCTGCAGCATTTTGTCCAAGATTTCCACCACCTGTATCATCGTGATATCGTAGTGCTCGATAGTCAATTGATGGTGGTTGCCGATGCGATTCCGCAAAACATTGGCGTCAAATATCCCCATTTCGAACACGACCAGGAAAAAATCACCGCCATTATGCAAAATATCCTCTCCCATGGAATTAAAGGAACATTTAGAGAGATCAGCGGCGACGGGACCTTCGAGCTTGTAGCGGTCCCGGTAACCAATCTCTCCCAGAAAGACATAAAAGGCGTTGTCATTCTGGAATATTCCGCCCTGTATAACGCCTCCCTGGCGACCGCGCACAATCTGGGAAAAACAATCCTCACCGGAACCATAGTTCTTAGTATCATCACAATCCTCTTGTCTTTCTTCTTTTCACGACAAATTTCCCGGCCGATCCAATATCTTTCCCGCATTGCCAAAAAACTCGGGGCCGGAGATTTTTCCGAGCAGTCCGAAATTACCTCCCAGGACGAGATCGGCGAACTGGCAAATACCTTCAATAAAATGGCCGAAAACCTGCAACAACTGGTGGCCCGGGAACGAGAGTCCGCTAGAGATGAGGCCGCAAGCAACGACCGGCTCCGCCGGGAAATTGAAGAGCGTCTGAAGACCGAAAACGCCTTACGGGAAAGTGAGGAGTTATATCGATCCCTGGTTGAGAATATCAGACTTGGGGTCTCCCTGATTGATAATAATCATCAGGTAATCATGGTAAACAAGGCCCACGCCAATTTACTCAAGAAAAACCCCGCTGACTTTGTCGGTAAAAAATGCTTCAAGGAATTTGAAGGCCGCGACCAGATTTGCCCTCACTGTCCCGGGGTCCTGGCCATGCAGGATATGCAGGTCCACGAGGTGGACACCAGTGGGATAAAAGACGACGGTTCCCAGATCCGAGTGCGAATCAAGGCCTTCCCGACCCTGGGTCAAGACGGCCAGGCCTCGGGATTTATCGAGGTGGTGGAAGATATCACCGAGCAGGAAAAAATTGAGACCGAACTGCATCGCGCCAAACATATTGAATTGATCGGAACCCTGGCCGGCGGCATTGCCCATGATTTCAACAACCTGCTCTCCGGTATTTTGGGCAATATCACCCTGGCCAGACTTTACATTGGGCAAGAAAAGAAAGTTATCGAAAAACTCGATATCTGCGAAAAAGCGGTGGGCCGGGCGAAAAACCTTTCCCAGCAACTTCTTACCTTCTCGCGGGGAGGCTCGCCGGTCAAGGAGATCAGCTCCATTATTGATCTGCTCAATGACTCGATCTCTTTTGCCTTAAGCGGCAACAACATCTCATGCAATTACCTACTGCCGCCTGATCTCTGGGCGGCCGAAATCGACTATGGCCAGATGGGCCAGGTGTTTCAAAATATTGTCACCAATGCAATCCAGGTAATGCCGGAAGGAGGATTTATTGAGGTAACGGCCCAAAATATCAAAAATAATGCCAAGAAATCAATTCGTCTCCCCCAGGAAAAATATGTAAAAATATCGATCAAAGACCACGGACCAGGAATCGCCCCCGAAATTATCGACCGAATATTTGATCCTTTTTTCACGACTAAAGTTAAGGGGAGCGGCCTTGGGCTGGCAATTTGCTACTCAATTATCAATAAACATCATGGTCATATTGAAGTTGAATCAGAGATCGGGACCGGCACTGTTTTCCATATATACATCCCGGCTACCGACCGGGTCATTCTGCCCGAGAATCCATCCGCAGAAAAAGTCCAGAAAGGGACCGGACGAATCCTGATCATGGATGATGAAGAATTAGTCAGGGAAACCGCGGCGGATTTATTATGCAGTTTAGGCTACAAGGTTGAAATGGCCAGCGATGGCTTGGAAGCGATTGACCATTACCGCAAGGCCAAATCGGCCGGCCAGAAATACGACCTCGTCATTCTCGACTTGACCGTGCCCGGCGGCATGGGAGGAATGAAAGCATTAAACAAATTACTTGAATTCGATCCTGAAATCAGGGCCATTGTTTCAAGCGGCTACGCCAACAACTCCATCCTGGCAAATTATCGCCAGCATGGGTTCAGGGGTATCGCCACCAAACCATATACCTTGCAGGATTTAAGTAAGGTTGTTTCTGAGGTTATTACGCTTACCCCTTCAATCTCTTCATAAAAAAGCCATCCTTGACTTTTGTCAAATTTCCGTGGGAACATCAAAATATAAGGAAAAAAAGGAAGCAACCCTAAAATATCTTCAATTTGGTAGTAAGGACATCGGCTGAAGATTAATGGCGGCGATCTTGCTTTGACCATGATTAATGACCAGGTAGAGAAACTGGCCACAAAGCCATCCCCAAGAGGAATCTTTTTAATGAAAGGCCGAAAAGGAAACCGGATCCTGATTGCTTTGACCGTCTGGATTTGCATCATCGGAGTCGCCGTCTCCCTGGTGGAGATAAACACTAAGCAGGACGAAAAAAAGTTGGCGATGAACACCGCCAACGCCTTCTTCCAGCAAGTCCTGATCAGCCGAAGCTGGAATGCCTCCCACCGCGGGGTCTATGTCCCGATCACCTCGCAAACTCAACCAAATCAATATCTGCCGATTGAGGATCGTGACCTGACCACCGACAACGGTCTCAAACTGACCAAGATCAACCCCGCCTATATGACCCGGCAAATCGCCGAAATGGCGGAGAAAAAGGCCAGCGGCATTCAGTTTCACATAACCAGTCTCAAGCCGATCAGACCGGAAAACAAAGCAACTGAGTGGGAGACGCGGTGGCTCAACTCCTTCGAACAGGGGGTCACGGAACAGGGCGAATTCTACCAGAATGGCAAAATTACCTGGTTCCGCTACATGGCTCCCCTGATTACCGGGACCGACTGCCTCAAATGTCACGCCCAGCAGGGTTATAAGGAAGGTGACATCCAAGGAGGCCTCAGCGTCTCCCTGCCCTATCCAACCCATACCCACTTCGGCCTATTCTTCGGTTATGGCTTATTATCCGTCATCGGTTGCCTTCTCATCTTTTTCGGCGGCACCTTTTATGAACGGAAACGACTCCTGTTTGCTGCCATCTTCGACAACACCATTCCGACCTGCATAACCGACAATAATCATAAGATTCTGCTGGCCAACGCCTCCTACTGGACAGAGTTCGGCCCCCTCCCCGACCGACAAAAAGCAATTAAATGTTATGAGCACCGACCGAGTAAAGAATGCCACACCGAAGACTGTCCTCTGTCTCGAATCATGCGCGGAGAGAGCCGGTACACTTATGAATCAAGCAAGATAATTGCCGGGGTGATTCGATACTTTCTCATCACCGCCATCCCGATGCTCGACGCCAAGGACAAAGTAATCGGCTGTATCGAAAGTTTTCAGGAAATAACCGAGCGCAAGCAAACTGAAGAGGCGCTGAAGAAAGTAAACCTTCAGCTTGCCGCCCTGAGCATTACAGACGGTTTGACCGGCATCGCCAATCGACGACGGTTTGACGAGGTCCTGACCCAGGAATACGCCAGACATCTCCGTTCCGGGACCAAACTTTCATTGATCATGCTGGACATCGACCAGTTCAAATCGTTCAACGACAGTTATGGCCATGTCCCCGGCGACCTGTGCCTGCGGCAAGTTGCCAGACTCCTGGCTGATTGTGCCACCCGCCCCACTGACCTGGCGGCCCGTTATGGCGGCGAAGAATTCGCCTGCATCCTGCCGGAGACTGACCGTAATGGCGCGATCGCCGTGGCCGAGAAGATTAGACAAGGGATAATAGGCCTGGCCATTCCCCATAAGGGATCAACCGTTGCCGATTACGTCACCGCCAGTTTGGGGGTGCTAACTATTAAATCTAAGACCGAGAGATCGACTGAAGAGATCGTTGCCCTGGTAGACGACCTGCTTTACCGGGCCAAATCTGCCGGCCGCAACCGGGTGGAATTCGCCGCACTCCAAGATGTTGAGGAAGAAACCAGGCTCAATCTGGTGCAGTTGGCCTGGCACGATTCCTATTGTTGCGGCAACCAGTTGATCGACTCACAGCATCAGTCCCTCTTTCACCTGATCAACGAGCTGCTGGAGGCAATTATCTCGGCCCGACCAACCCCGGAGATTTCCGAGCTTATTTCCCAACTAATTAACGATGTCGGCCAACACTTTAAGGATGAGGAAATAATCCTGAAAGCAGTAAACTTTCCCGACCTGGATCGACATGCGGCGAAACATGCCCATCTCCTTAAAAAGGGGATTGAACTATCGCAAAAGTTTAAGGCCGCGACTCTTCAAGTCGGCGAAGTTTTCCAGTTTCTGGCAAACGATGTGGTCATGATCCATATGATTAAAGCAGACCAAGAGCATTTCCCCTTCATCAAAAAGGCAAGCCAGCTTGATCCAAACGAGTAAAATATGTAAACTAGAGAAACCACGGTGCGAAATGGATTCAGAATGCCGGCTTGAGGTGAATTAGCATAAATTATTCCGGCACCATATCCTGCGACCGCCCAACAAATTTCACAATAAATTATTAGAGAACAGAGCAATCTCTTTTTCCTTTATCTGACAAAAACCATTAACTTATTCCGGAACATTTATCTCTTTAGTGTCGACAAAAAATTATGGATAAAAAATCATCGAGCAGGGACATGAAACGTACAAATATAAAAATCCGTGAAATGGAGATTGACGATCTGTCCAAGGTCTTTCACCTGGGCGAAAATCTGTTCAAGGTCGAGAATTTTCCCAACATGTATCGTACCTGGGACCCTTATGAAGTGGTCGGACTATTCAACAGCGACACCGAATTTTGCCTGGTGGCGGAACTCAGTGACGAGATCATCGGTTTTGCCCTGGGGACCACGATCGAGAAAAGTCATTCCGCCTGGAAATACGGCTATATGGTCTGGCTGGGAATCAAACCTGAATTTCAGCGAACCGGGGTGGCCGAAAAGCTGTTCCGGCGATTCAAGGACATCATGCTCAAAAGCAACGTCCGCATGCTGCTGGTCGATACGCAAAGTGAAAATATTCCGGCCCTTCGTTTTTTTCGCAAACTCGGCTTCGGGCAACCCCAGGAGCATATTTACCTGACGATGAATGTGGCGGCCGAGAAACAAGCCATGAAGAAAAAGAGCAAAGTTCAGCCGGCCACCCGCAAAGGATCTGTCAAAAAAAATGACAACTAATCGTATTCAACCCCAACGCCTGGAAAAACTGCTGCAGCGTCTGGTCGATATTTACAGTCCTGCCGGCAAAGAAGGCGATGTCCTTGATTTCCTCAAGGGTTATCTGAAACGACGCAACCTGCCGGTGATTATTCAGGCTGTGGACGAAGACCGCTATAACATTATCCTGGCCCCGGCCAATATTGATATCCAGCTGGCCTTTATCGGACACATCGACACGGTTGCCGCCCCTGACCTGGACAACTACTCCTACAGCACGCAGGGCGACCGGGTCCAGGGGTTAGGAGTGGCCGACATGAAAGGCGGTTGTGCCGCGATGCTCGAAGCATTCCTGACCTTCCGGGAAGCGGGACATGCAGAGGCACCGATCGCGCTGTGTCTGGTAGTTGGCGAGGAAGAGAGCGGCGACGGCGCCGAAAAGCTGATGAAATCATATCATTTTCCGTGGGCAATTATCGGTGAACCAACGAACCTGGCACCCTGTCTGCAGTCATATGGTTATGTCGAAATACAGCTCACTGCCCGGGGCACCAGGCAACACGCCTCCCTGGCCAAGCGCCGCCATAATGCAGTCGAACTGATGCTGCAGACCATTCTGCGCCTGACCCACCAGCTTGAAGCAAAGCATCCGGAGATTAACTATAATATCCGGGACCTGTTCAGTTCTCATTCGGGATTTGCGGTACCTGAGCGTTGCGAGGCCTGGCTTGACCTCCATATCCCGCCGGGCATGGACATCGGGGAAGTCCTGATTGACATGGAAGAAGTCGCCCTGTCCAAGAAGGACAGCCGGCCCAATATTGAAATGAGTTTCCGCAGCGTCACGATCGCGGCGGGCTACCAGATTCCGGAAAAGGCGACGGTTGTTGACACCATAAAAAATGTTTTTAAAACGCACAATCTCACCTGGTCGGCCGATGCCTTCAAAAGTCATTCCGATGCCAACCAGATCTGGGCCTCCGGGGTAAAGCCGATTATTCTGGGGCCGGGCCAACTGGAACAAGCCCACTCCCATGACGAATCGGCCTCCTTCCAACAGATCTGTCTGGCGGCGGAAATTTATCTTGACCTCATGTATGCGATGGTCCTGGCCGACCCCGATCAAAAATAAACCACCGGCAAGATAGATGGAACAGGAACAGGTAAAAGAACACTTTGCCAAACAAGCGGCTGAATATGAGCAATTGATGGTAAAGCTTGTCCCGGATTACCTTGCCCAACATCAAATTATCCATAATCTGCTGCCTCAAGAGGATAAAAATTATCGCGTTCTCGATTTAGGTTGCGGCAATGGGATTTTATCCGAGTTAATTTTCAAGAAACTACCCAACTCTTTTATCGTGGCATTTGACCTGACCGCCGACATGCTTAATGCCTTTGAAAAAAAATTATCGACCAAAGGCGGGAAATTTCAAGTAGTCCAGGGGGATTTCCGGACCGATCCAATCGGCCAGGGTTATGACATAATCCTGGCCGGTCTCACCCTGCATCATCTGACCTGGGAAGAAAGAGCAGAATTTTACCATAAGCTTTCTGCCGCCCTCAACCCCGACGGCCTTCTGCTGACCAGAGAGATCATTATCGATGAAGATCCGGCGGTCAGGCAGGAGCAATATTCTTACTGGAAAAAATTCATCCAAACCCAGGGCGAAGACCCCGAGTTCTGGTATGCAAAACATCTAAAAAAAGACCATCCGGTCACCCTGACCGATCATTTCACCTGGCTGAAAAACGCCGGGTTTAAAAAAGCGGCTTGCCATTGGCGGCTTTATAATTTTGTCATCACCACCGCCAGAAAATAAAAGGGACTTTTAACCGGTACAGGGAGGATAAAGGATGAAACCATGTCGAGAATGCCACCATCACATATCTGAACAGGCGCTGACCTGTCCCAGCTGCGGCACCCCTTTTCCGGCCAAGGCCAACTGGGATGGCTGGGGCTTTGAATACAAATCAGCAACCGCGATTATGGGTCTGCCCCTGCTCCACATCTCTTTTAAATACCGCCCCAATCGCGTGCCGGTGCCGGCCAGGGGGATAATTGCCATCGGCCAGTTCGCTTGCGGCGTTTTGACGATCTCCCAATTCGGTATCGGGGCAGTAAGCATCAGTCAATTCACCATTGCCGGTTTTGCCCTCGCCCAATTCGCCTTCGGCTATTGGGTTATTGCGCAGTTTGGTCTTTATCTGCATGAAGGACATGGCCAAGTAGTCAAAAACCTCCTGGAACTGCTCGGTAAACTCTAAACAATCATGGGGCCGGACTGGTTAAGCGGTTTTTATTAAAAAAATTTTGTAAATCACAAGTAAAGGTTTTGCGCCTGATGATTGAATCGAAGGAAACAACGGCACTGCATGTTACGGCTCTAATTTTATTAACCAGCCCGTTTTATCTGAACGATTTCGCCTCTATCTTGATCAAGGAGTGGCGGCCATGGTTATTGGTCGACTATCTGGGAGTAAAACTTTTCCCTCTGCTGGTCACATTCTGGTTAATCCGCCGCAAAAAAATGCGACCGGTTGAGTTCGGGCTTGCGCCCCAGAACCTGGCGTCATTTTGCGTTGTCTTTCTGGTGGTGACCCTCATTGGCACGATAATAGATCAAAACGGGTATCAGCTGATCACAAAACTTCCGGGCTACCCGGCGCTTGGCGACATGCCGGAGATCACCATCCCGGCCTGGAACTGGCTGGACCTGACCCTGGGGCTATTACTGGTCGGAATACTTGAAGAACTGATTTTCCGCGGTTTTATGCACACCTTCATCAGCCGATACACAGAAAACTCGTTTATCATCGTCACCATCTCGGCCGTGACCTTCGGGCTCATTCACTGGAGCCTTGGCTTGCACGCCGTCCTGGTCACCTCGATTATCGGCGCAGTTTTCATGATTGCATACCTCATAACACGCTCCCTCCCGGCCATCATGTTGGCCCATTTTGCAATCAACTTCATCGATTTTGCCGGAGTTGTTCCCAAATCGATATTCAAATTATTTTAAGACCAACCGGAAGGCAATGACCTGACAAAAGATATAATATTACATAACAAAATCCACAGCAGACTTGCAGATGATCGCATTATTTGCGATTAATGAATCATCCATATTTTTACCACGAGAAAAGGAGTCCCATGGAAAAGAGAATCAAAGAAATTATCGAGAGCCAGGGGAGTGAAATAAGTATCATTCACCTTCTGGAACCTGAGGAACGCGAAAAAATTGCCTCCTGTTTTGAACTGGTCTACCACCCGGCCAAGACCGTAATCATCAAAGAAGGCGAGAAAATTAATTACATCGGGATTGTCGCCTCGGGAGAACTAAAATTTGAACGGCAAGGTAAGTTTGCCAAACCGATTACCCTCGCCCTTATTACCAAAGGCGCTCACATTGGGGATTTTTCCATGCAGCCAGAGCGGGAGGTCCTGGGGCAGTTAAGAACATTAACCGATACGGAGTTGCTCGTTATCACTCACGCCAAACTCGAAGCTTTCATCCAGGAAAACCCCTATACCGGCATTAAAATTCTCAAAGGAATCAGCACGGTATTGTCGATCAGATTGAAAAACGCCATCGACAAAATAGTATTTATGTCTTAGGAGCATCCTCACACCCCGAAAAGCATAAATGTCAAGCCTGATACGCATTCCAGACACGCATTCCAAAATTGTTACCCCAGAACTGGGCCAAAAATACAGAGCGGATCCGGAATGATGATGAGTTTGTGAATGCTTGACAGAGCGCAGAAGTAGATATACAATTGCATATAACATCAGATATAAAGGAGGATATCATGGGATCTGTAAAAAAACTCTTCACCCTTGACGAAGGCATCGCCAAGGAACTGGCCATTGTAGCCTTGGCAATGCATAAATCACAAAGGGAAGTGGTCGAAACGGCGCTGGACTTCTATTTCGACTATACCGACGGGATTATTGCCGACAAAATCACCGATGAGATCAAGTGCGGCAAGATGAAGGTTCATGACAGCGAGGATGTTTACAAAGAGTTGGGAATTGAGTTGTGAAAGTCAGATATGCCGACCAGGCAGTCAAAGATCTCAAGGGATTTAATGGCGCCGACCGAACACTCATCGCACAAAAAATTCATTATCTTGCGGATAATTTTGAACAACTCAAACAAACTAAAAAAGTAAGAGAACTACAAGGCACGAAATACACCGGCCAGTACCGATATACTATCGCCAGAAAACTCCGCGCCATCTTCCGCATCGAAGACAACGCCATCGTCATGCTGGTTCTGCGAATCGGCCTACGGAAAAACATTTACGACTAGCATATGAAAATCTGCGGACATCAACGGACAAGCGGACAGAACTGACAAGGGGACATTCTTGATTTATTGACTTAATATAACAGGTCTTTAATTCTTGATTCCAAGGCTTGGCGGCCCTGTAATATCTGTTCTCCCCACCTTACCGCCCGGCTCACGCCGGTGGGTCCCATACCGAGAAACTTTCCGACCGCTATCCCCTTTTCACCGATCAATCTAACGGCAATATAGCAAAAGATGGATCTGGCTTCCGAGGCGGAACTCATTTTCGTTCTTCGCAAAATTGAATCGGGCTCGACTTCGAATAATTCACCGGCGACTTTCTGGATTTCAAGCAAGGTTAATTTGGGCGGGGATATTGCTTTCAGATTTGCATCATGCTGAAGTGCCTCAACAAAAGCCCCTCTTCTCTCCATGTGAGCGATTTTCGATTAACAGTGATCATATCATGTCGCTATTGTAAATCAATCAGCCAGTCAGGAATCGAGCGAATTTAGGGAGCGCAAAGGGTGGTCCCCAAATATTTGGCAAGGGCGAAAAAACGATTTCTTACCACCTTATCACCTGTCACCTCACCTTGATAATCCAAGAGGAAAATATTATGAAAATTAGACCTGCTTTAATCTTATGCGCTTCATTGTTTTTCTTTGGTTGTGTCACAGCTTTTGTGCCTATTGAAATGACACAGGTGGTTAGTGTCCCAGAACAAAGTCAGAAGGAAATATATAACAAAGCAAGGCAATGGTTTTCCCAATATTTTGTTTCAGGGAAAATAGTACAAAACATACGGAGCTACGTTGTTGACAAAAAGAACGATTCAAAAAGTAATTGCTAGCTAATGAATCCGCATCTAGATTGATAACTACCGTTTGTCTTGTAAGTTGCTCAAGTGGGTATGTAAAGAATTTTGAAATTAATGCTTGTGTGATAGGGTCAGAGTACCGAGTAAATATTAATAAAATGCGGCTCAAGGAATGAACCAGGGCGGCGATAATGCCTTATTTGTTAGTTCAGTCAATTAATGTTGCTTTGTAAACATATCCATTACCTATATTAGCTGGAATAGGCTTTAGTTGTAATTTCAGCTTTTTCCCAGGGAATACCCAGGTGCCGAAATCTACGTTAAAATTATTTTCTATCTCAATAAGTTTGTTTTGATCAGGTAAAAAGCATATCGTTCTATTTCGCGATACCTCAGTCACAATAACGTTAACTGGTTCCTTGGGCCAATCTCTTTTATATTCAATGAACTCTATTATTCTTACATAGTTTTTTACCAATAGGTCCACTCGCAGTATCAGGATCAAAATATATAACCTTTACCTTGTCACCGACAACAAGTCGCTCAGAGCCAGGATCAAACCGTCTCGTGTCGTCAGTATTAAAATATATTTCCTCGCCAGTTTGTGATTTAGCAGTAAAATCACCCACTCTCACTTTTGTTATATTGCACACCATTGCTGTCTCATAGTTTTTAAAATAAAGAAAACTGCCTACAAACAACGGGTTGTGTCGTTGGTGGCTTAAATAACGCCATTAAATCCCGGCGTTCAAAGAGATTTAATTGTAGCAACCTGAGCATCTGCTGCATGGAAA
>JAHJIY010000019.1 GCA_018823175.1 Pseudomonadota bacterium
GGCAACACGGCAACGAAAAATCCATTCAAAATTATGTCAAGAAACAAGGTAAAACAAACCAATACAAAGAGCTGCTGAAACAGCAACTAACGTTGTTCTAGCACCAAATACCCCGCTGCTCTGCGGCGGGGTTGTTTATTCCGGCTGCAGGTCAGTGGTCGGGGTGGCTGATTTGATGATCATCATTTCGTTGCCGCCTTTTTGAAACTGGTAGGCGACTTTTCTGATCTCAATATGATAATCCTCTTTTTCAAGTTTGGTGACCAGCGATTTTAGATGGCGCGACTTTTTTGCCCCAAGTTCGAGGAGAGGGAAGATTCGTACTTCCGGCGCCACCCGGCAAAGTTCCCTTATGGAGGCGAGATGGAATTCCAGAGACAATTGTGCGCTATAGAGCAAGAGAAAATGGGAACATAATGCCAGGCCAAATTCCTGATCATTAAACGAGAGGTGGGGCAGACTGTCCGCCCGATAGCGGCCTTGCGCCTTTCCCTGGCTATAATCCTCTAAAAATGAGGTCATGGCCGCCATCCGGATGCGGCCGAGTTCTTCGACCGAGGCGATGTTCTCCCAGATAAATTCATCTTTATTTTTCCGGGTTTGCGCCAGCACCACTTCATAGGTCTCATCGATTCTTTTTTTAATTTCTTCCACCGTAAAATAATAAATGGGATCGATTGATATAATGGCGCCGCCGCGGGCGGAGAGGACGCGGTTAAAGGAGGCGGGGCCATCACTGCAGCCCAGTATCTTTTGCTGCAGATCAACCGGGGTCAGGGAGAACATGGCAAGATATTCATCATATGAACGCCCCCAGGGGACGACTTCTGCCAGGGTGAAGGACATTTGTTTTTTCTCCGGAGTATCTGCCGCAGGAATAAACCACTTGATTTCTTAGAGACTGATCTTATTGACAATTTGTTCTGGGGTAAATATCGAGACATCTAATTTGTGATATTTTTGCAGGGCATTATTCAGGTTTTCATCTGTCTTTGCGCCGAGGGTACCTGAAATAAGAAAAACCTCGTATTCCCGGTTCAGGGCGCCTTTGACGGTTGATAAAACACATTGATCGGCAAAGACCCCGGAGATAATTATTCCGGTTATATTCTGTTTTCTTAAATATTGGTCAAACTCCTGGTTTGAAAAGGCGTCAGGATGATTTTTGGGGAAGTAGTGATGGTTGAGGACCTTAAGGCCGGCGGCTAATTGGGTGCCTTTGCTCCCGGCAATGGCGGCATTATTTCTGAACCAGTTGGCAATGGTTTCCGATTTGTTGAATTCGTTACCGATATAAATAATCTCAATCTTCTGCTGCTCGAAGATCGGCAGTAACTCGTTTATGTTTTTGATTATTTTGGGAGATTGACCCTGGTCAATCGGCAATTTGCCGTTGGCGTTCATGAAGTCTTCCTGAATGTCTATAACCAGGTAGGCGAATTTGGCCGGTAAATCTTTCTGAATTGGTTGCCCCTTAGTGTAAGGGCTGCAAGCCGGGAGCAAGGAAATAATCAAGAGGGTGTAGAGAAATTTTATGGTGAATGGTTTCATCGGGATTTTTATTATGTCATCGGTTGTCGGACAATGGTTTTCCACTTTTCCGGGGCGGCTCGCCTCGTGTCGCTTAGATATATTTCGTGGTGTTTGCCGCTTCTCTGACTGCCATTTTCTTTGATCGACAAATGGACCTGCTCAATTGTCGGGCCTTCTTCGGAAAACGGGCCAAGATGCATGGTTTGGGCGGCCCGGCCCTCATGGAACGATTCAAACCGGACCAAGGGCAGGGCAAGGGGGTTTTTCTTTCGGGCTACCTCTTTTAGCGCCGTTTCCACCATTTCCCGGCTAATGAATTCCGGTTGCATAATCATAACGGTCCACTTCCAGTCATCCTTGTTGCCGGTGGTGAATGCGGCCATATCGTCGGCCCACCAGAGGGCTTCGAGCGGTAACACGCCGTAATCGATAGCCAGGTCGCCCTTTTTTACCATGAACTTTAAGGTGTAGGCCAGGGGAAAGAGCGCCTCAATCGCGTCACTGAATGACTGGGAGGTGTTGGGGTCTCCTTCTCCGTCAATCATCAGAAAGTTCATCGGCGGCACCTCGACAATCTCTACCTTTTTGGCGGATGGTTGGTAGAGGTGTTTAAGCTTTTTTTTGTAGTCGATCTTTTCCATGGTTACCTCTTTTAAGATGATAAGTCTCAGGCGGAAAGGTCCAGCCAGGCGAAGAGCCAACCCATCAGGGGAAAGGGCAGACTGCCCACGAAAAACTTAAGGCCAAGCCAGCTGCGGTCGGCCAGACTGCAGAGCAGGCAAAATCCCAGGGCGATGGCCAGCGGCCCGAACCCGTATTTATACATGTTTCGGCGGCGCAGCAGCCATTTCGCCGGGAAATCCTCTTCCGGATAAATGATCCGGACCTCAATGGTGTCCGGCACCTCGGGATTATACAAAACCGGCAGGACCCGGCCCACCGACATCATGCTTTCCAGTTGGGCCTGGTTGGCCGGGATTTTGGGCAGATAGGCCCCCAGGGTAAATTTTTCGGGTTGGCCGTTGATCGTGCCCTCCGCCCAGTAATGGTCCTTGTCGATGCGAGATCTGCCAGGTCGCATGCCATGAAAATAGACCAACTTCTCAACGGTGAACTCGGCCGGTTTATAGCCCTCGATATGGCTCAGGATGACAAACTGCCGACCGGCCAGCAGGGCCAGCAGCATCCCGGCCCAAAACGATAGCAAAATCGCGATCGAGCCGCAGGTTATGGTCAGGGTGGTCATGATGGACTGGGGCTGCGTTTTGGTTGGCGGGCTTTCTGTCTTTTCCGATATCGTGTTCATAATTTGCAACCTTGATTGGCGGGGCATGGCCGACAGTTATTGTTGTATCCTCATGTCCGGTTTTGGTCCGGATTGTGACCGGATCCGGTTAACAACTCCTTGGATTATAGCCATTTTCATTATAGGGCTGCATTTTCTCCAGCCACATTTCTTCAAGCATGTGAAGTTCTTCGGTATAATCAACTTTCTTGTCTTCTTTTGGTTGTAGTTGGTCTAAAATTTCGAAGGTGAAATTGTCCGCGCCAACCTCAATAAAGTCACTTTGCATCGTCTTATTCCGATGGAGACCATTTTTTAGTTGAAACTTGTTACGATTGATTATGCCCGGCAGGTCTTTTGAGCTGCCGATGAATATCTTGCCGTTGCTGAGGTTTTTTATTTGATAAATGCCCATGGGCTGGATGGTTTGCTTGTACTCGCTGCTCAATTCTTTTTTGTTCATTTATTCTCCTGCCTTTGTTTAATCTCAATTTTCATTGATTATGTTTTTCGTTTCGGCGGAGATCCCCGGTCGCCGTTACAGACCCGGATAAAAAATAAGCCAGGCCTGCCGGCGGCCGGGTGATGCCTTGGCCGGCGTTATGGTTTTACCGCCTCAATAGTAGCAGAAACCACATAATCTTCAATCTTGCTGCCCGGCATCCACTCCCGGATGAAGGTGCGGCTTTCGGCCTTTGGCTTGATCCGGATCTGCGCAAACCCGGCTTGTTGTAACATGGATTCAAGGGCCTCGATTGAAGAGGCGCCCGCGATGCATCCGGTGTGAAACGCCATGTCTTTTTTAAGCTCAGCGGGTAGTTCGGCGGTGGCCACCACATCGGAGATCGCCAGGCGGCCGCCCGGTTTCAAGACCCGGAAAGCCTCGCGCAAAACCCTTTCTTTTTCCGGCGAGAGGTTGATTACACAATTTGAAATGATCACATTAATAATCCCGTCGGCAACCGGTAGATTCTCCAGTTCCCCCAGCCGAAAATCGACGTTTTTGAAACCGGTCTGCGCCGCGTTGCGGCGAGACTTGCTGATCATCTCAGCCGTCATGTCAACCCCGATGACCTGTCCCTGGTCGCCAACGGCCCGCGCCGCCAGGAAACAGTCGAACCCGCCGCCGCTGCCCAAATCGAGCACAACTTCGCCGGGCTGCAGGGAGGCGATGGCCTGCGGATTGCCGCAGCCCAGCCCCATGTTCGCGCCGGCCGGCACTGCTGTCACCTCGTCATTTGAATAACCCAGAGCTCGCGAAATGTCTGCGGCCGTTATCTCATTTGGGGCGCCGCAACAAGTGGAGGAGGTTGCGCAACCGCAACCGCTTTTTTCCGATCCGGCCACCTTGCCGTAATTTTCCCTGACTGCGCTGCGAATTTCGTCATTTTTTTGTCTGTTCACTGGTTTCTCCTTTCTCTATAGAGTTAATTTTATAAAGCGATACCCTGTAGACGAGAAAAGATTAGAAAAGACGCAAACAATCAGTGTTCGATAATTAACAATGCTCACAATTGCCGCCTTTTCGTTCATAATCATAGAGCCGTCCGCTCTGGTCAAACTCCAACCGGCAACAGTCGAGCATCATATTTTTTAAAATGGCCCGGCCCCGTTGGACCCGGGATTTGGCGCCGGAAAGCGAAATGCCCTGCACCTTGGCAACTTCCTTTTGGCTCAACCCTTTTAATTCCGACAGAATGACGGCCTCCCGATAGTTTTCGGGCAGTTGTTGGATCATGGGTTGCAGGCAGGCCGCCAACTCCTGGGTCACGTGGTCGCCGGGATCTGTTTCAGGCTGCGGTAACCAATCAGGAATCCCAAGGGTTGGTTTCTGCGCCCGGAAATAATCGATGATCGTGTTTCTGGCAATCTGGTAAAGCCAGCTTTGCAGCCTGGTTTCGTTTTTAAGCGAACCAAGACCGGTATGCATTTTCAGAAATACGTTCTGCAGAATATCATCGGTCGCCTGGTCATCAGATATTCTGTTTTTAATAAAGGTACGCAGCTTTACATGGTATTCCTGCCATATTTTTGCCGAGATATCCATGGTGAAATTTCCGAGTGTTATGTTCTTGCATCCCCGGCCGGCTTGAAATTCCAAGCCGAAGGAGCCGCTTTGCTTCCCGCCTGCTTTATGTTGCTGGCCGGCTGTTTTTGTTGCTTGAGCCATTGGCTTGAAGCCCAAATTAATGGCCTTATTTTTACTTAAGCATAATCCGGATTTGAAAGAATCAAGTCATCTTCCTTGACTCAATAAACAATAACCCCATACAATAAAGTTAAAGCTGAGTTGAGCAGCCGGTCTGCTCGTACGAAACTTATGCCCTTGCGGTATAAGTCTTTATTGAGGAGATTAGAAGATTGATTATGCAGATAGCTAACTATAAATAACAGCGAGAATATCATGAGTGATTTCGATTCTTCCCAGAAGCTTATTAAATGTAATGTTTGTCATCTTGGCAAATCCCCAACCATTAGATTTGTTGAAATCGAATTATTTAAAGCTTGGGCATATATCATGTTTCACCGGCATGGTTTATCAGTTTCGGATATGTCTCAGCATCTTTGGGTCGATATGGTCGAATATGAGAGTCGTAAAAGCATATATGACAAACTTGAGCAGCCGGAGGCTGTAGATCACATTGAATTGTTGATCACCTGCGGAACCAGTAATACCTGTCATACCGTTAACAGATTCACCTTCCACCAAGACGTGGATGAAATTAAGAGTGTTCTGTTGTCGCATCTTTGCGAGGATATCAGGAGCAGCAAAAACTATCAATTTATTGTTACAACCGGTTATGCGTTTAAAATGAAAAATGAGTCCGAAGGTTTTTTGCTGGGTTTAGAAGGAAGTAATTGCTCCTCGTTATTTTGAAAAGTGATGGTCGGGCCTTGGAATATTTCTTAACTGGTGGGGACGGTTGATCAGATGCGAAACCGGGTGCTCTGCTGCGACCTGATGCGGGAACCAACCGAAATAATCATAAGGCATAACAACCTGGAATAACGACATTTCTTATAAAAACTAGACCCCAATAGTCCCCCGGAAATTAGATAGGCTGGTCCTGTTTAGACCTCAAGGGAACCCACCAGTCCCTCTCGTACCATCCCTTTCCACCCATTCGCAACAGATGCGAGCCCGGGGATATCCCATCCGGCAAGGTCATGTCGAGAAGCACGAAGATCACTCGCTCCAGCAAAATTGCTAAGTGCCACTCGGCAACTGCCACGACATCGAGCGATACGAAAGAGCCGCGCCCGTGAGCCAGTGCATGGCGGACCTCTCTCAGTCCGCGCTTTTTATCCGACCCCAGAATTGGCCAGAGGTCCGAGCAGGAGTTGGTCATCGTCGGGTACACGCGAAAGAACGCTTCGAACTTGTCTCTAAAGCTGGTGCCATTCACGACTTTGATGAGCCCCCCCAGTCGCGCTGAAATCTCTGAAGCGTTCTCGCCTCCTTCGGCGACCACAGTTTCTTTCAACTGTTCGAGGAGCGTAGTGACCGCGTTGTCTGTGACTGCAGGGCTCCGTTGCGTTTGGCCCCGCTTCCAAGCGAATTCGATCACCCTTTCCAGTGCGGAGAACATGAACAAATAGCGATCGTTGGTCCTCGAGTTGGTAAAAGGATTGACCGCCACTGAAAGATGCCGCACCAACGATCGGGTTTTCACATCGGCTTTTTCATGCGCGTGGGCCAAGCGCGTAGCGCATTCCACGAAGATTTGAGGCTTGGCGACAAAGTCACCGCGGCCCTCGCGCGCGGACGGCGTCACATTCGGCTCAAGAGGATCGACCCACGTGGACACGGTCTCACCATCGGTGTACGTCCAGCCGTGCAGGGACACAGCTTGCCGAAACAGAACCGACAAGACTTCAAGCGTACTCCTGAACTTCGCAACCATTCGGTCGGCGTCGATTGGAGCATCCGGTGGCAAACCTGCTACCGCACTGAAACCGGCAAGAACCGTCGCGCCTGGAATCTCCGCGTCGCGGTGGTAAACCGTCACCCATTCCGCCACGAATCTCGTTGCACCGAGGTCAGGAAGATCCAGCCCGAACAACTCCTCCGAGTGGGACTTATCGCCGAAGTAAACGCAACTGGATTCCGATCGCAGGTAGGAAATCGGAGCTAGATGGAAGCGGATCTCCCTCCTTGCATTCGCCGGATGATGCAGGATCGTCAGCCTTTCGATGTGGAGTAGCTCTATGGTTTCCAGACCGAGGGAGCCTTTCGACGAAGTTGGAAATCGGCGCCAATGAATTCCCTGCATGTTGATGGTGAAGGCACCACTTCTTCCCGATAGCGCGCACGGATTGCCTGGCGGGTTTTCAGTGATGTGCTGGGCGGGCACCGCCACGCGGATCAGCGATTTTTGGCTGCCCACGTATGGCGGCTGGACTTCGCAATAGACAGGAAGCGCAGCCCCGTCGGCACCTCTCAATTCGGCGTCAAAATCGAACTTCATCATCCAGGGGGCCTCAGGGGATGTAGGTGGTTTAGTAGCCCGTTGAAAAAACCTATTTTGTGGTATCGATCAACCAGTGACAGCGGCCATCGAAAAAGAAAAGAGGTCCGCTTTTGGCTCTTAGTCAGCTTGTCTTTTATTCTTTTCTTACTGCCAAACAAAACGGCAGTCGCGAGATTTTTCAACGGGCTGATAGGGGTTATGCCTGTTGTTCATCAATGGGCAATATTTGTTTACCATGGCGAATTGGCAGTATGGAGATTCGCTTTTCATTTACCAAATAAACGATTCGATAATTACCGAACAATAACTTTCGAATGTCCTCCCTGTTTGATTCAGGAACAATCCTCCCAATGTTAGGAGAAGATTTGAGTATTTCGACTTTATCAAATAACGCTTCGATCCATTCTACTGCTGCGGTCGTTTTATCGGAAGGAGTTCCGATAACACTTATATGATTATTGATACCCGCAGTTCTATATACTGCCCCCCAAAAAACCACCCAGTCTGGCCGGTTTGTCTTTGAAGTGTTGAGACGCATCCCCAACGCTTTGTTCAGTCGTTTCTGCCGGTTTTTAGATCTGATTGCCGCTCGGCAACATTCACTATCTTGCCGTCTTTCCAGATATAGCAAGGGGTTTTCGTCTTGCGCGCCAGGGAATGCGCCGCCTTGGCGGCTCGTTTCAGCGCGGCGTCAACGGCGGCGAACTCGGTGTTTTCTGGTGTTTTGGCTGTTTTTTTCATCGGTTTTCTCCCCGAGTAATGATTTTCGGTACCTTGCCGGAATTGTCGTACAGGGTCCAGGCGTCAACGATCCTCGCATAGACGCCGTGAAAGTTTTTCAAGCCGGAGTCGAATCGGCGGCGAATGTCCGGTTCCGGCACATGGTGCCCGCCTTGCGCCACCCGGGCAGCCACCCGCGCCACCGCCATGTCGGCGGACGGCAGGCTCAGGAACACCAACAGAATATGGGATCACTGGCTCCGGCAGTCCCGCAGTAGTTTACCATAGGTTCGCCCGCTCAGGGTGCTTTCAAAGGCAAAGCTTTTCTCCTGGCGGATTCTTTGATGAATTTCTTCCAGCATCAAACGCCCGGCCCGCAAGGCCACGGATTCCGGTTTGAATGGTGATAGCCCGGCGGCAATCAGGTCGGCATTGATGAAATCCGGACAGTTCGCCTCATGGGGGAGGAACTCACGGGCGAAAGTGGTCTTGCCTGCGCCGTTGGGGCCGGCAATAACGATGATGCGTTGCATATTGTTACCTCTCGAGACCTTCCTGCTTCTCATCATATATCCAGTTTCGGCAAACTTCTGACGATCTTCATGGTTTCCAAACTTACCGTGATGACCCGCATGAACAGTTCCAGCGGGTAGCGGGGGTTGTGCATGGTTTCCGTGGCCCAGTTGTTGGCGTCGTTGACGATGGTGCTGGCCTTGTCGGTTTTGACGCACTGGCGTTCCACCACCCAGTCCAGGGCCGGTTTGCCGTTGACGATGTAGTCGTAGGCTGCGAGCGGGATGTTGGTCAGGGTGATTTTGTCGTTGTAGTGCAGGGTGGTCAGATCCTTTTCCTTGCCCTGCTTGCCGTAGCGCATCTTTTCCACCCGGTAGTCACCATCGGTCAGCTTCTTGCTGGCGGTGACGATCTTGACCGGGTAGGGCTGCACGGTTTCATAGTTCAGGTGCAGTTCGGCCAGCGCCCGCCCCGCCTGGCTGAAGGCCCGGAAATCTGCACCGGACTTCACGCAGGGGATGCGCGGCAGTTCCTTGCTCAGGTTGTCGGCATAGCGTTCGCGGTATTCCGGCGAGTGCAGCAGGCCATAGACGTAATAGAACACCTCTTCCTTGCTGATGGTTTCACCGGGATAGGCCGCCTGGAAATGCGCCAGCCCCGCGTCGGTGATGGCGTCGCGGCGTTTTCTTTCCTTTGGGACTGGGGTGGAAGTGGTGAACAGATTGGTCTGGCCTGATGTTGCGTTTTCCGGCTCGTCGAACAGATACAGCGGGAAGCATTGTGAATCGCCGTTGCAATGTAGGTCGGGCAAGGCATCAGCGATTAAGGCGATATGTCCATGCCCAGAATGCTTGGCATTCACCATGATTACCCGATTCTGAGTAGTAGTATCCGGGAAGATGCGCGGCACTAGAAAAACGTATTCATTCAGCTTGCGATTGAAATACAGCCACTGCTTGGTGAATGGGCGATACAAGCTTGGAGTCAGGTCATCGGCTTCAAAGGCAATGGTCCGATCTTTAACCAACTCTTGCTTCAAGGCACGAGTCCAACTAATGCGAGTGGAGTCGGTATCGATAAAATCATTAACCTTGGCTTCTCTAGCCTTCCTATCTAGCTCGGAATGAGATTTATAAAATCTTGTAACTTCGCAGTTATAGAAGTCTGTCATACGCGCCACGTTGCTAGCCGTAGCTAACTTTGAGGCGTTGTAGCACCACGCATCGCGATTGGTAGCCACGCCCAGCGAGAAAACCTCAAATAGCTTGAGCGCATCCCTCTTCTTGTCACCCAGCACGATGAATTCGCCAAAACTGTCGTCACGTTGTTTGAGCCAGTCGCCGTGCTGGTCTGGGGTTATGACGCTCCAGACTTTGGCTTCAGTGATCCCGGCGATGCTGGCGAAGGCACTGACTTTCTCCAGCTTCTCTTCGCGGCTCAGGTAGTCGCCGATGTCGTGAAAGTGTATCTGACCATGCTGGGCGTTCGGATTTTTAACCAACATGGTAATGGCAATGGGGGCGCGACTGCCGCTGCCGAAAATCTTGCCGCCTTCTCGGCGCGACATTTCACCCTGGGTGCGCTGGTTGCCGCGCAGGTGAAAGACATGGATGCTGGAAAACTCCTCAGCCAGGCATTGGCGCAGACCGTCGGAAGTATTAGCCTCTAGAAATCCGGCATTAGTAACAAAGCCAATCACCCCTGCATTCCCGATGCGATCAGACGCCCACCGAATAGCGCGGATATAACTGTCGTACATATTTCTGACATTGCCCGCACCCGAACGCGCAGCATAGGTGTTTCGGATGCGACTATCTAGATATGGATAAGCGACATTCTGGTTTGTGTCGTTTGCGGTTTCTTGTCCTACGGAATATGGCGGGTTGCCGAAGATTACCCGGATATCCAGCTTCTTCTGGCGCTTGCGGCGGGCGCTGTTCTTCAGCAGCAGTTGGTCGATCAAATCTTCCTTTTCGTGGAGCTGGAAGGTGTCGGTGAGACAGATACCCTCGAAGGGCTGGTAGTCGCCGCCGACGATGCTGTGATAAACCGCCTCGATATTGATGGCGGCGATGTAATAGGCCAGCAGGACGATCTCGTTGGCGTGGATTTCGTGCTTGTACTTGTAGGGCAGCTCTTCCGGGGCAATCAGGCCGCTTTGCAGCAATCGGGTAACGAAGGTGCCGGTGCCGGTAAAGGGGTCGAGGATATGCACCCCTTTGCTGCCCAGGGTTTGACCGAACTCGGTTTGCAGCAGGTGGTTGACGCTGTGGATGATGAAATCGACCACCTCCACCGGGGTGTAGACGATGCCCAGCCGCTCGGTCATTTTGGGGAAGGCGTTGCGGAAGAATTTGTCGTAGAGCTCAACGACGATCTTCTGCTTGCCGGCCGCGTTGTCGATGCCCTCGGCGCGTATTTTGACGCTGTCGTAGAAGGTTTGCAGGGTGTCGGCTTCCTTGTTCAGGTTGTGTTCTTGCAGCACGTCCAAAACATCCTGCATGGCCTGGGACATGGGGTTGTGCTTGGCAAAGCTGTAACCCTCAAAGAGAGAATCAAAGACCGGCTTGGTGATCAGGTGCTGGGCGAGCATTTCGATGATATCGCTGTCGCTGATGCTGTCATTCAAGTCGTCGCGCAGTTCGAGCACGAAGGCTTGAAAAGCTTCGATCTCTTTAGTGTTGGCGGGGTTTTCCAGGATGCCGGTGATCCGGTCGATGTGGGTGCGGGCGATCTTGGCGATGTCGTTGGCCCACTCTTCCCAGTGGTGGCGGTTGCCGCATTTCTGCACCACCTTGGCGTAGATGGCCCGCTCGAAATCGCCGATCTCGACGAACATTTTATAGGTAGGATTTTCGCCGGGCTTTGTCCTTTTTGACTTCTTGCCGAGTTGATCGGTGCCGCGACCGGTGAATTCTTCCTGGGGGCCTTTGGCTTTTTTCTGGCGTTTTTCGATCTTATCGCTGATGGCGATGACCTCCATTTTATTGGGGTCTTTACCGATCAGATCGAGCTTGTTGACCATGGCGTCAAAGCGGTCATCGTGGGAGCGGAGCGCCTGCAAGACTTGCCAGACTACAGCGTAGGTCTTGTTGTCGGCCAGGGCCTCGTGGGGCTCCATGCCGGCCGGGATGACCACCGGCAGGATGACGTAGCCACGCTTTTTGCCCGGCGCGGTGCGCATCACCCGACCCACCGACTGCACCACATCGACCTGGGAATTTCGCGGGGTCAGGAAGAGCACGGCGTCGAGGGCGGGGACATCTACGCCTTCCGAGAGACAGCGGACATTGCTCAGGATGCGGCAGGTGTTTTCCGCCGGCTCACCTTTGAGCCAGTCGAGCTTGGTTTCCTTCTCGCCGGCGTTCATACTGCCATCGACATGGGCGGCCTCGCAGGCGAGGTTGGCGCTGTTCTCGGTGTCTTCCGCCTGGTAGGCCTCGACCACCTTCTGGAACATGGCGGCGATCTGCTTGGAGCTGACCTTGTGGACCTTGGCCCCGTGGGAGATTTCAATAACCTGGCAGAAGGCCACGGCCCGACGCATGGCGGCGTGGTCGCCCAGCAGGCTGTCACCGCTCAAACCCTGCTTGGCGAGGGCCTTCCAGCAGCCGACGATCTTGGCGGCGTCGTCCACCTTGAGCTGATTGTCCTCGTCTTTCAATAGAGTTTGCAGGCGGCGGCTGACGTGCGCCTCTTCCACCGCCAGGACGATGACCTTGTAATCGACCAGCAGACCGCGCTTGACCGCCTCCGAGAAGGAGATGACGTGGAGATTTTTGCCGTAGAGATCTTCATCATCCATCGAACAGAGGGCGACGTTGTCCTTTTCGGCGCTGATCTTGGCACTGTCGCCGTAGATGCGGGGTGTGGCCGTCATATACAAACGCTTGGCGGCGCGGATAAACTTTTGGTCGTGGACCTGGACGAAGGCGCTTTCATCGTCGTCGCCAAAGGTGGCGCCGGTGGTGCGGTGTGCCTCGTCGCAGATGATCAGGTCAAAATCGGCCAGGCCGTGGTCGCGCTGGGCCCGGCTGATCACCGCGATGGAATGGTAGGTGGAAAAGACCACGCTCATGTGCAGATGGTCGTGGCGTTTGGCCATCTCCGCCGCCAGCCGGTCGGGGACGGTGGTGGCCGGGTAACGCAGTTCGTGGGTGAAGGTCTGCACCGCGTCATCGTCCTTCCGGCGTTTCTTGCCGACGTCGCTGTCTGAGCAAACCGCGAAGCTGTGCAGGGGGATATCGCTTTCCTGGGTCCATTCGGTGAGAGTTTGCGAGAGCAGGGAGAGGCTGGGCACCAGGAAGAGGACGCGCTTACCCGCCCCGGCCAGGCTCTCGGCAATCTTCAGGCTGGCGAAGGTCTTGCCGGTGCCGCAGGCCATGATCAGCTTGCCCCGGTCGGCTTGGGAGAAGCCGAATGTTACCGCGTTTAAGGCGTTGATCTGGTGGGGGCGCAGTTGCTTTTTGGGCTTTAGGGCCACCGCGCCCTTGGGCTGGTAGCGGCGCCAGTCGATCTGGCTGTTTTCCAGGTCGTGCAGGTCTATCTTGCTGACCGGCGGCTGCTGGTCGCGCAGGGCGTCCTCGGCGTGTTCGCTCCAGTGGTTGGTAGTGCAGATGATCACCCGGTGGCTGAAGGGCTTTTGGCCGGAGGCGGTAAAGAAACTGTCGATGTCGCTCTTTCTTATCCGGTATTCTTCCGCGTAGAACTTGCACTGGATGGCGTGGTACTCGCCGGTGCCGGTGGTTTTGGCCACCAGGTCGATGCCGGTATCGTGGCCGGGTAGTCCTTGTTGGCTGGCCCAGTCGGCGTAAGTCCAAACCTCGCAGTAAAGATCTCGGTAGATGGCTTCGTGGCGGAAATAGGCGAGAATCAGCTCTTCGAAATAGGTGCCTTTTTCGCGCTCGGTGGCGGCGGCATGGCGGAAGTTGTTCAGCAGCTTACTTAGTGATGATGTCATGTTAATTGCTATCCGCTTTAATCTTCCAGAAAATCAAGAAAGGCATAGGGCCATGGAAAATAAGAAAAATGATATTTCAGAGACCTGACCTGAAAGCGCCGGGCCTCCCTAGACTTCAACTGAAAGTGCCGTCCATTATGAGAATTCGGGGGGAGCAATACCTGATTGCCCCTTGTCGCTGCTTTCCGAAGCCGAAGGCGTAATGCGCCGGATGCACTGGTACCGTGGGGTATCGGTCAGACTGCTATTGCGGGGCTATCCGTTTATGTGTTGTCATGGAGTTCTTCTCGCGAAAGATCGCAGTCTCGCAGGATTTGCGAGAATAGCCCTCGGCCGATCATCTCACCACGATGTACTGGTACCACCGTGCAGCGTCCGTCTGGGTGTTGGAGAAAATGGTGACTGCCCTTGACGCGAACGACCTCAAAACCATACTTACGTAAAACCTTGATGAGGTGAGAGCCTGTAAGGGAAGGGAAAGTGCTCATGCAGTGATCGCCACGCGTTGTACCCCGACAAATTCACTAACCAGGGGCTCCTCGACCTCCAAACAAAGTTCTATAGCCTCTCGAATGCGTTTCATTAGGACATCGAGTGATTTAGCCTGGGTATGACAGCCGCGCAACACCGGAACGGATGCCACAAAGTAACCGTCTGCATCCTTTTCGATGACTACACTAAATTCTCTGGTCATGCTGTCCTCCTTGGGAAACCTGCTTTTATTGCGACACGGGGAGACTGCGCTGATTATAGACCTATTCTTCCTGAACATCAAGGGATGCAGGGAACAAAAAAAAGGGGATCATCCATTAAAACGATTTCCGGGGATAGTTTATCTTGTACTTCGGGACATCCCTTAACATTTTAATTTTTATCGTAAATTGTAAAGGGGGCATCCATTAAAGGCCCTTGTCAAGAGATAGTCTTCTCCCATGGGATGGGAAAACCATTTTCCCCTCTTGGGAAGGTTAATATTCGTCGAGTTCTCCGTCGTGTGATCAAGGCTTCTTTTCCTGCACCCGGTATTTCTATCTCATGTGTCGGTATCTTGCACCGCACCAGTCATCCATCAGGTTCAAGGCGTTTGAGGCAGGCAGTTGAGCTGATTGCCAACTGGCTGTCTCGGCCCCTGTCCGTTTCACGGACCCAGAAAATCAGCGGTTCCTCGTCGTGTCCAGTCAGATATGACAATCACAAATCTCATGGTTTTAAGCCAACCCTTTAGTGGTTCACGACTCGGGCGGGAACAAGCCAAAATCACTGGGCGAGACGGCTGCCAATCAAATCCTGTGGTTATGCCAACCCCTTTAATGGATGACCCCTTTTCAATGGTAAGGGGACTAAACTGTTACTTTCTTTCAGCATTGCCTCTTTTCATTTGAGCCTTTCTCTGTGTTGATAGAGTAAATAAGATATTGGCTCCTGATTATTGTAGGCAAATTCCCCCCCCGGTTACCTTAGAGCGTGATGATCTCGCGATCCATCATCTCGGCGGCAATGGTCGGGATATGAACGATCTTCACACCCTCCACCAGGTCATCTTCGGTTATCTTATAGGTCTTGGCACAGGCGCCGCAAAGATACATCGGTACTTTTTCTTCCAGGAGGAGCGGAAAAAGATCGGCGACCGGTGCGAAATTTCTGCCACGGATGGTTTCCGCCATCCCTTTCTTTGCCAACATGGCGCCCTCGAAGATATAAAAGATGATCAGGTCCGCGCCCTCGCTCAGCAGAGAAGCGGCGAACGCTATCGCGGCATTGGCGCGATCCTGGTCATCGGTGGAATGGGTGATGGTCAAAATGAATTTTTTCTGCATGTCGTCTCCTTGTTAGAATACCAGATTCATGTCCGCCGGCATGACAATGTCGGTATAGTATGTTGCCGGGTCGGCCAGGGCAACGCCCTCAACGAAATCGCCGGCTGTAAACTCGAAAACCTCCTTGTTCAAGGGGCAGGCGAGCAGCCTCGCCCCTTCCATGTGCAGCATGAGCAGCAGTTCCTCGGGCATCGGCAGGTTCATCTCCTCCATGCGGGCCATGACCCGCTTCTGCTCTTCCTCCGGTTGGTCCGGCAGGCATTTCAGCTCCTTTATTTTCTCCCTGTGCACGGCGTTGATGCCCCGGGAGCCGAAGAACACCGTCACCCTTGCCCCGGCCCGCTGCAGGCTGAGCGCAGTCATCAGGCCGTTGAATACCTGGCAGAGTTCGTCGTGCATGATCATGATTGATGCTTTTTTTTCGGTCTTTTCCGTCATAGCGCAATCCTCCTGTTAAGTTTACGTTTCAGATACCAGCGGACGAACCAATTCTGCCACCCGTCATGGGCCTCGACCAGGGATTTTTTGTACGAAGCGCCAAAGACTAGATCGAGGATGTGCAGGGCCGGGACCTGGGAAGAAAAGCGTTCCCGGCAATGGGCGCAGTAGGTAACCACCGTGCCCCTGGCCTGGGCCGCCCGGTCCCGGGTATGGCGACCGGCCAGGGCGGTATTGCCGGTGGCCGCACACCCGCCGGCGCCGCAACACTGGGTCATTTCTTTATTGAAGCGGAACTCGTTCACCCGGTAGTCGAGCCGGCTCAGAATGGTCCGGATCGCCTGCCGGATCGCCGGTTGATGCCGGGCCGGGCAGGAATCGTGCAGAGTGACCTCGCCGCTGCCCTTTTTCGCCTCATTCGGCAGGCCCTCTTCCGCCATGATCTCGTAGATGGTGCGGAGTTTGATACCGCTGTTTTCCCGGAAGGTCTTGTGGCAGTTGATGCAGGCCAGCACCACCTCCTCCACGCCGTGCCTGGCGAACTCGTTCATGGTATTATCGAATATTTTGCCGAACCGATCCAGGTCCCCCATATCCTTGCTGGGTTTGCCACAGCAGTTGAGGACCACGCCGATGCCGGGCATTTTCGCTTGCAGGTATTGGTATGCTTTCCAAACCAGTCCGGGCGCGTAGGCGGGGAAGGAACATCCCGGGAAAAAGACCCTTTTGGGCAGGGTCCCCTTGTGTTCTTCCGGCCCCCGGTTCAAGGCAAAAACCGGAGAAGAACTGAATATCTGATGATTTCTGATGCCTTTCAGCCGCGGGGTGAGAAAGTCATAGATAAAATCATCCGGCGGAATTCTCTCTTGCAACGGCTGAAATACCCTTACCCTGGCCTCATGACACATCCCGCCCGGATAGAGGTCGTATTTGCAGATCCGCTGGCACAAACCGCATAATGAACAGGAATATGGGATCTCAATGTTTTCCAAGGGGTTGCGCACAAAACGTTTCGCCAATTCCTTGGGGGAATCGCATTAATACGTAAGAAATTTGCAGGCCTTGACGCAGGCCCCGCAATCCGTGCATTTTTCCAGTATTCTGCCGGTCTCGTTCCGCGGCTCAGCTGACGACGGTGAGTCCACTGCAGTTTCTGGATTTCCTCTTTTCAATGCCGGTTTCATTTGTAAAACCTCAGGATGGGCGTAATCACCACAATAATTAAGGCCAGACAGAAACAGAAGGCGCAGAGCTTCTTGCGCAGGCCTCGTAAGGCCCAAAACTTGTTCAACAGCTCATCAGGCGGTTGTTCGGTGGCCGAAAAGGCGGCAAAGGTTTTCTGAATTACCGGGTTCAGAATAAAAACGCCATGGGTATTGATGGCAAGACCAATAAATGCGAGGATCGCCTTAGCCGCGAAAACGTACAGAACGAAATCGCTTACCTTTCTCCATTCACCGTGAAAACCGTAATGAATCAACGGAAAGACGAAGCCGGTGATAATGAGGGTGGCGATCAGCCCAAAACAGAGCTTCACCTGGAAGTCAAGCACGTTTTCCAGTACCCGGTCGAACGGATAGATGATCGGATGTCCGAGCTTGCCGCGCAGTTTCACCCAGCGCAGCTGATAGAAGGGGGCGGCCACGCAGAAGATGGCGGCCAGCACATGAATTGCCAGGTTGATGGAGTAGAGAATGTTTTCCATGATATCGCTTCCAGGGGAAGTGTGTCGGCATCTTGACTGCGGGACTGAAAATTCCTCAATAGGCTCGTCTCAGTCCCGCATAGACGTTGCTGTTGTTCGTGAATTGGCCGAAAAAGGTGTGGGCGTCGACCGCCCGGTATTTCCGGCCTTCCCGGTCATAATATTCCGCTTTTATGGGTAGGTAGCTGGTGCGGTCGACCCAGACCTTATAAAAGGAGAATTCCACGCCGGCCTGCTGGATGTGGTCGACATTCCTGGGGGCAATGATGTCTCGTTTTCCCACCCCGATGCTTTGGGCCGGATCTTCCGGATCGGTATCCACTTTCACCTTGGGGATGAGCGCCCCAGTACAATCGTGGCCATCACCATGACCGCGAAAACCATCCTAGGATGACGGATGGAAAACTGAATCAATCTATTGGCCGGCTGCATACCGACCCCTTGAAACGTTTTGGAAAACCGTATCATGAATTGAACAACCGACCGAACATCCCTTTATCTCGTTCCGGTTCCGGCAAACCCAATTGCCGGCAGATCGCCGCCTCGACCGTGTCATCATCGACATCTTTTCCTTCGATAACGATTTCTTCGCCGACCATAATTGCAGGCGCAACGGGAAGGTCGAGGGCGAAGTACTCATCGGTGAGATATTCTGCCTTCGGCTTGGAATTGACCTCAATATCGATCCGATATTTGGTGCCCAACCTGGGCATCATCTTGTTGAAATGTTTTCACGGACCGCCGTTGGGTTCGTTCAAAAAAAATCGTACTTTCAGCATGATTGCTCTTCTTGAGGCTTGTCCCCACGCCTGATTTTCGCCAGCAGGAAATCAGCGCCACTCTTGGACAAGCCAAGATGTTCCGCCAGATCCAGGGAGGCGGCGGAAGGATGTTGCTGCAGATATGCCGCCACTTCCTCCTCCAGTTCCTCCAGCCAGCTCTCGAAAAGCACCAGAATATCGGGATCGGCAACCGCCATCAGTTGTTTTGACTGGGCCACCTTGTGCACGAGAGTCTGACACATCTGTGTTGGGTCGACACCTTCGCCCATGCATTCGGCCAGTCAGAGATGCACCATGCTGGAAACCTTGTCCCCGCCCACCTCACCAATCAACCCGGTCACAAAACCGACTCTGGCTTCCTCGTCGAGGTGAGAAAGTTTTTTCCGGAGTTGCGGGGTTAATGCCGCCAGTGCCTCACCCGGTTCCATGGCATCAAGAATGTTCTCTAAGTCCTTCATCATCCACCTGTTCAATTTAAAATGCCGTCCGATTGGCCAGCAGGTTTGCCGCTATTTCGTTTAAGTCCGTGAGAATCGACACGATACGGCGGTCTGTCAGTTCGTAATAAATGAAAGGCCCACTCCTTTCGACGGTTACCAGCAGCGCCCGTTTAAGCTCTTTGAGGTGATGTGAGGCCAGAGGTTGGGAAATGCCGAGTTCCTCGACGATCCTGGAAACCGATTTTTTCCCCTCCGCCAGACTCTGGATAATTCGCAGTCGATTTTCGTCCGCCAGCGCCTTGGCCAGAAAGGCGACATCGCGACATCCGACATCGGGGGGGTAATTTTCAACGCCGGTATTTTTTCCCAAGTGCATTCCTCGCCAAACAAAACACAGATTTATTTCCCAGCAGCCGAAGGGCAACTTTACAAACAATAAAACATATAAACATATATTTATATTATAGAGAGAAAAGTCAACTGTTTTTTTTGACGAGGTGTGATTGAATCTTTGCAGTAATTTGAGTAGGTATAACAGGCGTCAATGAACTTGCCGCGTCAGCGCCGCAGACGTTCACGCCATCCGCTGAATTAAATGGATATGTGATTTATTCCACAAATTTAATTTTACTCTGACCCTTTTACTCGCAAAGCAATTTTCCGGAAACTGGAGAGATCGAACCCCAAAACCAGCCAGGCACCCCCCAACTCCTAAAAGATATTTTCATTGAGACGACCAGCCCTGTCCGGGAGCGGGCTTGTACAACAAACGGTTCAGATTGCGGTTCGCTTCGCTCTCACAATCATACTTTTTCGTTTTTATGGGGTTTTATTATTAAAATGGAAGGGGACCATCATCTTCATCATAATCATCGGTGTCATATGGCGCCATGTCACTCAAAAAGTTAAAGAACACTTCCAGTGAGGTGCATAGGTTTTTTATGGTTTTACTGTGCGTGAGCTTCTCTTCTGCTGTTTTTGCTTTCTCCATTTCTTTTATTAAAGTCAAAACCTCTTTTGAAATGCCAGTCATCATTTTCTCGGGATCCATGGGGTCTCCTTCATGGTTTGTTGTAAAAAAAATTATAGTTAATCTATGGCCCATTTCTTATCATGATGAGCTTGTGATAATTTTGGAAACAGCTTTTCCTTTGTTTGGTGGGTCTTGGCCTAACTACGACAATTGGCGGCTGGCGCCAATATGCTTTTCGCGTTTATTGGGCAGACGATCTTGTCGACCATTATATTTTATTTTCAGGAAGCTTTCAATTGTTTGGTGCAAAGATAGGTTCCCATTACGCCGTTTTCTATTCTTTTGCTCTTGATGACGAAGCCGGATCTTGACAGGAGGCCGTCCATTACCCAGTCGTAGGTGGAAAATTCCTCCCGGAAATGAGCTTCGGCATCCCGGCGCAGAAAGTTGCCGCTGGCGGTCGCCAGTTTCTTAATCAAGGCGGCGATATTCTCAAGGGCCTGATATTCTTCAATAATTATGTCATGGATGAAAAGTTGGCCGCCGGGCTTCAGCATATGGTTCATCCGGTTTAAGGCAATCCCTTTCCAGAAGTCGGGGAGATGATGGAAGACAAAGGTCGTGGTAATGAAATCGGCGGCGGGGCCGGTATGCTTGAAATCGAGAAATCCGCTGTGGCAAAATTCAATATTTGAGACCCCGGCCTTTCGGGCCTTTGTTTTTGCGTAGTCAAGCATGGCCGGTGAAACGTCGACCGCATAGACAACGGCGCCGCGAAGCGCTGCTTGAATTGCAAAAGTGCCGGTCCCGGCACCAAAGTCGATCAGGATATCGGTTTTTTTGATGCCCAGGGTATCAAGGACCGCGTTGCTCTCTTTTATGAGGTCCCGGAAGTCGGAATGTCTTGCGTCATACATCTCAACTTCTTCCGGCAGGCTGTAGTCTTTGCCCACCTGATTATATTCATGGTAGAGCCAGGTTATTGATTTCTTCATATTTAAACAGTTACCGGGAGATATACGTTATCGGTGAAAATAAACTCCAGGGGAAGAGACCAGGCCACGTTGCCGATGGCATACTCCTCGATGGCATCCGATTTAGAGCCCATTATCGAGACCAGGGCATAATTAAACATCAGGTTATTGGCAATGCCTACTTGCACCGCGATCTGCTGGGCCAATTTGTATTTGCGCCCGGCGCCGTTATTTTTCAGAAAGGTGTCAAGATCTCCCACCGGACGATTTGCGCATAGTTTGGAATAGCTCGAAGCGACAAGGATGTATTGGCGATTGCCGTCATATTTTTTCACCGCCGCCGGCACCACGTTGTTATCTTCGGTTACCGCGTTAGCCACTACTTTTAAGGTCTTGCTGTCAAGAACCGTCAACCAGTAATAATCGTAGGCCCCCGGCATGATATCGTGAATATTATACTGCTGGGTGCCGATGCCGATTCGGCCTTGCACCATTGACATTGGTACAGTCTGGTCTGCCATTTTTCTCTCCTTTTTGTTGGGGATTGAAAATCCGTGGGATCGTGGTGCCGCACTCTTTGTCGGCTATTTTCACATTTTAATGCATTCCGGGGCTATCTTTCCCCATGATTTCTATTATTCTCTTCCTGCTTAACAATCTTGTGGTTATGGCTGCTAAAAACCTGTAGCGAGGTCCACTGATTATTGATGGGCAACTACGTTTTTTAAGACACCTAAGGGCTTCTTTAACTACAACTTCCGGGGGATAGCTTGGCCCGCTTGGGTCACTTTTATTTCTGGTGCCGATTGCAACCCGGTGAAAATTTGTATCAGTTACGCCGGGTAACAGCGCCATTACATAAATATCTTTATCTTTGCACTCATACCAGAGCGCTTCCGTAAAATTAGTGACAAAGGCCTTGGTTCCGCTATAAACGGCCCCGCCCGGATACGGGAGGAGTGAAAGGACCGATGAGACATTGATCAAAGCATCGCCCGCCGCGGCATTTTTTATGAATTCATGGGACAGTTGAACTAACGTGCTGATGTTTAACTGGATCAGATTGTTGATTTTATCGAGCGGAATTTTGTTGAATTTTTCATATATGCCATAGCCGGCATTATTAATGAGTAACTGATATTTTGTTTCTGCGAGATCCTGCCTGATTTTTGCCAGGTCTTTTGGGTCGGTCAGGTCGGCCCTGATGTAGCGATGTTCTCCCCCTAGTTCTTGCACCAGTTCCTTAAGCTTTTCTTCATGACGCGCCACACAGGTGACGTTATAACCTTCTTTTGCCAATTCTTTCGCAAAGACCAAGCCTATGCCGCTGCTTGCTCCGGTTATCAGGGCCTTATGATTTTTCATAATCTGCCTTTTGGTTAAGGATAATCTTGATTGGTTTGCGGCTAAGTTTTTTTTATATGGTCGGCCCGGGGTTAGAGCTGTTCGCTCGGCTGGGGCGTGGTGATCTTGTGGGCCGCCAGCGTCCTTGTTTTTTTGCCTTCAAGTTCACCCGGCGAAAGGTTTCAAAACAGGTGCCATCCGGTTGCGTGGTTTCCTGGATCATTTTTTCAACTACGGTGTTCCTGAAAGCCTTTTTGTCTGGTTTGGAAAGGTATTTGAGAAAGGGGACAATACTGGGTTGGTCTATCCACTTGATCATGGTCTCGGCCTTGGGAAAATAACGGTCGGCGTTTTCTCCCCAGACCGTAACTTCTGAGAAGGGGAATCGTACGGCCAATGATTTGTATTCTTCAAGGTCGGGCATGTACCAGGGCCAGATGAAATCAGTGAAATATCCGGCGTACTTTGGCAGTTGCATGACTTCCTTGCTGATCCTGAAAAAATTTGCACAATTGCCGTCGGCCGCAAAGTTGAAACGAGCGGTGCCTTTATCTTTTAAGGCATGATGGACATTATGCAATAATGTTTCATGATCCTTCACCCAGTGAAGAGCCGCATTTGAAATGATGATGTCGAATCTGTTGGTGAAATTCAGGGAGTTGATATCAAGGAGTTCAAATTTGAGATTGTCTTGCCGGTAGTTATCCCGGGCTGTTTTGATCATGCCTTGGGAGGCGTCAATGCCAAGGACAAACCCGTTTGGTACAAGGCCTGCTAATTGAGCGGTAATTGCTCCGTCACCGCAACCAAGATCAAGAATGTGTTCGGAGCCGGTAAACTCAAACTCGCCGATTAATTTTGCCCCCCATTCTTTCTGGTGGGTTGATGCCTTTTTGTATTTTTCTCCATCAAATTCAAAGGTCATTTCTTTGGTCTCAGGCGATTTTGTCTGTTTGGTTACATTATATCGTTATCTGGTGTCTGTCCATAAATGGTCTTTTTCTCCGATAACTTCGTTGCTTCGTTCTTTGAAAGTGCTCACGGACACAAGTCCGCTGCGCTTTTCAAAATCCTAGCGCCTCGTTCTCGAAAAAAAATCTTCATTTCTGGACAGACACTATCTGGTTTTTTCCATGTAGAATATCTCAATAGCCCCGCAGCCAAATTTTTCAGTTTTATAGACAGTGTATCCCAGTTTTTGGTACAGATGGATGTTTTTGGCGCTTTTTGAGCCGACAAAAAGTTCAAAGCGTTGGGGCGAATAATTACTTTCAATGGCTTTTAAAAGAGCGGTGCCGATCCCGTGATTCTGGTGGGCGGGATGGACCGCCAATCGGCCGATATAGCAGGTTCCATTTTTTTCATGGGCCCGGACGGTGCCGATTATTTTGCCGGCCAAAACAGCTTTTAAGAGGATGTGATCCTTGAATTGCGCATTAATTTCCTCAACTTTTTGGGTGAGGGGCGGGATGTCATAATTGTCGTAAAGTTCGGCTTCGCTTTGATAAGCGAGTTTTTGTAAGTCTAGAATTTCTTGGGTGTCAACGATCGATGCTTGGGAGATCTGCATAATAATTACATTTTTTTTGAGATAAAGCTGAGTTGAGCAGCTCGTCTGCTCTTACGAAACTTATACCCGAAGGGTGAAAGATGCAACGGTTGCTCCGGGTATTCTCTATGTATTTGGTTAAGGGCAATTTAATTTTTATAACACCAGACCTTGTGCTGTCAACTTAATTGATTTGCTAGATTTTGTTGAGTGCTGCAAGGCGGGTATTGATCAAAGCTGATGGCCTCTCCTTGTAAAGGGGCCGGAATTTAATTTGTCCGGACGCTAACGGGCTTAATCTTCCGGGATAACCTGCATCTGACATGCTCGACAATTAAATTCAAGCCGGTAGGTATGTCCTCGGTCAAAAATTCTCAGCGGCGGCTTAAAGGACTTTTTCCCCTTGTCGGGGCTTGATTTCAGGCAGGCATCCATTTGATTTAGGAGGCAGTAACGGGTGGTCATCACTGTCCGGCCGAACAGTTGGGCGGCAGGCTCGGCCGACAACTCCCAGGCCTTTTCTTTGATTCGCGCCCCGTGTCTGGCATAAAATTTCTCGGCCAGGCTGTTTGCAACGTTGGCGCGATAGTCCAATTCCGGCTCAGGGTAGGGCACGGAATTGGGGGTGATCCCCCCCGACCGGCGGCGATACTGGTTTATCCTTTCCCGGGTGAGCATGGCGAGGGCTTGGCGCCGAAGATTATTGAGGATACTTAAGGGTAGAAACCCCGGTTCCTCGGGGTGAATCGTTATTTGAGTGACCCGATAGGGCGTCTCGCCGGTGCGGGCCAGTTGGGTCTCGATACTGGCGCGGGCCCGGCTTGGATCGCGGGCCGTTTCAAATATGGCCTCCTGCCCATGGGTGACCGTCACCCCGTCCTCATCAGTTATCTTGAGGCGGATGCCCTCCTGGTCCTGGCTGAATTCCATCTCAACCGCAATGGTTCGACAATTGGTTGACTGTTTCAGGGCGCGGGAGAAGGCCGAGTCAAAATTGCGAAAGATCGTGGTGCCGGTGGCTAGATCCTGCATGTTGTTGGGATAGATCCTGCCCTGCTCCACCTGATCTACCCGGCAGCCTATCAGGGTTTCTTGTTTCGTGAGAAAACAAAGACCATCGCCGTTTTGCAGGTCATGGTTGTCGATCTGAAAAAAATCCCGCCCGATGACTTCGATTTTGCCGATCAACTCTCCCATTGATTTCGGGGTATGCCAGGAGGCCGGCTGCTCCCGGTTACTTTTAAGGTAATAGGAGGTATAGCCGCGGTTGAAGGTTTTTTTCGGATCCGGCCGGAAAGTGAAAGCACAGGTGCCGCTGCCGGCCCGGTGATAGGTTGGATGGTCGGCGATAAAACGATCGAGGGCCAGTCGATAGGCCGCCGTAATGTTTTTCACATAATCGATCTCCTTGTAGCGGCCTTCAATTTTAAAGGAGGTCACTCCGGCTGCGATCAACTCGGCCATGGCATCTAACCGATTCATGTCTTTCAGGGACATGAGGTGTTTATCGCTGATGATTATTTTACCGTCACCGTCTTTTAAGTTATAGGAATGGCGGCAGGGCTGGGAGCAGGTCCCGCGGTTGGCGCTGCGGCCGCAGGTAAAATGACTCATGTAGCATTGGCCGCTGTAGGAAACACATAAGGCGCCGTGGACAAAGGCCTCGAGCTCCACCGAGGTCCGGGCGCGGATTGCCGCGATCTCTTTTATGGAGAGTTCCCGGGCCAGCACGACCTTTTGAAAACCAACCTCCTCTAAAAATTTTACCTTCTCGGGGCTGACATTATGCATCTGGGTGCTGGCGATCAGCGGAATGGGCGGTAAATTCAGTTCCAGCAGCCCCATGTCCTGAATGATCAGACCATCGGCGCCGCAGGCATCGAGTGAGTGAATGATCTCCAGGGCCGGTGGAATTTCATCATCGGTTAAGATGGTGTTCAGGGCGACATAGACGCGGGTGTGGAAGAAATGGGCATATTCAATTAATTTGGCGATTTCAGCAATTGTCTGACCGGCCTGGGCTCTGGCGCTGAATTGGGGCGCGCCGATATAGACGGCATCGGCGCCATGATCGATCGCGGCCCGGCCGATTTCGGCGTTGCCGGCCGGGGCCAGCAGTTCAAGGGGAGTGCTCACTTGATTTTGTCCTTGGCGGCAGAAGAAGGTGGGAGGGTCAGCGAATGGTTGGTAATGAAGGCGGTCATCTGCTCTTTTGCTTCCGCCAGATCGGAATATGTCGCCGTTTCTAAAGCCGAACTACCGGCAATCATCGCGGAAAGTGATCCCGGCGCCTCGCGGCAAAAGAGGCACAGGGTCGGTTTGTGCCAGGCCGCCGCCCAGCCCAGCTCATAGCCGACCCCGAGGGAAGGTTTGGTGACCTCGGCCACCACCAGATCACAAACCTGCAACCAGGCCATATCCCGATCATGGATAAAGCGATCGTTCGGGCCGTCATCGCCTTTTTCGGTCAGCTCCAGGTCGCCGACGTGCTCGGTCATGACCTCGCCGAAGTTGCGCAAGAAGGCAATCATCGCGAAATAAACGGCGGCGTCTTCCCTGCCGCCCCGAATCGAGCCGGCGAAATATATCTTCAAATCCATCTTCATTTTCTCGTGCTGCGTTCTTTGGGTCGGATTATTTTGTGGCAGTGCTGGCAAAGATTAACACCTTGTGGGGTGATTTGAAAACCTTGTTTCTGTTCCTGCTATGGTGGTTTAGAGTTCCTTATTCACTCTTGAAAAAGGCGTTTTTATTGGCCCCGCAAACCGGACATTTTTCCGGGGCTTCGTGCTCATGGGTATGGCCGCATACCTTGCAGATGTAGTAGTCGCAGTCAGCCATCTCGGCGAGATGATCCAGGGCCTTCTGATAGAGGGCGGCGTGGGTCTTTTCGACCTCATTGGCAAAACGAAACGATATAGTGGCAGCCTTATGGCCCTCTGCTTCCGCCGCCTTAATCATGGCCGGATACATATTCTTGAACTCATGGCTTTCCCCGGCTATCGCCTCCTTTAGATTATCAACCGTGGTGCCGATGCCCTTCATGGCCCGCAGGTGAGCATGGGCATGGATGGTTTCCGCCGCGGCCGCAGCCCGGAACAATTTGGCTACTTGAAGGTGACCGTCTTTTTCCGCCTTTAGGGCAAAGGCAAGATACTTACGGTTGGCCTGAGACTCTCCGGCAAATGCCTCCTGCAGATTTGCTTCAGTCTTTCCCATTTTTTTTCTCCTTGTTATAATTTTCAATAATTATTGAAACCTGTTACCAGAAAATGAACATCTCTTTACCTTATTCGCTCTTCACCTATTCTTTAAATAAAATTTTATCTCTCGCTTATAAAGCAAATAAGGGGTGCATCTTTTTTATGGCTTTGTGAGCAGGTCATTAATCAGGGTGACGGTCTTTGTAAGATTATCCATTTCACGGTCTGTTTTTGCTTCATTTGCGGCAATGAGTACCAGACGGCTTATCTCGTTTCCCATGGCCTGAACCTCCAGTTCCAGGATGCGGTTGATTTCTGCCGGTGATTTGCCGTTGATCCTTCTTTTATAATTGATGTCTGTTCTTTGGCCCAGGGTTTTGACGTTTGCGTTGATTGCCAGGGCCAAAGCGTTAATCGCCTCTTTGCCAAGTTGATCTTTGATCTGCGGCTTAAGATAAGCGTAATAGATGGTTTCTCCGCACCGGCCATTAAAGCGACTTTTTATCTTAATATATGAACCGTCTTTTTGCTCTTCCCATTCAGACTCAAGCAGGGTTTTCATGTTCTGGTTGTATTCATATGCAATTTTTGAGTCAGCTGGTTGAAAGGCTTGAGTGTTTGCCTTTTCATGATCAGGATAGACATATTTCCCAAAGACATTAGCAACAAGGCCGGTTTGCTGATCAATCTCCAGATGATATTCCATGCCGTCATCCGCTTTAACCACGATATAGGGAACATATCGGTCAAACTTGTAAGAAACCGTAACGTCCTTTTTAAGCCATTGCTGCAGGTTTGCTTTGTGCTCTTCACCAAAACCGACCAAGGGGGAACGGCTTTTTTTTGTGGCCAGAGATAAAATTGATTCCGGGGTTCCCCCTCTGTTTTTGGCAAGGGATTGGTCAATCTCGTCGGTCAGCTTTTTAAGTTCCGGCGTGTGGAGTTCCCCGGTAATATCCCAGTACGCGGGCTCCCAGGAACTGTTATGGGTATAAAGCCGGGGATAAAAAAAGTATACATGCCCCGGTTTTGCATCCAGTTCAAGGTTGAGGCACCCCACCGAATATCTGCCTGATAATGAATTGCTGGAAAACCCGGCGCAGATTGTATGCTTGCCGGGGATCAGCTCTTGCAGGTCGGTAATCGCCAGCCGGCCAAGGCCGTTATTTAAAGCGGTATGCAGATCAACCCCATCGATATAATCAATCCAGCTTGCGGTCGTCGTATTTCGTTGGACAATTACGGCAACCTCGGCAAGCGGTCGGAGCTCTCCGCCATAGTTCCGGTTGTATCCCATCGTAAAGCAACCGGTCAAAAGAGGAGCCAGTAACAGAAGAAAACCAATTAACAGTAAATGAGATTTTAACTTAGACATTTTAAGCCTCCCAGGTACTTGATTTTATGATATCGGAATAAAGTCTGCGGTCCAGATAATTTACATGTCATCAATAACTTACCAAAATTTGGTGATCTGACCCCAATCCGTGAATTGGAGCTCCCCGCAGCAGATAAGGTAATCTTCCTTATATAATATTGTCAGGATGAGTGGGTTGTCTTTTTGTTGAAGCCATGAGACATCTCCTAATTTCTGGACAGACACAAACTAGAATTGATCCGCTAGCTTCATGAAATTTGCATCGGATATTGACCTTATTTGTTTTCCCGGATCAAATTCTCCAGATCCTCATTCCCTTTTTTCTCACATTCAGGACAAAGACCATGACTGAACACGGCATCCGTATGTTTGCTCACATAGGTCTCGACGCCGCTCCAGTAACCCTTGTCATCCCGTATTTTCTTGCATGATGCGCAGATCGGCAGCATGCCGGTCAATTGCTTGACCTTGGCAAGGGCCTCCTGCAGTTCCTGGTTTTTCCTTTCGAGTTCAGCGGAATATCGCTGTAATTCTTCTTCGGCCTGCTTGCGCTCGGTGATGTCGGTACCTACGCCGATCGCAATTGGACCCTTCGCAGTATCCACTCGCGTAGCCGTTAGAATGAAGTCGCGTATTCCCGTCTTAGTGACGAGGCGAGCAACGTTGGTTGCCGTGCCCTGTTCAAAAGTTTCCTGGGTTTTTTGGGCGACCACCAGACGATCCGCCTCGTGAATAATGTCTAGTGCATTGGTTGCCGCAATCTGTGAGTCGGAGTAGCCGAGCATGTCTTTAAGTTTGTCGTTCCAGCGGATAAACCGCCCGGTCGGGTCAAGCACGTAGAATATGTCCGGCTGGCTAGCGATCAATGTGTTAGAGAAATTCCTCTCGTCAATAGTCGTCTGTTCAGCCTGCTTGCTTTCGGTGATGTCCTGTCCCGTCCCTGCCAGGTAAAGAAACCTATTATGCTCATCAAGAACCGCTTCGCCATCTCCTCTGATAAAACGAATAGTGCCGTCGGGCATATTGATGCGAAAATCCAAGGCATTGGGCTTTTTCCCTGCCACACAAGCAGCAATCCAAATCTCCATCGAGGTTCGGTCGTCAGGATGGATCATACTCAAAAAAGACTCAACCGTCGGGATGAACGTGTCCGGTGAAACCCCATAAATGCGGTACAGCTCATCCGACCATTGTATAGGGCCTGTCATGTTGAAGAGAAAGCTGCCGATATGACCAAGTCGTTGCGATTCAGATAGCAGAAGCTCTTTCTCACGCAGTTCATCCTCTCCCTGTTTACGCTTAGTGATGTCAACCACATAGATGCGAATGCGGTTGACATCCTGAACATGGGAAATATGCAGTTCAAAAGTCGCTTCGTCTATCGTACTTTCTGTAATTATTCCCCCTTGTTTTTTGCCTTGCCGTAAGTCCGCGATCATCTCCATCGAGTCGTGCAACAAAGGATGTGACTGCCCCATTGTACCCAACCCGGGAAACATTCTCTCGGTAGCCGGATTAAGGAAGGAGATCTCACCGGCAGAGTCAAGCTCAATCACCGGATTTGGGTTCAATCTGGGGAATGAGGCCAGGTGAAGAATTTTCTCCTCCGCCTGCTTGCGCTCCTCAATTTCTCTCCTCAGTTCTAGATTAGCCTTTTCCAGGTCCAACGTCATGTTAGCTAGAGACAGGGCCTGGTCGCGCGACTTTGTCAACGACCATACCCCGGCAAAGAGCAGGAGACTTATGATGATGCCAAGTAACAAAAGGCTGTTCACCTGACCGGGATCGATGGTTTCTTCAAAATACGGTGAGGACTTGAACTCCAAGAGCCAATGACGACCGGCAAACTCCAGGATGGATTGGTAGGTGGCAAAATGTACGTGGCTATAATGGGAGAGGGCATCCATGCTTCCACTGGGATAGAGTAAGGCCTCTTTATCTCCATCGAAAATCTGAAGTTCAACGTACTCCAGCTTCTCGATCAGAAGACCCTGCATGAAATCATTCATGCGGAAGGGACTGTAAATATATCCCGTTAAGGCCTCACGTCTCTGTTCAGGTGTTGCCGGTGCTTCTCCATTGCGGTAGACCGGCAGATACATAAGAAAGCCCGCCTGCACATCTTTTTCTGTTTCCTGCAGCAGGGAAACCTTGCCACTTAGGGCGGCCGAACCGGTGTCCCTGGCCATCTCCATGGCTTCTTTCCGCGTCGGTTCGGAAAACATGTCATAACCAAAAGCCCGTTGATTTCGCCAATCGAAAGGCTCCAGAAAGAGAATAGAGGTGTATTCCGGGCGCTCCCCAGCAGGCTGGATCTCATAGTTTGGGAAACCCTCTTCGCGAATCTGGCGAATGTGAGTCTGCTTTTCAGAGGGAAGAATTATTTTGGCAAAACCGAGCCCTTGAACACCTGGATAATGTTGATCAATCTGCAACGCTGTTACATAGGTCCGCCATTGGGTTCGGGTAACTTCCTCGGAGCCGGCGAAAAGACCAGCGCCGCTTTGGAGCAGGAATTCACAGGCATACAGACGTTCGCGAAGCGCTGATTCTATTGTCTTAGCCCGAAAGATAAAACGGTCATTTGCTCTTTCCATCTCAATGCCCCTGGCAAGATACCAGGCGAAAAAAGTGGCAGTCAAAGACGCCAATAGAACTATCCAGGCCAGCCATTTTCCCGGAAAAAAGGAGCGAAGCGGTGACGTAGCACCTGTAAACCTCTGAGTAGCTGAGAAACCGGGCTGCGACGGAGTCGATCCATGTATATTGTCTTTTTTCATATTCTTTTCATTCATTTCCATGATGATCAGGCCCGACACAGTAGCCAGTTTGGCTTCCCAGAAGAATCATTTCTATTGGTGCTGGTCAAATATACTTTCAAATACCGGGGCGATTTTCTTGAAGGCGTTAAGCACCGCCGGGTCAAAATGTTCCGGCATGGTCCGGCCGTCACCCTCGGTGATAATTCCGCAGGTCTTTTGATGGTCAAAAGCCGGTTTGTAGGGCCGTTTCGCTCGCAAGGCGTCATATTGATCAACGAGATTGACGATTCTGCCCGCAAGGGGGATTTCGTCTCCTTCGAGCTTTCCCGGATAGCCACCGCCATCCCACCGTTCGTGATGGGTCATGGCGATGGCGGCAGCCATCTGGATACTGGGATGATTTGATCCCGAGAGTATTCTGCCGCCGATTGCCGCATGGGTCAGCATGATCGCCCATTCTTCACGGTCAAGAAAACTGGGCTTTAAGAGGATGCTGTCAGGAATGCCGATCTTGCCGATGTCATGCAGCGGGCTGGCAAAGGAAATCTGCTCGATAAAATCCAGCGGCAGATCCAGGGCCTCTGCCATCTTGTCGGCATAAAATCCGATCCTCGCTATATGAGCGCCGGTGTCGGTATCCCGAAATTCCGCGGCGGCCGTCAGTTTCAGCATCATCTCAGTGCTTAAGTCTTTCAGCTCCCGGGTCCTTTCCTGCACCTCTTCTTCCAGAATCTCATTATGGTTGAGCATAAAGTCGTCAAAGGCTTTGATCTTAAGAAGGTTTTTGACTCGAATGAGTAATTCCCCCTGATCGATGGGTTTGGAAAGAAAATCATTGGCCGAGGCCGAGAGGCCTTTTATTTTTGATTCTTGATCGTGCAGCGCCGTCACTATGATTATCGGGATATTCATGGTTTCCGGGTCTTCTTTTAAAATCCGGCAGGCCTCGTGGCCATCCATGATCGGCATCATGATATCGAGGATGATCAGGTCAGGTTGGTTTTCCCGCACCTTCCGCACCGCCTCCTCGCCGTTTGAGGCAAATTCAACATCATAACCTAACGGTATGAGCCACTTGGTGAGCAGTCTCAGGTTTATCTCTTCATCGTCGACCAGCAATATTTTCTCATTCATTTGTCCAGTACCTCTCTCACCTTCGATAAAAGACTTTTTGACTGGTACGGTTTTTGGATGAAGGCAAAATCGTCCTCCTGTAATTCTTTGTTGGTGATGATCTCCATAGTATAGCCGCTGGTGAAGAGTATTTTCATTTTCGGGCAGACCTTGTTGATCGCCTCACTGACCTCTTTGCCATTTTTCTTCGGCATGATCATGTCAAGCAGAACGAGGTTGATCCTCTCTTTGTTCTCCATAAATATTGTGATCGCCTCTTCTCCATTCTTTGCGGTGATAACCGTATAGCCAAAGGCCTCCAGTATTCTTCTGCTTAATTCCCTCACCGCGGTGTCGTCCTCGGCCACCAGGATAGTTTCTTGCCCGCCCATGACCGGCGCGGCACCCTCCAGTTTCTTGTCGAGCACCGCTTCAGCACAGAGAGGCAGAAATATTTTGAATACAGTGCCATCACCTGGCTCACTGTAGACCTTGATATAGCCGTTATGCTGTTTGATTATCCCGTAGGAGATGGCGAGGCCGAGTCCGGTCCCTTCGCCAACACCCTTTGTGGTAAAAAAAGGCTCGAATATCTTCTGCTGCGTATCTGCATCCATTCCTTGCCCGGTATCAGCAACCGTGATCAGCGCATATCTCCCAGGCTGGCCATATCCGTAGGCGGCAACATATTCTTCATCTATCTCCGCAAGGCCGGTGGTGATCAGCAGCCGTCCGCCTTCGAGTATGGCGTCCTTGGCATTGGAGGCAAGGTTGATCAGCACCTGCTCGATTTGCCCGGTATCGACCGCCACAATCAAGGGGGTGTCCGTAAGATCCAGATGAAATTCAATATTCTCTCTGATGATCCGGGCCAGCATTTTCTGCAGGCCCAGGATAAGGGCGTTGATATTGACAGGCTTCACTTCAACGACATTTTTTCGACTGAAGAGCAGCAGTCTTCTGGTGAGATCCGCGGCCCGGTCGGCAGCAACCAGCACCTCGGACATATCTGCTCGGGCCGGGCTGTCGGCCGCCAGGGTGTCCATGACCATGTTGCCATAACCCATGATTACATTAAGCATATTGTTGAAATCATGGGCAATCCCCCCGGCCAGAGTACCTACGGCCTCCATCTTCTGTGAGTGGAGGAGTTGGGCTTGCAGTTTTTTGCGTTCACTGACATCGCGAATATTACATTGGGCCAGGACAGCTCGATCGACCATATAGATATCCGTGTAGATTTCCTGGCCGGTCCTGGTTTTCAGCGGCACATCTTCGTAATTAAGAATGCCCTCTCTGTCCAAATCCTGCATGGTGGCGGAGAAATCACGCCTATCGATTGAAATACCGAGCTCATGGAGTTTTTTGCCAAGACATTCCGCTTCGGAATACCCCAACATTTTCTCGATGGCCGGATTGGCATGAGCGACATGTCCTTCCTTCTTTTCAAGAAGCACGATCCCGTCGCTGGCGGTCTCAAAAAGTCTCCGGTAACGAAATTCAGACTCTTCCAGCTGGTTTTCCAGACGACTGCGCTCGGTGATGTCCTCAATGGCCAGGAGGATGATCCGCTCTTTGCCCCACACTTGTTCAATCTGCCGGGCATTCAAGAGCATGACCCGCCGGCCGATGGTGGCGAAATCGTGTTCGACTTCATAGTTATCAAAGCTGGTCTTCTGGGGCAGGATGGTTTCCAGCAGTTCCCGCAGTTTGGGGATATCCCACTGTTTATTGCCCAGGTCATAGATCAGCTGGCCGACGGTCTCCTCCGGCTTGACCTGAAAAAATTCGTAGAAGGAGCGGTTGACGGTGACCACCCGGAGATCCTGATCCAGAGAAATCAGGGGCTCACGGACTGTGTTGATGACGCTGTCGGCAAATTCATGGGCGGCATCGGCGATCTTTTTAACGACTGCCAGTTCTTTGCGGGTTGTTTCCAGGCCGGCTTCTATGGCTTTGCGCTCAGTGATGTCCTCGATGGCCAGCAGGATGATCCGCTCCTTGCCCCACGCCTGTTCAATCTGCCGGGCATTCAAGAGCATGACGCGCCGGCCGATGGTGGCAAAATCGTGTTCCACCTCATAGTTATCAAAAGTGAATTTTTTAGGCAGGATTTTTTCCAGCAGTTCCCGCAGTTTGGGGATATCCCACTGTTTATTACCCAGGTCATAGATCAGCTGGCCGATGGTCTCCTCCGGTTTGACCTGGAAAAAATCGTAGAAGGAGCGGCTGACGGTGACTACCCGGAGATCCTGGTCCAAAGAAATCAGGGGTTCGCGGACCGTGTTGATGACGCTCTCGGCGAATTCATGGGCGGCATCGGCGGTCTGTTTAACGATCGCCAGTTCTTTACGGGTCTTTTCCAGGCCGGTTTCTATCGCCTTGCGCTCAGTGATGTCCTCAATGGCCAGCAGGATGATCCGTTCCTTGCCCCACGCCTGTTCAATCTGCCGGGCATTCAAGAGCATGGTTCTTCGGCCGATGGTGGCGAAGTCGTGTTCGACCTCATAGTTATCAAAGGTGGCTTTTTCCGGGAGGATGGTCTCCAGCAGTTCCCGCAGTTTGGGAATATCCCATTGTTTATTGCCCAGGTCATAGATCAGCTGGCCGACGGTCTCCTCCAGCTTAACCTGGAAAACCTGATAGAAGGAGCGGCTGGCCGAGACTACCCTTAAATTCTGATCCAGGGCGATTAAGGGCTCACGTACGGTATTGATGATGTTCTCGGCAAATTCCAGGGATTGCCTCAGGTTCTTTTCCATGGTCATTAATCCTCTTCGGTTGATGGCAGCGAACAGTTTTTTATTGATCCCGATTCTGCTGCAGACACTGAAATGGCGGTTAAGACTCTTTAGTAATCACTGGAATGCTGACCGAAAAAGTGGTTCCCATCCCGATCTCACTGGCCAATTCTAGTTTGCCGCCCTGTTTGTTGATAATATCCCGGCATATGGCAAGCCCTAATCCGGTTCCTTTGCCCAATTCTTTGGTGGTGAAGAACGGGTCGAAGATCCGTTGCCGGATATCCTCCGGGATGCCGCACCCGGTGTCGCTGATCGCGACAAAAATCCAGCCGTTCTCCAGCCGGGTGTTCACGGTGATTTCTCCTTCGGTCTCAATCGCCTGGCCGGCATTGATCAAAAGGTTGACAAAAACCTGCCCGAGTTTCTGGGCATTACAAATGGTGAGCGGGAGTTCGCCGTACTCACAGGTGACTTGTGCCTTATATTTTAGCTCGTTGTGGACAATACCCAGGGCGCTTTTCAGGCATTGATTGATATCGGCAACTGCCTGCTGATCCGTATCCGTCCTTGAAAAACCTTTTAAGTCCTGCACGATTTTTTTGATTCGTTCCGTCCCTTCGACTGACTCCTCAAGGAGTTCCGGGAAGTCCATAATGATCCGGTCGATTTTCAGTTTGTTGCGCCGGGCGGCTAATTGCTCGACGATTAGGGGCGCAGCCGCGTCGGATCGGATCACCTCGTCTTGCTCGGAGATGAATTCGGTCAACCGCTCGCCGTATTTTTTCAGTGAGCCAAGGTTGCTGCTGATAAATCCCAGCGGGTTGTTGATCTCGTGGGCAATCCCCGCCATCAGCAGGCCGACGGTGGCCATTTTTTCCTGTTGCAGTAATTGGTCCTGGGAGGCCTTCAACTTGTCATAGGCTGATTCAAGATCGGCAGTGCGTTGTCTGACCTGTTGTTCCAGAAGTTCATTATGGGTTTTTAGAAAATCTTCATATTCTTTCACCCGCATCAGGTTTCGCGTCCTGGTGATAATCTCGGTTTTATCAACCGGCTTGTTGATAAAGTCAGCAACACCTGCCATAAGCCCTTTCAGCCGGGATTCCCTGTCGTTGAGAGCAGTGACCATGATGATCGGGATGTGCCGGCTCTGCTGGTCTGCCTTCAGTTCCGCACAGACCTGGAAACCATCCATCCCCGGCATCATGATATCAAGAATAATCAGATCGATGCCGCCTACCTTGACCTTTCGGAGCGCTTCTTGCCCGTTTGTGGCCAGTTCAACATCATAGTCTAACGGCACCAGCCACTGGGTCAGCAGCCGGAGATTGGCTTCATCATCGTCGACCAGCAATATTTTCTCATTCATTTGTCTATGACCTTCCTCATCTTCAACTTACTTTAAGGTATTGGCTTATCGGCAGGTAAAACTCAGGATAGACCTCGATTCGCTTCTTAAACAGCGCTTGAGAATATGAGCGCATTAATTGGGTTTTTATTTTCCTTAAATCCGTTCGATTTCTTAGGGTGGTAGTTAGGACTGAAGTCAATATAGGAAGAAACCAGGATGTTACTGCCGTAACAAATGGCCAAAAATAGAATGGGTGTGATTGTTGTCCGCTCATAAGCTACTTCCCAAGTGGATAGATCCAGGTAGAATTGTTCTGTTTATTAGTTATGAATTATATGATACGCCTTTACCTTTTCGAAAGTCCATACCTCGTAAGCAAGTTTTTCTGACAGAGGCCATTTTATCTCTAACTCATCATTTATACCGCACGGGCATAAGTCTCGTTTGAGCCGGCTAGCGGCTCAACTCAGCTTTAAATTGCCTGTCCAACCTCCTATGAATCTTGGTTCCAAGTCAGGAGGGTCGAATAATTTTTTCATTGGGCGGTAAGTTGGAAGGCAATATCAATGCTTTGTTTGCGGCAAGTTATGGTTATGCAGGGACACTTGGGGACTCTTTGATTTGTTTATTTGGAAGGGGCATTAGCGCTTATCTGGTGCGGGGTGCTTCAATAGTAAGGAGTTTCTTCCTTAAAGGATCATTGGTCAGAAGTCTGGTGATTCCACTTCCTCACCGGTGTTTATGGCCGGCAAAGTGAGTGGGTTGAAAATCTCACCCGATTTACATTTTATCAATAACTTGTCCAAACTTGGCGACCTGATTCCAATCAGTGAATTCAATATTAGTAGTCGGGTCGGTCGGGCCTTTGGTCATCCACATAAAGCTGAGTTGAGCCGAGTTCGGGTCAAACGAAACTTATGCCCTTGCGGTATAAAGCTGAGTTGAGCCGAGTTCGGGTCAAACGAAACTTA
>JAHJIY010000107.1 GCA_018823175.1 Pseudomonadota bacterium
AGATGGGGGTGGCTTTGTGGCTGGTGCATGGCGACGACCGGCCAGATTTCTACGTTTCGGATGGATACGCCATCCCCGAAGCCGACCTGCCTCGGGTGCGGGCTGCATTGGAAAAAGAGCTGCAGCCGCCGCACGCAGCGGCACGCTGCGCGGAGCGCGGCGACCTGTTCCTGGTGATCCAACCCGTAACCGCCGCCGATAAAACTCCAGTGCTGCTGGTTGCGGTGACGCCCACCGCAAGCCTGGAGAGCGGGTGGATGCACCTGGTCACAGCGATGCGCGGTGCGGCACTGTTCGGGCTGGCGATTTCGTTGGTGTTGGCCCTCCTGATCGCCGGTTCGCTTGCCCGCCCCGTCACCCGCCTCACTGCCGTCACCGGGCGCATGGCCGGGGGATTCTACGACGATCCACCCCTCCCCGCCGGGAAAGATGAGTTGGGCCGCCTGACCCGCGCTTTCAACGCCATGCGCGATCAGGTGCGCCAGTCGCGGCTGCGTGAGCGGGAATTCCTGACGGGCGTTTCCCATGACCTCAAGACGCCGCTCGCCATCCTTCAGGGTTACGCCAGCGCCCTCTCGGATGGCGCTGCCTCCGATGACGCCTCCCGCCTGCGGGCGTTATCGGGCATCCAACGGGAAACGGAGCGCATGACTCGCCTGGTCGCCACCCTCCTGGAGTTGGCCCGCCTCCAATCCGGTCTTTTCCCCTTCAAACTTGTAGCGGTAGAGCTGGCTGCCCTGACCCGCCGCGTGCTGGCCGACCTGTCTCTGCAAATCCAGGAAAAGGGATTGCGTTTCGTGGATAAGCTGCCCGCCGGGATGCCCGCTATACAGGCGGATCCGACCCAAATCGAGCGAGTCTTGTTGAATCTGCTGGATAACGCCGTGCGATTCACGCCGCAGGGGGGCGCCATCACGGTGGGGGGAAGCGGCGAGCAGGGGGATCGCGTCTCAGTGTGGGTGCAGGACAGCGGCCCCGGCATCCCGCACGAGTCGCTACCGCACGTCTTCGAACGCTTCTACCAAGCCGACGCAGCGCGCCCCACCGGGTGGCGCGGCAGCGGCCTGGGGCTGACCATCGCCCGCGAGATCGTGATCCGGCATGGGGGAGACATCCAGGCCGAGAGCCAATCAGACCAGGGGGCAAAGTTCACCATCACCCTGCCTATCATATAGATTCTTTCCTTTACAAATCCCTTACAATCCTATTACCAAACCCTTACCCGCTCGCGACGGGCGGATGACACCTGCCTGCTACACTGAGTATCAGGAAATGCCCACGCGCCCGGCCAATAAAAGAAACCACCACCGGGTGGGCGCGTGCCATCTCCCAAGCCAACCCAACTATTCTGCCAATCGAACCAAGGAGAGACGCTATGAAAACCGAATCCAAAACCTATCTGTCACTTTTGGAGCTGAACGTGGTCATCCTCAACTTGATCGCGTTGGCGTCGTGCCAGCCCTCGCAGAAAATCACCGCCAAAGATATCACCGAGGTGATGAGATTGACTCTCGAACGGGCGCTCGCAGCCCAGGAAATCCCGGATTACGACCTGATCGAGGATACAGCCAATATCGTTCTTTCGAGCGAGAACGTCAATCCCAGCCTGCTGCCGCAGATCAGCGGGGTTACACTCACCCTGCTCAGCCCGGAGCAAATCCAGGAAAAAGCCGACCGGCAGGGCGATTTTCTATACCTGCGCTTCAAGGAAATCACGGTCGAAGATTCCAAGATCATCGTTTCACTGGAAAGCGCCTGGGCCATCGGGAAGAATTCCACCACAGCCTACTTGAGCGGCGGCGGGTTCACGGTCGAGTATCACCGCAAGGACGGGAAGTGGGTGGGCGAAGTGACCGTGACGTGGATATCCTGAACGTCTGAGCCTGACAATGACACAAGAAAGGAATTTGCCATGAATACCCAAACAATCTCGAACTCGAAAACCACCCGCTGGGGGATCGTCTTGGGAATAGTATGCCTGTCTGTCCTGCTGGCGCTTGCCGTCACCGCCGGCTCATCGGCCGCCGCTGCCCGCGTCAGCGAAAGCCGCGCGGCCCCCGCAGAAAACGGCCGGCAAACATCCATTGACCTCTTCGTGGACATCAACCACCCGGCCTGCGACGACGCCAACCCCGGGACGCCGGAGCTGCCCCTCTGCAGCATCCAGGCCGCCGCCGACCGCACGACCCCTGGCACCCACGTTCACGTGCGGGAAGGAACGTACTACGAGAAGGTCGAGGTCAGAACGTCCGGCACAGCAGGAGCGCCGATTGCCTTCGTCACCGACAACGAAGAGCGCGTCGTCATTGATTCTCCCGGCGAAGCCTGCTTCGACCTGCGCAACGTCGAATACATCAAAATCCACGGCTTCGAGCTGACCGGGGCCTGGATGCCCCCCACCAGCACTATCCCGATCACCGATACGGACATCGCCCCGGCGCACGCTGGCGGCATCCGCGCCTTCCCCCTCGACGAAAACGGGTTTGGCGTCCGCTACAGCCTCTTCACCCACAACATCATCCACGACAACGACGCCGGTATCTGGCTGGTGTACAGCCACGACAACGTCATCAGCAATAACGTCATTTAC
>JAHJIY010000020.1 GCA_018823175.1 Pseudomonadota bacterium
CCGACATTCGGGCCAAACGAAACTTATGCCCTTGCGGTATAAAGCTGAGTTGGCCCGACATTCGGGCCAAACGAAACTTATGCCCTTGCGGTATAAAGCTGAGTTGGCCCGACATTCGGGCCAAACGAAACTTATGTGGTCCGTATTAACTAAGGGAGTTTATGACACTCCGAATGCTCTTGGGGTGCCTTTTTGGTTGAATTGCAGGCAGGTAAAATGGAAAGAACAACAAAGATACTGATTGCTGATGATGATGATCTGGTCCGGGAGGCGGTAGTAAAGATTCTGGAAATGTACGGGCATGAAGTGGTTTCAGTGGAGAGCGGAGAACAGGCGCTGACCAAGTTGAATAAAGAGATTGATGTGATTATTCTGGACATCAATATGCCCGGCATGGATGGATTTGAAACAATGGCCGCCATCAACAAAAAAGAGCTTGGCGTGCCAGTTCTTTTTTTGACAGGGGCCGGCAGCATGGAGTATGCGGTCAAGGCCATCAATCTCGGGGCTTATGATTTTATTTCAAAACCGATTGAGGATTTGGATCTTTTTGAAGTAAAGGTCCGGCGAGCGATTGAGAAAAGGATGTATGTCCTGCACGAGGTTGCCTATCAGGAGAGTCTTGAAAAAGAAGTCAAGGCCAAGACCAAGGAACTGGCTGAGAAAAACGAACTTTTGGAGGAATACAGCAGCAATCTGGAAATTTCCGCCTTAAATACCATCACTACTTTACAGGTGGCGCTGGAGGAAAAAGACCAGTATACCGCGGGACACACGACCAGGGTGACCGAATATTCGATGATGATCGGTAAGGCCATGGATTTATCAAAAGAGGATATGGTTGTGTTGGAACGGGCCTGCCGAGTACATGATATTGGTAAACTGGTCATTGATGTGAGTTGTATCCAGAAGCCCGGGGCGCTGACCGATGAGGAGTGGCAAATGATCAAGAAGCATCCGGAGATCGGGCAGAATATTATTAAGCCGCTTGATTTTCTGGAGCGTGAATCCTTAATCGTTCGGCATCACCATGAAAGAGTTGATGGGAAGGGCTATCCTGACGGGATTAAGGGCGATGAACTGGATATTCTTACCAAGATAGTTACCGTGGCTGACAGTTTTGATGCCATGACTTCCAAGCGTAGTTATAAAGTTAATATGGCTCTGTCGGACGGAGTTGTGGAGTTGCGCCGTTGTGTCGGCAGTCAGTTTGACCCTGAAGTTGTTGAGATTTTTGCTAAGGTTATGGTGGCACGGAAAGGGTATAAATAGGTTGATGGCAGATAAAGCTGAGTTGAGCCGCTCGTCGGCTCGTACGAAACTTATGCCCGTGTGGTATAAAGCTGAGTTGAGCCGCTCGTCGGCTCGTACGAAACTTATGCCCGTGTGGTATAAAGCTGAGTTGAGCCGCTCGTCGACTCGTACGAAACTTATGCCCGTGTGGTATAAAGCTGAGTTGAGCCGCTCGTCGGCTCGTACGAAACTTATGCCCGTGTGGTATAAGTTGTTTGACTTGAAAATGCTTATGGGGTAAGAGTTTTGGGATGAAGATTTCCAAGGAAGAAGTTAGTTATGTTGCAAAACTTGCCAGGCTTGAACTTTCGGTAGAAGAGACGGAAGATATGGCCGGGCAGTTGGACCGTATTTTAAATTACGTTGATAAATTGAATGAGCTGGACACCGAAAATGTCGTGCCTACCACTCATGCCATTTCTGTAAATAATGCTTTCCGGGTTGATGAAGTGAAAAAATCACTCTCTCAGGAAGAGGCCTTGCGAAATGGACCATTGCAGAATGGTGAGGCATTTGTTGTGCCAAGGGTTATTTGAATTAATATCGGTCAGATCTGGTAAAGCGGAAATCCCTGAAATTTAGCGAACGGACCTCAATATGAGGTCCGTTCTTATGTTAGCTTGACGCTTCGCTCACATGGTTATTGAGGAAATTATGGATTTTTATGCATTGACGATACATCAATTGAACGACCTGCTGCAGAAGAAAGAAGTGAGTTCCGTTGAGGTCACAAATTCTGTTTTAACGCGGATTGAACAGGTGGAAGATAAGGTCGGCGCTTATATTACCATAGACCGTGAAAAGGCCCTGGTCCAGGCGGCGGCGGCGGACAAGCTTATGGGCGAAGGCGGCGGTGGCGCGTTGTGCGGTATTCCCCTGGCCTTGAAGGATCTGATTTGTACCAAGGGAATGCGGACTACCTGTGGTTCAAAAATATTGGAGTCGTTTGTGCCGCCCTATGATGCGACCGTGGTCGAGAAATTAAAAGAGGCTGGCGCTGTAATTATCGGCAAAGTTTCGATGGATGAGTTTGCCATGGGTTCGTCCAATGAGAATTGTGCCTTTGGCGTGCCTAGAAACCCGTGGAACCATGATTATATTTGCGGTGGCTCCAGCGGAGGGTCGGCGGCGGCGGTGGCGGCTGATGAGTGTATTGCGGCGGTCGGCTCAGATACCGGCGGTTCGATTCGCCAGCCCGCCTCCCATTGCGGGGTGGTCGGCTTAAAACCAACCTATGGCCGGATTTCCCGTTTCGGCCTGGTTGCCTACGCCTCTTCTCTGGATCAGCTCGGTCCGATCACCAAGGATGTCCGCGATTGCGCCTTGATGCTTAAGGTGATGAGCGGCTATGATCCAAAGGATTCAACTTCGGTAAAACAGGAGGTGCCTGATTACGCCGGCGCTCTGACTGAAGGGTTGCGGGGGCTTAAGGTAGGGATTCCGGCCGAATATTTTGAGGAGGGACTTGATCCCGAGGTGGAAAAGGCGGTCCGGAACGGAATTGATCTTATGCAACAAGCGGGGGCAGAGATCGTCGATGTCTCTCTGCCGCATACCGCTTACGGGGTGGCGGCGTATTATATAATCGCCCCGGCTGAGGCCAGTTCGAATTTGGCCCGGTATGACGGGATTCGTTACGGGTTTCGGGACATGGACGCCGATGATCTAGCGGATCTGTATCGGAAATCGAGATCTCAAGGTTTTGGTGATGAAGTAAAAAGAAGGATTATGATCGGCACCTATGCCTTGTCGTCCGGTTATTATGACGCATACTATAAAAAGGCCTTGCAGGTCCGTACCCTTATTGTGGAGGACTTCAAGGCGGCCTTTGAGAAATGCGATGTGATGGTTTCGCCCGTTACTCCTGCGCCGGCCTGGCGTCTGGGCGAGAAAGTTGATGATCCTCTAAGTGTGTATTTATCGGATATTTTGACAATTTCCGCTAATCTGGCCGGGGTGCCGGGAATTTCGGTGCCCTGTGGTTTTAGCGGATCCGGATTGCCGATCGGCTTGCAGATGCAGGCGGCCCATTTTGAGGAAGAAAAATTGTTGCGGGCCGCCTTTAATCTGGAAAAAAGTTTAGGAATTGTCGGTCAAAGAACCACGGCGTTATAAAGGTGAAAAAATTGAAGTTTAAAGTCGCTGAGAATATTGAAACACTGGTGCCTTACCCGCCAGGTAAACCATTGGAGGAATTGGAACGGGAGTATGGCATTTCCGGGTCGATTAAATTGGCCTCCAACGAAAACTCTCTTGGTCCATCACCCAAATCGGTGGCCGCTATTTCTAAAGCCTTGTTTAATCTGCATCGTTATCCGGATGGCAGTTGTTATTATCTGGGCAAGGCCCTGGCCGAAAAAATAGGGGTCAGCCCCGAGCAATTAGTCTTTGGTAATGGCTCCAATGAAATAATTGAGTTGCTGGTCTCCACCTTTCTGCAACCGGGCGAGGAGGTGATCACCAGCCATCCCACTTTTCTGGTTTATCATAAAATGGTGCAGGCCGCTGGTGGCGTAAACCGGGTGGTCCCTTTACGGCAGTTTACGGTGGGAGCTCCAGCTGCTGATGGTGATGCTTACCCCCTTGGGTTGTGTCATGATTTGGATGGAATCCTGGGCGAGCTTAGCGCCAAGAGTCGAATAATCTTTCTGGATAATCCTAATAATCCGACCGGCACGGTCTTTGAGAAAAAAGAGTTTGACCATTTTCTGGCCCGGGTGCCAGAAGATGTTATCGTGGTGCTTGATGAAGCCTATGTTGATTTCGTTGATCCTGCTATCCGGATTGATGCCCGTGATTATTTAAACTCGAAGACACCGGTGGTCGCGTTGCGCACTTTTTCAAAGGCTTACGGACTGGCTGGCTTGCGGGTCGGTTATGGGTTTATGCCGGCGGAAATCGCCGGTTATATTCATCGGGTTCGGCAGCCGTTTAATGTTAATTCGCTGGCTCAGATCGGGGCGTTGGCCGCGTTGGAAGATGACGATCATTATCGGAAAACTCTTGATCTTGCTCGTGATGGGATTGCCTGGCTGAGCCGGGAGATTAATCAATTGGGCTGCCGGGCCTTTGCCAGCCAGACTAATTTCTTTCTGGTTGATCTTGGCTTTGACGGTAAGCAGGTTTATGAGAAAATGTTGGGAAAAGGGGTAATTATCCGACCGATGAACGCCTATGGTTATCCGCACAAGATCAGGATCACCGTGGGGCTACCGGAAGAAAATGAGCGGCTGGTCAAATCCCTTGCCGCAACCTTGGATGAATTACGCAATGGCTGAGAATATTGTCACGATTGATGGACCGTCCGGGGCTGGGAAAAGCACGGTTAGTCAGATGACGGCAGCGAAACTTAATTACACCTATCTTGATACCGGCGCCATGTATCGGGCGGTGGGTTTGAAAATAGAGCGTGCCGGTATTGATTTGGCGGATGAATCTTTATTGCAGGCGTTGCTTGACGGGCTTGATCTTTCTCTGGTGGCCGAAGGTGGTGAAACCAAGGTGATTTTAGACCGGGAGGATGTGTCCGGCGCGATCAGGACGGCGGAAATGGGCATGATTGCTTCGAGGGTTTCAGCAAATCATCTGGTTCGCAAAAAGCTGACTGCATTGCAGCATCAGCTGGGTCGTAATGGTTCGGTCGTGGCGGAAGGTCGGGACATGGGGACCGTGGTTTTTCCTGACGCCAAATATAAATTTTATCTGGACGCATCGGCCGAGGAGCGGGCGCGCCGGCGCTGCCAACAGCTGCGGGAGAAGGGGCAGGAGGTCAATGAGCGGGAAATTCTTGCTCAGATCGTCAAGCGAGACCAGGATGACAGTTCTCGGGCGCTTGCTCCCTTGAAACCGGCCTCTGACGCAATAATTGTAGATTCTTCCAAAATGAATGCAGATGAAGTTGTTGCCTTTATGCTACGATATATTGACGAGAAATAGAGAGCGACCCGAGTAAGCAATTTAATTTCCCGGATAATCTCTTTTTTTATATCACAAGGACACCCCAGGGACACTTCCTGCGGGGCGCACCCCAAGGGTACTTCCTTCGGGGCGCACCCCAAGGGTACTTCCTTCGGGGCGCATAATTCTCGATATCTCGTGATTCTCGTTTATCGGTTTGAGTCGACTTGCGACTCAGCTCAGCTTTATATCTTTTCAAGATAAGGGAGGCAACAATGGTTACGGAAGAAGTAAGGGTCCTGAAACGACGGCACCTCATCTATTACCTTGAGGTTTATGATTACAAGAGTAATGAGCTGGTTGGTCACCTGGTTGATATAACGCCAAAAGGGATCAAGCTGGTCAGCAAGAAACCGATAGAGACAGGAAAAGCCTTTATTCTTCAAATGATGTTACCGGAAGGTTATTTCAAACATAAGCTTCTCAAGTTTGAATGTGAGAGTCAGTGGTGTAAGAATGATGTGAATCCCGATTTTTTTGTGACCGGATTTGCCGTGAAAGATGTTGACCTGGAAGCCAAGGAGATTATTCTCAAGTTGATTAAGCAGCTTGGCTTTAATGACTGATATATTTTCTGCCGGTGAGTAAAAAACCCTTAATTTTTGATTATTTAGTTAGTAATGGTAAATAATTTTTGACATTGTTGCGGTCTGGATGTTAGGAAGTCATTTGTAACCTTGGTTTGCGTGTTTTTGTGCTAATGTGCAATGATGACTTTTTTCGATCATAGCGGAGAGTTTCCGGGCGCTTCGTTTCTGCGATAAAAATAATGTGAAATAATCATGACAAACGATAATCTGCCTGATTTTGTACAATTCTTGTTGGACGCTGAGGCCTATCCTCATCCTGTTTCTGAGATCAAGCTTGTTCAGACCCATATCTCTTATGTTCTGTTGGCGGGGGATTTTGTTTATAAGATGAAAAAGCCGGTAGATTTCGGTTTCCTTGATTTTACTACCCTTGAGAAGCGTAAGCATTTCTGTGAACAGGAACTTATTCTTAACCGGCGACTCTGCCCTTCACTTTATCTGGGGTTGGTCAGCATTAATCGGCAAGGAGAGGGTTTTACTTTGGATGGCCCCGGCGACGCGGTTGAGTATGGGATAAAGATGCGGCGAATGTCCGAAGACAGGATGATGGCCAACGTGATCGCGGCCGGAGAACTTGACAAGAAAATGCTCGATGGCATTGTCGATCTTCTGGTGCCCTTTTACCGGCAGGCTAACGGTGGTGATGAAATAAAGGAGTTCGGGACTGCTCGGGCGGTAAGTGTAAATGTTTTGGAAAATTTTGCGCAAACCGAGTCCTTTATAGGTTGTGAAGCTTTGAGTCGAAAGCAGTTTGAGCGGATCGGGGACTACGCCCGGGCTTTTTTGGGCCGAAATGATCTGTTTAATGGCCGGATTGCGGCGGGGCGCATTCGTGATTGTCACGGGGATCTTTATTCCGCCAATATCTGTCTGGCAGACCAGATCTATATTTATGATTGTATAGAGTTCAATCAGCGTTTTCGTTACTGTGATGTCGCTAGTGACGTGGCTTTCTTGGCCATGGATTTGGATTATCATGGCCTGGACGGTCTTTCCACATATTTTATTGATCGTTTCAAGGTTGCTTCCGGTGATGATGACCTGACCGAGATGCTTGATTTTTATAAATGTTATCGGGCCTACGTTCGGGGCAAGATCGGTTTATTTACCGCCCATGCTCCTGAGGTGGATGACAACACCAAAAAATCATGTCTGGAACAGGCCCGGAAATATTTTGAATTAGCGGAGAAATATGCCTCCTGCAAATAAACTTTTTGTTTTTTGGGGAATGGTGGCCAGCGGCAAGAGTACCCTGGCTAAGGCCTGGGCTAAACGTCATGGCCTGCGCCATCATAATTCCGATCGGCTGCGCAAGGAACTGGCTGCCATCCCTTTATTCTCCCACGATGACTCAGGAATCGATCAGGGGATATATTCCCGCAAGTTTACGCGGCGCACTTATGATCTTCTACTGGAAAGGGCCCGGCAAGATCTGACTGACCGGAAAAATGTCATCCTTGATGCTTCCTATCAATCGAGGCATGAGCGGGATTTGGTTCGGGAGCTTGCCGAGAAGATGGGGGTTGAGGTATATTTCGTTTTGTGTTTTTGTTCCGATGATGAGGTGACAAGGCGGTTGAAGGCCAGAGCGCTTGATCCTGATGCCGTGTCTGACGGTAGTTGGGAGGTGTATTTGAAGCAAAAAGAGAGTTTCGAGGAGCCTGATGAATTGAAGGACGGTCAGATGGTCCGATTTTTAAGTGAAGGTCCGCTTGAGACTTTGCTTGATCGTTTGGACGAACAATTAGTTCATTTGTTGTAGATACCAGCGCCAATCTATTTTGCTCTGGGCGGATAATCACTCTTTCGGTAGGTTTTAAAAATAATTCATTTATATTAGGATCAGAGGTTTAAAGTCATGTATGCCAGAATGTATGTTTTGAGATTTCCTAAAGAAAGTACCGACCAGCCCATTATCTGTAATCTGGTCAAAAAATACGATGTGGAATTTAATATCCTTAAGGCGGATATTCTGTTGCAGCAGGAGGGCCTTATGGTGTTGGAAATAATGGGACAACATAAAGCCAACGTCGAGAAGGGGATTAAGTATCTGCGAGAAACCGGGGTTAAGGTTGAGCGGTTGATAACCAGTATCCGCCGCGATGATGATAAGTGTTTCCAGTGCGGAGCTTGTACCGGTGTATGTCCGACCGGTGCCTTGCACATTCATCGGCCTGATATGGCGGTCCTGTTTGATCCCGATAAATGCAGCGGCTGCGGTCTGTGCGTGACCATCTGCCCGGTGCGGGCCATGGAGGTTTCTCTGGATCACTCAATTGCGGTGAACGGAGAGGTGACCAGTAGTTAAGGTTTGTTGCTTTTATTTGATGAGTTCTTTAAATTAGTTTGCATCATCATCTCAGCAATTCCCGAAGTGTTTACAACCCCAATAAAATCAAGGTTTGTTGTTAGTGGCTTCGCAAACTTTGGACATTGAGCAAGAGGCGAAAAATAAGATAACACACTGTTTTCACGATCATAATTAA